>NZ_JAJNOG010000009.1:0-170669 GCF_027947695.1 Enterobacter sp. PI-10 | reverse complement strand
CTCCCAAACCAAGGTTTTCGAAAATGCGTGTTTATCCATTAAATGGCATGATTTCCGGTTTTGACGGAGAGAAAGACCATGCTTATTGGATACATACGCGTGTCAACAAATGAACAAAACACCGCCTTACAGCGTGACGCGCTGCAGCGTTCAGGATGTGAGCTCATTTTTGAAGATAAAATCAGCGGTAAATCGACAAACAGACCAGGGCTCAATCGTGCCCTCAGACAGCTGAATGCGGGCGATACTCTCGTTGTATGGAAACTCGATCGGCTCGGGCGCAGTATGCGCCACCTTGTTTCAATGACCGAGGAACTACGCCAGCGAAGCATTAATTTCCGCAGTTTGACTGATAGCATTGATACCTCAACGCCAATGGGTCGTTTCTTCTTCCATATCATGGGGGCGCTTGCTGAAATGGAGCGCGAACTCATTGTCGAGAGGACGTGCGCCGGGCTGGCCGCAGCGCGAGAACAGGGACGAATTGGTGGCAGACGCCCTAAATTGACGCAGGAGGAATGGGCTCAGGCTGGCAGGCTGATTGCTGCCGGAGAATCCCGGCAGCGCGTTGCGTTAATTTTTGATGTGGGTGTTTCCACGCTTTATAAAAAATTCCCCGCCACGATAGTCGGACAATCGTTGTGCCAGTCACCGCTGGACGGTGACAGTTAGCCCATAACAACTCCAACCGCGACAATATCACTCACCAACCAACCAAGGAGTTAAACGGATGAGTGATTTTCACCACGGCGTGGAAGTTATCGAAATCAACGATGGCACCCGCACCATTTCCACCGTCTCGACGGCAATCATCGGTATGGTCTGTACGGCCAGCGATGCTGACGACAAGACATTTCCTTTAAACGAGCCAGTGCTCATTACCAACGTGCAAAATGCGATTGCGAAAGCCGGCAAGGCGGGGACGCTGTCCGCTTCTCTGCAGGCGATCGCCGACCAGTGTAAACCGGTTGTCGTTGTTGTTCGTGTGGCTGAAGGCACCGCAGAAACCCCGGAAGAGGCGCGCAAGCAGACCATTTCCAACATCATCGGTACCACTGATGAAAACGGTAAATATACCGGTCTGAAGGCGCTTCTGACCGCGAAAACAGTGACCGGCGTTAAGCCACGTATTCTCGGCGTCCCGGGGCTGGATTCTCAGGAAGTGGCGACCGCACTGGCCGCGATGTGCCAGAGCCTGCGCGCGTTCGGCTATGTCAGCGCATGGGGATGTAAAACCATTTCTGAGGCGATCGACTACCGCAAAAACTTCAGCCAGCGCGAGCTGATGGTTATCCATCCTGATTTTCTGGCATGGGATACCACCACGAACGCAACGACGACGGCCTGGGCGACCGCCCGCGCGCTTGGCCTGCGCGCCAAAATCGACCAGACAATCGGCTGGCATAAAACCCTGTCAAACGTTGGTGTCAACGGCGTCACGGGCGTAAGCGCCTCAGTGTCCTGGGATCTGCAAGAGCAGGCTACCGATGCGAACCTGCTTAACCAGGCGGGCGTCACCACGCTGATTCGCAACGACGGCTTCAAATTCTGGGGTAACCGTACCTGCTCTGACGATCCGTTATTCGTCTTTGAAAACTACACCCGTACCGCGCAGGTGCTGGCCGATACCATGGCGGAAGCGCATGCGTGGGCGATGGATAAACCTATCACGCCAACGCTTATCCGCGACATCGTTTCCGGTATTAATGCCAAGTTCCGCGAGCTGAAAACAAACGACTATATCGTCGACGGCTCCTGCTGGTATGACCCTGAGTCGAATGATGCAACCACCCTGAAAGCGGGGAAACTGTATATCGATTACGACTACACCCCTGTCCCGCCGCTGGAAAATCTGACCCTGCGCCAGCGCATCACCGATACCTATCTGGCAGACCTGTCAGATTCGGTTAACAGCTAAGGAGCCGATGTATGGCGTTACCACGCAAACTTAAGTATCTGAATATGTTCAACGATGGCCTGAGCTATATGGGCGTTGTTGAGTCTGTGACCTTACCGAAGCTTACCCGCAAGCTGGAGAAGTATCGCGGCGGCGGTATGCCGGGCTCGGTCTCTGTGGATCTCGGCCTGGACGATGATGCTCTGGCGCTGGAGTGGACCGTTGGCGGTCTGCCGGACGCCGCGCTGTGGGCGCAGTACGCCTCTCCGGGCGCGGACAGCGTGCCTCTGCGCTTTACCGGCTCTTATCAGCGCGATGACACCGGCGAAATCTCCGCCGTCGAAATCGTTATGCGCGGCCGTCATAAAGAGTTTGATGGCGGTGAAAACAAGCAGGGCGAGAGCGGCACCACCAAGATGTCCACCGAATGCGCTTATTACCAGCTGACCATTGATGGCAAAGAGATCATCGAAATCGACATCATCAACATGGTGCTCAAAGTCGACGGCGTCGATCGCCTGGCAGAACACCGTAAGGCCATCGGCCTGTAACCCTTTAACCGGCCGGGATTACCGGCCGGTGAGTTAACTTTCTGAAGAGTAACGAAATGGAACATATCAACGAGACCGCCATGAACGAAAGTGAAAACCCACATATCGTCACGCTTGATAGCCCCGTTCAGCGCGGCGAGCAAAAAATCGAAAAGGTGACCGTCGCAAAACCCAATGCGGGGACCCTGCGCGGCGTATCGCTGGCGTCGCTGGCGCAATCTGACGTGGATGCGCTGATTAAGGTGCTGCCGCGAATGACCTCGCCGGCGCTGACCGAGCATGAGGTTGCGCGCCTGGATGCCTGCGATCTGCTCTCTTTTGCAGGTAAGGTGATCGGTTTTTTGTCACCGGCTTCGGCTCGCTGAAATTTCCCGAAAATCTATCGGTCGACGATCTGATGGCGGATATCGCGGTGATCTTTCACTGGCCGCCGTCAGAACTGTACTCCCTGAGCGTGACCGAACTCCTCTTATGGCGCGAAAAAGCGCTACAGCGAAGCGGAAACCACCATGAGTAATAATGTCAGTCTTCAGGAGCTGCTTAAGGCAGTCGACCGGGCAACCCGACCGCTTAACGCTCTCCAGAACGCCAGCCTCACTCTCGCGAGCGATATCAGCGATGCGCAGACGGCGCTGGGGGCGCTCGATGAGCAGGCGGGGCGCATTAACGGCTTCAGAAAAGCAAATGCCCGGCTCGCCACGACGGAGCAGTCGCTTGCTCAGGCGAAACAGCAGGCCGCGGCGCTGGCGGTGCAGTTTAAAAACACGCAAAACCCCACCCAGGCACAGGCTGATGCGCTGACTGCAGCCCGAAAATCGGCGGCCGACCTTAAGCTTGAGTACAACAGCTTACGCTACTCGGTACAGCGCCAGCGCACTGAACTCGCTCAGGCGGGAGTGAATACGCGCACGCTCTCGTCGGATGAACGTCGTTTACGAACTCACATCAGCGAAAAAACGCAGCAGCTTAACCGACAGCGGGATGCGCTGGCCCGCGTCAATCAGCAGCAGGAGCGGCTGAGTACCGTTCAGAATCGGTACGAGTCAGGCAAACGCGTTACCGCGCGGGTGCGTCAGCTTGCGAATACGGGCGTGGGCATCGCAAAAGCGGGCTTTGACCAGACGTCCCGGTTTATGGCGCCTGGCATCAGCTTTGAAAAACAGATGTCGGCCATCCAGGCAAACCTTGGCCTGGCGAAGGGGGATTTCCGGCTTGAGGCGATTCGCCAGCAGGCGCGGGAGGTCAGTGCCAGGACCGGAGTACCTGCAGATACGGTCCTCCGGGCACAAACCGAACTGACTCGTTCAGGCTATGACGCCGATGGGCTGCTTGCGGCCACCGCGCCAACGGTCAACCTCAGCCTGGCGGGGAGTGTCGACGCGGCTAAAGCCGCCGATATGATCGCCAGCACGCAGGCCGCGTATAGCCTGGGCGATATGGATGCGGGACGCATCGCAGATGTGCTTACGCGCGGTTTTACCTCTTCGAATACCAGCCTCGCTGAGATGGTGGCGGCCGTCACCTCCGCTGCGCCCGCTGCGGGTGCCGCCGGTATGGGGCTTGAAGAGACCACCGCGCTGCTTGGCGTTCTGGCAGAAAAAGGAATGAAAGGCGCTGCCGCGGGGGACGCGCTCAGCGCGATGTTGCGCCACGTACAGACTCCGGATGCCATAAAAGCCGCGGGGGCGCTGGCTTCCGCTGCGGGTGATGGATCGCTTGATGAAAAACTCCAGCAGTTGCAGGGGGCAAAGGGCAGTACCGCGCTCGCGGCTTCCGTGCAGACCGATAATCTTGACGGTGATATCAACCGATTCCAGGCCGTGTGGAACGGGTTGAAGATTGATGTATTTGATAAAGCGGATGGCGCTCTGCGCAACCTGATAACAACCGCAACCGGCTGGCTTGGCACGGCCTCCCTTTGGGTGAATGCCAACCCTGAGCTGACGCAGACCCTCGCCAGCATCGTTGTCGGCGCGCAGGCGTTTGCTGGTGTACTGGGCGGCGTAGGCACGGTTATCGGCCCGGTTCTGACGGGCTTCAATATGGTTATTACCGCGGCCGGGATGTTGGGAACGGTATTCAGCGTGGTGGGCGGCGCCATCATGACGGTGCTGGGTGCCCTTAGCTGGCCGGTGATTGCCCTTGGCGCGGCGATTGCTGCCGGTGCCTTACTGATTTTTAAATACTGGGAGCCCATCAGCGCCTTCTTTGGTGGGGTGATGGAAGGGCTTTCGACGGCTTTCGCACCGCTGGGTGCGCTGTTCTCACCGGTGATGGCGGTATTTGACGCTATCTCGGAGAAGCTGGGCGGTATCTGGCAATGGTTCACCGACTTGATTACGCCGATCAAGGCGACGCAGGAAACGCTGGATGGCTGTAAAAACGCTGGCGTGATTTTTGGTCAGGCGCTGGGCGATGCGTTAATGGCCCCGCTTGATCTCTTTAATAGCCTGAGCGGCAAGGCCAGCTGGCTGCTGGAGAAGCTCGGTATTATCAAAAACGAGTCGGGCGATCTCGACGCCGCTGCGGCAAAAGCAGAAGCGGCATCCTCACCGGCGGGCAGCGCTTATATTCCGGGCGCGGGGATCTCTGGCGGCAGCCTGGGGTATCAGCCGACCATCGCTACTGGAGGACGCTCTTACGTCGATCAGAGTAAAAGCGAATATAACATCACGCTTCAGGGGGGCACGGCCTCCGGAACGGATCTGACGCGTCAAATCCGGGAGACGATAGATAATATTGAACAGGATAAAGCGAGACGGCAGCAATCCAGCTTTATGTATAGTTGAGGAGAGAGAAAATGTTAATGGTGCTGGGTCTGTTTGTCTTTGAACGACGAACCTTACCGTATCAGTCAATGATATTCACAAAAGACTACCGCTGGGCATCCAGCGCTCGCATCGGGAAACCCAAAGCCTGGCAGTACCTTGGCGAAGGTGAGACATCCTTTAGCCTCTCTGGCTTACTTTACCCGGAACTCACGGGAGGGCGGCTTTCGCTCAAGGCGGTTGAGCTGATGGCAAATGAGGGGCGGGCATGGCCGTTGATAGACGGTACCGGCATCATTCACGGCATGTTTGTCATTGAGAAAGTCACCCACACGCATTCGGATTTTTACAGTGACGGTACCGCCCGAAAAATTGAGTTTACCCTGTCGCTAAAACGCGTGGACGAATCGCTGATGACGACGTTTGGCGACCTGCGAACGCAGACCTCAGAGCTGGTGGAAAGCGCACGGAATAGCATTGGAGGGCTGGTGGGATGATCGCCGAAATGAATATCCGGGCGGGTGGAAAAATCGCCCCTGATTTTATGCTTAAGCTTGACGATCGTGATATCACGCAAAATTTCAGCCATCGTCTTATCAGCCTGACCATGACCGACAAACGGGGGCTGGAAGCCGATCAGCTGGATATTGTGCTGGATGATTCCGACGGGCTGCTGGACTTGCCTGCCCGGGGGGCAAGGCTGTCCTTATGGCTGGGATGGGAGGGAACCCCGCTCGAGGAGAAAGGGGACTTTACGATTGATGCGATTCATTTCCGGGGCGCGCCGGACACGCTGACCATCCGGGGATTCAGCGCAGATTTTCGTGGAAAGCTAAACGTGCGGCGCGAACAGTCGTGGCATGACACGACGATTGGCGCGATAGTCGATACCATCGCTCAGCGTAACCAGTTGACCGCCAGCGTCGCGTCGGGGCTTGCATCCATCGCCATCTCTCATATTGACCAGTCTCAGGAGACAGACGCGGCGTTCCTCTCCCGCCTTGCTGAACGTAATGGAGCATTTGTTTCAATCAAAGCCGGGAAGATTATCTTTATGAAAGCGGGCCAGGCCGTGACGGCCAGCGGCACTCCGCTTTCCTTAATGATGATTGAACGTGGGGATGGAGATAAGCACCTTTTTTCCATAGCTGACCGTGAAAATTATTCCGGCGTAACGGCCAAATGGCTGCAAACGCGCGACCCCAAACAGCAAAATCCTCAATTGAGTATCTCTCGTCAACCTGGAGGGCAGGCGACAGAAGCACTGCAGCACCCGAATGCCGCCGCACCGGTAGCGCGAACAGAAGGCAAGGAGCAGAAACCGCAAGAGAGGCTGGTGGGATCGGCGGAAAACGTATTTGAGCTCACCACGGTTTATGCCTCTGAAGAGCAGGCTCTCAGGGCCGCAGAGGCGAAGTGGCGCGCGCTGCAGCGGGGTACCGTGAATTTTTCTATCCAGCTGGCGCTGGGGCGAGCCGATCTGTACCCCGAAACGCCGGTATTAGTAAACGGTTTTAAACGCGTCATTGACGAGCAGGCGTGGATCATCAGCGAGGTGGTGCATACCCTCAACGATAGCGGATTTACCACGCAGCTTAAGCTTGAGCTGAACGTCAGCGACGAAAAATTTACTGTTGATAGTGAGTAATGTAGTTGCTATTGGTTTTATTTTGGGTATTATTAATTCACAAAATGTGAATTAAGTGGAGGGGTACATGTTTCATTGTCCTAAGTGCAAGCACTCTGCGCATGCGCGTACCAGTCGCTATCTAAGTGAAAATACCAAAGAGCGCTATCACCAGTGCACCAATGTGGACTGCAGCTGTACGTTCGTGACGATGGAGTCCGTGGAGCGCCTGATCGCAACCCCGGGCGCCTCTGAGCGTGTCCGAACGGCTTCGCTGAACCACGGTTAGCTGCTCAAAAAAACCAATAAAAAAGCCACTCAGTCGAGTGGCTTAATCATATGATTCTAAAACTAAAATTTGGTGGCCCCTGCTGGACTTGAACCAGCGACCAAGCGATTATGAGTCGCCTGCTCTAACCACTGAGCTAAGGGGCCGTGGCGGTGAATTATAAAGTAACTCCCCGCAGCAATCCAGCCATTCGCACCTGCCTGCTGTTTTTATAAACAACGCATAATCAATCCTTTATACTTCCATAACGATGTATCAGCGGGAGTAAAGATGATCAACGATATTCTGGCCCCTGGCCTGCGGGTGGTATTCTGCGGAATTAACCCGGGCAAGTCCTCGGCGCACACCGGTTTTCACTTCGCCCATCCGGGGAATCGCTTCTGGAAGGTGATTTACCAGGCCGGGTTTACCGACAGGCTACTCAAGCCCGAAGAGGAGCAGCACCTGCTGGACACGCGCTGCGGAATTACCATGCTGGTCGAACGCCCGACTGTACAGGCAAGTGAGGTCAACCTCCATGAGCTGCGAAGCGGCGGGCGGGAGCTGGTGAAGAAAATAGAAGACTACCAGCCGGCCGCGCTGGCGATCCTCGGTAAGCAGGCCTACGAGCAGGCTTTCAGCCAGCGTGGGGCTAAGTGGGGTAAGCAGAACATTACTATCGGTGTGACGCAGGTCTGGGTGCTGCCGAACCCGAGCGGGCTCAACAGGGCGACGCTGGATAAGCTGGTGGAGGCCTACAGGGAGCTTGATGAGGCGCTGATGGTGCGAGGGCTTTAATCCTCTGCTGCCTGATGCTCTCACCCCTGACTTTCTTCCACAGGGAGAGGGAATAAACAAAAAAAAAGCTCCCCGAAGGGAGCTTTTTTACTGTCAGGACGGATTAGTCGTCCAGGAAGCTACGCAGCACTTCAGAGCGGCTTGGATGACGCAGCTTACGCAGCGCCTTCGCTTCGATCTGACGGATACGTTCGCGGGTAACGTCGAACTGTTTACCCACTTCTTCCAGCGTGTGGTCGGTGTTCATATCGATACCGAAACGCATACGCAGGACCTTCGCTTCACGAGCGGTCAGGCCAGCCAGAACGTCGTGTGTCGCGGCACGCAGGCTCTCGGTGGTGGCAGAGTCCAGCGGCAGCTCGAGGGTGGTATCCTCGATGAAATCACCCAGATGTGAATCTTCATCATCACCGATTGGTGTTTCCATGGAGATTGGCTCTTTGGCGATCTTCAGCACTTTACGGATCTTGTCTTCCGGCATCAGCATGCGCTCGGCCAGCTCTTCCGGCGTCGGCTCGCGGCCCATCTCCTGCAGCATCTGGCGGGAAATACGGTTGAGCTTGTTGATGGTCTCAATCATATGCACCGGAATACGGATGGTGCGCGCCTGATCCGCGATAGAGCGGGTGATCGCCTGACGGATCCACCAGGTTGCATAGGTGGAGAACTTGTAACCACGACGGTATTCAAACTTATCTACCGCTTTCATCAGACCGATGTTGCCTTCCTGAATCAGATCCAGGAACTGCAGGCCACGGTTGGTGTATTTCTTGGCGATAGAGATAACCAGACGCAAGTTCGCTTCAACCATCTCTTTCTTCGCACGGCGCGCTTTCGCTTCACCGATGGACATACGACGGTTGATGTCTTTAACCTGCTCGATGGTCAGGCCGGTCTCTTCTTCAATCTGATGCAGTTTCTGCAGGCCGCGATGCACATCGTCCTTCACGTCGTGCAGTTTTTCAGACCACGGCTTGTTCATCGCGATAGCCGCGTTGAACCAGGTTTCGCTGGTTTCGTTACCGGTGAAGAGGGTGATGAAGTTCTTCTTCGGCATTTTGCACTGCTCAACGCACAGCTTCATGATGATGCGTTCCTGGGTACGCACGCGATCCATCATCACGCGCATGCTGTTTACCAGGTAGTCGAACTGTTTTGGCACCAGGCGGAACTGTTTGAATACTTCAGACAGCTTCAGGATCTCTTCCTGAGCGGCAGCGTGGCTGCGGCCTTTCGCTTTGATGGTGTCACGCGTCACTTCGTACTGGGTACGCAGCTCGGCAAACTTCTCACGCGCCAGCTCCGGGTCGATGCTGTTGTCATCGTCCGCGGTGTCGTCGTCGCTCTCTTCCTCATCTTCGTCTTCGTCATCATCCATCTCTTCCTGAGACAGTTCAGAGCCGACGTGAGTGGCGGTAGGCGCCATATCTTCTTCAGCGTTCGGGTCGACAAAACCGGTGATCAGGTCAGACAGGCGCGCTTCTTCCGCTTCAACGCGATCGTACTGCTCCAGCAGATAGGTGATCGCTTCCGGGTACTCGGCGACAGAGCACTGAACCTGGTTGATCCCGTCTTCGATGCGTTTTGCGATGTCAATTTCGCCTTCGCGGGTCAACAGTTCAACGGTACCCATTTCACGCATGTACATGCGGACCGGGTCGGTGGTACGCCCGATTTCAGATTCCACGCTGGACAGTACCTGTGCAGCAGCTTCTTCCGCATCTTCGTCAGTGTTGTTGGAGGTTTCAGCCAGCAACAGATCATCGGCATCCGGTGCTTCTTCCATCACCTGAATGCCCATGTCATTGATCATTTGGATGATGTCTTCGATTTGATCTGAATCGACGATATCTTCCGGCAGATGGTCATTGACCTCGGCATAGGTCAGATAGCCTTGCTCCTTACCACGTTGGACAAGAAGTTTCAGCTGTGACTGCGGGTTTTGCTCCATAAGACGGTATCCACACTTAATTCGTTTGATTGGTGTCGGCGATGGGGCTGCCAACCTTTAAAGCGAGGGCGTACTTATATTTTTGCCGCTGCCTCTCAGTGCGGCTGCCGGGGGCTTCCCGATCGATATTCGGCACTTAAGCCGTTAAATACTTTTGTTTTTGACTTATTTCTTCGCCAGTTCCTGGTTAATCATCCAGAGCTCCCGGCGTTCTTCGCTGCTCAAACCGTGTGTGCGCTCGCGAGCTATCAACTCTTCCTGGCGCAGCTCAAGCATCGAATCAAACATATGGTTGAGTGAGTCGGTGAACGTTTTTTCTGCAATGTCCTTATCTGCTATATCGTCCCACATCGACAATTTTTCAAGGGTAGCGGCCTCTTTTGTGCCGCGATAATGCTCTAAAAGTTGTCCGGTGGTCAGACCTGGCTGTGACAAACACGTGTTGACCAGTTCTGAAAATAAGCCAAGTCCGGGCAATTTTTCGTGGTTCAAACCCGCCAGCGACGGCACCTGCGGCGCAAGCTCGGGGTTTTGGACCAGTAACCCTATCAGTATACGCATGGTTGTGCGTTTTAGCTGAGGCGCGGGGCGAACCGTGCCGTTTTCAGCCTGTTTAGGCATTAAACGTTCAAGCTGGCTGTCATCAAGAATGCCGAGCTTGTTGCCTAACTCCTGACGCAGGTAGATGCGCAGCGTTTCGCCGGGCACCTGACTGATTAACGGCAGCGCCAGCGTGCTGAGCTGCGCGCGCCCGTCAGGGGTACTCAAATCAACCTGCGGCATCAGGCTGTTAAACAAAAACGTGGAGAGCGGCTGAGCCTGCTCCATCCGCGCTTCAAACGCCGCTTTGCCCTCTTTACGCACCAGCGTATCCGGGTCTTCACCGTCGGGCAGGAACATAAAGCGTAGCTGACGCCCGTCGGTCATATAGGGTAGCGCGGTTTCCAGCGCACGCCAGGCGGCGTCGCGTCCTGCACGGTCACCGTCGTAACAGCAGATGACGTTATTGGTCACCCTGAACAGCAGTTGAATATGATCGGCGGTGGTGGACGTACCTAACGACGCAACCGCGTAGTTAATGTCGTACTGCGCCAGCGCAACGACGTCCATATAGCCTTCGACGACCAGAAGACGCGGAGGTTCCGCGTTATCGTGCTGCGCCTCATAAAGACCGTAAAGCTGGCGGCCCTTATGGAAAATATCGGTTTCCGGGGAGTTAAGGTATTTCGGCAGGGCATCACCCAGCACGCGACCACCAAAACCAATTACCCGGCCTCGCTTGTCGCGGATCGGAAACATCACCCGTTCGCGGAAGCGGTCGTAGCTTCGTCCCTGGTCGTTGGTGACCAGCATGCCTGCATCGATGAGAGATTTACGATCTTCGCTATTGCCGCCAAAACGCTTTAACACGTTGTCCCAGCCGGGCGGGGCGTAACCAATAGCGAAACGCGCAATGACATCGTCGCTCAGTCCGCGCTTGTTCAGATACTGACGCGCAGGCTCAGCCGCAGAGTGCTTAAGAGACTGTTGGTAAAACGAATTCAGGCCATCCATCAGTTGATACAGCGTTTGCCGTTGATGGCGCTCGATCTGACTTGGCCCACTGCCTGCTTCATACGGCACTTCAAGGTTATGCATTGCCGCCAGCTCTTCGACGGTTTCAACGAACTCGAGCTTGTCGTAGTTCATTAAAAAATCAACGGCATTACCGTGAGCACCACAGCCGAAGCAATGGTAAAACTGCTTTTCACCGTTTACGGTGAAGGAGGGGGTTTTTTCGTTATGGAACGGACAGCACGCATGGTAATTCTTGCCCTGCTTTTTCAGCTTTACCCGCGCGTCGATGAGATCGACGATGTCGGTTCTGGCGAGCAGGTCATTGATGAAAACGCGTGGGATTCTTCCGGCCATATGCCCCAAAATTTAAGCGACTTATAAACGAAAACAAGCCGCGCATTCCTTCCGGAAGCACGGCCTTACGACTATTACTCTGTCTGTCAATTGAGGGCTGAGGCCCTCAACCAATTAGTACAGACGAGTACGGCGTGCGTTTTCGCGAGCCAGTTTCTTCGCGTGACGTTTCACAGCGGAAGCTTTAGCGCGCTTACGTTCGGTCGTTGGTTTTTCATAAAACTCACGACGACGAACTTCAGCCAGAACACCTGCTTTCTCGCATGAACGTTTGAAGCGACGCAGTGCTACGTCGAACGGCTCGTTTTCACGTACTTTAATTACCGGCATGTAACTCTCACCTTTAATAAATTCGGTTTGCCGCTGGCATCAACGCCAGCTTATTTCAAAATGGTGCGGAATTTTACTGCAAATGCTGCTGCTTTGTAAAGCACCGATGCGATTTTGAAAGGGACTTTAATAAGGGTGAGGAGTATACACGAGCCTTCTTCCTGGGGCGAACAAAGTTTTACATCAACCCGCCCAGGCTCTACACTGCGCGGTATTGAAACGAGGTAAAACAAGTCATGCGTGTACTGGGTATTGAAACATCCTGCGATGAAACCGGCATCGCCATTTACGACGACGAAAAAGGACTTCTGGCCAACCAGCTGTATAGTCAGGTGAAATTGCACGCTGACTACGGCGGCGTCGTCCCTGAACTGGCCTCTCGTGACCACGTGCGTAAAACGGTTCCCCTGATTCAGGCGGCGCTGAAAGAGGCCGGGTTGAGCTCAACCGATATTGATGCCGTGGCCTATACCGCAGGCCCGGGCCTGGTCGGTGCGCTTCTGGTTGGCGCAACCGTTGGTCGTTCGCTGGCCTTCGCGTGGGACGTGCCGGCCATCCCGGTTCACCATATGGAAGGGCATCTTCTGGCGCCGATGCTGGAAGAGAATCCGCCTGAATTCCCGTTTGTTGCGCTGCTGGTTTCCGGCGGCCATACGCAGCTGATTAGCGTAACGGGCATTGGCAAGTACGAGCTGCTGGGCGAGTCGATCGACGACGCCGCCGGTGAAGCGTTCGATAAAACCGCCAAGCTGCTGGGTCTGGATTACCCGGGCGGCCCGATGCTGTCCAAAATGGCGGCGCAGGGAACGGAAGGGCGCTTTGTCTTCCCGCGTCCGATGACCGACCGTCCGGGGCTGGACTTCAGCTTCTCCGGGCTGAAAACCTTCGCGGCCAACACTATTCGCAATAACGACGACAGCGAGCAGACCCGCGCCGATATCGCCCGCGCGTTTGAAGATGCGGTGGTGGATACGCTGATGATCAAGTGCAAGCGCGCGCTGGAACAGACCGGCTTTAAGCGTCTGGTGATGGCGGGCGGCGTGAGCGCTAACCGCACGCTTCGCGCGAAGCTCGCCGAGATGATGCAAAAGCGTCGCGGGGAAGTGTTCTATGCCCGTCCGGAATTCTGTACCGATAACGGGGCGATGATCGCCTACGCCGGGATGGTGCGCCTTAATGCGGGGGCAACGTCCGACCTGAGCGTGTCCGTGCGTCCGCGCTGGCCGCTGGCGGAACTGCCGGAGGCGTAATCCCTCACCCTAACCCTCTCCCACAGGGAGAGGGGATCGTTTGACTACACCCGCAACATCCCTTTCTCTTCCAGAAATGCAATAATCGTCGCAAGACCGTCACCCGCCTTCAGGTTGGTAAAGGTCCATGGACGCTCGCCGCGCATGCGGTTGGTATCGCGCTCCATCACCTCCAGCGAGGCACCCACGTACGGCGCGAGATCGGTTTTGTTGATGACCAGAAAATCGGATTTGGTGATCCCCGGCCCGCCCTTGCGCGGGATTTTTTCCCCTTCGGCCACGTCGATCACGTAAATGGTCAGATCCGCCAGCTCAGGGCTGAACGTCGCGCTGAGGTTGTCTCCGCCGCTTTCAACGAAGATCAGGTCCAGATTGCCGAACTTCTCGCTCAACGCTTCCACCGCCGCCAGGTTCATCGAAGCATCTTCCCGGATAGCGGTATGCGGGCAGCCGCCCGTCTCCACGCCCACGATGCGCTCTGGCTCCAGCGCGCCCGCTTCGGTCAGGATGCGCTGATCCTCTTTGGTGTAGATATCGTTGGTGACCACCGCAAGATGATAGGTATCGCGCATCGCCTTGCAGAGCGCTTCCAGCAGCGCGGTTTTGCCCGACCCTACCGGGCCGCCCACGCCCACGCGCAGGGGATGTTTGTAATCAGCCATGTTGACTCCTCAGGAACGGAATAGTCGTGAATATTGGGTTTCGTGGCGCGCCGAGGCGATGGCGGACAGCGGCGTTGCTGCCCCCAGCGCGTCGTCGCTACGTAAAAATGCCTGTTCAAACCCGGCGGCGTAGTGGTCGCTCAGTTCGATAATCAGCTGCTGCGCGGCCTGTTGCCCAAACGGCACCAGCTTGACGCCCGCCATGACCGCGCTCTCCATCCAGCTGTAGCCCAGACTCAGTGCCAGTTCGCGCGCGCTAATGCCCCAGCGAACGCCGAGCCAGGCCATGCCGCAGAGCTGGCTTTGCATAAACAGCGGCAGCCATTCGGGCAGACAGTCAGGTTCCCAGCTCTTAATCAGCCGCGTAAAGGCCGCCCCGCGGTTGCGCTCTTCTTCTCGTAGCTCGCGCGTTTCCCGACAGGCGAGCAGGTATGCCGTCCAGCGTTTTGCATTTGTAAGAGAGCGTTGCTCACAGGCCTGATAAATACGGATAAACAGCGGAAGGTCGACGCAGAAAAAGCTCTGCTCCATCTGCTGGATTTGCCAGCGTTTAAAGGCGTTGGCGTCCGTGACCCAGCCCGCCTCAACGGCCCACTCCAGCCCCTGTGACCAGGTAAACGACCCGACCGGCAGGCTGCTGCTGGAGAGCTGCATCAGGCGCAGCAACTGGCGGGAATGATCCATCAGCTCATCAGTGCCAGCAGGGCGGAGACGATCAGCCCGCCGCCGAAGGTTTTACGCAGGCCGTCGTGACGGCGCAGCAGCAGCCCTGCGGCAAAGCTGGCGCACAGCACCGTGGCGCTGGAGAGCATAAAGCCGCTGGTGAAGAGCCAGAAGCTGTGGCCGGACATCTCCACGCCGTGCGCCCAGCCGTGGAACATCGCCAGGGCAGGCACTGCCAGCAGCAAGCGATTTTCAGTTTTAAACATCATCACGCCGCAGACCGCCAGCGAGGCGATAATCAGCATCTCCATGCCGCTGAAGCCGCCGAGCAGGCTGCCCGCAATAGCGCCAACGAGCATCATGCCGAGGGTGGCAAACGGCAGCAGGAGCTTGCGGCCGCTCAGTGCCGAGAGCACGCCTGCACCCGCCAGCATCAGCAGGTGATCGAGTCCGGTCAGCGGATGGAGAAAACCGGCCTGGAAGCTGTCGGCGCCGTGGCCGGGATGCGCGAGCGCGGGAACGGAAAAAGCCAGCAGTAACAGAGGGAGTAACTTGCGCATGATTAATCCTTAATGTGAATGAGCGTGAGAGTGGCTGTGGGCATCGCTGGTATAAGCGCCCGCTTCCGGTTCAAACGGCAGGCTGGCGTAGGCCACTTCCAGCCCGAACTGGCGCAGCATGTCGTCGAGAACGTGATCGTGGTGATAGCGCAGCTCGCCGGGCATGACCTGCAGCGGCACGTGGCGGTTGCCCAGGTGGTAGCAGGCGCGGGCGAGCAGGAACGGATCGGCGCAGTGCAGCACGGAGACCGACTCCGGCGCGGCGATCACCTCGACAACCTCGCTGCCGTCGTCGGTAGTCAGCAGGTCGCCCCCGCGCAGCAGCAGGCCGCGCGGCAGCATCAGTCCGGCTTCGCGACCGTCGTTCAGCGATACGCGGGCGCGGCTTTTCACCCGTACGTCAATCGGCAGCGTGACGCTGGCGGTGGCGGGGTGGGCATGGTCCAGGCGTTGGGTTAAATAGATCATCATCACTCCTCAAAACAGGAAATAGCGTTGCGCCATCGGCAGAACGTCAGCCGGTTCGCTGGTTATCAGTTCACCGTCGACGCGCACCTCGTAGGTTTGTGAGTCGACGGTGATATTCGGCTGCAGGCCGTTGTGGATCATGTCCGCCTTTTTCACCGTCCGGCAGCCTTTCACCACCGCGGTAGCGCTCTGCAGGTTGAGCTGCTGCGGGATGCCGTTGGCACTGGCGGCCTGCGAGATAAACGTCAGCCGGGTGGCGTGGCGCGCGGCACCCAGCGATCCAAACATCAGGCGGTAATGCACCGGCTGCGGCGTGGGGATCGAGGCGTTGATATCGCCCATCGGCGCGCAGGCAATCATCCCGCCCTTGACGATGGTGGCGGGCTTGACGCCGAAGAACGCCGGGGACCAGACCACCAGATCCGCCAGCTTGCCCGCCTCAATCGAACCGACTTCGTGGGCAATGCCGTGGGTGAGCGCCGGGTTAATGGTGTATTTGGCGACGTAGCGCTTCACGCGGAAGTTGTCGTTATCGCCGGTCTCTTCCGGCAGCGCGCCGCGCTGGACCTTCATGCGGTGCGCCACCTGCCAGGTGCGGATAATCACTTCTCCGACGCGGCCCATGGCCTGCGAATCTGACGAGGTGAGCGAGAATGCGCCGATGTCGTGCAGCACGTCTTCAGCGGCGATGGTTTCACGACGAATGCGGGATTCCGCAAACGCCACGTCCTCGGCGATATCCGGGTCAAGGTGGTGGCAGACCATCAGCATGTCGAGATGCTCGTCGATGGTATTGACCGTGTAGGGCAGCGTCGGGTTGGTGGAGGAGGGCAGAATATTCGGGTGCGCGCAGGCGGTGATGATATCCGGCGCGTGGCCGCCGCCTGCGCCTTCGGTATGGAAAGTGTGGATGGTGCGCCCTGCGATGGCCGCCAGCGTGTCTTCGACAAACCCGGACTCGTTCAGCGTGTCGCTGTGCAGCGCCACCTGAATATCCATCTCTTCGGCCACCTCCAGCGAGCAGTTGATCGCCGCAGGCGTCGCGCCCCAGTCTTCGTGGATCTTCAGCCCGATAGCACCGGCGGCAATCTGCTCGCGCAGGGCGTTCGGGCTGGAGCCGTTACCTTTGCCGAGCAGGCCGATATTCACCGGCAGCGTATCCGCAGCCTGCAGCATGCGGGCGATATACCACGGCCCCGGCGTGCAGGTGGTGGCGTTGGTGCCCGCCGCGGGGCCGGTGCCGCCGCCGATCATGGTGGTGACGCCGGAGACCAGCGCCTCTTCAGCCTGCTGCGGGCAGATCCAGTGGATGTGGGTGTCGATCCCGCCCGCGGTGACGATCTTCCCTTCGGCGGCAATCACTTCCGTTGCCGCGCCAATCGGGATCGTTACGCCGGGCTGAATGTCCGGATTACCGGCTTTGCCGACGGCGAAGATCCGCCCGTTCTTGACGCCGATATCGGCTTTTACGATCCCCCAGTGATCGACGAGCAGCGCGTTGGTGAGAACCAGATCCACGCAGTCGTCTGCGGTCATCTGCCCCTGACCCATGCCGTCGCGGATCACCTTTCCGCCGCCGAATTTGACCTCTTCGCCGTAGACCGTGAGATCGTCTTCCACTTCGATCCACAGCTCGCTGTCGGCCAGCCGCACTTTATCGCCGGTGGTGGGGCCGAACATATCGGCATATGCCCGGCGTGAAATCTCAGCCATGTTTCACCTCGCCCATCACCTCGCCGCGAAAACCGAAAATGCGCTGCGCGCCCGTGACCTGAACCAGCGTCACCTCCCGCTTCTGGCCGGGCTCGAAGCGCACGGCGGTGCCCGCCGGGATATTCAGCCGGTAGCCTTTGGTGGCTTCCCGCTCGAACTTCAGGGCCGGGTTGACCTCGTAAAAGTGGTAATGCGATCCGACCTGGATTGGCCTGTCGCCGTGATTTTCGACAACCACGCTTTGGGTTTCACGCCCGACGTTGATCGCAATCGTTCCGGGCTGGATCTGGTATTCACCTGGGATCATCGCGCGCTCCTTAGACGATCGGGTTGTGGACGGTGACGAGCTTCGATCCGTCCGGGAAGGTGGCTTCGACCTGAATATCCGGGATCATCTCCGGCACGCCTTCCATTACCTGATCGCGCGTCAGGACGTGGCGGCCCGCCTCCATCAGCGAGGCGACGGTTTCGCCATCGCGCGCGCCCTCCATGATGAAGGCGCTGATCAGCGCGACCGATTCCGGGTAATTAAGCTTTACCCCGCGCGCAAGGCGGCGTTCGGCAACCAGCGCGGCGGTGAACAGCAACAGCTTGTCTTTTTCTCTGGGGGTCAGTTCCATAACGTTTCTCTTATGTCTGCCAGATACGCGGCGAACAGGCGGTTTTGGTGGTGAGAAGCGGGCGAAGCGACTGCCAGACGTCACGCATCACCCGCTGGCAAATCAGGTTGTCATCGGAGAGAAAACGCACCGAAAGCAGATCGTCGGTGAGCGTTGCCCCCGCAAACTTTTCCAGCGGCGCGAGCCGTTCGCGTACCGTGTCGAGATGTTCTTCATTGGCCGGATAGAACAGCAGCGTGCCGAGCCATGGATATCCGGCGACGGGAGTGAGATCGCCGTCGGCAAGGTGCTGACGCTCAATCAGGCGCGGTTCATCCTCAACCCAGACTTCAAGGCGGCTCTCCAGCGTGCCGTGGCTGAAGGTCTCATTGATCACCGGGCGCCCCAGGCAGTACAGCTCCCACGCCAGCAGCGTGCTGGAGGTCTTCAGGTGGAAGACGGAGCGCAGCGCGGCGTTCGCACCCGGGAAGATAATAGTGTCCTGCGGTAGCCACTCCAGCGTGGATTCATCATCGAGATAAAAGTGCTGATTCAGGCGAGCCTGCGGGCCGCTGCTGCGATAGAACTTGCTGGCGCCGGGCATTGTGATAAGCGCATGGCTTTTGGCGTCCAGCCGAACGGAAATGTCCAGCGTATCGCCGCCCACAATCCCGCCAGGCGGATGCAGCAGATAAAGGTGGCAGGCTTCTCCTTCGGGATAAAATGGACGCTGAACGGTAAGCGGCCCGACGTGATGAGCGGAGTGCAGGAGGGTTTTCTCAGGGGTGTGACAAAACTGCAGGGCAAGCGACGCCTGCCAGCCTTTGTACGAATTATCAGTGACCTGAGCTGCTAACATGCTGCATCCATCTGCTCATCATCGGGGTCGTTTCAGTATGCCCTGGCAGAAATGAAGGCTGTCATATGAGTCGCTTATGGATGGCGGTTAAGACGAAACAAAAAAGCACGCCCCGGGGGCGTGCTGTCTGACAAACATCGCGATGCCGTTATTTCAGGTGCTCATGCAGCGCTGCGCCTGCCTGCTCCAGGGCAACTTTAACCGTTGGCTCCTGGCTCAGCGGGTTAAGCAGGCCGTAATCGTGGATCATGCCGTTATAGCGCGTGACGGTCACCGGGACGCCAGCCGCATCCAGCTTACGCCCGAATGCTTCACCTTCATCCCGCAGAACGTCCAGCTCTGCTGTCTGAATCAGCGTCTCCGGGAAGCCTTTCAGCTGCGCGGCGCTGGCGCGAAGCGGAGAGGCAAGGATATTGTTGCGATCGGCCGCGCTGGTGGTGTAGTTATCCCAGAACCATTTCATCATGTTTTTCGACAGGAAATAGCCGTTCTCGAACTGGTTATACGAGGCAGTATCAAAATTCGCATCGGTCACAGGCCAGAGCATGACGTTGTAGCGAATTTTGGGCCCATTGAACTGTTTTGCCTGCAGCGCAACGGAAGCCACCATATTGCCGCCCACGCTGTTACCGACCAGACCCAGACGGCTACCGTCCACGCCAATTTCCTGACCGTGTTCGGCTACCCATTTTGTCGCTTTATAGGCCTGATTGATGGCCACCGGGAAATGGGCCTCAGGTGACGGCGTGTAATCAACGTAAACCGCTGCGGCGCCTGATGCGCGAACCAGATCGCGGATTAAGCGTTCATGGGTCGGGTAATCGCCCAGCACCCAGCCGCCGCCGTGGAAGAACATAAATGCCGGGAGCGTGCCGGTCGCGTTTTCAGGTTTCACTATTTTAAGTTTGATCGCCTGACCATTTACCTGGATCGTTTTTTCTGAAACCTGAGCGGGCGGCAGTTTTGCGCCTTGCTGCGCGCCGATCAGTACCTGGCGGGCCTCCTGCGGGGTCATCTGTTCCATTGGCTTACCCTTGCTGGAATTCAGAATATTAAGAAACGCCTGTACGCCTGCGGTCGGAGCTGGGGTATTGGTGGTTTGAGCGGATGCAGCAGCTGACGCGAAGACGGAAGAAACCAGGATGGCGGTTAGTGTTTTCATGGTGGTACCTCTTTAAGCGCATTTGATCGGATGAGATAACTAAATAGCGTGCTACTTAGTTGCTGGTATAATACTTGCGCGCAAGATACTTTTAGTCAAACATTATTTATAATTTTTTTTAGGCAACAGATTCGGAGTTGATAGAAAAATGAAAGAAAACAAAACGCTAGATGATTTACTTTGCTTCTCGCTGTACTCGGTCACCAATGCGTTTGTTCGCCAGTATCGTCCCCTACTACAAGAGATGGATTTGACCTACCCGCAATTCGTTGTTTTGATGGCGCTTTATGAGAAAGACAACATTCCACTTCGCGATCTCAGCGATAAGACGTTTTTTGATTCGGGCACATTGACGCCGCTTGTACAAAAGCTTGAGGCAAAAGGATTCCTCAACCGTATCGCGGTTGTGGGGGATGAAAGGATGAAAAATGTCGTGCTGACCGATAAGGCGAAAGAACTGAAAAAACGGGTGATGGCATTGCCGGACCAGATTCGCTGCAGCATGCGGATGAACGATGATGAGCTTGATATGCTAAAAAAACTTTCCCGAACGCTGCTGGACGATTTGTAAGAACCCTTCGGTGGGGGGGAACCCACCGAAGCGATGTGTCGTTACCGATAGTCCTCCGCATCCACATCATACCCGGACGGCTCCCAGCGGATCGCCAGCAGCGATGCCAGGCCGATAAACGGCGCCAGCGCAATCACCCAGAACACGGCGGTGTCGAGCGACGCCACCAGCAGCGGGAACAGGAACAGCGACAGCGTAGAACTACTGCGCATCAGCGTCTGGTTGAGACCCACGCCCACGCCGCGCAGCGAGGTCGGGTAGCTCAGCGAGGCGAACGTCATGGTATGCGCGCCCGGGCCAAAGCCCTGACCGAAAAGGAATAGCGCCAGCATCGCCACGGCAAGCACGCCTTCAGAGGCACCTTCCGGTCGGCCAATCAGCGCGAGGCCCAGCAGCGCGACAAGCTGGCAGGCATAACCCGCAAGCGACATTCGCCATGCGCCGAAGCGCGGCACGTAGCGTACCGCCAGCAGTCCGCCGACGAAGGCAAACAGCAGGTTAAGCACCAGAGAAATGAGAATGGTGGTGAGCATCGACTGGACAAAGAAGCTGGAGATGATCACCGGCAGACCAAACGCCACGGCGTTGTAGGCGAACGAGGAGACGACGGACAGCAGCGTGGCGAGCGTCGTGCGGCGTAAGTAGACGCCGCGAAACAGATTCAGATAGTTTGACCATTTCGCTTTATTCACGATGGGTGCAGGCTGGCCGAGCGCATCCTGCGGGACGTGGGCGTTAATATTGTACGACTGCCGCAAAATCGACGCCGCCTCCTTCAGATTGCCCTGATTCGCCGCCCATACCGGCGATTCGCTCATATAGCGGCTGCGGATGGCGATAATCACCAGCGCGGGCACCGCGCCAAAGCCGAGAATTAAACGCCACAGCCAGTCGCTGTGGCTTTCCGGCAGCGCGGCGTAGAAGAACAGCACCAGCAGGTAGGAGACGCTGATGGCTGCATACCAGGTAGGGCACCACATCGCGACGCTGGAGGCTTTGTTTCCCGGACCTTTCAGCCTGGCGAACTCGCTTAAAAACGCCATCGCCACGGGAAGGTCGATCCCGACCCCAAGCCCCATCACAAAGCGGGCTCCCGCCAGCACATATTCGTTCGGGGCCAGCGCACAGGCGATGGCAGCCACCACGAAGAACACCATATCAGCCATAAAAACGCGGTAGCGCCCGATTTTATCCGTGAGGTACCCCCCGAGCAGCGCCCCGACAATCGCGCCAAAGGTAATTGCCGAGGCCACCATACCGGTCCCGGCGGGCGTAAGGTTAAATTCGCGGGTGATATCTTTTATGCCGAAGGCCAGCGCGCCCAGATCGTAAGCATCGAGGAAAATCCCGCCCAGCGCGATACCGACCACGATGCGGGCATTGGCCCGGCCCTGTGAGCCGTCATTAACGAGGCGTGATACATCCGAAGCGCTGCGCACCCACTGGATGTCGCCATCGGGGTGTTTTTCTGCCGTTGAAAGGGGAGTTGTTTCTGTGATTTCAGCCATTTTATTCTAATGTGGTTGTGTTGTGTCATTAACAGTTACCACAGGCAGAAGGTGACCAAAATCACATTTGGCTATAAGGCATAACTAACCCTTACGGCGTGTCTTTTTTCTTCCTCTTGAGCTTCGTCCAGATTTTGGTCTCCTGACGACGCCACAGGCGCTGAATATTATCGTGATGACGCAGCAGGATAAGGCAGGAGAGCATCGACACCGGGAAGGTGAACTGAGGTTTAAACCACCAGACGTAGAACGGGGCGATCAGCGCGCTGACGATGGCGCCCAGCGAGGAATAGCCGCTCAGCAGAATGGTCAATAGCCAGGTCCCGGCCATCACGCCGGTTAGGTCCCAGCCGATAGGCGCAATGGCACCAAAGGCGGTCGCCACACCTTTGCCACCTTTAAAACCGAAGAATACGGGCCAGATGTGGCCGACACAGGCCGCAATAGCGATAAGCCCCAGCCAGAACGGCGTGACGCCCAGCGCATACGCGCCCCAGACGGGCAGCATCCCTTTCAGAACATCAAAAATCAAAACCGCTACGGCTGCTCCCTTGCCACCAATTCGTAGTACGTTGGTCGCCCCCGGATTCCCGGAACCATTTTCACGCGGGTCGGGTAACCCGGCGATGCGGCAGACCAGAATGGCGCTGGAGATTGAGCCGCAAAGATAGGCGAGGAGGATCATTCCAGGCGCGATTGCACTCATAACGCTGTTCCGTTTTGAAAATGTATCTGTATTCTCAGCATCTGTGGATAATACGCATAATTCGCCGGAAGTGGTATCCGGTTTAGCCAAAAAGCAGGCAGGTCGTGATGGATATTGTATTTATAGAGCAACTTTCGGTAATCACCACAATTGGTGTTTACGACTGGGAACAGACCATCGAGCAGAAGCTGGTGTTCGATATCGAAATGGGATGGGATAACCGCAAATCGGCAAAAAGCGATGACGTGAACGACTGTCTCAGCTATGCCGACATCAGTGAAGCGGTCATTGCCCACGTTGAAGGGCAACGTTTTGCGCTGGTCGAACGGGTGGCGGAAGAAGTCGCAGAATTGCTGCTGAAAAAATTCAACTCACCGTGGGTACGCATCAAGCTGAGCAAGCCGGGCGCGGTGGCGCGCGCCGCCAACGTTGGCGTCATCATTGAGCGTGGCACAAATCTGAAAGGCAAGAATTAACGTCATAATTGCTAAACCATTTTAGGTTATACCGGTCTTAAAGCTGTATCTTTCACGGTAGCCGTTGGGGCGACCGTTTTTTTATATCTTTTTAGGGGTTTATAGATGAGCGATATGCACTCGCTGCTGGTGGCGGCAATACTGGGTGTGGTCGAAGGATTGACGGAGTTTTTACCGGTTTCCAGTACCGGCCATATGATTATCGTTGGCCATCTGCTGGGCTTTGAAGGTGATACCGCCAAAACGTTTGAAGTGGTTATCCAGCTGGGTTCGATTCTGGCGGTGGTGGTGATGTTCTGGCGCCGTCTGTTTGGCCTGATCGGTATCCATTTTGGCCGTCCGCCGCAGCACGAAGGGATGAGTAAAGGTCGCCTGTCGCTGATCCATATTTTGCTCGGGATGATCCCGGCGGTGGTGCTGGGTCTGGTTTTCCACGACGCCATCAAATCGCTGTTTAACCCGATTAACGTGATGTACGCGCTGGTGGTGGGCGGCTTCCTGCTGATCGCCGCGGAAGTGCTGAAGCCAAAAACGCCGCGCGCGGAAGGTCTGGACGATATGACGTATCGTCAGGCGTTTATCATTGGCTGCTTCCAGTGTCTGGCGCTGTGGCCGGGCTTCTCGCGTTCAGGCGCAACCATCTCCGGCGGGATGCTGATGGGCGTAAGCCGTTACGCCGCGTCAGAGTTCTCATTCCTGCTGGCGGTGCCGATGATGATGGGCGCCACTGTACTCGACGTCTATAAGAGCTATCACTTCCTGACGACTGGCGATATTCCAATGTTCGCCGTTGGCTTCATCACCGCGTTTATCGTGGCGCTGATTGCCATCAAAACCTTCCTGCAGTTGATTAAGCGTATCTCGTTCATTCCGTTCGCGATCTATCGCTTTATCGTTGCCGCTGCGGTGTACGTAGTCTTCTTCTGACCGATAGCCCTCAGTCTTTTGGCTGAGGGCAGTGTTTTTCCTTCCAGTCAGACACCGCCTGAATTCGCCGTTTCGTGAGTTCTTCGCGAATTTCCGGACCTTTGAATCCCGCCTCGACAACGTCCTTCGTCGGCACCGCTTTTGCTACCTCCCAGGCTTTACGCAGTAAACGCCCCTGCGGATAATCGCACGCCTCAAACCCGGTACGCCCGCGCACGTCAGCTTCGCTGGTCAGCGCGATTTGCTCCACGCGCTGCGGTTTACGCCATGCGTCGATGTTATCGAAAAGCTTAACGATGGTGGCCGGTTTGAGGATGGGGAAGGTGTGGATCAAATCGTGGAATTCGGCCACCAGTTTCGCCAGATCGCGGATCTCGTTCGGCACGCGCAGACGCTGGCACAGCCCTTCGACTAGCTTCACCCCTGCCGGGCCGTGCCCGTGGTGGCGAGGCCAGAATTCTTTTGGCGTTAGGCCTTTGCCGAGATCGTGGCACAGGGTGGAAAAGCGCACGTCCACGTCAGGGCTGAGCATGGCCGCCATGCTCAGGGTCATCAGCGTGTGCACGCCGGTATCAATTTCCGGGTGCCATTTCGCCGGAGCAGGCACGCCAAACAGCGCGTCTATTTCCGGGAAGAGCACCTTCAGCGCGCCGCAGTCGCGAAGGACCTGGAAAAAGACCTGCGGGTTGCGCGTTGTGAGAGCATTTTCCGTTTCTTTCCAGACGCGCTCTGGCGTCAGGTGTTCAAGCTCGCCCGCCTCGGTCATGGCGGTCATCAGCGCTATGGTTTCATCGGCAATACGGAAGCTGAGATGGGCGTAGCGTGCGGCAAAGCGCGCCACGCGCAGGACGCGGAGCGGATCTTCAGAAAACGCCGGGGAGACGTGACGTAAAAGACGGTTGCGCAGATCGTCCTGGCCGCCATAAGCGTCAACGATCTGGCCGTTCTCGTCCTGCGCCAGCGCGTTGATGGTGAGATCGCGGCGCAGAAGATCTTCCTCCAGCGTCACGTCCGGCGCGGCATAGCAGGTGAAGCCCGTATAGCCCGAACCTGATTTCCGCTCGGTACGCGCCAGGGCATACTCTTCACGACTTTTCGGGTGGAGGAAGACGGGAAAATCGCGGCCTACCTGCTGGTAGCCCGCGTCGAGCATCTCTTCCGGGGTGGCGCCAACCACCACCCAGTCTTTATCTTTGACCGGCAGACCTAACAACGCATCACGTACCGCACCACCGACCAGATAACTTTTCACGCCCAACTCTCCCGTTTTCTCTTTTCCAGAATGATACGTAAGTCTGGCAGAGAAGACGAATTAGTTCATCCAGCGGTCTTTACGCTTACGGCTCGGGATCAGGTGCGGCAGAACCAGGCCCAGCACCAGACCGACGCCCAGTACGCCGCCGCCATACATAAACCACTGCATGATGATGGTGCGCTGTTTATCGTCGAGCTGCAGATTGGCGGCATTCACTTTCTTCTGCGCGACAATCAGCTCGTTTTTCAGTTTCTGGTTCTCTTCTTTCAGACCGTTAATCACACCGTCGCTTTGCGCTACTTTCTGCTGCATTTCAGCGGTGCGCTGGTTCCAGGTGCCGTCGATGTTGTTCAGCTTGTCGGTCAGGGTCTTGACCTGGTTTTCCAGATCGGGAACGCGCGTGCGCAGGCTTGGCACGGTGCTCAGCTCTTTCAGCGGGATCCAGGACGTACGGCCGGTACTGTCGCGAACCTGACCGTAATTGGTGTCCGCGTTGGTCTGTAACAGGGTGACTTCCTCGCCGGCATTTACCGTACCCACGAGGCGATAATTATCTCCGGGGCCACTGCGTACCCAGGTGTTCAGTTCGTCAGAAACGTAACGCTTCTCTTCAGCGTGCACGGCTGTTGCGGCGCTAAAAGCGAGTAAAGTAAGTCCAATCAGGCGTAATTTAAGCATCATTAGTCGTTATTTTCATAAATAGTGGAACGATAGTAGTGGCAACAGTGTCTCTACGCAAAGCATTCGTCAGCAATCAGAATCATCTGTGTCACGACTCTACACATTTACGCCCGACAAATTGCTCATTGCATGGCAATTTGGCGCAAAATACTATGTACTGACAAATAAATGGCGAGGAAGTTCGCCCTCATTGACGCGTCTGTGACGCCCGCAAAAGTACAAGACTATGGCTCAGGAAATCGAATTAAAATTTATCGTCGAAAAAGACAGCGTTGACGCACTCCGCCAGCATCTGCATACGCTTTCCGGCGAACACCATGCACCGGTACAACTGCTTAATATCTATTACGAAACGCCAGACAACTGGCTGCGCCGCCACGATATGGGGCTGCGCATCCGTGGCGCGAGCGGGCGCTACGAGATGACGATGAAAATTGCCGGCCGCGTGGTCGGCGGTTTACATCAGCGCCCGGAATACAATATCGACATCAGTAAGCCAGAACTTGAGCTGGAACGTTTCCCGGCGGAAGTCTGGCCGGAAGGCGAGCTGCCTTCCGCGCTGGCGGAACAGGTACAGCCGCTGTTCAGCACCGATTTCTGGCGCGAGAAATGGCTGGTGACGGAAGGCAAAAGCCGCATCGAAATCGCCCTCGATCTGGGTGAGGTGAAGGCAGGGGAATTCCAGGAACCGATTTGCGAACTGGAGCTTGAGCTGCTGGATGGGGACGCAAATGACGTGCTGAAGCTGGCGCGCAGGCTGGTGAGTCAGTCCGGACTGCGTCAGGGAAGCCTGAGTAAAGCCGCGCGGGGTTACCATCTGGCCGCCGGAAATGCGCCGCGCGTGCTGAAAGAGACGACCATTTTGCACGTTGCGCCGAAAGCCAGCGTTGAACAGGGTCTGGAAGCCGCGCTGGAGCTGGCGCTTTCTCAGTGGCAGTACCACGAAGAGCTGTGGGTGCGAAATGTGAAAAACGCCAAATCCCACGTGCTCGCGGCGATTGCCCTGGTGCGCCATACCCTGGCGCTGTTCGGCGGCATCGTGCCTCGCAAAGCGAGCGCTCACTTACGCGATCTGCTGACGCAAACCGAAACGCTAATGCTCTCGGACGTCTCGGCGCAAACGGCGATTTACAGCCCGCAAGCCGCTTCGGCAAAACTGGCGCTGACCGAGTTTCTGGTCACGCGCGGCTGGCGCGCCTTCCTGGATGCGAAAGCCGAGGCCAAAATCGCGGAAAACTTTAAGCGTTTCGCGGACATTCATCTTTCCCGTCATGCCGCTGAACTGAAGAGCACCTTTGCGTATCCGCTCGGCGATAAGTATGGCGATCAGCTTCCCCGTCTTTCGCGCAACATCGACAGCATGCTGCTCCTTTCCGGTGCCTACGACGGGCCACAGGCGCAGGCGTGGCTGGAAAACTGGCAGGGGCTGAAGCATGCCATCGAAACCCGTCAGCATATTGAAATTGAGCATTTCCGTAATGAGGCCATTTCGCAGGAGCCGTACTGGCTGCACAGCGGAAAACGTTAACTCTGGCAAGGAACCCCTAGAATGCCGCTTTCTTCAGCGTTACAGCAGCAGTGGCAGACCGTTTGCGAACGTCTGCCTGAGTCATTACCGGCGTCATCGTTAAGCGAGCAGGCGAAGAGCGTGCTCGCCTTCAGTGATTTTGTGCAGGAAAGCATCGCCGTCTACCCGGACTGGCTGGCGGAGCTTGAAAACGCACCGCCGCAGGCGGACGAGTGGCGGCACTATGCCGGCTGGCTGCAGGCCGCACTCGAAGACGTAGCGGATGAAGCGACGCTGATGCGCGTCCTGCGCCAGTTCCGCCGTCGGGTGATGGTGCGCATTGCCTGGGCGCAGGCGCTGGAGCTGGTGAGTGAAGAGAGTACGCTGCAGCAGTTAAGCGAGCTGGCGCAGACGTTGATTGTCGCCGCGCGCGACTGGCTCTACGCCGCCTGCTGTAAAGAGTGGGGCACGCCGTGCAGCGAGGAAGGGGTTCCTCAGCCGCTGCTGATTCTGGGGATGGGCAAGCTGGGCGGCTGCGAACTGAACTTCTCCTCCGATATCGACCTGATTTTCGCGTGGCCCGAGAACGGCTCTACGCGCGGCGGCCGTCGCGAGCTGGACAACGCCCAGTTCTTTACCCGCCTCGGTCAGCGTCTGATTAAGGCGCTGGATCAGCCGACGCAGGACGGCTTTGTTTACCGCGTGGACATGCGCCTGCGTCCGTTTGGCGACAGCGGACCGCTGGTGCTGAGCTTTGCCGCGCTGGAGGATTACTACCAGGAGCAGGGGCGTGACTGGGAGCGCTATGCGATGGTTAAAGCGCGGATCATGGGCGACAGCGGCGACGCTTACGCTAACGAACTGCGCGCCATGCTGCGCCCGTTCGTGTTCCGTCGCTATATCGACTTCAGCGTCATCCAGTCTCTGCGTAATATGAAAGGGATGATCGCCCGTGAGGTTCGCCGTCGCGGGCTGAAGGACAACATCAAGCTCGGCGCGGGCGGCATTCGCGAAATCGAATTTATCGTCCAGGTCTTCCAGCTTATTCGCGGTGGCCGTGAGCCGTCCTTGCAGTCCCGCTCGCTATTGCCGACGCTGAGCGCCATCGAACAGCTTCATCTGCTGCCGGACGGCGACGCGCAAACCCTGCGCGAGGCCTATCTTTTCCTGCGACGTCTGGAAAACCTGCTGCAAAGCATCAACGACGAACAGACCCAGACCCTGCCGGGGGATGACCTTAATCGGGCGCGCCTGGCCTGGGGCATGCGCGTGGATGACTGGTCTACGCTGACCGAACGGCTGGACGCTCACATGGCGGGCGTGCGCCGCATCTTTAACGAGCTGATTGGTGATGACGAAAGTGAATCGCAGGACGACGCGCTTTCCGAGCACTGGCGCGAGCTGTGGCAGGACGCACTTCAGGAAGATGACACGACCCCCGTGCTGGCGCACCTGAGTGACGACGCCCGCCATCGCGTGGTGGCGCTGATCGCGGATTTCCGTCTCGAACTGAACAAACGCGCCATCGGCCCGCGCGGTCGTCAGGTGCTGGATCACCTGATGCCGCATCTGCTGAGCGAGGTCTGCTCGCGGGCGGACGCGCCGGTGCCGCTGTCGCGCATGATGCCGCTGCTGAGCGGGATTATTACGCGCACCACGTATCTGGAGCTTCTGAGCGAGTTCCCGGGGGCGCTGAAGCATCTGATTACGCTCTGCGCCGCGTCGCCGATGGTGGCGAATAAGCTGGCGCGATATCCGCTGCTGCTGGATGAGCTGCTCGATCCGAACACGCTGTATCAGCCCACGGCGACGGATGCCTACCGGGACGAGCTGCGTCAGTATCTGCTTCGCGTGCCGGAAGAAGACGAAGAGCAACAGCTGGAGGCGCTGCGTCAGTTTAAGCAGGCGCAGATGCTGCGCGTGGCGGCGGCGGATATCGCCGGAACGCTGCCGGTGATGAAAGTGAGCGATCACTTAACCTGGCTCGCGGAGGCGATCATCGACGCGGTAGTGCAGCAGGCGTGGGTGCAGATGGTGGCCCGCTACGGCCAGCCGAAGCACCTTGCTGACCGTGAGGGGCGAGGGTTTGCCGTGGTGGGTTACGGCAAGCTCGGCGGCTGGGAGCTGGGATACAGCTCCGATCTGGATTTAATCTTCCTGCACGACTGCCCGGTTGACGTGATGACCGATGGTGAGCGTGAAATTGACGGGCGTCAGTTCTACCTGCGCCTGGCGCAGCGCATCATGCATCTGTTCAGCACCCGCACCTCGTCGGGCATTTTGTATGAAGTCGATGCGCGCCTGCGTCCGTCCGGCGCGGCGGGCATGCTGGTCACTTCAACGGAATCCTTCGCCGATTACCAGAAGAATGAAGCCTGGACGTGGGAGCATCAGGCGCTGGTGCGCGCTCGCGTGGTATATGGCGATCCGCAGCTCAAAACGCAGTTCGATGCCATCCGTAAGGAGGTTATGACCACCGTGCGCGAGGGCAGTACGCTGCAGACCGAAGTGCGCGAGATGCGCGAGAAAATGCGCGCGCATCTGGGTAATAAACATCGCGATCGCTTTGATATCAAAGCCGACGAGGGCGGGATCACCGATATTGAATTCATTACCCAGTATCTGGTGCTGCTGCACGCGCACGACAAGCCTAAGCTGACCCGCTGGTCGGATAACGTGCGCATTCTGGAACTGCTGGCGCAAAACGACATCATGGACGAGCAGGAGGCGCAGGCCTTAACCCGCGCCTACACGACGCTTCGCGACGAGCTTCATCACCTGGCGCTGCAGGAGCAGCCGGGGCACGTGGCGCTGGACTGTTTTGTCGCAGAACGCGCTCAGGTAACGGCCAGCTGGCAGAAGTGGCTGGTGGAACCGTGCGTAACAAATCAAGTGTGATATTATCGCGCGCAAATTGTGAATCTTTCTGGAGTCAGGAATGAAAGTAACACTGCCAGAGTTTGAACGTGCTGGAGTTATGGTTGTTGGGGATGTGATGCTGGATCGCTACTGGTATGGACCGACCAGCCGCATCTCTCCGGAAGCACCGGTACCGGTGGTTAAGGTCGACACCATTGAAGAGCGTCCCGGCGGCGCGGCAAACGTGGCGATGAACATTGCCTCTCTGGGCGCGCAGTCGCGTCTGGTGGGCTTGACCGGCATCGACGATGCGGCGCGCGCGCTGAGCAAGTCGCTGGCGGACGTGAACGTGAAGTGCGACTTCGTTTCTGTTCCGACCCACCCAACGATTACGAAACTGCGCGTGCTGTCGCGCAACCAGCAGCTGATCCGCCTCGACTTTGAAGAAGGGTTCGAAGGCGTCGATCCCGAGCCGCTGCACGAGCGTATCAACCAGGCGCTGGGCAATATCGGCGCGCTGGTGCTGTCCGATTACGCCAAAGGCGCGCTGGCGAGCGTGCAGACGATGATTCAGCTGGCGCGTAAAGCCAACGTACCCGTGCTGATCGACCCGAAAGGGACCGATTTTGAGCGCTATCGCGGCGCAACCCTGCTGACGCCAAACCTCTCCGAATTTGAAGCGGTGGCGGGCAAATGCAAAACCGAGGAAGAGCTGGTTGAGCGCGGCATGAAGATCATTGCTGACTTCGAATTATCTGCGCTTCTGGTGACCCGCTCCGAGCAGGGGATGACGCTGCTGCAGCCGGGCAAAGCGCCGCTGCATATGCCAACACAGGCGCAGGAAGTGTACGACGTGACCGGTGCCGGTGACACGGTGATCGGCGTTCTGGCGGCGACGCTGGCAGCGGGTAATTCTCTGGAAGAAGCGTGCTACTTCGCTAACGCCGCGGCGGGCGTGGTCGTGGGTAAACTCGGGACCTCAACCGTTTCGCCAATCGAGCTGGAAAACGCGGTGCGTGGTCGCGCGGATACCGGTTTTGGCGTCATGACCGAAGACGAGCTGAAGATGGCCGTCGCCGCCGCGCGCAAGCGTGGGGAAAAGGTGGTGATGACCAACGGCGTGTTCGACATTCTGCACGCTGGCCACGTTTCTTATCTGGCGAATGCGCGCAAGCTGGGCGATCGCCTGATTGTGGCGGTCAACAGCGATGCCTCGACGAAACGCCTGAAGGGTGAAACGCGTCCGGTGAACCCGCTCGAGCAGCGTATGATTGTGCTCGGCGCGCTGGAAGCGGTGGACTGGGTGGTGTCGTTTGAAGAAGATACCCCGCAGCGCCTGATTGCCGGTATTCTGCCGGACCTGCTGGTAAAAGGCGGGGATTACAAGCCGGAGCAAATCGCGGGCAGCGAAGAGGTTTGGGCCAACGGCGGCGAGGTGATGGTGCTCAACTTTGAGGACGGGTGCTCAACCACCAGCATCATCAAGAAGATCCAGAAAGACAGTCAGTAAAAAAAACGGGCCAGTTGGCCCGTTTTTTTTCACCCTCTCCCTGTGGGAGAGGGCTGGGGTGAGGGCATCAGGCCGCACTTACTCCTGATCATCCACCGGCGGAATGGCCGGTGCCGGCTTCACTTCTTCCGGCGCATTGCGGTTTTCCAGCTCGGTCAGACGCTGTTCCAGCAGCGCCAGCTTCTCGCGGGTGCGCAGCAGAACCTGCGTCTGCACGTCGAACTCTTCGCGGCTGACTAAATCAAGGCGAACCAACTGCGCCTGCAGCGTCTGGCGGATTTTCTTTTCTACGTCATCACCAAATTCACGAATGCCTTTTGGCATAGATTCATGAACCTGACGCGCGATCTGCTCAATTTTTTTCGGGTCAATCATTGTCGTTTCCCTTGATGGAAAGGTGTTAGTGTCCATTGTAGCGCGTCATGCCCGGGGTAAACAAAATTGTTTGATGCTTATGCATTGCCCAGGATAATCAATAGCGTTATAGTTATCTCGCTTATTCTCAGGGCGGGGCGAAATTCCCCACCGGCGGTAAATCAGCGTGACGCTGAAAGCCCGCGAGCGCTTTGGGTGAAAACTCAAAGGTCAGCAGATCCGGTGTAATTCCGGGGCCGACGGTTAGAGTCCGGATGGGAGAGAGTAACGATCAAGTCGGGCATGGGCCCGCTCACGTTATCTTTTTGCCGCTTATACGGCGCTCCTAAGACTGCCCTGATTCTGGTAACCATAATGTTAATGAGGTTTTTTTACCATGAATCAGACGCTACTTTCCTCTTTTGGCACTTCAACTCAACGTGTTGAACATGCACTGGATGCACTGCGCGAAGGCCGCGGTGTGATGGTGCTTGACGATGAAAACCGTGAAAACGAAGGCGACATGATTTTCGCCGCCGAAAACATGACCGTTGAACAGATGGCGCTGACCATCCGTCACGGCAGCGGCATCGTATGCCTGTGTATTACCGAAGATCGTCGTAAGCAGCTCGAGCTGCCGATGATGGTCGAAAACAACACCAGCGCCTTTGGTACCGGTTTTACCGTGACCATTGAAGCGGCGCATGGCGTGACCACCGGTGTGTCTGCGGCTGACCGTCTGACTACCGTACGTGCCGCCATTGCTGATGATGCGAAGCCATCCGATCTGCACCGTCCAGGCCACGTCTTCCCGCTGCGCGCGCAGGCGGGCGGCGTGTTGACCCGCGGCGGCCACACCGAAGCGACCATCGACCTGGTGACGCTGGCGGGCTTCAAACCTGCCGGTGTGCTGTGTGAGCTGACCAACGATGACGGCACCATGGCGCGCGCGCCGGAGTGCATCACCTTTGCCCGTCTGCACAATATGCCGGTGGTAACGATTGAAGATCTGGTCGAGTATCGCCAGGCGCACGAGCGCAAAGCCAGCTGATAATAAAAACGCCGGGATGTCCCGGCGTTTTTTTACCCGATTCCTGCGGTCTGCAGCAGAACCAGACTTAATCCCATCACCGACATTCCGCACAGCACGCCATAGCTGGGGTTGTTGTTAGGATCGATCTCCTTCGCCAGCGGCATCAGTTCATCCACCGAAAGCGCAACCATGATCCCGGCTACCGTTGCCATAATCGCCGCCATCACTACCGGAGAGACCAGGCTACCAAGGATCAGCCAGGCCAGTACGCCGCCAAGGATTTCGGCCATCCCGGAAATACCCGCCCAGAACACCGCGGTGCGTTTCGATCCCGTTGCGGCATACACGGGTCCGGCGACGGCCAGTCCTTCAGGAATATTGTGTAAGGCCACCGCCAGCGCGATGCCAAAGCCCATCTCAAGATTGCTGCTGGCCGTCACGTAGGTGGCGACCCCTTCCGGGAAGTTATGCAGGCTGATGCCAAGCGTTAACAGCACGGCGGTACGCTTGATATTGCGCGGCATGGGCGTCACGTTTTTTTGCATTAAATCCTGCGGATGGGCGTGCGGCAGCATTCGATCGAGGGCAAAGTACCCCAGCAGGCCAAAGACAAACATGCCGTAGCCCAGCAGCGGAGACATGCCTTCCGTGCCCAGCGCGGCAGGGAGCATTTCCATCAGGGAGATGAGCAACATGATCCCGGCAGCAAAGCCCAGTGAGAAGGCCAGCACGCGGTTAGAGGGCTTTTGGCCGAGCACGCCGAGGATCGCGCCGATGAAGGTCGCGGCGCCCGCCAGTATGGTCAGGATCAGAGGGACTGACATGCATTGCTCCTTATGATAATGATTCTCATTAATATAAATGATTCATTTCTGGCAAAGCGAGGGGGAAAACCCGGCTTTACACATTCCTTACATTCAAATTTCCTGATGATGATCTTCACGCTTATCTGCGTTCATCTTTGCCGGATTGCGCGTAATGTAGCACCATTAAATTGACACCTTCCGTAAGGATATCACCATGACTTCTTCACGTATGCCAGCCCTGTTTTTAGGCCACGGTAGCCCTATGAACGTTCTGGAAGACAACGTCTATACCCGCGCCTGGCGTCATCTGGGCGAGACGTTACCGCGTCCGAAAGCGATCGTGGTGGTATCTGCGCACTGGTTTACCCGTGGGACGGGCGTGACCGCCATGGAAGCGCCAAAAACCATTCATGATTTTGGCGGCTTCCCGCAGGCGCTTTACGACACGCATTATCCGGCCCCCGGCTCGCCCGAGCTGGCACAAAGGCTGGTGGATTTGCTGGCGCCTGTCCCTGTGACGCTGGATAAAGAAGCCTGGGGCTTTGACCACGGCTCCTGGGGCGTGCTTATTAAAATGTATCCTGATGCGGATATCCCGATGGTGCAGTTGAGCATCGACAGCACCAAACCGGCCGCCTGGCATCTGGAGATGGGCCGCAAGCTGGCGACCCTGCGTGATGAAGGCATCATGCTGGTGGCGAGCGGCAACGTGGTGCATAACCTGCGTACCGCACGCTGGCACGGTGAGAACACGCCGTACCCGTGGGCGACCGCCTTTAACGACTACGTTAAAGCGAACCTGACCTGGCAGGGGCCGGCTGAGGCGCATCCGCTGGTGAACTATCTGGATCATGAGGGCGGTTCGCTTTCTAACCCGACGCCGGAGCACTTCCTGCCGCTGCTGTACGTACTTGGCGCGTGGGATGGTCAGGAGCCGGTGACGATCCCGGTCGACGGTATTGAGATGGGCAGTTTGAGTATGCTATCGGTGCAGGTGGGATAATAAAAGCAAAACGGCAACGTCAGGTTGCCGTTTTTAGTCTTTCCACCCTCTCCCTGTAGAGAGGGCTGGGGTGATGGCATCAGGCCGCAGTCTTACTCCACGAAAATGTGCGGATAGAACCGCGACAGATCCTGCGTGATCAGCGCGCGATCTTCGCGAATGCCAATTCCGGCAGGTTGATCGTTGATGAGCCAGCTGCCAATCAGCGTATAGCTGTCGCCAAATTTTGGAAGTTGATAGAACTCCTGGACGATCATCCCTTCTTCGCCGTACGGCCCTTCAACCGCTTCCAGCGTCTTGCCGTTTTCGATAATCGACACGTTCGCGCCTTCGCGGGAGAAGATCGGCTTAACGACGTACTTCTCCATTTGCGGGTAATCATCTTCTGCAAAGTACGCCGGCAGCAGGTTCGGATGGTTCGGGAACATCTCCCAGAGCATCGGCAGCAGGGCTTTGTTGGAGATAATGCTCTTCCATGCCGGCTCAAGCCAGCGCACGCCAGCATCTTCCAGCTTGGTGGAGAACATCTCGCGCAGCATGTATTCCCACGGATAGAGCTTGAACAGGTTGCTGATCACCTGGTCCTGCATGTCCGTGAACTGACCTTTTTCACCGAGGCCAATATCCTCAATATAGAGGAACTCGGTCGCCACCTCCGCTTCAGCGGCGCAATCCTGCAGATACTGAACCGTGCCACGGTCTTCTTCCGTGTCGCGGCAGCAGGAGAGATGAAGCAGGTTGAAGCCAAACTGCTCGCGCAGCTCGGCGAAGCGCTCAATCAGCTTTTCCTGCAGGCTGTTGAACTGGTCGCTGCCTTCCGGCAGGTTTCCGGCATTGGCCTGGTCTTCCAGCCAAATCCACTGAAAGAACGCCGCTTCGTACAGGGACGTTGGGGTATCGGCGTTGTTTTCCAGCAGCTTAGGCTCGCCTTTGCCGTCCCACGCCAGATCCAGGCGAGAGTAAAGCGAAGGCTGATTCGTTTTCCACGACTGGCGGACAAAGCTCCAGGTGTGCTTTGGAATGCGGAACTTTGCCATCAGCTCGTCGCTGTCGATGACTTTTTCCACCACCTTCAGGCACATCTGGTGCAGCTCGGCCGTTACCTCTTCCAGCTTCTCAACCTGGGCCAGCGTGAGCTTGTAATAGGCGTCTTCACACCAGTACGGCTCGCCGTACATGGTGTGGAAGTTAAAACCGTACTCGGTGGCTTTTTCGCGCCAGTCCGGGCGCTCGGTGATACTGACTCGTTCCATGATCAGCCGCCCATTGAGCGAGTAGAGGAGGTGCCTGTCGCGCTGCGCTGCATGCTGGTCTGCTTCGCCACAGACTCACCGAACCCGCCACGGGTGATGGTGCTGGTGGTCGCAGGCTTCGGCGCCATCGCCGTTTTCGGTACGGTCACGGTGCGGCCAGGGGTCGCTGCGCCGTAGCCTTTGCCGCTGGCATCGGTATATTGACCGTAAGCCGGGCTGGCCGGGTTTTTCGAGCTAAACAGCGGCTGCTGCTGGTAACCTGCACCACCGCCCATCAGGCGGCCCATCATGTAGCCTGCCATCAGCGGCATCCAGAAGCTGCCGCTGGACTGCGCCTGCGCCTGATTTTCAGGTGCGGTGCCTGCCTGAGCCGGTGCCTGCTGGCACTGACCTTCACCAAACTCCGCCACGCAGTCTTCGCGTGAGGCATATTTCGGCGCGGTACGTTCCGCTTCTTTCAGCGCGCTGGTGTAAGCCGTTTTACATTCGGCGGCTTTGCCGGTTGCGGCAGAACAGTCGTCCGCGTTTTGATACAGCGAAACCGTTTCGTCATTTTTCTCACAGCCTGCCAGCATAAAGACAGCCGTGACCGCCAGCGCAACAGGGGTGAGGTGACGCGCGTTCCAGCTCTTGCGGAACGACGCGTGATTGATCGTTTTTGTCCGTTTCATCTTTGTCTTCCAGGACCCAGTGGTAATAACGCTCAGGATAGAGGATGAGTGGTTGAAAATGAAGCGAAGAGGGGCGGAATCAGGGGGATCTTTACGTTGGCTTACGTTCGGATGTGATTCAGATGCGCCCTCTCCCTGTGGAAGAGGGCTGGAGTGAAGGCATCAGGCCGCAGTGGGCCTGATGACACTCTTAGTTACGGAACGGATTATTGCTCTTGCTGGCAGGCGCTGTGGTTCGCGCGGCAGCAGGCTGTGCAGCAGGGGTAGTGCCGTTAGCGTTGAAGTTATCAACCGCGGCAACCTGCTCCGGGTTCTCCGGTGCAACGCTGTCCGGAGTGGTGGAGACTGGTTTGCCCAACGCGCTGTTCAGCATCTGCAGGTCTTGCTCGTTCAGCGTACCCAGAGCCTGTTTGATGTTCAGCTGGTTAATCAGGTACTGGTAACGCGCGCTGGAGAGCTGCTGTTTCGCGTTGTACAGCGTGGTGGTCGCATCGAGCACGTCCACAATAGTACGTGTACCGACCGAGTAACCTGCTTCCATCGCGTCCAGGGAGCTCTGTGCAGACACAACGGCCTGTTTATAGGCGTTGATGCTGCTGATTGAGGCGTTCACGTTGTTGAAGGAGGAACGCACGGTCTGCACCACGTTGCGGTGGGCGCTTTCCAGCTGCTCGCTCGCGCCAACAAAGTTGTACTGCGCCTGTTTCACCTGGGAGTTGACCTGACCGCCCTGATACAGCGGCAGGGAGAAGCTCAGGCCCACCTTGTTCTGGCCCATATTGCTGTCGTCATACTGGGACGTATTGGTTTTAGAGCCGCTGTAGGTTGTATCAGAGACACCGGTAGACGCGCTCAGGCTCAGGGTTGGCAGATGGCCGTCCTGCGCCTGACGAATTTGCTCGCGGGCCAGGTCCTGGCTCAAACGCGCCTGCAGCAGCGTCAGGTTGCGGTTTTCCGCCTCTTTCAGCAGGGCGTTAACGGCCTGCGGCTTATCCGTTTTGAAGCTGTCGACGTTCAGGGAGGCCAGCTCAGGATAGTAATTGCCGGTGACCTGACGCAGGGATTCCAGCGCGTTGTCGAGGTTGTTACGCGCGGTCACTTCGTTAGCCAGCACGGTGTCGTACTGTGAACGGGCGTTCTGCACGTCGGTGATCGCGACCAGGCCCACGTTGAAGCGCTGGGTGGTTTGATCTAACTGACGGTAAATGGCCTGTTTCTGCGCTTCGGTGTAGGAGAGTGCGTCAATCGCGCTCAGCACGTTGAAGTACGCCGTGGCAGTATTCAGGATCAGCGTCTGCTGGTCGGTCTGATAGGTCACATCCTGGATGCCTGCGCTCTTTTCCTGCAGGGTCAGGGCACGCCATTTGGACATATCAAACAGCGTCTGTGTTAATTGCAGTGAGGCGCTGGTAGCATTGGAGTTTACGCCGTTAGCGTCGCGGAAACCGTTGCTGTAGGTATAATCTGCACCTAAACCTAACTGTGGCAGCAAGGGGCTACGAGCTTCGTTAATCTTTTCAAACGCAGCATCACGATCGGCCGCTGATTTACGTAAATCAGGGTTGCCCAGACGTGCCTGCTGGTAGACCTGTAACAGGTTTTCCGCCTGGCTCATTGCACTGAAGCCCGTCAGGCTCAGGCCGATAAGGATGGGGAGCAATTTCTTCATTTGCATTCCTTGTTGTGAAGCAGTATTAGCGCTGATCTAATTAAAAAATAATTGCCGATTCTAACAGAATCATCCACACCAAAAGGTTGGCGTTACGTGCCATCTGGCGGTAATTTGCACCAATCTACCATATAGCCTTACAAACGGCAGCCAAACAGCCTTGAAATTCACAATTTCATCACCATTGCTACCAGGACTCGACTCATGCAAAAACCAGAAAAGTTGCCCGTGACATTCGCCAAAAACGATGTAGAAATTATTGCACGAGAAACGCTTTATAGCGGTTTTTTTTCAATGGATCTTTACCGTTTCAGGCATCGCCTGTTCAACGGTGAAATGAGCGGCGAAATCAGACGCGAAATATTTGAGCGCGGGCATGCGGCAGTCTTGCTACCCTTTGACCCAGTGCGTGACGAAGTTGTGCTGGTGGAGCAGATCCGCATCGCCGCTTATGACGTCAGTGAGAGCCCGTGGCTGCTGGAAATGGTGGCCGGGATGATCGAAGAAGGTGAGACGGTTGAAGACGTCGCCCGACGCGAGGCGCTGGAAGAGGCCGGGCTGGTGGTGGGCCGCACAAAACCGGTGCTGAGCTATCTGGCAAGCCCGGGAGGTACCAGCGAGCGCTTGTCCATTATGGTGGGCGAAGTGGACGCCACGACGGCGGAAGGGATCCACGGTCTGGCAGATGAAAACGAAGATATTCGGGTTCATGTGGTGAGCCGGGAACAGGCTTATCAGTGGGTAGAAGAGGGGAAAATCGACAACGCAGCGTCTGTCATCGCCCTGCAATGGCTGCAGCTGCATTATCAGACATTACGAAACGAGTGGAAAAAATGAAGCGCTATACGCCTGACTTCCCAGAAATGATGCGCCTGTGCGAAACGAATTTCGCACAATTGCGCCGCCTGCTGCCGAAAAACGACGCACCCAGCGAAACGGTAAGCTATCAGGTGAGCAACGCGCAGTATCGTTTAACGATAACAGAATCAACGCGCTACACTACGCTGGTGGAAATTGAGCAAACGGCACCCAGCATTAGCTACTGGAGCCTGCCGTCGATGACGGTACGCCTCTATCACGACGCGATGGTCGCTGAAGTGTGTTCAAGCCAGCAGATCTTTCGCTTCAAGGCGCGGTATGATTACCCGAATAAAAAGTTGCATCAACGCGACGAAAAGCATCAAATTAACCAGTTTTTAGCCGACTGGCTAAGATATTGTTTAGCACATGGAGCAATGGCGATTCCGGTTTGTTAGCGTCATAAACCTACCTAAGGACACCATTTGGAAAGCCTGTTGAACCTGACTGTTGCTGGTGGGGCGCCAGTCAGGATATTACAAATCACCGATACCCACCTTTTTGCCGAAAAGCATGAAACGCTGCTGGGGGTGAATACCTGGGAGAGTTATCAGGCGGTACTTAGCGCCATTCACGCTGAAAACCGTGCATGCGATCTGATTGTCGCAACGGGCGATCTGGCGCAGGACCAATCTTCCGCGGCCTACCAGCATTTTGCTGAAGGCATCGCGAGCTTTAGCGCGCCCTGCGTCTGGCTGCCGGGTAACCACGATTTTCAGCCCGCAATGTACAGTTCTCTCCAGGATGCGGGGATTTCTCCGGCGAAATGTGTTTTTGCGGGTGACCAGTGGCAGATCCTGCTGCTGGACAGCCAGGTGTTTGGCGTCCCGCACGGTGAGTTAAGCGAGTTTCAGCTCGACTGGCTGGAGACCAAACTGGCTGCTGAACCTGAACGTCACACGCTGCTGTTGCTTCATCATCACCCTCTGCCGGCGGGCTGTAGCTGGCTCGATCAGCACAGTCTGCGCAACTCCGCAGCGTTGGATCGCGTGCTGGCGAAGTTCCCGCGAGTGAAAAACCTGCTGTGTGGACATATTCACCAGGAACAGGATCTCGACTGGAACGGGCGCCGCATGCTGGCGACGCCGTCGACCTGCGTTCAGTTTAAGCCCCACTGCGCCAACTTTACGCTGGATACCATTGCGCCAGGCTGGCGCTGGCTGGAACTGCATGCCGACGGCACGCTGACCACGGAAGTCTGCCGTTTGACCGGTGCAAAATTCCGCCCGGATACCGCTTCAGAAGGCTATTGATGTCTACGCTCCTTTATCTGCACGGATTCAACAGCTCGCCGCGCTCCGCAAAAGCGACTCTGTTTCGCCAGTGGCTGAGCGAGCATCACCCCGACGTTGAGATGATTATCCCGCAGCTGCCGCCTTACCCGGCAGAGGCCGCGGAGATGCTGGAATCGATTGTGCTTGCGCACGGCGGCGAAACCTTTGGTGTGGTCGGTTCCTCGCTGGGCGGGTATTACGCCACCTGGCTCTCACAATGCTTCATGCTACCTGCCGTTGTGGTTAATCCGGCGGTTCGGCCATTTGAGCTGCTGAGGGACTTTCTTGGCGAAAACGAGAACCCCTACACCGGGCAGCAATATGTGCTAGAGTCACGCCATATTTACGATCTCAAAGTTATGCAGGTCGACCCGCTTGAGGCGCCGGATCTCATCTGGCTGTTGCAGCAGACGGGTGATGAAGTGCTGGATTACCGCCAGGCAGTGGCGTATTACGCCTCCTGCCGCCAGACTATAGAAGAGGGCGGAAACCATGCTTTCACGGGCTTTGAGAATCATTTCACCCAGATTGTCGATTTTCTTGGACTGCACAGCCACTGACAATCAATGCGAATTGCTAGTTTAAATCATGACGCAAACCTATAACGCTGATGCCATTGAGGTCCTCACCGGGCTTGAGCCGGTTCGCCGCCGCCCGGGGATGTACACCGATACAACGCGCCCAAACCATCTGGGCCAGGAAGTTATTGATAACAGTGTGGACGAAGCGCTGGCGGGCCATGCCAAACGCGTTGACGTTATCCTGCATGCCGATCAGTCGCTGGAAGTCATCGACGACGGGCGCGGCATGCCGGTGGATATCCATCCGGAAGAGGGCGTGCCTGCCGTTGAGCTGATCCTCTGTCGTCTGCATGCGGGCGGTAAGTTCTCCAACAAGAACTACCAGTTCTCCGGCGGCCTGCACGGCGTGGGGATTTCCGTCGTCAACGCCCTGTCCAAGCGCGTGGAAGTAAACGTCCGTCGCGACGGCCAGATTTATAACATCGCGTTTGAAAACGGCGAGAAGGTGCAGGATCTGCAGGTTGTCGGCACGTGCGGCAAACGCAACACCGGCACCAGCGTCCACTTCTGGCCTGACGAAAGCTTCTTCGACAGCCCGCGCTTTTCCGTATCCCGCCTGACGCACCTGCTGAAAGCCAAAGCGGTGCTGTGTCCGGGTGTGGAAATTACCTTTAAGGATAACGTCAACAATACCGAGCAGACCTGGTGCTACGCCGATGGCCTGAACGACTACCTGTGCGAAGCGGTAAACGGCCTGCCGACGCTGCCGGAAAAACCGTTCGTCGGTAACTTTAGCGGCGATACCGAAGCGGTCGACTGGGCTCTGCTGTGGCTGCCGGAAGGCGGCGAACTGCTGACCGAAAGCTACGTCAACCTGATCCCAACCATGCTCGGCGGTACCCACGTCAACGGGCTGCGTCAGGGACTGCTGGACGCGATGCGCGAATTTTGCGAATACCGCAATATCCTGCCGCGCGGCGTGAAGTTGTCGGCGGAAGATATCTGGGACCGCTGCGCCTACGTGCTCTCCGTGAAGATGCAGGATCCGCAGTTTGCCGGTCAGACCAAAGAGCGTCTGTCGTCACGCCAGTGCGCGGCGTTTGTCTCCGGCGTGGTGAAAGATGCGTTTACCCTGTGGCTGAACCAGAACGTTCAGGCAGCAGAGATGCTGGCTGAAATGGCGATTTCCAGCGCCCAGCGTCGTCTGCGTGCCGCGAAGAAAGTGGTGCGTAAAAAGCTGACCAGCGGCCCTGCGCTGCCGGGCAAGCTGGCGGACTGTACCGCGCAGGATCTCAACCGTACCGAGCTGTTCCTCGTGGAAGGGGACTCAGCGGGCGGATCGGCCAAGCAGGCGCGCGACCGTGAATATCAGGCGATCATGCCGCTCAAGGGGAAAATCCTGAACACCTGGGAGGTCTCTTCAGACGAAGTGCTGGCCTCGCAGGAAGTCCACGATATCTCGGTGGCGATCGGTATCGATCCGGACAGCGACGATCTGAGCCAGCTGCGCTACGGCAAGATCTGTATCCTCGCGGATGCGGACTCCGATGGTCTGCACATCGCCACGCTGCTGTGCGCGCTGTTTGTGAAGCACTTCCGCACGCTGGTTAAAAATGGTCACGTCCACGTGGCGCTGCCGCCGCTTTATCGTATCGACCTCGGCAAAGAGGTTTACTACGCGCTGACGGAAGAAGAAAAAGCGGGCGTGCTGGAACAGCTGAAGCGCAAGAAGGGCAAACCTAACGTTCAGCGCTTTAAAGGGCTGGGCGAGATGAACCCGATGCAGCTGCGCGAAACGACGCTGGATCCGAACACGCGCCGTCTGGTGCAGCTGACGATCAGCGACGAAGACGAACAGCAGACCAACGCCATTATGGATATGCTCCTTGCCAAGAAACGTTCGGAAGACCGTCGTAACTGGCTGCAGGAGAAAGGCGATATGGCGGATATTGAGGCCTGATGCCCTCACCCTAACCCTCTGTCACAGCGAGAGGGAATGGATCGTAAGCCCGGTAAGCGTTAGCGCCACCGGGCTTTTTTACATCAAAACTCCATCTTCACCGTAAACTGCACTTCGCGCGGGTCGCCAATCTGATTACCCAGATTGTTGGTGGCGATAGATGAGGTGTAGTAGGTTTTATCAAACAGATTCTTCACGTTCACCTGCAGCGTCACCGGATACTGTAGCTTCATCTTGTACGCCGCAAACGCATCCGCCACGAAATAGCCCGGCAGATAATAATCCGCACCGTTGGTTGCGGAACGACGGCTTACGCCGTGCCCGCCGCCGCCCAGCGTCAGGGTATTACCGGCAAACGCATTGTGAATATCGTAGGTCAGGAACAGGGAGCCGGTATGGCGCGGCACGTTCGGCAGCGGTTTGCCCGCGTAGTCCGGATCTTCCAGCACCTTCGCGTCGGTATAGCCATAGCTGGCGATAATATTGGTGTTCTCGGTCAGTGAACCGGCCAGATCCACCTCCACGCCCTGGGAGCGCACGCGGCCCGCCGTTTTGGCGATGGTTTCCCCCCCCACGCTTTCGTTGTACAGCACGTTGCGTTTGTGGATATCAAACAGCGCGATATTGGCGGTAACCCCGTCGAACAGGTCGAACTTTGCGCCCACCTCGTAAGCATTCGACGTTTCCGGCGGCAGATCGCCGATGTAGCTCGCAATGGACGACTGCGGCATAAACGTTTGCGAGTAGTTGGCAAACAGCGAGACCGCTGGCGTGAGCTTATAAACCAGCCCCAGCTTCGGCGTCCACTGTTCGTCGCGGCTGTCGGTGTTGACGTTGAACGGGCGGCCTTTCCCCGCGTACTGGGTGTAATACTGGTAGCGCATGCCTGCGACGGCAATCCACTTATCGGTCAGGTACAGCGCGTCCTGCGCATAGGCAGAGTAGCTTTCCTGCTTCAGCGTCTGGTCGCTGTCGGACGCCGACACGGTGGTGCATTTGCCGAGTTTGCCATACGTCGGATGATAGATATTGAAATCCTTAACGTTCTTACAGCGGATCATGTCGGTGCGCAGCAGATCGTAATTCTCATACGACACGCCGGTCAGGATCTCATTGTAAAAGCCCGCGATGTCCACGTTCCCCTGCAGATCCGCGCGCGTCGTGTGCATACGCTGGGTCGAGCCCTGGGTGGCATCCACTCGGCGGGTCAGGTTGCCGGTTTTTGAATCGTATGCCATCACGCGCGCCTGGTTATCGCTGTATTTATCCTGGCTGTAGCTGTAGTCAAACTTCGCGGTCCACTGGCTGTTGAGGCGATATTCCGCATTGAGCTGAGCGAGATCGGACTGGCCGTCGGTCACGTTAAACGGCTCATCAAAGCGGGTTTTGCGATCGACGTCGACGGCCTTTTTGGTGTTGAGATCGAAGATCGTTCCGCGATCGAACGGCGTTTTATAGTCGCGATGCGAATAGAGCACGGTCACGGTGGCGTCGTCGCCGAACCAGGTGAGGGACGGGGCGATAAAGGTGCTGCGTTCGTTGCCAAAATTACGCCAGTAATCCTCGTCCTGATACTCACCCGTGAGGCGATACGCCAGACGCGTGCCGTCAATTGGGCCAGTAACATCGATCTGTCCGGTACCGCCGCCAAAGCTGGAAGAGGTGGCAGAAATTGAACCGCCGAAGGTCTTCTCAGGGCGTTTGGTGACGACGTTAATCAGGCCGCCCGGATCGAGAATGCCGTACAGCGTGGAGGCCGGGCCTTTCAACACCTCCACGCGCTCGGTTGCGGCATTAAAGCTGCGCGGCAGGACGGTGCGCAGGCCGTTAGTCATGATCGAGCCGTCGCGGTTCGCGCCAAATCCGCGGCGCACGAAGGCATCCTGCGTACCGCCCAGGGTGTTGGTCTGCACCACGTTGCTGACGTTGTACAGAGCTTCATCCAGCGTGGTGGCATTTTGATCCTCCAGCACTTTGTCGCTGACGGTATTGACCACCTGCGGGATCTCCAGCATCGGCATGTTGGTTAACGTCGCGGTGGAGGTGTTCAGCGGCTGATAGCCGTTGGTGGCCTCCGCCGTCGTATTTGGATCGGCGGTGACGGTAAGCGTTTCGCCGTCTTTAGCCGCGGTGTTATCTGCTGCCTGAACCAGCGGCGCCATAAACAGCAGGGAAAAGAGCGCGCGCCCTTTTACCCCAGAGAGTGAAGGTGTGAACGTAGCCATTACATCTGTTATCCCGAAATATCCCGCGAATGCGTTCGCGGCAAACTGTGTGAGTCATTGCCCTTTACGGTCTGTCCGTTAGCCGTAAGTAGCATCGGACATGTAATTGAGAATCATTCAATCATGCGTGAATGTAGTAGTAAATGGAAAAAAGAAAAAATCGACTACACCGTTTAACCGTGCGTACAAGCGCAGCGGGATAATAATTAAGTCATTGAAATAGATGTTTTTACAAGCCGTCCAGTTTTCACTTTTACTCAGGCTTATCCCTGGTTTTTTCAGGGTGTTTCTTCGCTTGACTACTACATGGCGCGGCGTCAAACTCTCAAAAGAGAATGAGTTTTATTTTTATTTATTGGTTTTTCATTACGTTGGCGTTCACGTGGCTCACAACACACACAAACCGGGTCTGGTTCTGGAGAACCTCTCTGCGGGCTATCAGAAAAAAATCATCGTTGATGATATCTCCCTTGCGTTCCCACAGCAGAAAATGACCGTGCTGGTAGGGGCGAACGGCTGTGGGAAATCCACGCTGCTGAGCACCATTGCGCGTTTGCTCCAGCCGCTTGGCGGCGCGGCAGTTCTCGACGGCAAGGCGATCCACGAGCAGCCCACCAAAGCGGTCGCCCGTCAGCTTGGCATTCTCCCGCAGTCGCCGCTGCTTCCGGAAGGGTTAACCGTTTTTGAACTGGTTTCGCGCGGGCGTTTTCCCTGGCAGAACTTTATGCGTCAGTGGAGCGACGAGGACGAGCTGGCGGTAGAAGAGGCCCTGCGCCTGACCGGCACGGCAGAGTTTGCCCATATGCCGGTGGAAAGCTTATCCGGCGGCCAGCGTCAGCGCTGCTGGATCGCCATGGCGCTGGCGCAGCAAACGCCGTTTATCCTGCTTGACGAGCCGACAACATATCTCGATCTCCGCTACCAGGTGGAGATCCTGGAACTGCTGCATGCCCTGACCCGCCAGCACGGGCGTACCGTGGTGGTAGTGCTGCACGATCTCAACTTTGCCGTAAACTACGGCGATTCGCTGGTTTTTTTACGCCAGGGGAAAGTTGAGGGGGTGTTACATGAGGGCGACGTCTGCACGCCGGAACTGATCAAAACGGTGTTTGACGTGGACGTGCATATGTCCATCAACCCCTTGACCGGCAAACCGTTCTTTATGCCGTTTCGCCAGAGCCTTGAACAGCCATGATACGCGCTTCTCTGGCCTTCCTGATTTTTATATTGCTGCTGGCACTGGGTGCGATTACGCATCTTGGCATCGGTGCACGCTTTATCGCCCCGCAGACGGTAGTGGAGGCATTCATCCACTTCGACCCGCGCAATTTCGACCATAACGTCATTATCAAATTACGACTGCTGCGCCTCTGCGCCGCGATGGTGACGGGCGCCGCGCTCGGCGTGGCGGGCGTGCTGCTGCAGTCTGTGATCCGCAACCCGCTCGGCGAACCGCATATTCTGGGGCTCAACGCCGGGGCTGCGCTGGCAGTGGCGAGCGTCAGCGCGCTTGGCCTGTCGCTGCCGTTTGGTCGCCCGCTGATTGCCGCCGCCGGTGCCGCCGCGCTGTTTCTGCTGGTGCTGATGTTTTCCTCTTCCGGTCGCACCGGGCTCACGCCGATGAAGGTCACGCTGTGCGGCGTGGCGATGTCGGCGTTTGCCTCGTCGATTACCGCCGCGGTGTTAATCCTGGATGAACAGACGCTGCTCGACCTGCGTACCTGGCTGGCGGGTGATATCGCCGGGGTCAACGCGCAGATGCTCCAGAGCGCCCTGTGGGCTGCAGCAGCCGGTTTTGTTCTTGCTATCGGGCTGTCGCCCTCGCTCAACATGCTGGCGCTGGGCGACAGAATGGCGCAGGGGCTTGGCGTGTCCCTGCTGAAAACCCGCCTGCTCGCCCTGCTGGCCATCGCGCTACTCTGCGGTGCGGCCGTCTCTATCGCCGGGCCGATTGGTTTTATTGGCCTGGTCGTGCCGCAGCTCATCCGCCGTCTGGTGTCGGTCGATTTGCGCGTGATGGTGCCGCTGTCGGCCCTGTGCGGCGCGCTGGTGCTGCTGCTGGCGGACATCGCCGCCCGCACGCTGTTTACCCCCTGGGAGCTGGCAACCGGCATCATGACGGCCCTGGTCGGCGCGCCCGTGTTCATCTTTATGGCGTCGAGGATGTTCAAATGAACCGGGCCGGACTCCGCGCGATCCGCGTTGGCCACCTGTCGGCGCTGATTCGCCCGAAAGCGCTGGCGTACCTGTCGCTTATTGCGCTGGCGGCGTTAAGCCTGCTGGGCTTTGGCCTGACGCACGGTTCTCTGCCTATTCCCACCTCCGCCATCGGGCGCGCGCTGTTTTCTCCTGAGAGCCTGACGGCGGAGACGCGCTACATCGTGATGGATATCCGCCTGCCGCGCCTGCTGATGGCGGTGCTGTGCGGGGCGATGCTCGGTATGGCGGGGGCGGCAATGCAGTCCATCACCCGCAATGGCCTGGCTGACCCCGGGCTTATCGGCGTGAAGGAGGGCTGTAGCGCGGCGGTACTGCTGCTCATTTTTCAGTTCCCGGCGCTGGGCCTGGCCTGGCGTCCGCTGGTCGGCATGGCCGGTGGGCTGCTCACCGCGCTGGTGGTTATCGGCCTGGCGCGCGATATTTCGCGCCCGCGGTTCATCCTGATCGGCATCGGCGTGTCGTGGGCGTTTGCCGCCGCAATGGGCGTCTTTATCACCACCGCCGACGTGCGGGACGTGCAGACGGCGATGCTGTGGCTGGCGGGAAGCCTGCATGCGGCAAACTGGACGCTGGTGGGATTAGCCGCGCTCTGGGCTGCCCCCGCGTTTGCGCTGCTGCTGTTTACCGCACGGGCTGCGGACGTGGCGTTGCTCGGCAATCAGGCCGCAGCGGGCCTTGGCGTTCGCATAACGCGGCTGGCGCTGCTGAGGGTTCTCGCCCCGGTGGTGCTGACGGCGGCCTGCGTCTCGTGCGTGGGCAGTATAGGTTTCGTGGGGCTGATTGCCCCGCATATGGCGCGCCTGCTGCTGCGCGGTGGGCAAACCGCGCTCCTGACGGGAAGCGCCGTGCTGGGCGCGCTGCTGGTGCTGCTGGCGGATAACGTCGGGCGTCTGGCATTCCTCCCGCTGCAGCTGCCGGCGGGAATTGTCATTTCATTGATTGGCGGACCGTTTTTCCTGCTGCTGCTCTGGCAGCGTCGGGACAGATTTTAGGGGATTATGATGCGCGTACTGTTTTCGATGCTGTTGCTGGTGGGGTTCGCGGTGAGCGCGGCGGAGCCGACGCAGGTCTTTACCGACGATTTAGGGCGCAAGGTCGTTGTGCCGGTTTATCCGAAGCGGATTGTTTCCTTACACGATCTGGATATCACCATTCCTCTGATTGAGCTTGGCGTGCTGCCGGTGGCAAGCCATGGCCGCACGCGGCCGGACGGCAGCCATTTTCTGCGCTCCAGCGGCATGTTGACCGGCGTCGACTTCGATAATTCCGATATCAAATTTATCGGCACGGCCGATATCGACATCGAAGCCATCGCCGCCGCAAAGCCTGATCTGATCGTTACCGAGCCGACCCGCAACACCCCGGTGGAACAGCTGGCGAAAATTGCCCCGACGGTGAGCATCGATCATCTCGACGGCGGCGCGCCGGAAATCTACCGCAAGCTGGCTCAGCTGACGGGAACGCAGGCGCGGCTCAAGGTTCTGGAGCGGCGCTATCAGGAGCAGATTAAGGCGCTGAAGTCGACTATTGATACCAGCAAGGTGACCGTGTCCGTGATTCAGGCGAATCAGGGGAAAATTAACGCCATGCACAGCTACCACTCGCTGGGCCGCGTGCTGCGCGACGCAGGATTCAAGTTCCCGCCGCTGATTGAGTCCATCCCGGAAGGGGGACGGATTGACGTCAGCGCCGAGCGCCTGCCGGAGCTGGATGCCGATTTCGTCTTCGCCACCTGGCGCGGGGATACGGGCGGTAAACCGCAGGACGAGCTGGCGGCGATGGATGCGGTCATGCCGGGCTGGTGTCAGTTCCTCAATGCCTGCCGAACCGGGCATTACGTGCTGATCTCGCGTGAAGAGGCGATCTCGAATTCGTTCGCGTCTTTAGGGCTGATGGTCGCGCAGGTGCAGTCTCAGATTGCCGGACGTCCGCTGCCGGAGGCATCAAGGTGATCCGCAAAGAGAAAGGGCGCGTGGATGTCTATGGCGACCGTTTTCGCGCGCGGGCGCATCAGCTGACGCCGCGTCTGCTGCAGGTTGCACGCTATATTCATGACAATCGTGAAGCGGTGATGGAACAGACCGCCATGGAGATTGCTGCGGAACTGAAAACCTCGGATGCCACGGTGGTCCGCGCCATTCAGGCGCTGGGTTTCGCCGGGCTGCGCGATCTCAAGCAAACGCTTGAGCAGTGGTTTGGTCCGGTGGTCACCTCCAGCGAAAAGATGTCCACTACGGTGAACACGCTTGCCAGCGACGTCAACGCGAGCATTGATTTTGTGCTGGAGGGGCATCAACACACCTGTGAGGTGTTGTCCGAGCCCCACAACCGCTACGCGATGGCCCAGGCGGTCTCTCTGCTGGCGCAGGCGAGGCAGGTCGCCATATTTGGCATTGGCGCCTCCGGCATTCTGGCCGAGTATACCGCCAGGCTGTTCAGCCGTATGGGGTTACCCGCCACGCCGCTTAACCGTACCGGAATAGGGCTTGCGGAACAGCTGATTGCGCTTCAGCGCGGCGACGTGCTGGTGATGATGGCGCAGAAGTCCGCGCACCGGGAGGGACAAACCACCCTGCGTGAAGCAAAACGTCTGGGCATTCCCACCATCCTGCTGACCAATGCCCTTGATTCGCGTTTCAGCAAGGAGGCCAGCGTGGTGATCCACGTTCCGCGCGGCGGCGAAAAGGGCAAAATCCCGCTCCACGGCACGGTGCTGCTGTGTCTGGAGATGATCATTTTATCCGTCGCCTCCACCGAGCCGCAGCGCACTATCAAGTCGATGAAGCGCATCAACGAGCTACATCGCGGGTTAAAACCGGGGAAGAAAAGCAGCTAAAAACAACAAAGCCCGGTTGCGCTGACGCTCACCGGGCCTGGATCTGTTCTCCCTCTCCCTTCAGGAGAGGGCTGGGGGTGAGGGAAAACTTAAACCCCTTGCTCCAGAATGCGGATGTGGGTTTCCAGCACGTCACCCTTCACCGCGTCACTCCACGCTTTCATGTGCGCGGTCTGCAGGTGTGCTTCGAGGTGCGCGACGGTTTCCCACTGCTCAACCATGATGATCGAGTCCGGCGCGGTCGCCTGGAAGCTGGCGTCAGTGGCGGCATCCACCATCGGCGCGTAGCCGTGGCAGCCTTCTTCTTTCAGTACGGTCGGGATAATTTTCGCGAACTGATCCAGCACCGCCTGACGGTGATGTTGACCTGGACGAGTACGGATTTCTGCAATAACGGTAAGCATGTTTACTACTCCTTTAATTCCAGGCTACCAGTTAAGCAAAAATTTCCGCGAGATGCTTGCGATATTCTGCGATATAGCTCGGGACATCAGGCATTTTAATCACGTCGTTGACGATAAACGTCGGCAGAGGATCCATGCCCAGGAACTGGTTAGCCTTGTGGAACGGCAGGTACGCGCCGTCAACGCCCACGCCTTCGAAGAACTGATCTTTCTCGGTGAAGGCTTCCAGCGGGGCGTTCCAGGTCAGAGAGAGCATATATTTTTTGCCCTGAATCAGACCGCCTGACCCGTATTTTTTGGACGCGTCAGAGCGGGTGCGGCCATCGCTGGCATACAGTGAGCCATGACCTTCGGTGAACACGTCGTCCATGTATTTTTTTACGGTCCACGGCGCGCCCATCCACCAGCCTGGCATCTGCCAGATCACCACGTCAGCCCACAGGAAGTTCTGTACTTCGGCCTTCACGTCATAATTGCTGTCCGCGCGTACGACCTTAACATCATGCCCGGCGTCGCGCAGGAAACCGTCCGCGACCTCGGTCAGGGTGTCATTCAGCTGGCCTTTAGAGTGCGCAAATTCTTTTGCACCGTTGATAATCAGGATGTTGCTCATTATTTGTCCTCGACGATGAGAGTATGGCGAGTATTCTACGCGCGAGGACGGAGCGGAAAAATGAGCAAAATGTGCAAAGTCTTTTGCATTAAACGCAATAATCTCTACCAGCTGACCTTTACTTCAAAACCGCCTTCAGGCGCATTGCTCAGCGAGACGCGCATCCCGTGCAGCGCGGCGATGCGTTTTACGATGGATAACCCCAGCCCGCTGCCCGTGGCATCCTGACCCGGCGGACGATAAAAGCGCTCGCCGATGCGCGCCAGCGCGTCAGGTGAAATGCCTGGGCCGTTGTCGCGCACGGTAAAACTACGCGCGTCCAGGGTGACGTCCACCACGCTGCCGCGCGGGCTGTAGCGGATGGCGTTGTCCAGCAGGTTGCGCACCAGCAGGCTTAGCAGCAGGGGCTGTCCCTGACGTTTGATCTGCGGGGCGTGGTTGTTGAGGCGAATATCAATCCCTGCCTGCAGCGCCGGATGCCAGATATCCAGCACCGCCGACTGAAGTAAATCGGCAAGCGTTATCGGTTCGACGTCGTCAAGATTATCCAGCGAGTCCAGACGCGACAGCGTGAGGAGCTGGTCCACCAGCCGGGAAGCGCGGTCGATGCCCGCATGCAGCTGCGCCAGCGCTTTTTCCCTCGCCTGCGGATCGTCCTGCGAGAGCTGCGCCACGTCAGTTTGCACCTTCAGGGCCGCCAGCGGGCTGCGCAGCTCGTGGGCGGCGTCGGACGTAAAGCGGCGCTCGCGGGTCATCATCTCCTGGGTACGCGCGAAGAGATGATTCAGCGAATCAAGCAGGGGGCGCACTTCCGTAGGGACGCCCTCCGTCGGCAGTTTATCGGTCGCATCCGGCGAGCGGGAGCGCAGGGTCTGCGCCAGCTTTTTCAGCGGCTTTAGCTCCCGGCTCAGGAGCAGAACCAGCAACAGCAGCATCACGGGCAGCGCCACCAGCCAGGGCGTGAGCTGCGAGCTGACCACGTCCAGCGCCATCTCCTGGCGGTACTCCCACTCCTGGCCGACCACCACGCGGTACTTCCCGTCGGGTGAGGTCAGCCACAGGAAACGCCATTCGTCGTTGTCGTCCTGGAGCTGCCCGTTAGCAAACCCGTCGCGGCGATAGTGGTACGGAATATCGCGCCCGTTCTCGCCATCGTTCAGCAGCATTTTGCCGTCAACGGCGTAAATGGCGAAAGCCAGCGCGTCGTCATCGAGACGGCCATGCTTCACTTTTTTCGGGATCTCGAGCATCCGTTCGGGGGCGCGGATCTCGTCAAGATCCATCGTCAGCAGCCGTTTGGCAAACAGCATCTGCTGCGTGTCGAAGAGCTTATCCAGCTTGTGGGTGGTCTGCTGCCAGGCCACCAGGCTGGCGGCAAACCATGCCGTCAGGGAGAGCGCTAAAAAGAGGAGCGTCAGGCGCAGCTTCAGGCTCAGGCGTTGCGTCAGCTTCATGCGTCACCCAGGGTATAGCCGATGCCGTGCACGGTGCGGATAAACTCGCTGCCAAGCTTGCGGCGCAGGTGATGAACGTGGACTTCTACCGCGTTGCTGGAGACGTCGTCATCCCAGGTATACAGTTTTTCCTCAATCGTCTTGCGAGGGAGCACGCGGCCTGCATTGCGCATCAGCAGTTCCAGCAGCGCAAACTCTTTCGGCTTCAGCGTCAGCGGTTCACCGTCCAGCGTGGCGACGAGACGGGTCGGATCGAGCGTGACCTTGCCGTGGCGTAGCTCGCTATGCGTCTGGCCGTGACTGCGGCGGACCAGCGCCTCGAGGCGGGCGCCCACTTCAATCAGCGCGAACGGCTTGCAGAGATAATCATCCGCGCCAAGACGTAGCCCTTCCACGCGCTGGTTGAGCGCATCCCGCGCGGTCAGGATCAATACCGGCTCGCTGCGCCCGCTTTCGCGCCACGCGCGCAAGATGTCCAGACCGTCGATTTCCGGCAGCGTCAGGTCCAGCACCACGGCATCATAGGGCGCAGAAGCAAGCGCGGCCTGACCGGTTTTACCGTCGGTAAACCAGTCCACGCTAAAGCCCATTTTGCTTAAACCCGCCCTGATACCGTCGCCGATTAACGTGTCGTCTTCTACCAGTAAAATGCGCATGTTCCCTCCTTGATGCCGTCAGTAAACCCTCTGTAAGCGCCTGCTGTACAGCAATAATAAATAAATTTTTCCCTTAAGAAGTTGTTAAGGATTACCCTGTTTAATGGACTGCGAAACCAGATTAAAGGGAGAGTTAATATGAAAAAATTCGCTGCCATTGCCGCCATCATGATGATGACCACTGCCCCCGTTTTTGCCGCGCAGGGCGGATTTAACGGCCCGTCGGCCACGCAAACCCAGACCCAGACGCAGACGGGAGGTTTTGTTGATAACGACGCTAACCTCACCACCGCGGTGAAGGTGAAAGAGATGAAGGACGACAGCTGGGTGAAGCTGCGCGGGAACATTACCCAGCGCCTGTCCGATGACCGGTACACCTTCCGTGATGAGACCGGCACGGTCAATGTGGAGATTGACCACAAGCGCTGGAACGGCGTGACCGTCACCCCTCAGGATAAAGTGGAAATCCAGGGCAAGGTCGATAAAGAGTGGAACGATTTTGAAATCGACGTGAAGCAGGTCATTAAGCTGAACAAATAACCCGGAAAGGGCCGTATAAGCGGCCCTTTTTCTTTGTGACTCAACTCGTCAGATAGGGTAGTATCTGCGGCAATATTGCCTGAAACCCTTCGGTTTCTGAGTTGAGGAATCACACGTAATGAGCGATATGGCAGAGCGCCTCGCGCTACATGAATTCACGGAAAACGCCTACCTGAACTATTCCATGTACGTCATCATGGACAGGGCGTTGCCGTTTATCGGGGATGGCCTGAAGCCCGTTCAGCGCCGCATCGTGTATGCGATGTCCGAACTGGGGCTGAACGCCACCGCCAAGTTCAAGAAATCCGCCCGTACCGTCGGTGACGTGCTGGGTAAATACCATCCGCACGGCGACAGCGCCTGCTATGAAGCGATGGTGCTGATGGCTCAGCCGTTCTCTTACCGCTACCCGCTGGTGGATGGTCAGGGGAACTGGGGGGCGCCGGACGATCCGAAATCCTTCGCGGCAATGCGTTATACCGAATCCCGTCTCTCTAAATATGCCGAAGTGTTGCTGGGCGAGCTGGGTCAGGGAACCGTCGACTGGGTGCCAAATTTCGACGGTACGATGCAGGAGCCTAAGATGCTGCCTGCGCGTCTGCCGAACATCCTGCTGAACGGTACCACCGGTATTGCGGTCGGTATGGCGACGGACATTCCGCCGCACAACCTGCGTGAAGTGGCGAAAGCCGCCATTACCCTGATCGAGCAGCCTAAAGCCTCGCTCGACGATCTGCTGGATATCGTGCAGGGGCCAGATTTCCCAACCGAAGCTGAGATCATCACCTCTCGCGCGGAAATTCGCAAAATCTACCAGAACGGGCGCGGCTCCGTGCGCATGCGCGCGGTGTGGAATAAAGAGGACGGCGCCGTGGTGATCACCGCGCTGCCGCATCAGGTTTCCGGCGCCAAAGTGCTGGAGCAGATCGCCTCCCAGATGCGCAATAAAAAGCTGCCGATGGTCGACGACCTGCGCGATGAATCGGACCACGAGAACCCGACCCGTCTGGTGATCGTGCCGCGCTCCAACCGCGTGGACATGGAGCAGGTGATGAACCACCTGTTTGCCACCACCGATCTGGAAAAAAGCTACCGCATCAACCTGAACATGATCGGCCTCGACGGACGCCCGGCGGTGAAAAACCTGCTGGAGATCCTCACCGAATGGCTGACGTTCCGCCGCGATACGGTACGCCGTCGTCTGAACCATCGTCTCGAGAAAGTGCTTAAGCGCCTGCATATCCTTGAAGGTTTGCTGGTGGCGTTCCTCAATATCGACGAGGTAATTGAGATCATCCGCACCGAGGACGAGCCGAAGCCCGCCCTGATGTCGCGCTTTGGCATCAGCGAAACCCAGGCCGAAGCGATCCTCGAGCTGAAGCTGCGCCATCTCGCCAAACTGGAAGAGATGAAGATCCGCGGCGAGCAGAACGAGCTTGAAAAAGAGCGCGATCAGCTGCAGGCGATCCTCGCGTCCGAACGCAAGATGAATAACCTGCTGAAAAAAGAGCTGCAGGCCGATGCCGATGCCTTCGGTGACGACCGTCGTTCTCCGCTGCACGAGCGCGAAGAAGCGAAGGCGATGAACGAGCACGACATGCAGCCGTCCGAGCCTGTGACCATTGTCCTGTCGCAGAGCGGCTGGGTACGCAGCGCCAAAGGCCACGATATCGACGCGCCGGGGCTCAGCTATAAAGCGGGCGACAGCTTCAAAGCGGCGGTCAAAGGCAAGAGCAACCAGCCGGTGGCGTTTATCGACTCCACCGGTCGCAGCTACGCCATTGACCCGATCACGCTGCCTTCCGCGCGCGGGCAGGGCGAGCCGCTAACCGGCAAGCTGACGCTGCCGCCGGGCGCGACGGTTGACCATATGCTGATGGAAGCCGATGACCAGAAGCTGCTGCTGGCGTCCGATGCGGGCTACGGCTTTATCTGTACCTTCAACGATCTGGTTTCCCGCAACCGTGCCGGTAAGGCGCTGATTAGCCTGCCGGACAACGCTCACGTGATGGCACCGCTGGTGATTGAGAACGAAAGCGACATGCTGCTGGCGATCACTACCGCCGGACGTATGCTGATGTTCCCGGTCAGCGATCTGCCGGAGCTGTCAAAAGGCAAGGGCAACAAGATCATCAACATCCCGTCGGCGGAGGCCGCGAAAGGCGAAGATGGCCTGGCGCACCTCTTCCTTCTGCCGCCGCAGAGCACGCTGACCATTCACGTCGGCAAGCGCAAAATCAAGCTTCGTCCGGAAGAGCTGCAGAAGGTGGTGGGTGAGCGCGGTCGCCGCGGCTCGCTGATGCGCGGTCTGCAGCGTATCGATCGCGTGGAGATTGACTCTCCTGCACGCAGCGCTGCGGGCGACAGCGAAGAGTAATGTCGTGATATCCCCCTCTGTCCGGAGGGGGAATTTCAATAAAATTTCCCGTAAAATCGTTGTTAATTCGTGCGTTGCGATTAACAATACGCGCTCGTAATAAAGTCCTTACCTGGCCACAGGTGAAGTATAATTGTCAGCTGTTGGGGCTTCAGAGGTCGCTATGCTATATATTGTTCGTCTTATTCTTACCGTCATCTACTGTATTCTGGTCTGTATTTTCGGCTCTATTTATTGCCTGTTCAGCCCGCGTAATCCGAAGCATGTCGCCACCTTTGGCCATATGTTTGGGCGCCTTGCTCCGCTGTTTGGCCTGAAGGTTGAAAAACGTCTGCCGGAAGGGGCGGAGAATTTCGGTAACGCCATCTATATTGCCAACCATCAGAACAACTACGATATGGTGACGGCCTCTAATATCGTGCTTCCACCGACCGTGACGGTGGGCAAAAAAAGCCTGCTGTGGATCCCGTTTTTTGGTCAGCTGTACTGGCTTACCGGTAACCTGCTGATTGACCGGAATAACCGTGCAAAAGCGCACAGCACCATTGCGGAAGTGGTGAATCATTTTAAAAAGCGCAAAATCTCAATCTGGATGTTCCCGGAAGGAACGCGCAGCCGCGGTCGCGGCCTGCTGCCGTTTAAAACCGGTGCGTTTCATGCTGCAATTGCGGCAGGTGTTCCAATTATTCCCGTGTGCGTTTCCAATACTTCGAATAAGATTAATCTTAACCGCCTGAATAATGGGCTGGTGATTGTCGAAATGCTGCCACCTGTCGATACCAGCAAATACGGTAAAGATCAGGTGCGCGAATTGGCAGCACACTGCCGTGAGCTAATGGCTCAGCATATTGCGCAGCTCGACAAAGAAGTCGCAGAGAGAGAAGCCGCCGGTAAGATTTAACCCGGCGTTGAAGGGAAAACGAATTCCCGCGTTGTTAGTCGTTTCAGATGGAGCTTATATGTCACTCAGTCGGCGTCAGTTTATTCAGGCTTCGGGGATCGCCCTTTGTGCGGGTGCGATGCCGCTGACAGCCAGCGCCGCCGGGCAGCAACAGCCGCTGCCTATACCGCCATTAATTGAATCCCGTCGCGGTCAGCCGCTTTTCCTGACGCTGCAGCGTAGCCACTGGTCCTTTACCCAGGGGACGCGTGCGCCCGTCTGGGGCATTAACGGACGTTACCTCGGGCCGACCATACGCGTGTGGAATGGCGATGACGTAAAGCTCATCTACAGTAACCGCACCCCTGAAAATGTCGCTATGACCATCAGCGGCCTGCAGGTACCTGGCCCGCTGATTGGCGGCGCGGCGCGAATGATGTCACCCAGCGCCGACTGGGCGCCCGTTCTGCCGATTCGCCAGAGCGCGGCAACCCTGTGGTATCACGCCAACACCCCTAACCGCACGGCGCAGCAGGTCTATAACGGCCTGGCCGGCATGTGGCTTGTGGAAGATGAAGTCAGCAAATCTCTGCCGATCCCGAATCACTACGGCGTGGATGACTTCCCGATTATCATCCAGGACAAACGTCTGGATAACTTCGGCACGCCTGAATACAGCGAGCCGGGCAGCGGTGGCTTCGTCGGTGATACGCTGCTGGTCAACGGCGCGCAAAGCCCGTATGTCGAAGTTTCTCGCGGCTGGGTGCGCCTGCGCCTGCTCAACGCGTCTAACTCGCGCCGCTATCAGCTGCAAATGAGCGATGGTCGTCCGCTGCACGTGATCTCCGGCGATCAGGGCTTTTTACCGGCGCCGGTGTCCGTCAAACAGCTTGCGCTCTCGCCGGGCGAACGTCGCGAAGTTCTCATTGATATGACCAATGGGGATGAAGTGTCTGTCACCTGCGGTGAAGCGGCCAGCATTGTCGACCGTATTCGCGGGTTCTTTGAACCGTCGAGCATTCTGGTCTCGACCCTGGTGCTGACCCTGCGTCCAACCGGTCTGCTGCCGCTGGTGACCGATAGCCTGCCCATGCGCCTGCTGCCGCAGGAGATCATGAGCGGCTCGCCGGTGCGCAGCCGTGATATCAGCCTCGGCGACGACCCGGGCATCAACGGCGCGCTGTGGGACGTCAACCGCATCGACATTACCGCGCAGCAGGGTACCTGGGAGCGCTGGACGGTGCGTTCAGATATGCCGCAGTCGTTCCATATTGAAGGGGTGGCATTCCTGATCCGCAACGTCAACGGTGCCATGCCGTTCCCGGAAGACCGCGGCTGGAAAGATACCGTCTGGGTGGACGGCCAGGTTGAGCTGCTTGTCTACTACGGTCAGCCTTCGTGGCCGCATTTCCCGTTCCTGTTCCACAGCCAGACGCTGGAGATGATGGACAGGGGCTCCGTAGGGCAGATGCTGATCAATCCTGCCCCATAATTCTGACATTCCCGGTTCGCCGGGAATGTTTTATGCCCGCCAGAAAAAGCGCGAGAACAGTATCAGCACCGGATAAATTTCCAGACGCCCTAAGATCATCGCCGCGCACATCAGCAGTTTTGCCCCTTCTGTTAACGTGCCGAACGTCGACGCCGTCTCGCCAAATCCCAGCCCCATGTTGTTGATGCAGGCGGCAACCGTTGCGAATGACGTAAACAGGTCGTAGCCCATCAGATTGAGCGACCAGACAAAAAAGCCCGTAATCATCACGTAGAGAAAAAAGAAGCTCCAGACCGAGCGCAGGACGCGTTCATTCACCACGCTTTTGCCCACCTTAATGCTCAGCAGCGCTCTCGGATGCGCCAGCTGGTTCATCTCCTGAATACTCTGCTTGAACATAATGAGAAAACGCAGCGCTTTGATCCCGCCGCAGGTCGAGCCTACGCAGCCGCCAAAAAAGCTGGCGCTCAACAGCAGGAAGATGGTATGTGCTGGCCACTGGGCATAGTCGGCTGTCGAAAGGCCGTTATCGGTCATCATCGAACTGGCAAGGAAGAAGGCATGCACCAGGCTATCAGTGGCGTTGTACATCCCGGCATGCCAGACCTGCCAGGCGGTGATGACGATAATCACCGCGGCGGCGCTCAGAAAGAATTTAACCTCCGGGCTGCGGCGAATCGGTTTCAGGGTGCGTCTGACAATGGCGACGTACCAGAGGGTGAAGTTAAACGCGGAGAGCAGTGAAAACGCCCCGGCGACCAGCTCAATCGCGTGGCTGTCATAAAACCCAATGCTCTCGCTGCGGGTGGAGAACCCGCCCAGTGACACGGTCGACAGCCCGTGACAGAGGGCGTCAAAAAAGGACATTCCCGCCAGCCAGTAGGCCAGGGTGCAGGCCACACCCAGCGCGAAGTAGGTTACCCACAGCGTGCGCGCGGTATCGGCAAGGCGGGGCGTCAGGCGCTCCTCCTTGAACGGTCCCGGCATCTCTGACTGATAGAGCTTCATGCCACCGATGCCCAGCAGCGGCAGGACCGCGACGGCCAGCACGATGACGCCTAACCCGCCAATGAAATTCAGCTGAGCGCGGTAGTAAAGGTACGATTTAGGCAGGGCGCTGACGTCCCCGATCACCGTTGCCCCGGTGGTGGTGATCCCGGAAATCCCTTCAAAGAGCGAGTCGGCAAAAGAGAGCTGTAGCCCGTCATCCATCCAGAGCGGCATGGCGCTAATCAATGAAAACAGCAGCCAGAACAGCACGATGATCACGAAACCGTCGCGGGTGCGCAGCTGTATGCCCGCGTGACGGGTTGCCCGCCAGGTTAGCCCTCCGAGAGTAAAAAAGGTTAAAAAGGTGGTCAGAAAGGCAAAGTAGGTCCGCTCTTTATTCAGCAGGGCGATAACCATCGGCGGCAGCATAGAAAGGCTGTACAGCAGAACCAGAAAACCGCAGAGGTGAAGGACAACCCGCAGTTGGGAGACATGTAACGAATCGTTGGGCTTCACAACTGAGCTCCGCACAAACACGCATTCCGGGACAAATCACCGGAAAATATAGTGAATATTATGATCCAAAATTATCAGGGCGCTGTATTTTAACGAGTTCCGTGAATATCTGCCTGCTTCCTGCATCCTTTTCTTCAAATCCGGCGGATGAACAGCGTATAATCCCGCTCCTTTTGTTTATTTTTTCTTCGGAAGCATTATGAGCGCAATTTCCCTGATCCAGCCGGATCGTGACCTCTTCTCCTGGCCCCAGTACTGGGCGGCCTGCTTTGGACCGGCGCCATTCCTGCCGATGTCCCGGGAAGAGATGGACCAACTGGGCTGGGACAGCTGCGACATCATTCTGGTCACGGGCGATGCCTATGTTGACCATCCGAGCTTCGGCATGGCCATCTGTGGCCGTATGCTTGAGGCGCAGGGCTTCCGCGTGGGGATCATCTCCCAGCCTGACTGGAACAGCAAAGACGACTTTATGCGTCTGGGTAAACCGAACCTGTTCTTCGGCGTGACTGCAGGCAACATGGACTCGATGATCAACCGCTATACCGCCGACCGTAAGCTGCGTCATGACGACGCCTACACGCCGGATAACGTGGCGGGTAAACGCCCTGACCGCGCAACCCTCGTCTATACCCAGCGCTGCAAAGAAGCCTGGAAAGACGTGCCGGTGATCCTGGGCGGCATCGAGGCGAGCCTGCGCCGTACCGCGCACTACGATTACTGGTCTGATACCGTGCGCCGCTCGGTGCTGGTGGATTCCAAAGCCGACATGCTGATTTACGGAAACGGCGAGCGTCCGCTGGTGGAAGTGGCGCACCGTCTGTCGCAGGGCGAGCCGGTGAGCAGCATCCGCGACGTGCGCAATACCGCCATCATGGTGAAAGAGGCGCTGCCGGGCTGGCGCGGCGTGGATTCCCGCATCATTGATATGCCGGGCAAAATCGACCCGATCCCACATCCGTACGGCGACGATCTGCCGTGTGCGGATAACAAACCGGTAGAGCCAAAGAAAGCGGAAGCGAAGGCTATCGTCGTGCAGCCTCCGCGCCCGAAGCCGTGGGAAAAGACCTACGTGCTGCTGCCCTCCTATGAGAAGGTGAAAGCCGACAAGGTGCTCTACGCGCACGCGTCCCGTATTCTGCACCATGAAACCAACCCTGGCTGCGCCCGCGCGTTGATGCAGAAGCACGGCGAGCGCTTTATCTGGATCAACCCGCCGGCGATCCCGCTTTCCACCGAAGAGATGGACAGCGTCTTTGCGCTGCCGTACAAGCGCGTGCCGCACCCTGCGTACGGCAACGCCCGTATCCCGGCGTATGAGATGATCCGCTTCTCGATCAACATCATGCGCGGCTGCTTCGGCGGCTGTTCCTTCTGCTCTATTACCGAGCACGAAGGGCGCATTATTCAGAGCCGCTCTGAAGATTCGATCATCAATGAGATCGAAGCGATTCGCGACTCGGTACCTGGATTTACCGGCGTGATTTCCGACCTCGGCGGTCCAACCGCGAACATGTACATGCTGCGCTGCAAGTCGCCGCGCGCAGAGCAAACCTGTCGTCGCCTCTCCTGCGTCTATCCAAGCATTTGCGAGCACATGGACACTAACCATGAGCCGACGATCAACCTCTACCGCCGCGCGCGCGACCTGAAGGGCATCAAAAAGATCCTGATCGCGTCCGGGGTACGTTACGACATCGCCGTGGAAGATCCGCGCTACATCAAAGAGCTGGCGACGCACCACGTCGGCGGCTATCTGAAGATTGCGCCGGAGCATACCGAAGAAGGTCCGCTGTCGAAGATGATGAAGCCGGGCATGGGCAGCTACGATCGCTTTAAAGAGCTGTTCGACACCTACTCGAAGCAGGCGGGCAAAGAGCAGTATCTGATCCCGTACTTCATCTCTGCGCACCCGGGCACGCGTGATGAGGACATGGTGAACCTGGCGCTGTGGCTGAAGCAGCGCCGCTTCCGCCTGGATCAGGTGCAGAACTTCTATCCGTCACCGCTCGCCAACTCGACGACCATGTATTACACCGGCAAGAACCCGCTGAGTAAGATTGGCTACAAGAGTGAAGAGGTGGTGGTGCCTAAAGGGGACAAACAGCGTCGTCTGCACAAGGCGCTGCTGCGTTACCACGATCCGAAAAACTGGCCGCTGATCCGCCAGGCGCTGGAAGAGATGGGTAAAAAACACCTGATCGGCTCCCGCCGCGACTGCCTGGTACCGGCCCCGACGCTGGATGAGATGCGCGAAGCGCGTCGCCAGAACCGCAATACGCGCCCGGCGCTGACCAAGCACACACCGATTGTGCATCAGCGTTCGAATGGTAATTCGAGTGTTAAGAAGCCCGTGAAGCGCAAAGCGTAAATAAAAAACCCCGGCAAGCCGGGGTTTTTATGTAGAAACGCAGGCCGGGTAAGGCGAAGCCGCCACCCGGCTTTTTTACGCAATTACCCGCCAAACTGATCCGGGTCCGGCCCAAGCCGCTTGCCCTTATCCAGCTTCGCAATTTCCCCCAGCTCATCTTTGTCCAGACGGAAATCCCAGACGTCGAAGTTCTCGGCGATGCGCGATGGCGTGACCGATTTCGGGATCACCACCAGGCCGTTGTCCAGATGCCAGCGAATGACGATCTGCGCCGGGGTTTTGCCGTATTTATCCGCCAGGTCGCGAATAATTTTCTGATCGAACACGCCTTCGCCACCCTGTGCCAGCGGGCTCCAGGACTCGGTCTGGATTTTATGCGTGGCGTTCCAGGCGTGAAGCTGACGCTGCTGCAGCAGCGGGTGCAGTTCGATCTGGTTAATGACAGGCGCGACGCCCGTCTCGTCAATCAGCCGCTGCAGGTGATGAACCTGGAAGTTGCAGACGCCGATACTTTTCACCAGCCCCTCTTTCTGCAGTTCAATCATTCCTTTCCAGGCATCAACGTAATGGTCGATAGCCGGGACCGGCCAGTGCATCAGATAAAGATCGACGAAGTCGAGCTGGAGCTTCTCCAGGCTCTCCTGCAGGGCCTCGCGGGGACGCTTTTGATCGTCATTCCACAGTTTCGTGGTGATGAATAACTCATCGCGGGGGACACCGGCGCTGGCCAGTGCGGTCCCCACGCCGTCCTCGTTTTTGTACGCGGCGGCGGTGTCAATCGACCGATAGCCGACTTCCAGGGCTTTATGAATGGCGGAGACGACCTCGTCGTTACCGGCTTTCCATACACCTAGCCCCAGCTGGGGCATCACGTTGCCGTCCTGCAGCTTGATTACGGTTTGGTTTGCCATTTTTCCTCCTTCAGGTGCGCATCGCCGGAGGGAGACTCCGGCGATGGGGTGTGCATTAAGTCTGGACGAAATGTCAAAAAACGAAAGTCGGGGGGACAAAAACGCTTAGCGTGCCGCCTCGTAAATACGACGGCTGACGTCCAGGGTGATGTCGCCGTGCTCGCCCAGATGGGTCATGCCGTGCTCTTCGAGTTTCGCCAGCAGGGCAGGGATGGAGCTGCCGTCCAGCCCGTAGCCGGACAGACGCGTTGGCACGCCCAGACCTTCAAAGAAGCTGCGGGTCGCTTCGATGGCGGCATCAATGCGCGCGTCGTCAGAACCCTCGGTGATGTTCCACACGCGCTCAGCGTACTGCAGCAGCTTGGCGCGTTTGGTATCACGTTTTTCATTCCACAGCGCAGGCAGCACAACGGCCAGCGTCTGAGCATGATCCAGACCGTGCATCGCCGTCAGCTCGTGGCCCAGCATGTGGGTCGCCCAGTCCTGCGGCACGCCAGCGCCGATCAGGCCATTCAGCGCCTGTGTGGCGGCCCACATCACGTTGGCACGAACGTCGTAGTTTTCAGGCTCTTTCAGCGCTTTCGGACCTTCTTCAATCAGCGTCAGAAGAATGCCTTCCGCGAAGCGATCCTGAATTTTGGCATTCACCGGGTACGTGACGTACTGCTCAACGGTATGAACAAAGGCATCGACCACGCCGTTCGCCACCTGACGCGCAGGCAGGGTGTAGGTGTAAACCGGGTCCAGGATAGCGAACACAGGCTGAACGTGTTCGTTCATGAAGGCCTGCTTGTCACCGGTGGTTTTACGGGAGATCACCGCGCCCTTGTTGGATTCAGAACCGGTGGCTGGCAGGGTCAGCACGGAGCCCATCGGGATGGCGCTTTTAATGTCGCTGCCGCGGGTTTCCAGAATGTGCCACGGATCGATGCCGTCAGCGTAGTGCGCTGCCGCAGCGATGAATTTGGTGCCGTCCAGTACGGAGCCGCCGCCGACGGCCAGCAGGAAGGTGACGTTTTCTTCGCGGGCGATTTTCACCGCGTTCATCAGCGTTTCGTAAGACGGGTTTGGTTCGATACCGCCGAACTCACGCACGTCCAGACCGTCCAGCGCGCTATAAACCTGATCCAGTACGCCGGTTTTTTTCACGCTGCCGCCACCGTAGGTGATCAGTACGCGGGCGTCAGCAGGGATCTGCGCGCGCAGGTCAGCGATAGCGTCTTTACCAAACAGAATGCGGGTTGGGGTGTGAAGATTAAAGTTGTTCATTGCTCGTTCCCTTTAGTGGGTGAAAAACCGTGGTGCGCAGAGGGCGACCTGATGCTGCACATTGTGGCCGTCCGGGGCTATCCCCTCAATGCACATTCCTGCCGATGTCTTGCCCATTTCTACAGAGCGCTGGAGAAAGCGCGGAAAACGACGCACACTGTTAGCGTCGAAAACCGTACCCGGAGTAACGCAAGATGAACCGTGAGGCTATCTGCCAGCATCTCACTGTGCAGATTAAGAGATTGATAGATAATGAGAATCGTGCCAGCGATCTGCTGCCGGATATTCGCCTGCTCTATGGCACGCAGCCGGGGACGCGCACGCCGGTCATGTACCAGCCGGGCATCGTTTTTCTCTTTTCAGGCCATAAAATTGGCTATATCAACGAGCGCGTGTTCCGCTACGACACCAATGAATATCTTCTCCTGACGGTACCTTTACCCTTTGAATGTGAAACCTTCGCGACGGAGGCCGTTCCGCTGGCGGGGATCCGCGTCAATGTCGACATCCTCCAGCTGCAGGAGCTGCTGATGGAGATTGGCGAAGATGAACTCTTCCAGCCTTCGATGGCCTCGAGCGGGATTAATTCGGCGACGCTGTCGGAGGAGATCCTCTGCGCCATTGAGCGTCTGCTGGACGTGATGGATAGGCCGCTGGACGCGCGTATTCTGGGCAAGCAGATCGTCCGCGAAATTCTGTACCACGTGCTGCTGGGCCCGGGCGGCGGCGCGTTACTCGCTCTGGTGAGCCGACAGACCCACTTCAGCCTGATAAGCCGCGTGCTCAAGCGTATCGAAAGCCAGTACACGGAAAACCTCAGCGTCGACCAGCTGGCGGCGGAAGCCAATATGAGCGTTTCGGCGTTTCACCATAACTTTAAGTCGGTGACCAGCACCTCTCCGCTGCAGTACCTCAAAACCTACCGGCTGCATAAGGCGCGGATGTTGATGATCCACGACGGCATGAAGGCCAGCGCGGCGGCGATGCGGGTGGGCTATGAAAGTGCGTCGCAGTTCAGTCGGGAGTTTAAGCGCTATTTCGGCGTCACGCCGGGAGAGGATGCGTCACGTATCAGAACGATGCAGGGAGCCTGAGGGGAAACACAGGCCGGGTAAGCGACAGCGCCACCCGGCTTTGTTGAATTATGCGCTGCAGTACTTCTTCTTAATCACCACCGCGATGGTTCCCACCAGACCCGCCACCAGCAGGAACATCGGCAGCACCATCAGGAAGGTCATCACCTGATCTTCGTGGTGTTTCACAAAAGGGATCATATTCAGCGCATAGCCAAGCGTGGTGACTACACCCACCCACAGCAGGGCGCTCAGCCAGTTGAAGAACTGGAAGCGGCGGTTCGACAGACCGGAAATGCCCGCCATCGTCGGCAGAAGGGTGCGAACAAACGCCAGGAAACGCCCCGCCAGCAATGCCAGCAGGCCGTGGCGATCGAACATGCAGGTCGCACGCTGATGATATTTATGCGGTAACTGCGCCAGCCAGCCTTTTACGACGCGGGTATTCCCGAGCCAGCGGCCCTGAAGATAGCTCAACCAGCAGCCCAGGCTGGCTGCGGAGGTGAGAATAACCATCGTTGGCGTGAAGTCCATGACGCCTTTCCCGATTAACGCCCCGGCAAGTAAAAGCAGGCTATCACCGGGTAAAAACGAGGCTGGCAGTAATCCATTTTCCAGAAACAGAGTTGCGAACATCACGAGGTAAACGATACCGACGACGTGAGGATCCGCCAGCGCGGCAAAGTCGTGTTGCCAGAGCGCCGCGATAATATCTTGAATAACAGCCATGGACTTTCCTGTGGAACAGCAGATATAGCGCTATTGTACTCCCTTATTCGCCCGTCGGGTTTGATCCCGGGCGCAACTCATGCAGACTTTTCTCATTGCCGTGTCCACAAAAGCGTCCAGAGAGTACATTTTCAGCCAGCACTCTACACGATACGCTCGAACCCTGCTGCTAAATCGGCAATCAGATCGTCAACATTTTCTAAACCGATATGCAGTCGTATCAGGGTACCGCTGAAGTCTACTTCACCCCCGGGGCGAAGGGCCGCGATCTGTTCCGGCTGGTTAGCCAGGATCAGGGATTCAAAACCGCCCCAGGAGTAGGCCATGCTGAAAAGGGTAAAATTATCCAGATAGCTCGCCAGTTCGTCGTTATTCAGCCGCTTTTTCAGTACGAATGAGAACAACCCGCTGCTGCCCGTAAAGTCACGTTGCCAGAACTCATGGCCTTTACTACCCGGTAATGCGGGATGATTCACGCGCTCAACCAGCGGATGCTGCGCCAGCCATTCGGCGACCTTCAGGCTGCTTTCATGGTGCTGACGCAGACGAACGCCCAGCGTGCGGATACCGCGGCTGGTCATGTAGGCCGTGTCGGCATCCACCATCTGGCCCATCAGGTAGGCATTTTCACGCAGCTGATCCCAGCAGCGCGCGTTGGAGACCGCAGTACCAATCATACCGTCAGAGTGGCCTATCAGGTATTTCGTTGCCGCCTGAATCGAAATATCAATGTCGAATTCCAGCGCTTTGAACAGCACGCCTGCAGCCCAGGTGTTGTCGATCATAACGATCGCCTCTGGCGCTTTGTTGCGTACGGCCTTCACGATAGCCGGCACGTCGTGAACTTCCATGGTGAGCGACCCCGGAGATTCCAGGAACACAATGCGCGTGTTTGGCTGAATAAGTTCGGCAATGCCTTCACCAATCAGCGGGTCGAACCAGCCGGTCGTTACCCCGAGCTTGCTGAGGATTTTGGTGCAGAAGTCCTGGCTGGGTTCATAGGCGGTGTTGGTCATCAGGATATGGTCGCCCTGTTCCACAAACGCCAGAATGGTGTTGGCGACCGCCGCCGCCCCGCACGGGAATAGCGCACAGCCCGCGCCGCCTTCCAGCTCGCACATCGCTTCCTGTAGAGAAAAATGGGTTAGCGTGCCGCGACGGCCATAAAACAGCCCGCCTTTTGCGCGGTTACGCGTGGCGATTTTTTTCTCCTCAACGGTGTCAAACACCAGCGAGGAGGCTCGTTGAATCACACTGTTGACCGATCCCTGAGTATATTTTTTGCTGCGTCCTGCCTGTACCAGCGTGGTATCAAGATGCTTCTTTGTCATGTTCGCTAACCCTGTTTTTATACGTCTGGACGTCCAGACTACCACGATTGGAAAAAACTGCACCCCGAGGCTTATCGAATAAGCAGAAAATATTAGCAAAAAACCGCATAAGAAATTTTTACTGCGTAAGCGCAAGGAAAGTGAGCGAAAATTACGGCACCATGCAAATACTAATGAGAACTACTATCAATTCGACGACGTTTTGATATTATTACGCTCAGATTTTGTGATTTGCGTCCTGGAGATACAGAGTGGGTAATAATTTGATGCAGACGGATCTCTCCGTTTGGGGCATGTATCAGCATGCTGACATCGTGGTTAAGATTGTGATGATCGGCCTGATTCTGGCGTCCGTTGTCACCTGGGCTATCTTCTTCAGCAAAAGTACCGAGTTGCTTTCGCAGAAGCGTCGCCTGAAGCGGGAACAGCAGCAGCTGGCTGAAGCCCGCTCTCTGGATCAGGCTTCAGATATGACATCATCTTTCCACGCGAAAAGCCTGACCACCCTGCTCGTGAATGAAGCGCAGAACGAGCTGGAACTCTCCGCTGGCAGTGAAGATAACGAAGGCATCAAAGAGCGTACCGGTTTCCGCCTGGAGCGTCGCGTTGCGGCCGTTGGCCGACACATGGGGCGCGGCAATGGTTATCTGGCTACCATCGGCGCGATCTCACCGTTCATCGGTCTTTTCGGCACGGTCTGGGGCATCATGAACAGCTTTATCGGTATCGCGCAGACCCAAACTACCAACCTGGCGGTCGTGGCGCCGGGTATCGCAGAAGCGCTGCTGGCGACAGCAATCGGTCTGGTTGCCGCTATCCCGGCGGTGGTCATCTACAATATCTTCGCGCGTATGATTGGCAGCTATAAAGCGACTCTCGGAGACGTTGCCGCGCAGGTTCTGCTGCTGCAAAGTCGCGATCTCGATCTGAATGCCAGCTCGGTTAAGCCGGTGCATGCTGCGTCTAAACTGCGCGCAGGTTAATAGTATGGCGATGCGTCTAAACGAAAATCTGGACGATAACGGCGAAATGCATGAAATCAACGTGACGCCGTTTATCGACGTCATGCTGGTTCTGCTGATTATCTTCATGGTAGCTGCACCGCTGGCGACGGTGGATGTGAAGGTGAATCTGCCGGCATCTTCCAGCCAGCCCCAGCCGCGCCCGGAGAAGCCTATTTACCTGTCGGTGAAAGCGGATAAATCCATGTTCCTCGGGAACGACCCGGTGACGGCCGACTCAGTCATCCCGGCGCTGGAGCAGCTTACGGGCGGAAAGAAAGACACTACGGTCTTCTTCCGTGCGGATAAAACCGTTGATTATGAAACCATGATGAAGGTAATGGACACGCTGCATCAGGCGGGTTACCTGAAGATTGGACTGGTCGGCGAAGAAAAGGCGGCCTCGAAGTGATAAAGAAGCTGGCGAAAGCCGGCTTTTTTTATGCCTGTCGGTTTATGCGCTTTTGTTATTCGTTGGTGCGGCAGAAGGGGTTGCCAACGCGTCCTCATCAAGCGCAACGCAGGTGACGTTTGAGGTACGGTACTCACCGTCTGACAGCTTGCGCGTCAGACGCAGGGTGGCGATTTCTCTGGCGAGCAGATACTGATAATTGGCCTCGAGGCGCCCCAGAAGCTTCTCTTTAAGCTCTGGCCGCTGTTCAATGATGGCATTCATCACGGCACCGTAAATTTCTTCTTTGACCTGCAGCGGATAAATTTCACGGCGATTCTGCCATTTAAGCCGAACCAGCGTCGCCGGGATCGATACCAGGTCTTGTGTAATGCGCGTCATCTCGTCATTTTTTGTGTTTCGTAGCGCGTCGAGATTTTGCTTTAAGATAAATTCATCACTTTTTTTATCATCTAAAGTCAAATAAACGTCGTTATTTTTAACTTCTTTCACGTTAATCTTCCCCCAGGCTATAAAAAATTGGGTTGTTTTTTTCGCGCGTAATTAAATTAAGCCAAATTTCATTGCCCGCTTCATTAATTTCTTCGGTTTTCTCGGCTATTATTTGACTTAGTTTCTGGGCATCTATTTCCCCCTCGGCCTGTAGGTCATTCAGCAGGTGGACAAAGGCTTCAATTTTTATAGCGCGAAATAAGCGGTCTTTTATATGACGATCGTGCTCTTCCAGCAACATATTTCGCGATTTGCCAGTTCGGGAAACACCAATTAATATATCGGGCTCGAAATCAGAGAGCTTTCTTTTCCCCTGAGTGAAACTGGCCTCTTTTTCTGCTTCCGTCGGTTGCTGTTCCACAGGCGTAATGTGGTACTTAGCCGGGACGAGATAGTCGGGCAGCATTTTTAATTTCCTTTAATTTCAACAGGGTGGGGTTGGTAAAGGCGTGAGATTCGTTGACAATATCATGAGGCAAATTTAAAATCAAAAAAAATGGAGCCTACCCATGAACAGCATCTTTTTTACGGTCATCACATTACTATTATTGACCGCTGGTGTGCTTTTATTGATGCAGGAGTTCAATAAAACGAAAGTGTCGAAAGACGCCAGTGAGCCCCCACAACCTGAACTGATGACAAAAGAGGAAGGTGAAGACCATTTCTCTGTATTGATGAACTCCGTTACGCCTGTCTGGTACTGGCGGGTGAACCACGAATATATCGACTTTTTACATGCGACAATTAAGCGCATGAAAATGTCGGAAATTAATGACACGCCCGGACTGTTTGAGGCGCAGCGTCGCTGTAGCGATCTGAATTCAGCAGTCTATAAATATTATGACAATATCAAAAAGCGCTGTCTTAACGGAGAAAAGGTATCTTATTCCGATCTGGACGTATTGAATTTGCGGCAGTGTTTTCGCGAGTTCAGTCTGGAAGCCTATCCTGAACTGGTGGCGCTTGTCTGGCCGGAGTACGCACGTCCGGAAGTTAATCCAGACAACGTCTGAGTGACGTACCGTTGAGTTATTGCAAACAGTCAGCGCCGTTGAGATATACTGGGCGCTGGTTTCTTTTGCAAACAGGACTCTATGGAACGCTTTTTTGAAAATGCCATGTACGCCTCTCGCTGGATACTGGCCCCCGTCTATTTTGGCCTTTCGCTGGCGCTTATCGCGCTGACGATTAAGTTCTTTCAGGAAATCCTGCACGTTCTGCCGAATATCTTTTCCATTGCCGAAGCGGATTTGATTCTGGTTCTGCTCTCGCTGGTGGATATGACCCTGGTGGGTGGGCTGCTGGTGATGGTGATGTTCTCCGGCTACGAGAATTTCGTCTCCCAGCTTGATATCGACGAGCGTAAAGAGAAGCTCAGCTGGTTGGGCAAAATGGATGCCTCGTCGCTGAAGAATAAAGTGGCCGCGTCGATTGTGGCGATCTCTTCTATCCACCTGCTACGCGTATTTATGGACGCGAAGAACGTGCCGGATAACAAACTGATGTGGTACGTCATTATCCATCTGACGTTTGTGCTGTCTGCGTTTGTGATGGGGTATCTGGATAAGATCAGTAAGAAGTAAAGTACGCCTTACCCCTCACCCTAACCCTCTCCCCAAAGGGGAGAGGGGACTGCTCGGTGCGGCATTATTTATCAGACGACGCCTGCCACAGATTCAACTCCCCATCCGCAACATGCTGGTCAATCCGCTTGAGTTCGTCCTCCGTAAAGCGCAGGTTTTCCAGCGCCTGTACATTCTCTTCCAGCTGTTCCGGGCGGCTTGCGCCAATCAGCACGGACGTCACGCGCGCATCTTTCAGCAGCCAGCTTAGTGCCATCTGCGCCATGGTTTGTCCGCGCGCCTGCGCCATCTCATTCAGCAGGCGAAGGCTGCTCAGGTTGGCGTCGGTGAGCATCTTTTGCGTCAGGCCGCGCACTTTATTTCCTTCGCGCTGCATGCGTGATCCTTCAGGGATACCGTTCAGGTATTTCCCGGTCAGCAGCCCCTGCGCCAGCGGGGTGAAGGCAATACAGCCCGTACCGTTTGCTTCCAGTGCATCCAGCAAGCCGGTCTTATCGACCCAGCGGTTAAGCAGGTTATAGGACGGCTGGTGGATCAGCAGGGGGATCTTCCACTCGCGCAGCAGCTCGGCCATTTTTTGTGTGCGATCTGTCGAGTAGGAGGAAATCCCCACATACAGCGCTTTTCCGCTCTGCACGGCATGGGCCAGCGCGGATGCCGTCTCTTCCATCGGGGTGTTTTCATCCACGCGGTGGGAGTAGAAAATATCGACGTACTCGACGCCCAGACGCTTCAGGCTCTGGTCGAGGCTGGCGAGCAGATATTTGCGTGAACCGCCGGAACCGTACGGCCCAGGCCACATGTCATAACCCGCCTTGGTGGAGATAACCAGTTCGTCGCGGTATGCGGCAAAATCTTCCCGCAGCAGGCGGCCGAAATTCTCTTCCGCGCTACCCGGCGGTGGTCCGTAGTTATTGGCAAGATCGAAATGAGTGATGCCGAGGTCGAAGGCTTTTCGCAGCAGCGCGCGTTGGGCATCAAGAGGCTGGACGTGGCCGAAGCTATGCCACAGTCCCAGCGACAGCGCGGGCAGGCGCAGGCCACTTTTGCCGCAATAACGGTATTGCATATTCTCATAGCGGCCGGGGTAAGGGTGCCAGGACATGATGTCTCCTTTCTTATTGATGAAATTTTCGAAACAACGTTTTCATTCTGAACTTACCACATCACAAATTACATCACTAAGCTCGGGCCTGATGGTTAACAACTGCTGTGTGACCAGTGAAGCCACGCTAATTAAAAATGATCACAAAACGTTATAATTTCCCTCTTTCCTGCCGATAACGAGAGTAGTACTCGCCTCTGGGCGAACTCACCCTCACGGCAAGGAAGACTTATGAATATGCTCCGTAATTTCACGATCCGCTTCGTCATGCTGACGATTCTCGGGATCTTTTGTTTAATGTGGGCGGGTGTTGGCTTGTACAGCACCTGGTCCCTTTCTCGCGTTTCAGATGGCAACGAAGTCGATCGCCAGCTGGTTAAACAGATGACGGTACTCAGCCAGGGTAACGATCAATATTTTCGCTTTGTGACCCGTCTGAGCCGCGCAATGGAAGTCAAAGCCGCAGGCGGCACGCCGGATCTGTCCTCTGCCCAACAGGCGCTGGATAACATGGGAAAGAAACTGGCCGAGATGAAGGCGATCTCCCCAGGCCCGATGGATGAGCAGATCTCTTCCAGGGTGATTGGCACCTGGCAGGCGCTGCTTGAACAGGGCGTAACGCCGCAAATGCAGCAGGCGAAGCAGGGGGCTCTGGAGGGGTATCGCCAGCAGGCCAACAACGTCACGCCGCCGCTGAGCCGCGCGTTTGGTGCGGCCGCTGAGGAGTTCAACAATGCCGCCGCGAAGTCGCTCGACAGCACCCGCGTGGTGGTGGACGGCCTGACAAGTATGACCCGCACGGTGATTATCGTTGCCACGATTATCGGCCTGCTGATCCTGCTCTTCACCGACCGTTACCTGGTGGCGATGCTGGTCAAACCGCTGGATCGCATTCGCCAGCAGTTCCGCCAGATTGCCCAGGGCGACCTCAGCCAGCCCATTGAGCCGTTCGGCCGCAACTGCGTGGGCCAGCTGGTGCCGCTGCTGAGCGCCATGCAGGACAGCCTGCGCGAAGCGGTCAGCACGATCCGCTCCGGCAGTGAAAATATCTGGCGCGGCGCGACGGAAATCTCCAGCGGTAACAACGATCTCTCTTCCCGTACCGAAGAGCAGGCGGCTGCGCTGGAAGAGACGGCAGCCAGCATGGAACAGCTGACCGCCACGGTGAAACTGAATGCGGAAAGCGCGCGTCAGGCCAGCCAGCTGGCCGATGTGGCCTCAACTACCGCCAGCCGCGGCGGCTCGCTGGTGGAAGAGGTGGTGACCACCATGAGCGGTATTTCGGAAAGCTCGAAGAAAATCGCTGAAATCACTAACGTTATCAACAGCATTGCCTTCCAGACCAATATTCTGGCGCTCAATGCGGCGGTTGAAGCGGCGCGCGCGGGTGAACAGGGGCGTGGTTTCGCGGTAGTGGCAGGTGAAGTTCGCAACCTGGCAAGCCGCAGCGCCAACGCGGCAAAAGAGATTGAAGGGCTGATTACCGACTCCGTTTCCCGCGTAGAGCAGGGGGCGCAGCTGGTGAGCGACACCGGCACCACCATGGATGCGATTTTGCGGGACGTAACGGAAGTGACGACCATTATGAAGCAAATTGCCTCGGCCTCAGAGGAGCAGAGTAAGGGCATTTCGCAGGTCGGAATTGCCATTACCCAGATGGACGGCGTTACCCAGCAAAACGCCTCGCTGGTTGAAGAAGTTTCCGCGGCGGCGGCGGCGCTGGAGCGTCAGACCGAAGAGCTTCAGCGCTCGGTGCAAAAGTTCCGCCTGACGGCATAACGCAACGTTTCAAGGCCGCCGGATGCGGCCTTGTATTATTAACGCCTTCCCCATTCAGTTCGCGTTGAAACTGCTATTCTTTTGCTAACCCCCCTGACGTTCTGGGCTCTCTTCTGTGAGGTGTTGCTATGAACAGATCGTTATCTCTCATCCCTGTTCTCTCTTTCATTTTTCTGATGATGTTCTCGGTTTTTGCCGATGCGACCCAACAGGCGCAGGAACGGCGCGTGGCGCGTGATGTCAGGCAGGAAACCCGCGACGCGTCACGGCAGGTGAAGCAGACCTGCGTGGCGAACAATAACCAGAGTAATCACGACTGCCGCCAGGATAAACGTCAGATGAAACAGGCCGGACGGCAAAAAGCGCGGGATATTAAGTATTAATGTGGTAATGAAAAATATTAGGAATGAGACACGGACAATAAGCGGAAAGCGTCATCGGGGATGTGATTAATACCGGGCAAACGCAGCGCTGCCCGGCTGTATGTATCAGTGCGTCGCCTCACCAATCAGCGCACCCGTGCCCGCACCAACGGCTGCACCTTTCAGCACGCTCTTGCCGGTCACCGCCGCGGCACCTGCGCCCACGGCAGCACCTACCGCACCGCCTTTACGCGCGGCTTTACCTTTGCCGCCGTTTTTGAACATAGCACCCGTGCCTGCGCCAACAACGGCGCCGCCAACGGTCGATTTCAGATCTTTGCCAGTGGCCGCGCCAATCGCCGCGCCTGCTACCGCGCCAGCTGCAGTTTTGTCGATGGCCATTCCCGAGGTGGAGAAAATGAGGGCGCTGATAACCAGCGTTGTTTTAATAAGTTTCATAACAGATCCTTTGTGACTGCTGTCGGTTGATACGTCATTTCTCACTCTCTGACGCGAGAAAAACGTCCAGATAGTGCCAGCAATACCGGTTCAACCTTTAAGCTAATCATGCCCTGGGCAAGGATCTCAGCTGCCGGGCGGGGATCCGCCCGGCGGAACATTACGCCTGACGCTTATCTTCCGTATTGGTCTCGAAGTCGCTCGCCGCATGGCGCTCGTGGAGCTGCTCGTTCAGCTCGCCGCTGGTGCGGTTAACGATACGTCCGCGCTTAACGGCATGGCGATTCGCCACGTCTTTCGCCCAGCGCTGGACGTTGGTGTACTTCTCTGCATCCAGGAACTCGGCGGCGTTGTACACGCTGCCCAGCGCCACGCAGCCGAACCATGGCCAGATTGCCATATCCGCGATGGTGTACTCCTCACCCGCCACGTAGCGACCACGCGCCAGCTGTTTATCCAGCACGTCGAACAGGCGTTTGGCTTCCATGGTAAAGCGGTCAATTGCGTACTCAATTTTTACCGGCGCGTAGTTGTAGAAGTGGCCAAAACCGCCGCCGAGGAACGGCGCCGCGCCCTGCAGCCAGAACAGCCAGTTCAGCGTTTCGGTGCGCCCCGCCGGATCTTTCGGCAGGAAGTGGCCGAATTTCTCTGCCAGGTAGAGCAGGATATTGCCGGATTCAAATACGCGGGTTGGCGGGTTCGTGGAGTGGTCACGCAGCGCCGGTATTTTCGAGTTCGGGTTCACCTCAACGAAGCCGCTGGAGAACTGATCGCCCTCGCCGATGCGGATCAACCACGCGTCGTACTCCGCGCCCGTCACGCCCAGCGCCAGCAGCTCTTCGAGCATGATCGTCACTTTCTGGCCGTTCGGTGTCCCGAGAGAGTAAAGCTGCAGCGGGTGGGAGCCCACGGGCAGATCTTTCTCATGCGTTGCGCCGGAAATCGGACGGTTAATGTTGGCGAACGCGCCGCCGTTGTTCTTTTTCCATTCCCACACTTTGGGTGGCTGATACGTGTTGTCTGACATGTTGGCCTGCCTTTTGAGTGATGTGTTGAGGCAGTGTAGCAGGAGATTTGTGAACCGTTTAACGTTGTGAGCGCAAGCAATTAACCGCTATTCCTTCTGCTGCTTATATATATCAAATCCGGCATAAGCTTAATCGAAAATCGCATTTTCATAATTAATGCGTAAAACGATAAAGCTGAATATGATGCTTCAACATAAATAAAAGATGCAGTTATAAACACTTTATTAGGCAAGGAGTTAGTGAGATGCGCAAGCTTCTGTTATCGGCAGTGGTCGTTTCGCTCGCGTTAGGCCTGGCGGGCTGTGATGATGCGAAAAATAAAGAGACAAATACGGCCGCGGCGTCAAAAAGCGACGCGCCAAAAGCGGGCGGTTCGCTGATTATCGGTATTACCTCCGGCGACCCGTTAGCCGTTAATCCACTCTATGCCAGCGACCGCACAACGTTAACCATCATGCAGGCGTTGTATGCCCCGCTGTACAGCTTTAATAACGGCAAGATCGAGTGGGGCCTGGCGGAAAGCCTCACGCCCTCCGCCGACAACCTGAGCTACACCCTGACGTTAAAACCGAACCTGAAATGGCAGGACGGTCAGCCGCTGACGGCGGACGACGTGGTCTTTACGTTCAACAAGCTGCTCGATGCCAAACAGCACAGCTTCTTCCGCAGCATGTTTACCTACGGCGATAAGCCGGTACAGGTAAGCAAGGTTGACGACCGCACCGTTAAGTTCACCTTACCGCAGGTTAGCGCGGCCTTTACCGGCACCCTGGTACAGATCTACCCGATCCCGCAGCACGTGTTCGCCGGCGAAGGCGACCTGGAAAAGAGCAGCAAAAACGATGCGCCGGTCGGCTCCGGGCCGTTCAAATTTAAAGAGTACCGCGCCGGACAATATTACGCCCTGACCCGTTTTGACGATTACTGGAACGGCAAAGCGAAGCTTGATTCAGTCACCTACCGTTTCGCCAAAGACAGTAACGCCGCCAACCTGGCGCTGCAAAACGGTGAAATCAACCTCAAGATGGTTGACCCGCAGGACGTAAACCGCCTGAAAAATACCGGTAAGTTTGACTTCGTGGTCTATCCGGAAGGCCGTCTGGCCTATATGACGTTCAACCAGAACGTGCCGGTAATGAAGAGCAAAGAATTGCGTCAGGCCATTGCTTACGCCATCAACAAAGACGAGCTGACCCAGACCGCCTTTACCTCGCTGGACTACGCCAAACCGGCGACGTCCTTCCTGACGCCCGATACGCTTTACAAGACGGATGACGTCGAGCAGTACAAATTCGACCTGCAAAAAGCTAAAGAGCTGCTTAAAGCGTCCGGCGCGCCGGACAACCTCAAGCTGCGCCTGGCGTATGTGAATACCAACAAAACCCAGGAGAGCATGGCGCTCTACATTCAGCAGGCGCTGAAGGGCATTGGTGTGAACGTGGAGCTGATGCCGCTGGACTCCAACGCCATGTCCCAGCGCAGCCTCGACATGAACAACACCGCGTGGGAGCTGAACCTGGGCGGCTACATCATGGGCTCAGAGCCGGACGGCTACAAATCGCTGTTCATGAGCAACGAAGCCTATAACTACGCGCACTACAAAAATCCGCAGTTTGATGCCCTGTGGGATAAAGGCGCCGTGGAAACCGACGCCGCAAAACGTGCCGATATCTACAAGCAAATTCAGCAGACCGTGGCGAACGACATGACGTACTACCCAATCGCCTATACCAATGCGACCGTCGCGGTAGACAAGCGTTTCGGCGGCACCCAGGAAGCGGAGCCGAAACCGGTCTATCTGTTCCAGGATCTGTCAAAAATCTATCAGAAATAAGCGATTGCCCCGGCCGTCGGGTCGGGGCCTTGGTAAGGGCACGTCGTGAACACACTTCTCACGCGTCGGCTGCTGCAGCTGCTGCCGATGCTGTTCTTTATTTCGCTGGTGGCGTTTTTGCTGGTCAAGCTCGCGCCCGGCGATCCGGTGGCGGCGTACATTACGCCGCGTATGGCTCCGGAAGATATCGAACGTATTCGCCAGAGCCTGGGGCTGGATAAGCCGCTGGTGACGCAGTACGTCCTGTGGCTGAAAAATGTCCTGCAGGGCGATCTCGGCTATTCGCTGATCTACCACCGCCCGGTGCTGGAGATGATCGGCGAACGCATTCCGGCCACGCTGGGGCTGATGGGCGCGTCGCTGCTGCTGGCGATCGTGCTGGCGATCCCGCTGGGCCTGCTGGCGGGGGCATTCAAGCATCGCTGGCTGGATCACCTGCTTAACCTGTTCGCCTATATCGGCATTTCGGTGCCGATTTTCTGGTTCGGCATCTTGCTCATTACGGTCTTTGCCGTGCAGCTTAGCTGGTTCCCCAGCATGGGAATGCGCACCATCGGCATGGAAGATAACGCGCTGGACGTGCTGCGTCACGGCGTACTGCCGTGTATTGCCCTCACGTTCTACAACCTCTCCAGCTACGTGCGCTACATCCGCTCCAACACCATCTCGCAGCTCTCGGCCGACTACGTGCAAACCCAGCTTGCCTACGGCGCCACGCGTTCCAGCATTCTGTTTAGGCACGTGCTGAAAAACGTGCTGCTGCCGGTGATCACCCTGTTCGGACTGTCGTTCGGTGAGCTGATTGTGGGGGCCTACGTGACGGAAAGCGTCTTCTCCTGGCCGGGGATGGGGCTGCTCGGGATCCAGTCGATCGCCTCGCTGGACTACCCGCTGATCATGGCGATCATCATGCTCTCGTCGATGATGCTGATCGTCGGTAACCTGATCGCCGATCTGCTTTATCGCTTCGCCGATCCACGCATTCGTACGCTGAGGTAACCCGGATGAGCAGACGCTGGCAGCAGGTTCGTCACCAGCTGCGCCGCAACCGTCCGGCGCAGTTCTCCCTGTTTGTGCTTTTTATTTTCATTGTCGCCGCGCTCTGTGCGGGGTTAAGTCCGTACGATCCGGATCGGATGGCGCTCGGCGCACGCACGTTACCGCCGGATGCCGCACACTGGTTCGGCACCGACGAGTACGGACGCGACTACTTCACCCGCGCGCTTTATGGCGGCCAGATCTCCCTGATGGTCGGTTTTCTCGCCATGCTCTTTTCCACGCTTATCGGCACGGTGGTGGGCACGGTGAGCGGCTATTTTGGCGGCTGGCTGGATAACCTGATGATGCGCGCCGTGGATATCCTGATGGCCATTCCGGCCTTCTTCCTGCTGCTGGTGGTGAATGCTTACCTCAAGCCGGGCGTGGATAACATCATTCTGATCATCAGCCTGCTGACGTGGATGAACATGTCGCGGCTGGTGCGCGCAGAAACCCTGTCGGTGAAAGAGCGCGAGTACGTGCTTTATGCCCGCGCGTCGGGGGAAAACCCGCTGCGTATTATCGTGCGCCACATTATTCCCGGCGTGCTGCCGACCATTATCGTGGCCGCCACGCTCAATATCGCCTCGGCCATTCTGATGGAGTCGACGCTCAGCTTCTTAGGGCTGGGTGTGCAGGCGCCGGCGGCGTCGTGGGGAAGCATGCTCAACAACGCCCAGTCTTATATTGGCGAAGCGTCGTGGTTGGCGATGTTCCCCGGTATCCTGATCCTGCTGACGGTGTTCAGCTTTAACGTGCTCGGCGATGTCTTCCGTACCGCCTTTGAGCCGGGAGCGAATCGCGATGAGTAGCTTATTAGCGCTTGATAACCTGCAAACCACCTTCCGCACCCGCGAGGGCGAAGTTCACGCGGTGCGCGGCGTAAGCTTTCAGGTGCAGCCGGGAGAACTTGTCGGCATTGTTGGCGAGTCGGGCTGCGGAAAAAGCGTCACCTGTAAGTCGATTATCCAGCTTCTGGGGAGCAACGGACGGATCACCGGCGGCAGCATTCGCTTCCAGAATGACGATCTGGCGCAGAAAACCCCTGCGCAGATGCGCGCTATTCGCGGCAACGAGATCGCGATGATTTTTCAGGATCCGATGACCGCCCTGAACCCGGTGCTCACTATCGGCAAGCAGATGTCTGAGATCCTGGTGCGAAATAAAAAGCTGTCGAAAAAAGCGGCCAAAGCGGCGGCGATCGCCATGCTGGAACAGGTGGGGATTGCCGAGGCGGAACGCCGATACGACCAGTATCCTCACGAGTTCAGCGGCGGGATGCGCCAGCGGGTGATGATCGCCATTGCGCTCTCCTGCAACCCGAAGCTGCTTATCGCCGATGAGCCGACCACCGCGCTGGACGTCACCATTCAGGCTCAGATCCTGCGACTGCTGAAAAGCCTGCAGCAGCAGACCCAAACCGCGATTCTGCTGATCACCCACGATCTCGGCGTGGTGGCGCAGGTCTGCAGCCGCGTGGTGGTGATGTACGGCGGGCTGGTGATGGAGGAGGGCAGCGTAGAGGACATTTTTTATCGCCCTGCGCATCCTTACACCCAGGGGCTGCTGGCCTCGCTGCCGCGCCCGGATGAGGTCAATCAGCGTCTATCGCCTATTGAAGGTTCGCCGCCCGGCCTGCTTAACCCGCCGCCGGGCTGCCCGTTCGCCGAACGCTGCCCAAAACGCATGCCCCAGTGTGAACGGCAGCCCGCATTTTACACCGCCGGAGAGGGCCATCGCGCCGCCTGCTGGCTATGGGCCGATAAGGAGACTCATGCATGAGTGAACAACAGGCACCATTAGTGAGCGTGCGCGATCTGCGCAAGCACTATCAGCTTAACGGCGGTCTGCTGCGTAAAGGCGCGGCCGTGAAGGCGGTTGATGGCGTGAGCTTTGATATCCAGCCCGGCGAGACGTTTGGCCTGGTGGGAGAGTCCGGCTGCGGGAAATCGACGCTCGGACGCGCCATCCTGCGCCTTTTCGATATTACCGCGGGCGAGATCCACTTCGCCGGGCAGGCGATTGCCCACGCCCGCGAAAAAGAACTCAAGCCGCTGCGCAAGCGGATGCAGGCGATTTTTCAGGATCCTTACTCCTCGCTCAACCCAGGCATGACGGTGCGACAGCTGGTGGCCGAGCCGATGCAGATCCACGGCTACAGCCGTGAAGAACAGCGGGAACGGACGGAAACGCTGCTCTACAAAGTGGGGCTGAAGCAGGAGCACCTTGAACGGTTCCCGCATGAGTTCAGCGGCGGGCAGCGTCAGCGCATCAGTATTGCCCGCGCGTTGTCTGTGCGTCCCGAATTTGTGCTGTGCGATGAGCCGCTCTCGGCGCTGGACGTTTCGGTGCAGGCGCAGGTGGTGAATATTCTGCAGGACCTGCAGCAGGAGCTGGGGCTGACCTATCTGTTTATCGCCCACGATCTCTCGATGGTGCGCCATATCTCCAGCCGCATTGGGGTGATGTATCTCGGTAAACTGGTGGAGGTGGCCCCGGCGAATGAACTGTATCAGCGTCCGGCGCACCCTTATACCCGCGCGCTGCTGGCGGCGGTTCCCCAGCCCGACCCGCGGATTCGCAACCTTGAAGACGCAACCCTGCGCGGTGAAATGCCCGGCCCTACGTCCGCGCTGCCGGGCTGTAAGTTTTGCAGCCGATGCCCGCACGCCATGCCGGTTTGCCAGACGCAGGAGCCTGCGATGCAGGATATCGCGCCAGGGCATTTCGCGGCGTGCTGGCTGTTTAACATGTAGTTAATGCGCCGCGCAGGTGTATGATAAATGTCCCTCTGTCAGGTTAATTACAACGTGCAGACGACGACAACCCATAAAAAATTGCCGCCTGCCTGTTTTAGGTTGGATACATGCGTAAAGGAAAGTTAAGCAGTGATGCGCCATTCGGGACATTGTTAGGCTATGCGCCCGGTGGCGTGGCGATTTACTCTTCAAATTACGGCAGTCTGGACCCGCGAAAATACCCGGAAGACGCGGATTTTCGCAGCTACATCGGCAACGAATACATGGGCCACAAGTGGCAGTGCGTTGAGTTTGCCCGCCGTTTCCTGTTCCTCAACTATGGCTTTGTGTTTACCGACGTCGGTATGGCGTGGGAGATCTTCTCTCTGCGCTTTTTGCGTCAGGTGGTGAACGATAACATTCTGCCCCTTCAGGCCTTTGCCAACGGTTCAAAACGCGCCCCGCGCGCCGGAGCGCTGCTGATCTGGCAAAAGGGCGGCGAGTTTCACGAGACCGGCCACGTGGCGGTGATCACCCAGCTTCTGGACGATAGGGTGCGTATTGCGGAGCAGAACGTGATTCACTCCCCGCTGCCGCTCGGGCAGCAGTGGACGCGCGAGCTGCGCCTGAGCGTGGAGAACGGGTGTTACACCCTCCACGACACCTTCAGCGACACGGAAATTCTCGGCTGGATGATCCAGACCGAGGATACGGAACACAGCATTCCCCAGCCGGAAATCGACGGTGAACTGCTGAAAATCAGCGGCGCGCGGCTGAAAAACAAACGTCAGTTCGACGGCAAGTGGCTCAACGAAAATGACGCGCTGCAGCAGGCGTATATCCGCGCCAACGGCCACGTGATCAACAAAGATCCCTGCCAGTACTTCACCATTACCGAAAGCGCCGAACAGGAGCTGATCAAGGCCACCAACGAACTGCATCTGATGTACCTGCACGCCACGGACAAGGTGCTGAAAGACGACAGCCTGCTGGCGCTTTTCGACATCCCGAAAATCCTCTGGCCGCGCCTGCGCCTCTCCTGGCAGTGGCGTCGTCACCATATGATCACCGGTCGTATGGATTTCTGCATGGATGAGCGCGGCATCAAGGTCTACGAGTACAACGCCGACTCCGCCTCCTGCCATACCGAGGGCGGGCTGATTCTCGAAGAGTGGGTGAAAAACGGCTATCGCGGCAACGGGCATAACCCGGCGGAAGGCCTGCTGGAAGAGCTGACCGGCGCCTGGAAGCACAGCCACGCGCGGCCGTTCGTCCACATCATGCAGGACAACGATGTCGAAGAGGACTATCACGCGCTCTTTATTCAGCGTTCGCTGATGCAGGCCGGGTTTGAGACCAAAATCCTCCACGGGCTGGGGGCGCTCAGCTGGGATGCCGCCGGGCAGCTGATTGACGACGAGGATCGCCACGTCAACTGCGTGTGGAAAACCTGGGCGTGGGAAACGGCGATAGAGCAGATCCGCGAGGTCAGCGAAACCGAATACGCCGCCGTGCCGATCCGCACCGGACATCCTGAAGGCGAAGTGCGCCTGATTGACGTTCTGCTGCGCCCGGAGGTGCTGGTCTTTGAACCGCTGTGGACCGTTATTCCAGGCAACAAGGCGATTCTTCCGGTGCTGTGGCAACTGTTCCCGAATCACCGTTACCTGCTCGACACCGATTTTGAGGTCAACGATCTGCTGAAGCAGACCGGATACGCCGTTAAGCCGATTGCCGGACGCTGCGGCAGCAATATCGACCTGATCAGCGCCCAGGACGAGCTTCTGGATAAATCCAGCGGCAAGTTTGTCGACCGCAAGAATATCTACCAGCAGCTGTGGTGTCTGCCAAACGTCGACGGCAAGTACATTCAGGTCTGTACCTTTACCGTGGGCGGGAACTACGGTGGGACCTGTCTGCGCGGCGATGACTCGCTGGTGGTGAAGAAAGAGAGCGATATTGAGCCGCTGATCGTGGTTAAAGATAAGTAGTTCTTACCCGCAATAAAAAAGCCCCCGCAGGATATCCTGCGGGGGCTTTTCGTTACTGTTTTTCCTCTTCCTGCCCGTTGATCTTCAGATCGATGATGCGGCCAATCTGGTCATGATAGACCGTCAGCAGGTTGTACTGGCTCATCTCTGAGATGATCTGCGGTGAGACATTAAAGCTGCGGGCCAGCTCCTCCTCCTGCAAATAACCCGGCTGGCGCCGCCTGATGTGGGCGCGGCGGCGATTGTACTGATACCACAAAATCAGCAGCCAGCCGTTGAGTGCGGCGAACAGCAGGTAGAGCAATACCGTATTAAAGGACGCAATAATCACGCCCCAGCTGTGGTCGCTCTCCTCGGTTAGCTGCATCCAGAGCCGGGCATACAGGAAAAACAGAAAGCCTCCCCACGCCACCAGCGTTAACGCGGCATCGAAAAGACGTGGCAACAGCCGATGTTCGGTCAGTATTAAGGTATTTTCGTTCATTGAAGGCTTCCTTTTCCCCGGTCCGGACTGATCCAGCGCGCGCGGGCGCGCTGGCGTTTAAGCATGACTTTTGGAAAGGCGACGAGGGTGGTGAACAGGCCGATCATCCAGTACACCATCGGGAACCAGATCACCCAGAAAAGCGAGCTGGCCACCTTACGTTCATAGCGCCGCTCGATGAACAGGCTGACCAGGAACTGCAGGAGGCACATCACGCCCAGCAGTAGCCCGGTAAACTCCGGTGGAAAGAGGCTCTCCACTGTCAGCCTGGCAGGAACAGGGGCGATATGGCTGAGAATAAATAACAGCACCGTCATGGCGTACGCGAAGGCCCACAGCGTTGACAGGGCGTACTCGATAAAAAGGGGCCACATGCGGTGATGCTCCCAGCGCACAATCCTGCGAAGGTTGACCAGAAACACCTCCGCGCCGCCCTGAGCCCAGCGCAAACGCTGTTTCCACAGGCCCTTGAGCGTCTCCGGCATCAGGATCCAGCACAGCGCCCGCGGCTCGAAAAAGATATCCCAGTGGCGCAGCTGGAGCTTCCAGCTGATGTCGATGTCTTCGGTGATCATGTCCGGGCTCCAGTACCCGACGTCCGCCAGCGCCTGTCGACGAAAGGCGGCGATGACGCCCGAGACGGTAAAGACCCGGCCATAGATCCGCTGCGTCCGCTTGATGAGCCCGATAATCGATGAGAACTCGCCCACCTGAATGCGGCCGATCAGCGTGGAGCGCGTGCGAATACGCGGGTTCCCGGTGACCGCCCCGACATGGGGATACTGAATCAGCGGTGCCACCAGATACGCTGCCGTATCGCGATCGAGCAGGGCGTCACCGTCAATGCAGACCAGCAGATCGCCCCGGGCCGCCGCCGCGCCGGCTTTGAGCGCCAGCGCTTTCCCCTGATTTTCCGCGAGATTAATCACCCGCAGGCGCGGCTGTTCCAGCGCCAGCGCCTGCAGCACCTGCGCCGTGTTGTCAGACGAGCCGTCGTTGATGGCGATAACTTCTATATTTTCATACCGCTGATCCAGCGCGGCGCTGATGGTCTCCCGGGCATTTCGTCCCTCGTTAAAGCAGGGGATCAGAATGGAGATGAGCGGCTCACCGGCGAGCGTCGGGGCGGGCGTGTCTTTATCCCACGACCAGTGGCGTTCAAGCTGAAACCAGAAATAGAGCCCGCCGGTTATCCAGAGCACGGACATGAACAGCGGCCAGAAGAACACAAAATCCAGAATCAGCTCGCCGGTAAAGAGGGCGGCCACGCCCAATGGCAACCCGAATACCAGACATAAAATAGAAAAGGCGATAATGCGATCAGTCATTGTCAGGGTACCAGTACGAAGAAAATACAGGCCTGATGCGTGAGATATCAGGTTGGTTGTTGATGAAATCATCGGGGTAGTAACCGTAGTTTTTGACGCCGTTCAGCTGGAGCACGCGCATCCACTGCGCAAGCTGGCTATCAGAAACGGCGCGCTGCGGTTTCTTATCCCAGTCCCTGGCCTGCAGTTCAAAAATGGTTTTATCGATCGCGCCGGGACGTGTGGCGACCGCTTTAACCAGACGCGTCAGCCAGGCATCGCTCTCGTCAGCCGAAATGGACTCCATCAGCGGCATGGCCATCGGCACCGTCCAGTCATACTCCGCCAGAAAATCGTCAAGATTCTGCGCGAACCACGCTTCGCTTTCCGGCTGAAGAATGGGTAAGGCGAACATGTTGCGCGCGGTTTTTATCTGCGGGCCACGGATATGCTTCACCGCCAGGCTCAGGGCATGGGTAAACCCAATCAGCAGCTGGCTTTTCTGACGTGTTGTGCTCTGAGCGCCATCGTCCACGTCCGTCAGCACCGCATCGTCATGGAACAAAATCCCGTTGAAGCTGGCATAGCGGGCCAGATCTTCGTAGATGTCCGTTACCTGCTGGCGCACCTGCGGGTCCCACGGGGAGAGCCGGATATAGGGCTCGGTGGCTTCGCGCAGCTGGCCGGTTTGACGATCCCGGCGCTGCACGCGCGGCAGGGCAGGATCGAGATCGAACGAGAGCACCGGCATCCACGCGAAGACTTTCACCCCCGCGCGGGTTTGCAGCTGCCAGGAGACAAAATTAAAGAGATCGGCCCGGACCGGCAGACGACGGTTGGGGAAATAGAGCGCCTTGATCCTGCCGTCGCCCTGCGGGTCGGCAAACGCCTGCAGAAAAACATGGCTGATTTTCATGTCGTAGACCCGCTGGATCAGCTTGTTGATGTTTTGGGTCTGCTGGGCCGGATCGGGATCGTAAACGTAGTCGAGATCGACGTGCATGACGCGAACGGGATCGTGCTCCTGAACCTGGCTTACCGTACTGGCAAACGCCTTGAGCGAGGGGTTTCCTGAGATCAGCAGACGAGGGATGTTCCCCAGCTCCTGCACGTTCCCCAGCCCGTCCTCAAGGGTAAAGGCCAGCTGATAACCCTGCTGTCTGGCGATCGCGAGCGACGTGCCGTTGGCGGCGCCGTAGGGCCAGACCCAGGCGCGCGGCGCCTTGCCCGTTACCTGCGTGATTTTTTCAGTCACTTTACGAACGTCATCGCCGATCCGCTGGTTGAACTGCCGATCGGTTTCATAGCGGCCCGTGGCTTTATCATAAAAGCGGTTGGCGATGGCAGGTTCGCGGCTGCCCTGCGGGTTGGCCGGAATGCCGTAATGCGAGGCCCAGGTGTGCGATCCGATCTCAATCAGCGGGGACCGGCTGAGCTCGCGCACCATGTCCCACGTCGCGAAGCGATCGCGGGGCGTCATCAGACCGCCGAAGTTAACTTTTTGATTTTCCGGCGTATCCACCCAGCTGCCCACCGGCGCCCAGAGCGCAGGGACGTTCCACGCCTGAAGCAGCGGCCAGACGCGGGTATAAAAGCTGCTGTAGCCGTCGTCAAAGCTGAGCAGAACGGCTTTCGGCGGCAGCGTTTTTTTCCCGTTATGGGCATCCAGAATGTCCTGCACGCTGATGATGTGATAACCGTTGTGCAGCAGCCAGCTTATCTGCTCGTTTAGTGCGCTGGTACGCACGGAGAGGTAGCGCTGATCGGCGGCATCGTCTTCTACATCGTGGTAGGCCAGCACCAGAAACTGGTTCTGCGGCCAGGGTTTGCTCGCCTCCAGCTGTGGCCGCGCTTTGGGCGCAATAAATGAAAATGCCTGCGCGCAGACGCTCGCGCTGAGGCAGAGCCAGCCGAGAAGTATCAGGCTCGCGGAAAAACGTGTGTTAAGCATAATCATCCTTAAAAGCGTAAAGTCGCGTCTAATGTGACGGAGAGGTTGCTCTCGCGTTTGCCGTCGTAAGGGCGTTTATCCCAGTTCAGCATCACGCCGGTATCAATAACGTTGTTCCACTGAACGCGCTGTCCGTAACCCAGCAGGGCGATGGCGCCAGCGGACTGATTTTTCTGCCAGTAGCTGCCGCCTCCCGCCACGAACTGCTGGCTCCAGAGGGTGTCGTAATGGCGGTACATCTCATGGTCAACGGCCAGGGCCGCCGTCACGGAGAGATCCCGCGCCGGGTTGTAGTAGAGCGTGTCCCGCAGGCTATTTTTACTGGCGGCGATCCCCGGTTCGAGATCCAGCGTCAGTGACGGGGTCTGCCAGAGACGCTCCTTGCCCGTGAGGGTGTATTCCTGGCGGCGGTTATGATCCGAGAAGCGGCTGAGGGCGGCGCTGAACTGGTACTCACGACGCTCGTTTTGATACCAGCGCACGCCGCCTTCCCCCCGGTTGGCGTTGATCCCGTTGCGTAACGCCCGCAGGGGCGTGGTGCGCGACAGGCGCTCAAGGCTGCCGCTGACCTGCCAGTTATCGGTGACAAAGTACGTTGTTGAGAGGCGAGCGCCCGGCTTGTTTGCCCCGTGATAGCGGTTGCTGGAGAGTTCGGCTTCGAGCTGGAGGTTGCGTGGCCGCCATTCGACGCCGCCCAACAGGTGACGGCTGGAGCCTTTGCCTTCATCGAAATTACCCTCTGCATAGCGGGTGCCGGCAAACAGCCGCCAGCTATCCGCCACGGGCGGGCCATAGAGCGTGGCGTCCCAGTTGAGGTCGTGCGTCCCGCTGACGGGGTTATCGGAGTGCAAACCCTTGCTCGCGTTGAGGCGCAGCTCGGACATATGGTGGACGGTGCGGAGCCTGTCCAGACGCCTTGCGCTGCGATCGCGCGGCGCGCGGGCGACTACGTCGTCGGCCAGTAAATCCATCTGCCGCCATTCCTGCAGATCCATGGCGACGTAAGCCTGCTGCTGCTCAAGTTCGAGATTCGAGGGCTCCAGCGCCTCCGCCATTTTCAGCGTTTGCTCGGCCGCGCGCGGCAGGCCTCGCGTCTGAAGCAGCGTGGCGTAGTCAATCTGCAATCCCTGATTGCCCGGCGCGGTTGTCGCCAGACGTCGCGCCAGCTTTTCGGCTTCCGGCAGGGCATTCGTCGCCAGCAAATAGTTAAAACGGAGCGACTGGCCGGCAAGCCACCGATCGTTCGGCAGAGGGGTAGGGGAGCCGAAATCGTAACGGGTCCAGGGGACGTTGCGGGTCTGGCGCTCAACGTACTGGCGGGCGGCCTGATACTCTCCCGTATCCAGCCAGGCGTAGAAAAGCGGGTGTTCCTCGTCCTGCGGATCGGAAGCGTATTGCGGATAGCGCTGCAGAAGCGCGAAGGCGGCAGCGGTATTTTTCTCCTGGAGGTAGGACGAGATCACCCAGCCGATTGCCCAGCCCGGCACCGGATGCCGGGCTGCCGTCAGATCCTGATATTCACTGATGACCCGCCGGTAATCAGCATGGGCATACAGCGCGCCGAGTCGGTCGATACGCGCAAGGATAATATCTTCCGCCGCCTGCGGCTCGCTTTGCCAGCGAGACAGCAGCGCGTCGTAACGATTCAGCGCAGATTGCGCAAGCTGCAGGCGCTCTTTTTCTGTTCTGCCAGGCACATCTGCAAGGCGAACGCTTTCGGCTGCGGCATTCAGCTCTAGACGACGACGTTCCGCTGGGGACAGCGCCACCTTTTTTGAAAGCTGGAGAGCGGGAGTATTGACCCGGTTATCCGTTAGCGCGTCGATCAGCTCGCGAAGAAGCGCGTGATTTTCTGGCGCGATATTCAGCGCGCGCGCGTCTGCTAAAAGCCGATCCCAGCTTTTTCCCTGGCGTAACCAGACATACCCCAGCGTCTGAAGATGCGCCTGAGAGGGCTCCTCCGCCACCAGCTGTCGGGCTTCCTTGAGGGCAAGCGTATCTTTACGGGCATCGGCCAGGGTTTTGATATAGCCGATACGATAATCGTCGTTATCCGGCGCAAGGCTCAGCGCTTCTTTCCAGAGCGCCAGAGCTGGCTGCCACGCTTTCTGATTTCTCCTGGCCTGTGCGACAGCCGCAACGCCACGGGCGGGCAGCGGCATATAAATGCTGTAGCGCTGCCAGACCTGAATAACCTCGTCATCATGACCTGCCCAGGCCGCCACCTGTAACCAGTCCGCAACGTGTTCAGGCGTCAGGGCATGCTGCTGCTGATAACGCTGAAGATAATCGAGAAACGACGTGTAATTACCGTTACGCGCCTGTTGAATCTGTTGCTCATAAACGGATTCCGAACCCTGAACCAGAACAGGAAAGAGTAATAACAGAAACAATAATGTTGGGGTGCGATAAAAGAATAATGTACTTAAGCGAAGCGATCTTTCCATATCTATTTGCCATTTGTTTATCATGAATCCATTGCATAACACGGCCGCCTTTTAACTCTGCGTTAAAGGCCATAAATGGGAACATTAAATCTGAATGCAGTAACGTTATGGGGTACTTACTTAAAGGTAATTATGAAACCTCATCTCAGTGGTCTTGATGGGAGGTAATGTACACCTGATATGTTGCCGGATAAATATGCTGAAAAGCTGCTGTGTAGTTTTGAGATAATTCTGTAATGAGCAGTTTTTTGTGTTTATTTTGAATTGAGTCATTAATTGTAATGCATTGAAATATAATGGTTTTATTTTTATTGTGACATTTTTGTATATATTTTAAATGACGCATATTTGCCTCAATTAAAGTACTTTCTGGTGCATGTTTGGGAAGTTTCATGACAAAAATTCTTAATGTTTAGAGAAGTGACTTTTCTGGGATTGTTTTTTATTTATAATTAAAGGCAGACATTGAATGATAGTCTACAGGAAGTCTTACTCATCAATGTGTGTATTGAGGGATGTCCAAAGCCAGAATACATTTGTCGTTAATATAACAGCGCTATAAAACGAAGGCGGCCTTCTTTCTGAGGGATCGTTCTTGCTTTAATCTAAAAGGGATGGTTAGTGGCAACTTCAATAGTGTTAGTGACTCAGGATCGCTACCTTGTCAGGGGGATGCGGATATTTTTTCCGGATATTATCCTGCTCGATTCGATTGACAGAAACATATTTGATAACGGTGCAGATGAATATTCTGTATTGATTGATAGTCGTGCGCCGCTTCGTTTATATGATTACCTGATACGCCATCCGGCCAGAACGAGAAAAACGATTTGCTGCGTTATGCTTGATATGCGCCATCGCGAGGAGAATCTGCTCAGTATGAAGCTGTTTATGAACACATCGCTGACGGCGCCGGACATGGCCTCGCTGTTTAACCTGGTGCTCAATATGAAGGGCAGGCGCCTGACCACGAAGTGGCTGCTGAATTTACGGCTGAGCACGCATGAAACGATCATGTTGCGGTTGCTGAGGGCAGGGATGTCAATGGAGGAGATTGCAGGCGAACTGAATACGTCAGTGAAAAGTCTCTACCGCAAACGTACGGCGCTCTCGGAACGGCTGGGGGCGGAGAACTTCAATGAGGCGTGTCTGTTTATCTTCAAAAATAAACTGCTGGGCACAGGTGGGAACGATCCCTAAAGTTGTCAGGAATTCAAAAGCAAAAAACCGCCACGAGGGCGGGTTCGTTAATAAGGTGCGTGGTAACGCGCTTTTCTCGATGCCGGCGGATGTAAGGTGGCAAAAATGAGCGGGTGGCAGTTGGATTTTGGGGGAGAGGAAACGCGTATTATAATGAAAAACGAAAAGTATCTTCTGCTCTTTAACCCCGTTTATGAACTCCCTGAGGCTAAGCCAAGTGTTTTATCCTGAGCGGGTGATACCAGAATGAGACTCCTGGAAGTGATTGAAAAATTTAAAAGGACGTTAGAAATGAATAAATATCTGTCTGGTCTGTGTGTTGTTTCTTTTTTTTATTTTTCTTCAATAGGTTACGCGCACTCTACGGGGCAAAATAAAGTTCAGGTTAGTATCGAACCCAGCAACTTTAATAGTGGATATATCCCGGTAATTTATGGTGCAGATGAAATAGAGCCTTCTAATTTCAGGGGGGAGGATCTAAAGGAGATGCAGGATAGCCTGAGGAAGATGAAGTCCGACAACCGCAAAGTCGATGAGCTAACTCAGAAGGTTTTACAGCTTGAGAGAAAGAATTCTGAGCAGGAGAGTAAGATCGAGCGATTGCAAAGAAGCCTTGATGACATGAAGCGGAGCAACGACAACCTTTCAAATCAGGTCAGCAATTTATCCGGCAAAATTAAGTGATAAAAAAGAGCCACCGCCTGTATTAACTTACCGGACTATTATCGTAAGCGTGCCTGCATTAAAGCCACGCTTATCAGCGCCCAGAAATCGGCCGTAGCCATATAGCAAAAACCCGCCTTTTGGGCGGGTTCTTTAAATAGTGGTGCCCGGACTCGGAATCGAACCAAGGACACGGGGATTTTCAATCCCCTGCTCTACCGACTGAGCTATCCGGGCAACGGGGCGCATTAAACCCGATCTGCCCGGTGGCGTCAACGAAAAATGTTGTTTTCGTTACAGACTGCGCAATCTCTCACCATTTCGCCGCATCCTTAAGCGAAAAAGTGCGTCCAGAGCGCGGAGAGCGGCATGGCGAGCAGCAGTGCGGGCAGCATATTCACCACGGCAAACATCTTGATCCCACAGATGCGCAGCCCGGTAGCCAGCAGCAGCAGGCCGCCGGCGGCGGTAAAGTCTGCCATCATTGCGGGCGTGGTTAGCGGGAGAATTAGCGTGGCGCAGGTAGCCAGTGCCAGCTGGATAAGCAGCATCGGGACGCAAATCGCCGCCACGGCAATGCCGAGCGTGGTGGCAAAAATAGTGGCGGTGAAGAAATCAAGAAACGCTTTTGCAATCAAAATGCTCGGGTCGCCCGTCATCCCTTCCTGCATCGAACCGAAAATCCCGGTGCCGCTGGCGCAAAACAGAATAATGATGGCGACATAGTTCTGAATAAACGTCTCGTGCGTGCCGTGTTTCGCCTTGCCCGGTCGGGCAATCAGGTTTTTGGCTTTACTCACCGCGCTGTTAATGCCTTTTTCCAGATAGCAAAATTCGCCAATCAGCGCGCCGAGCAGGGTAGCCAACACCATCACCGGCAGGTTGGCGCATTTGATCACCAGAAGAATACCAATCCCTAACGATGCCAGGCCGAATATTGAGGGCATGGAGGTGCGAATCCGCTCCGGGAGCCGCTTGCTCAGCACGGCGCCGAGTACGCCGCCCAGCAATACGGCTCCTGCGTTAATAAATGGCCCGATAACCAAAGTTAACTCCTGTTATTTAATCATTGATATTGCATTATTATGGCACGGCAGGGCTTCGCGGGCCTTAGCTTTGGCTGATTTCGTGCATACTGATTCCTTCTTGCACCTCAAAATAAAAGGTGACATTATTGCGCGAATTTTCTCCTCCCTGTCTCACCGCCCGGTGAGGGTAACTGCGCCTATGAAAACCATGAAAATTGCCGTCAGCCGCGAGCTGCTCTCCACTGTGTCTACGCACCGCGAAAAGGTGACGCTGGACAGCACTGATTTTACCGATGTGGCGGCCGTCGTCATCACAACGGCTGAAAGCCGCAGCGGTATCCTTGCACTGCTGAAACGCACGGGCTTTCAGCTGCCGGTGTTTATTTTCTCTCCGGAGCCAACGGAGGTGCCTGACGGCGCCACCGCGGTCATCTCGGGTAAAGCTCAGGAGTTTCTGGAACTGGAGAGCGCTGCCAGCCGTTATGAAGAGAATCTGCTGCCGCCTTTTTTCGACACCCTGAGCCAGTATGTGGAGATGGGCAACAGCACTTTCGCCTGTCCCGGACACCAGCACGGCGCCTTTTTCAAAAAGCACCCGGCAGGGCGGCAGTTCTATGATTTCTTCGGTGAGAACGTGTTTCGCGCCGACATGTGCAACGCCGACGTGAAGCTGGGCGATCTGCTGATCCACGAAGGCTCCGCTAAGCACGCGCAAAAGTTCGCGGCGAAAGTATTTAACGCGGATAAAACCTACTTCGTGCTGAACGGCACGTCGGCGGCCAACAAGGTAGTGACCAACGCGCTGCTGACCCGCGGCGACCTGGTGCTGTTCGACCGCAATAACCACAAATCTAACCACCACGGGGCGCTGATCCAGGCGGGCGCCACGCCGGTTTATCTTGAGGCCGCGCGTAATCCGTTTGGCTTTATTGGCGGAATTGACGACCACTGCTTTGACGATGCGTATCTGCGGGATCTTATCCGCGAGGCGGCACCGGAGAAGGCCGATGAGGCACGTCCGTTCCGCCTGGCGATCATTCAGCTTGGCACCTACGACGGGACGATCTACAACGCCCGTCAGGTGATCGATAAGATCGGCCATTTGTGCGACTACATTCTCTTTGACTCCGCCTGGGTGGGCTACGAGCAGTTTATTCCGATGATGGCGGAAACGTCCCCGCTGTTGCTGGAGCTGAACAAGAACGATCCGGGGATTTTCGTGACCCAGTCGGTGCACAAACAGCAGGCCGGGTTCTCGCAAACCTCGCAGATCCATAAAAAGGATAACCACATTCGCGGTCAGGCGCGTTTTTGCCCGCACAAGCGGCTGAACAACGCGTTTATGCTGCATGCCTCCACCAGCCCGTTTTATCCGCTGTTCGCAGCGCTGGATGTGAATGCCAAGATCCACGAAGGGGAAAGCGGACGCAGGCTGTGGGCGGAGTGCGTCGAGCTGGGTATTGAAGCGCGCAAGGCAATCATTGCCAACTGTCATATGATCAAACCGTTTATCCCACCGGTGGTGGCGGGGCGGCCGTGGCAGGATCATCCGACGCACGCCATTGCCAGCGAGCTGCGCTTCTTCAGCTTCGAGCCGGGGGCCAAATGGCACGGCTTTGAGGGCTATGCAAGCGAGCAGTACTTTGTCGACCCGTGCAAGCTCCTGCTGACCACGCCGGGCATCGATGCCGAAACCGGCGAGTACACGGATTTCGGGATCCCGGCGACGATTCTGGCGCACTACCTGCGCGAAAACGGCATCGTGCCGGAGAAATGCGACCTTAACTCGATCCTGTTCCTGCTGACCCCTGCCGAAAGCAGCGAGAAGCTGGCACAGCTGGTGGCGATGCTGGGCCAGTTTGAACAGCATATTGAAGACGACACGCCGCTGGCGGACGTGCTGCCGACGATTTTTCAGAAATACCCGGTGCGCTACCGGGATTACACCCTTCGCCAGCTGTGTCAGGAGATGCACGATCTCTACGTCAGCTTCGACGTGAAGGATTTGCAGAAGGCGATGTTCCGCAAGGAGAGCCTGCCTGAGGTGGTGATGAACCCGCAGGATGCGAACCGGGCCTATATTCGAGGCGACGTGGAGCTGGTTCGCATACGGGATGCCGAAGGGCGAATTGCTGCCGAAGGGGCGCTGCCCTATCCGCCAGGCGTGCTGTGCGTGGTGCCGGGTGAAGTCTGGGGCGGGGCGGTACAGCGTTACTTCCTGGCGCTGGAGGAGGGCATCAACCTGCTGCCCGGCTTCTCGCCGGAACTGCAGGGCGTTTACAGCGAGAAGGATGCCGACGGGATTAAGCGGCTATATGGGTATGTACTGAGATAGTGCGGGCTGCTGCCCTCACCCTAACCCTCTCCCCTAGGGAGAGGGAACGTCTCATCAAACCGCACTACGCTTGTACATTCTCCTCGGATGCCCAATCTTACCGTACAGCATCTCCACCGTCAGAAAACCCGCCTCGACGCAGTGTTCCAGATAGCGACGGGTGGTGGTTTTACTCAACCCCGTCTCGCTCACCACCTCATCCACGGTAAAGCAGTGCGTTGCCTTGTCGTTAAACAGCGACTGCACCCGCGCCAGCGTATTTTCCTCAATGCCTTTGCTGCCGTTGTCCAGGCGGTAGTTTTTCGCCTGCAGCTGATACAGCGAATCGACGTTTTGCTGGTCGACAATCTTCCAGACCCGCTGCTGTTCGGCAAACTGTACAAACCGCTCCAGCGACTGGCTGAGCCGCTTCCAGGAGACGGGTTTGAGGATGTAGTCGAACGCGCCGTTGCGGATGGCCTGGCTGCAGGTGTCCATATCGCTGGCGGCAGTAATAAAAATCACCGAGCAGTTGGCGCGGGCCAGCATGGGGTTATTGATAAGCGAGATCCCTTTGCCGTCCGGCAGGTAGTTATCCAGCAGCACCAGCTGCGGCTGTTTATTTGCAAGCTCTGCCTGGGCCGCAGCCAGCGACGAGGCAATGCCCACCAGCCTCAGACGCGGATGTTTGCCTATCAGCTCCGCGTGCAGTTGCGCCAGTTCGTTCTCGTCTTCAACAATCAGTACGTCGATAAGTTCATGTTGCATAGTCGGTGTCTTCCAGTTGCCGGGCGGTTCCCGTGGCCGGGATAAACAGGGAGAAAATGGCGCCGCGCGGGGTATTATCGGCAACTTCTATTGCGCCGCCAGCCTGTGTGACATAGCTTTCGATCAGATACAGACCAATCCCATGATCGCCGCGCGTCTTGGTGGTGATGCCGCGTTCAAAGATCCGCTCACGGATCTCCGGTGTAATGCCAACGCCCTGGTCGGCGACTTCAATAATCAGCTCCTGTTCGCTGAGCTTTATCAGCACCTCCACCGGCGCGTGGGGAAGCGGCGACCGCTGCGTCGCTTCGATGGCGTTATCCAGCAGGTTGCCAATAATTGAAATCAGTTCCTGCTCCCCGAGGGGGAGGAATGATTTATCCAGCCGACAGGCCGGATCGAAGCACAATTCAACGCCTTTCTCCCGCGCGCGGGCGGCTTTCCCCAGCAGCAGACCGCACAGGGTCGGTGAGCTGAAGCGCGAAGAGATAAAGTCCAGCAGCTCCTGGGCGTGTTCAGACTGCGCCTGAATGTAGCCAATCGCCTCCTCATAGCGGCCCATATGCAGCAGGCCGGAGAGAGTGGTCATCCGGTTTAACTGCTCGTGGCGCATGATGCGCAGGTTATCGACATAGCGTTTGACCTGGCTGAGCTGGGCGCTCAGCGAGTCGATCTCGTTGCGATCGCGGAAGGTGATCACCCAGCCCTGCAGCGACCCCTCAAGCATGATGTGTACCCGGCTGGCAATCACCGTGAGATCGTTAAAACGGCAAATCTCGTCATGGGTATCTTTCGCCAGCATCGTCTGCGTGTCGAAGAACGGGACCGGATCGATCACCTGGCTTATCAGCTGTCCGCGCAGTTCACGGGCCGGCTGGCTCAGGCCCAGCAGCTTGCGCGCCGCCTGGTTGATGACTTCAATCCGCCTTTGATCGTCAATGGCAATCACCCCTTCATAAATAGACTCCATCATGGCCTTCTGCTGACGCACCAGCAGGCCGATCTCGCGCGGCTCAAGGGAGAAGATCTGCTTCTTAATACTGCGGGTAAAGAACCAGGAGAAGATAAAGAGAGCAATCAGCAGCAGCACGGCGGCAATCAGAATGTTGACCACCTTACTGACGGTAATGGTGTCCAGGTAGCTGGTGAGATAGCCGACCGAAACGATGCCGACCACCTGTCCTGCAGCGTTGAAGATGGGGGCTTTACTGCGCAGCGAAATGCCCAGCCCGCCTTTGCGGATGGTGGTGATGCTTTTACCCTGCAATACGGCTTCGTTGTCACCGCCTACCAGCGTGGTGCCCACTCTGTCGGCAAAGACGGAGTGAAAAAGATGCTGGCCTTTATTATCACCAATCACAATAAAGCTGGCGTCGCTGTGCGCAGAAATCTTCTGCATAAAATCATGGATGGCGTTGATATTCTTTTGTTCAACTTCATTACGCAATGTCGGAATAAGTGCAATCTCTTCAGCCTGTATTTTGGCTCGCGTACTCATTTCCTGATAAAGCTGTTTCCCTACGTCGGCATAATAATATCCGCCCAGTAACGCAAAAAGCACTGAGAAAAAGGCAACCAGCGAAATAAACAGCTTGATCTGGAAAGAGACTTTCATAACTATCACGTAAGGTAGCGACAAAGATCGCCAATATATCATCTTTTTTTGCGCGTACGCCCGCTTTGCCGAAAACTTGTGATCCCTTGCACAGCGGGCGCTGTAAAAGCGTTATCCAAAAGGCTAACGTGCTTTGGGCTGCATGAACAAATGTTATTTGTTTGTTCAATTTAGAAAAGAAACCATAAAAACCACGGCAATAAATAAGGCATAAATCACATTAAATAGAAGAAACCATTAAAACCATAGCTGCCATTAAAACTTCGCTTTTAATATGCCATCCCTCACATAAAGTAAGCCTTTGTGACTCTAAGCTGAACGCACAAAATAACCAAGGGGCTTATTATGAGCACAACTGACGATTCTTTCTCTGTTACCCACGACCCGATTGAAATTCAGCGACCTTCGCTCAAAGAGCGCTGGTGGCATATTATGGATACCTGGAAAATCGGGATTATTCCTCTGCCGCTGTTCGTTCTGGCGGGCGCGCTGATTGCCATTGATTGCCTGGGCGGAAAACTGCCGAGCGATATCGTGGTCATGGTGGCCACGCTGGCCTTCTTCGGCTTTGCCTGCGGCGAGTTTGGCAAACGCCTGCCGATTGTCGGCAAGCTCGGCGCGGCGGCGATTTGCGCCACCTTTATCCCTTCCGCGCTGGTCTATTACGGCCTGCTGCCGGACGTGGTGGTCGAGTCCACCACCAAGTTCTACAAATCCACCAACATCCTCTACCTCTATATCTGCTGCATTATCGTCGGCAGCATCATGAGCATGAACCGCACGGTGCTGATCCAGGGATTCTTGCGCATTTTCTTCCCGATGCTGTGCGGCGAAATCGTCGGCATGCTGGTAGGGATGGGCGTCGGCCTGGCGCTGGGTCTTGAGCCATTCCAGATCTTCTTCTTTATCATCCTGCCGATCATGGCGGGCGGCGTCGGGGAAGGGGCAATCCCGCTTTCCATCGGCTATGCCACCCTGCTGCATATGGACCAGGGCGTGGCGCTCGGTCGCGTGCTGCCGATGGTCATGCTCGGCGGTCTGACGGCGATCATCATCTCCGGCTGCCTGAACCAGCTGGGCAAGCGTTATCCACACCTGACCGGTGAAGGCCAGCTGATGCCTAACCGCGCCAATGCCGATGCCACCGTCTCTCAGCCTGCATTCTCCGGCAAGGCGGACGTGACCACGATCGCCTCCGGCGCGCTGCTGGCGGTGCTGCTCTACATGCTGGGCATGCTCGGCCACAAGCTGATTGGCCTGCCTGCTCCGGTCGGCATGCTGTTTATGGCGGTTCTGGTGAAGCTCTGTAACGGTGCCTCTCCACGCCTGCTGGAAGGCTCTCAGGTGGTGTACAAATTCTTCCAGACCTCTGTGACCTATCCGATTCTCTTTGCCGTTGGCGTGGCTATCACCCCGTGGCATGAACTGGTGGCCGCCTTCACGCTGACCAACCTGCTGGTGATTATCAGCACCGTCTCCGCGCTCGTGGCGACCGGGTTCTTCGTCGGCAAAAAGATTGGTATGCACCCGATTGATGTCGCCATCGTCTCCTGCTGCCAGAGCGGTCAGGGCGGTACCGGCGACGTGGCGATCCTGACCGCAGGCAACCGCATGAGCCTGATGCCATTCGCCCAGATTGCTACCCGTATCGGCGGGGCGATTAACGTCTCTGTCTCACTGCTGATTCTGGGCAACTTCCTCGTTTAAGTTTTCAGGAAAGAACAATGAAACTCGCAAGCTTTTTATACCAGGGAAAACGCAGCTACGGCATCGTCCAGGCCGACGGCGTGATTGATTTAGGCCGCCGTCTTGGTGACCGCTACAGCGACCTTAAAGCGCTGCTGCAGGGTAACGGGCTGGCACAGGCCACCCGCTACCTGAACGATGCCGTGGACGTGCCGATGAGCGCCATCACCTTCTTACCGGTGATTGAGCAGCCGGAAAAAATCCTCTGCGTGGGCATGAACTACGCCGACAAGCGCAAGGAGTTTGACCAGCACAACCCGGCCCCAACCCTGTTTGTCCGTTTTCCGGATTCACAGACCGGCCACAACGAACCAGTGCTGAAGCCGCGCCACTCCAGCGAATTCGACTATGAAGGCGAGCTGGCGGTGATCATCGGTAAAGGCGGGGAAAACATCAGCCGTGACGACGCCCTGCGTCACGTGGCGGGCTACAGCTGCTACATGGACGGCTCCGCCCGCGACTGGCAGCACACCTGGTTTACCGCCGGTAAAAACTGGCGCAAAACCGGCGCGTTTGGCCCGTGGATGGCGACGGCAGATGAGATCCCCGATCCGCACAGGCTTGCAATCCGCACCTGGCTGAACGGCCGCATGGTGCAGGAAGACAACACCAGCAGCATGATCCACAAGGTTGCGGAGCTGATCGAGTACATCAGCACCTTCACCCGCTTAAGTCCTGGCGATGTGATCATCACCGGATCCCCGGGCGGGGTGGGTAAAAAGCGCAATCCGCCGCTGTTTATGAAAGAGGGCGATCGCATTGAGGTGGAGATCGAGCATATCGGTCATCTCAGCAACGTGATCGTGGAAGCGCCAGCCGTCGGGCTTGCGGCAGCACATTAAGTAAGGCGGCAGCATGCAATCGCAACCCATCGATTTTCGCCACACCCTCGTGGCGAAACACCCGGAACGCTTAAGCCAGATCCGCTACCTGCTGGCAGACAGCGGCCTTGGCCTGGACAACGACATCACGCTGTTCGTCGAAGCCTGGTCCGGCTCGCAGCTGGTGGGTTGCGCAGGGCTTGCTGCCAACGTTATCAAATGCGTGGCGGTCAACGAGCAGCTTCGCGGCGAGAACCTCAGCGCGCGGCTGCTGGCAGAGGTGGAAAATGCGGCGCTGGAGTGCGGCCATTTTCACCTCTTCCTCTGCACCCGTCCGTGCAACCGGGAGCGCTTTGCCCGCAGCGGCTTCTGGCCGATTGCCCAGAGCGGGAACAACGCGGTGCTGATGGAGAACACCCCGCAGGGGATCGAGCGCTACTGCCGTTCCCTGAGCGCGAAGCGCAAGTGCGGGAAGAACATTGGCGCCATCGTGATGAACGCCAATCCGTTCACCCTCGGCCACCGCCATCTGGTGGAGCAGGCGGCGCAGCGGTGCGATGCCCTGCATCTTTTTGTGGTGCGTGAAGACGCCTCGTTCTTCCCGTTCAGCGCGCGTCTGGAGATGGTGCGCGCGGGCGTGGCGCATCTGCCGAACGTCGTGGTGCATGAAGGCTCGCAGTACATCATCTCTCGCGCCACCTTTCCGGCCTACTTCCTGAAGGAGACCGGCAAAGTGCAGCAGGCGTGGAGCGAGATCGACGTGCTGATCTTCCGGGACTTCATTGCCCCGGCGCTGGGCATCACGCACCGCTTCATCGGCTCGGAGCCGTTCTGCGATATCACCCGCCAGTACAACCAGACGCTGCACGACCTGCTGGCCTCGCATATTGAGGTGGTGGAAATGCCGCGCATCAAGGCCACCGGTAACGCCATATCGGCGTCCGAAGTGCGCCGCTTACTGAAGACACAGCAGTTTTCCCGGATCCGGGAGATTGTCCCGGACTCCACCTTCGCGCATCTCGAAACGCATTACCGTGCGAGTGCGGAAGTCGCTTAACTACCAGGAATTTATCATGAAAATTGTAAGGGAGGCGCTGGCCGGAACGCAGGAGTCCAGCGACCTGATGGTGAAAATCGCTCCCGCTCAAGGCGAGCTGGAGATAGTCATCCACAGTGAAGTGATTAAGCAGTTTGGCGAACAAATTCGCCAGGTGGTCAACGACACGTTGCGCGCCATGAACGTGCACCAGGGATTAATTATTATTGAAGACAAAGGGGCGCTGGACTGTGTGATCCGCGCCCGCCTGCAAAGCGCGCTGATGCGTGCCGCCGATGAACAGGCCATCAACTGGGGGGCGCTGAAATGAGCAAACTCCGCCGCAGTATGCTGTTCCTGCCGGGCGCTAATGCCGCCATGCTCTCCACAGCCTTTATCTACCGTCCCGACTCCATCATGTTTGACCTTGAGGACGCCGTTGCCCTGCGCGAGAAGGATACCGCGCGCATGCTGGTGTTCCATGCCCTGCAGCACCCGATGTATCAGGATATCGAAACCGTGGTGCGCATTAACCCGCTGAGCACGCCGTTTGGCCTGCTGGATCTGGAAGCCGCCGTGCGGGCTGGCGTGGACGTGATCCGACTGCCGAAAACCGACACGCCGGACGACATCTACGAGCTGGAAGGCCACCTTGAGCGCATCGAGCAGGAGTGTGGCCGCGAGGTCGGCTCCACCCGCGTAATGGCGGCGATTGAGTCGGCCATTGGCGTCATCAACGCCGTGGCGATTGCCCGCAGCTCTCCGCGCCTTATCGGCATTGCGCTGGCCGCCTTTGACTACGTGATGGACATGCAGACCGAGCGCGGCGACGGCACCGAGCTGTTCTACGCCCGCTGCGCCGTGCTGCACGCCGCCCGCGCGGCGGGTATCGACGCCTTCGACGTGGTGTGGTCAGACGTGAACGACGAGGCCGGGTTCCTGCGCGAGGTCGATTTGATCCGCAAGATGGGCTTTAACGGCAAATCGCTGATTAACCCGCGCCAGATTGACCTGCTGCACAACGCCTACGCCCCGACTCAGGAAGAGGTGGATCACGCCAGAAGGGTGATTGAGGCTGCAGAAGAGGGCGAGCGTAACGGCCTGGGCGTGGTGTCGCTTAACGGCAAAATGGTGGATGCACCGATTATTAACCACGCGCAGGTGGTGCTGGAGCGCGCGGCGGCCTCCGGCGTGCGTCGGTAAGGATGAAATAATGAATCAGACAGAACTTCTTCACGTGAATTTTCCCCATCTGCGGGACCTAAAACCGTTTGATACCGCCCACAGCGCCACGCCGTGGCTGGCGGACAGCGACGCGAAACACACCCGCAAGCTGTGCGCCTCTGTTGAAGAGGCGGTTAAGCGCTGCGGCCTGCAGGACGGCATGACCATCTCCTTCCACCACGCGTTTCGCGAAGGCGACCGGGTGATCAACACCGTTGTGGCGCTGCTGGCGCGCATGGGCTTTAAAAACCTGACGCTGGCCTCCAGCTCGCTGATGACCTGCAACGACGCGCTGATCGAGCATATCGAAAGCGGCGTCATCACCCGGATTTACACCTCCGGCATGCGCGGCAGGCTGGCGGATGCCATCTCCCACGGGCTGATGGACGAGCCGGTGCAAATCCACTCCCACGGCGGTCGCGTGAAGCTGCTCCAGGACGGCGAGCTGAATATCGACGTGGCGTTTCTCGGCGTGCCGTGCAGCGATGAGTTTGGCAACGCCAACGGCACGCACGGCAAATCGTGCTGCGGCTCGCTGGGGTACGCCATGGTGGACGCGCACTTTGCCCGTAAGGTGGTGCTGCTGACTGAAGAACTGGTGCCGTTCCCCAATATGCCCGCCAGCCTGGTGCAGGACCAGGTGGACTACATCGTGCAGGTTGAAAGCGTGGGTGACCCGGCGAAAATCAGCGTCGGCGCGGCGCGCGTCACCAGCAACCCGCGCGAGCTGATGATCGCCCGCTATGCGGCGGATGTGATCGAGCACTCCGGCTATTTCAAACCGGGCTTCTCGATGCAGACCGGCTCCGGCGCGGCGGCCACGGCCTGCACCCGCTTTATGGAAGAGAAGATGGAGCGCAGCGGCGTGAAGGCGCGCTTTGCGCTCGGCGGCATCACCGGCAGCCTGGTGGACCTGCACGAGAAGGGGCTGATCGAAAAGCTGCTCGATACCCAGTGCTTTGACGGTCAGGCTGCGGCTTCGCTGGCGCGCAACCCGAACCACGTGGAGATCTCCACCAACGTCTACGCCAACCCCGGCAGCAAGGCGGCAAGCTGCGACCAGCTCGACGTGGTGATCCTCAGCGCGCTTGAAATCGACGTTGATTTCAACGTCAACGTCATCACCGGCTCCGACGGGGTGATGCGAGGCGCGTCCGGCGGGCACTGCGACGTGGCCGCCGCGGCGAATCTGACCATCGTCGTCGCGCCGCTGCTGCGCAGCCGCATTCCCACGGTTGTGAAGCGGGTTACCACGCGCCTCACGCCGGGCGAAAGCATCGACGTGCTGGTCACCGACCACGGCATCGCGGTTAACCCGGCGCGTCCGGAAATCCGCGAGCGGCTGCTGGAAGCCGGGCTGAAGGTTGTGGATATCAACGCGCTGTACGAGCGGGCGATCTCCCTGACCGGCATCCCTAAACCGATAGAGTTTACCGACAAAATCGTCGGGGTGATCCGCTACCGCGACGGCAGCGTGATCGACACCGTGCGACAGGTGAAGGAGTAAGTATGATTTCAGCGACACCCGTGCGGACGGGTGTCAGCCTGGACGAACTGCTGGCGGCGAAAGAGCGCCGCGCAGCGCGCCAGGCTGACATGCTCGAGCACTATCAACAACCGGTGATTTCCCTCACGCTGGTCACGCCAGGGGAAATCAAGGACAGCCTGCGCTATCGCAATACCATGGGCGTGGCGCTGCAGATGTGCGACCAGCTGCTGTGGGAAAACCGCTGGCAGGTGCTGGACCGCCAGGTTCTATGGCTCCCGACCGGGCCAGAAGCCCTGTGGTGCGTGGCCCATCCGGCGGCGGAAATCAAAGCGCACTGTGCGAATCTGGAGCAGATGCACCCGCTCGGCAGGCTGTGGGATCTGGACGTGATCTGCCCTAAGCACGGCCACGTCGGGCGTCAGTCGCTGGGCGCAAATCTAAGGCGTTGCCTGATCTGCGACGAGCCCGCTCATGCCTGCTCCCGTTCGCGCGCTCATCCTGTGGAGCAGGTGGTTTCCCGCGTGGAGAAAATGATCGATGACTGGTTTGCTCGCGACTAAACCGCGCCCGGTTGACGTGCCTGCGCTTGCCGAAGCGGCGCTGTGGCAGGAGCTGGAGCTGACGCCCAAGCCGGGGCTGGTGGACAAGCTCAATAACGGTTCCCATCGCGATATGGACCATGCGCTGTTCGTTCGCAGCATTATGGCGATTACGCCGTGGTTTACGCGCTTTGCCGAGTTGGGCAGCGCGCATGCGGATAAACCCGCTGGCGAACAGCTACGCCTTCTCCGCCCGATGGGGATGGCCTGCGAGCAGGCGATGTACGCCGCGACGAACGGAGTGAATACCCACAAGGGCGGGATTTTTGCTCTGGGTTTACTGTGCTTCGCCGGCGGTCGTGTGAAAAATATCTCCGCAGATAGCCTCTGCTGTGAGGTGAGTAACATCTGCCGCGGGCTGGTGTCGCGGGAGCTGGCCGCACGCAGCGGGCAGGCGACGGCGGGCGAGCGGCAGTTTCAGCAGTACGGCTTAACCGGGGCGCGCGGCGAGGCTGAGAGCGGCTTTGCGACGGTCCGTAAGGCGCTGGCGCAGTGGAACGGACATTCACTTCACGGCCTGCTGTTACGCCTGATGGCGGTTAATCAGGACAGTAATCTGGTTTCACGCGGCGGCATGGAAGGGCTGCGCTACGTTCAGGGCTATGCGCGGGAATTACTGGCCACTGGCTGGGACCGCGAGGCGTTGCTTAAGATGGATAACGCACTGATTGAACGGAACCTGAGCCCGGGCGGTAGCGCGGATTTGCTGTCGGTGGGTTGGGTGCTGTCTGGAATAAAATAGCCGGGTGGCGGCTTCGCCTTACCCGGCCTACGGTCTTGTTTTGTAGGCCCGGCAAGCGCAGCGCCACCGGGCACAACAATCAATGCGCGATCGGCTGCGCACCGTGCGGCTCGCGCACGTGCTTGTACTTGAACAGCGCGATGAACGCGAAGAACAGCACCAGCGAGTACGCCGCGAAGATCAGCCACACCGGCTGCCAGTTGGTGATGCCGTTAGTGGTGTACATCTCAACCACTTTACCGCTCACCACGCCGCCCAGAATACAGCCGAAGCCGTTGGTCATCATCAGGAACATACCCTGCGCGCTGGCGCGGATTTCAGGCTTCACTTCTTTTTCCACAAACACCGAACCGGAGATGTTGAAGAAGTCGAAGGCGCAGCCGTAAACAATCATCGACAGCACCAGCAGCACGGTGCCGAACGGGCTTGGATCGCCGTAGGCGAACAGGCCGAAGCGCAGCATCCACGCCGCGATACTGATCAGCATGACGTTCTTGATGCCGTAGCGGCTCAGGAAGAACGGGATGGTCAGGATGAACAGTGTCTCAGAGATCTGAGAGATGGACATCATCACCGACGCATGCTCAACGATAAAGCTGCCGGAGAACAGCGGGTTGTTATCGAAGCTGTGCAGGAAGGTGTTGCCGAACATGTTGGTGATCTGCAGCTCCGCGCCCAGCAGCATGGAGAAGATAAAGAAGATCGCCATGCGTTTGTTTTTGAACAGCGCGAAGGCGTCCAGGCCGAGCATGGTGCTCCAGCTCTGGTTTTTCTGCTGGTTAGAAACCGGAATGGTCGGCAACGTCAGGGTGAAGATCGCCAGCACCACGGAGAGCGCCGCACCGATATAGAGCTGCATATGGCTCAGTTCGAAGCCCGCGAAGCTCACGCCCCACATCGCCATGATAAAGCCGATGGTGCCCCAGATACGGATTGGCGGGAAATCGGTCACGATATCCATATCCGCAGACTTCAGGCGGTAGTAGGAGATGGTGTTGATCAGCCCAAGCGTTGGCATATAGGCCAGCGAGTTAAGCAGGATCACCATGAACATCGCCCCCGGCGTGGTCACCTGGGCTGCCATAAACAGCGTCCCCGCACCCACCAGATGGCAAAGCATGTACAGCCATTTGGCGCTTAGCCATTTATCCGCCACGATGCCCAGCAGCGTTGGCATGAAGACAGCCGCAATACCGAGCGAGCTGTAGACGGCACCGATTGACGCACCATCGAACTTGAGCGTCACAAACATATAGGAGCCGAGTGTAGTCAGCCAGCTACCCCACAGGCAGAACTGCAGAAACGACAATATTTTAAGCTGCAGCTTAAGGTTCATGTTACTTTCCTCACAAGTTAGCGGGAGATATGTTGTTTTGGGAACATTCAGGGTTGTTATTTGATGCAATTCTATCAGTTGGCAACGATATGTTTTGTTACCTCCCGCAAAAAAATGCAATCCACATTAATTTGCAGTTTGGATTGTGATGCAAATAACATTTTCGTATGGGTGGGTGATGGGGGCGGCCTGATGCTCCCTCACCCTAACCCTCTCCCGTTTGGGGAGAGAGCAGGGTGAGGGGTCGTTTTTTAGCGACGACGGTAGTTCTTCTGCGCCGTATTCACCTTATACAGATAGCGACGGGATTCCGCAGACGGGTGGCGGGTGGTGAGGGTAGAGTAGACATCCCCCGGCGCCATGCTGTTGATGATGTTCGCGGCCTGCACTTTGTCATTTGAGAAGACGCGCAGCACGCTGCCCGCGCCGCCGTTATAGGCGGTGATCACCGCATAGCGGCGCGACGTCGGGTTGTCTATGCCGCCCAGGTAGACATTGTTCAGCATCGCCAGATAGGCCGTGCCGGTATCAATGTTGCTCTGGGGGTCGAACAGATAGCTGCGGCTCGGCGTGCCGGATTTACCCTGCGCGCGGAAGACGTCTTTACCGGCGCTGTGCTGCACAACCTGCATCAGCCCCAGGGCATCGGAACGGCTTACCGCATACGGGTTAAACGAGGATTCGGTCTGCATAATCGCCAGGATCAGCGACTCATCCACGCCGTATTTACGCGAGGCCTGACGCACCATGCCCAGATACTTATGCGCACGCTTGTCGAGGTGGTTCGGGACGAGGTTGATGGTGACGCTATAGATGATCTTCAGACCGTTAGAGCGGCTCTTCAGGCGCGTCTGCAGCAGGTAGTCGGCAAATTTCGTGGCGCGGCCTTCCCAGCGGATCGGCTGACCGGTCTGATCGACGACCTGGCCGTACAGGAACGGCTCTTTCGAGATGGTAATATCGTCGGCATCGGAGTAGAGATCGATAGAGCCAGGATCGTCACCCATCAGCAGGGTTTTGATTATCGCCTGACGCAGTCGTGCCGCAGGGTCCGTGCCTGCGATGGTCTCAATCGTGATCGTCCCTTCATCAAAGTTGATGTGGCTACGGGTCAGATAGGCGTCGGTGTACTTAACGTAGTCCTTAGGTCCGGCAATAAGAACTTCGTTAAATCCCCATATGTTCTCGATGTTGTGGGCAAACTGCCCCATCAAAATGTCAAAACCGTTGGTGTCCTTGATCCAGGCTTCGTTGTAATCTTCGCCTTTTTTCGACGAACACGAGACCAGCAACGGCGCAACAAGGGCTAGCGCTAAAAGTTTTTTCATCATTCCGGGAGTGCGTGTTGTGTTTGCTTTAACGGCGGGGTTTCCCCCGCACGCTGTTATTTTTCCGGTGGCGTATAGCCTTCGATGTGCACGTCTTTTCCTTCGAACAGGAAGCTCACCATCTCCTGCTCAAGCAGCTTGCGGTGTTCCGGGTTCATCATGCTGAGTTTCTTCTCGTTGATCAGCATGGTCTGCTTTTTCTGCCACTGTCCCCAGGCTTCTTTGGAGATTTCATTGTAGATGCGTTTACCCAGGTCGCCCGGATAAAGCTGGAAATCCTGGCCTTCAGCGTCACGCTGCAGGAAAGTACAAAAAATCGTTCTGGCCATACTCATTCCTCTTTTTATTGTCGATGCTAAACCATTGCACCGGCACGTAATTGCTGTAACAGGCGCTCCACGGGAGCCGCCAGTCCGACTGATGGCGGTTGCGCTAAGTTATACCAGAGAGCGGTGCCTTCATCCATGCACGAGGCGAAGGAGGACACGGGAAGCCACATCGGCACAATATCCAGATGGAAATGGCTGAAGGTGTGGCGAAACGCGGTCAACTGCGTCAGGTTATCGGCAGCAATCCCGCGCTTTTTAAGCCATTCACGCAGCAAGTCTTCATCTTCAAACTGTGGGAAGCAGTATAGACCCCCCCACAGACCGCTCGGCGGACGCTGGGCGAGGAAGACCTCGTCGCCGTGCTGCATCAGCAGCATATAGCCGGTGCGCTCCGGCAGCGTCTGTTTGGGTTTCTTACCCGGATACTGCGCCCAGGAATGGTTGGCATACGCCACGCAGAGATTATTCACCGGGCAGAGTTCGCATTTTGGTTTTGAGCGCGTGCAGACCATGGCGCCGAGATCCATCATCGCCTGGTTGAAACGCTCGACGCCGTTAGCCGGAGTAACCGCCTCACTTATTTCCCAAAGACGTTTTTCAACGTCCTTCTTCCCCGGCCAGCCGTCGACGGCATAGCAGCGCGCCAGCACGCGCTTCACGTTGCCGTCGAGGATCGGGAAATGCTTGCCTAAAGACAGGGAGAGAATAGCGCCTGCGGTTGAGCGTCCCACGCCGGGGAGATCGGCCACCTCATCGAAGGTTTCCGGGAACTTCCCGCTGTGGCGCGTGGCGACCTGCTGTGCGGCCTTGTGAAGGTTACGCGCGCGTGCGTAATAGCCAAGACCGGTCCACAGGTGCAGCACCTCGTCCAGCGGGGCGTTGGCCAGATCGGTCACCGTCGGGAAGCGCGCCATAAAACGCTCGAAGTAAGGGATTACCGTGGCGACCTGCGTTTGTTGCAACATCACCTCGGAGAGCCATACTTTGTAAGGCGTTTTTTCAATTTGCCAGGGCAGGGTTTTACGCCCGTATTTGTCGTACCAGTCCAGCACCTGGGCTGAAAATTGAGAGGCTTGCATGGTCATCGATTCGCATAATCAGGGACGCAGATTGCAGCACAGCGTCAATCTGCTGTAAACCGGATCTTTCCCATGCTTGCATAGAAGCCTTAACTTTGGATAATGCCCGTTTCCCGAACATTCTCACAAGCAGACAACTCTTTTATGAAAAACGACGTCATTTCACCGGAATTTGATGAAAACGGTCGCCCGCTGCGCCGTATTCGCAGCTTTGTCCGTCGTCAGGGCCGCCTGACAAAAGGTCAGCAACACGCGCTGGACAACTACTGGCCGGTGATGGGCGTTGAGTTCAGCGAGCAGCCTCTGGATTTTGCCGAGCTGTTTGGCCGCGACGCGTCGGTCACGCTGGAAATTGGCTTCGGTATGGGCGCCTCGCTGGTGACCATGGCGAAAGCGCGCCCGGAGCAGAACTTCCTCGGTATCGAAGTGCATTCGCCGGGCGTGGGCGCGTGTCTGGCAACGGCCCACGAAGAGGGCGTTGAGAACCTGCGCGTGATGTGTCACGACGCGGTGGAAGTGCTGCACAAAATGATTCCTGACAATTCTTTAACCATGGTTCAGCTCTTTTTCCCTGACCCGTGGCACAAAGCGCGTCATAATAAACGCCGTATCGTTCAGGCGCCGTTTGCCGAGCTGGTAAAAAGCAAGCTGAAGCTGGGCGGTGTCTTCCATATGGCGACCGACTGGGAACCGTATGCGGAACATATGCTGGAAGTGATGTCGTCGCTGGACGGCTATAAAAACCAGTCTGCGAGCAACGACTATGTACCGCGTCCGGAATCGCGTCCGGTAACGAAATTTGAACAGCGTGGCCATCGTCTTGGTCACGGTGTATGGGACTTAATGTTCGAGAGGGTGAAATAATGGCAAAGAATCGTAGCCGTCGTCTGCGTAAAAAGATGCACATCGAAGAATTCCAGGAAGTGGGCTTCTCCGTTGCGTGGCGTTTCCCGGAAGGCACCAGCGTTGAGCAGATCGATCAGGATGTGGATGCGTTCATCAACGAGGTGATCGAGCCAAACAAACTGGCCTTCGACGGTAGCGGCTATCTGGCCTGGGAAGGTCTGATCTGCACCCAGGAAGTGGGTAAATGCACCGAAGAACATCAGGCTCTGGTACGTAAGTGGCTTGAAGACCACAAGCTCGAAGATGTCCGCGTCAGCGAACTTTTCGACGTTTGGTGGGACTAATTAAGCAGTAAGGGGCCAGCATTAGCTGGCCCGTTTTGTCTGAGGGAGTGTTTAAGATGCGCAAAACGTTGCTGGCAGTTGCTTTGATGGCAACCGGATTCACCGCCCATGCGGATTATCAATGTAGCGTCACCCCGCGTGATGACGTGATGTTAAGCCCGCAAACCGTGCAGGTCAAAGGCGAGAACGGCAATCTGGTGATTACGCCAGAAGGGAACGTCACCTATAACGGCAAGCAGTACAACCTGACTGCCGCACAGCGCGAGCAGGCGAAAGACTACCAGTCCGAATTGCGTACCGCGCTGCCGTGGATTAATGAAGGTGCCCTGACGCGCGTCGAAAAGAGCCGCGTGGCGCTGGATAAGATCATCACCAAAGAGGTGGGGGAGAGCAGCAACATGCGCACCCGCCTGACGAAGCTGGACAAGCAGCTTAAAGAGCAGATGAACCGTATTATCGAGACGCGCTCCGACGGCCTGACGTTCCACTATAAGGCGATCGATCAGGTCCGTGCCGACGGGCAGCAGCTGGTGAACCAGGCGATGGGCGGCATCCTGCAGGACAGCATCAACGAGATGGGTGCCAAAGCGGTGCTGAAAGGCGGCGGTAACCCGCTGCAGGGCGTGCTGGGCAGTCTGGGCGGCCTGCAAACCTCCATTCAGAACGAGTGGAAAAACCAGGAAGATGATTTCCAGCAGTTCGGCAAAGACGTGTGTAAGCGCGTGGTGTCGCTGGAAGACAGCCGTAAGGCGCTGGTGGGGACGCTGAAGTAAGTTCCCCTCACCCTATCACTCTCCCCAAAGGGGCGAGGGGATGGTTTGCTCCCTCTCCCTTTCAGGGTGTACGGTCCGGGGACATGGCGAACAATTTTTAACATCCTTTACCCATGGTGATCGACTGTCTCTTCAGGTCGATCATCCACACACTCTGCCAGCCTTTCCCTCAGCCGGCAGAACGGGATGCAAAATCCTGAATCCGCCTTCAGGATTCTTCGGCGAGGAACAGCTCAAGAAGGGAGTTTAAGAACAGCTTGCCGTGCTCGGTGATCTGCCAGTATTTCTCACTCTCGGTGAGATACCCCTGCGCCAGCGCTTCGTCAATCTGCGGGCGAATCACCGATTCCGCCAGCCCTGTGTACAGCGCAAACTCCGCGCGCGGCGCGGCTTCCAGCAGACGGAAGCGGTTCATAAAGAACTCAAACGGCTTATCCGCCGCCTCGACGTCGTGCTGGCGCTCCAGGTAGCGGCCTTCCATATACCCGCGCGGGTGGCGGGTTTTAGCGGTGCGCAGAATCCGCCCGTCCGGGAAGGTCACCTTGCCGTGCGCGCCGCAGCCAATCCCGAGATAGTCGCCAAAACGCCAGTAGTTCAGGTTGTGCTGACACTGGTAGCCCGGCTTTGCATACGCCGACGTTTCGTACTGCTGATAGCCCGCAGCGGTTAAAAGCCTGTGACCCTGCTCGAAGATATCCCACAGCGCGTCGTCATCCGGCAGCACCGGCGGACGCGAGCCAAACAGGGTGTTGGGCTCGATGGTGAGCTGGTACCACGACAGGTGCGGCGGGTTCAGTTCGATCGCCTGGCGCAGGTCGTCCAGCGCCTCTTCCAGCGACTGATCCGGCAGGCCGTGCATCAAATCCAGGTTAAAGCTGCGCAGGCCCAGACCGGTCGCCAGGTTTGCCGCGCGCTTCGCCTCTTCCGGGCCGTGAATGCGCCCCAGACGTTTTAGCTTCGGCTCGCTAAAGCTCTGCACGCCGATGGAGATGCGGTTCACGCCCGCGCGCTGATAGTCGACAAAACGGTCGGCCTCAACGGTACCGGGGTTGGCTTCCATCGTGATTTCAGCATCCGCTGCCAGGTTCAGGCGCGCACGCACGCCGTCCAGCAGCGTTTGCATCGCCGGGCCTGACAGCAGGCTCGGCGTACCGCCACCTATGAAAATGGTCTTAACTTCACGTCCCTGTGCGTAAGGTACATCGGCGTCCAGGTCGGCCAGCAGATGCGCAACGTAGTCATCGTGCGGCACTTCGCCCTTCAGCGCGTGCGAGTTGAAATCGCAGTACGGGCATTTCTGCACGCACCACGGGATGTGAATATAAAGACTCAGAGGCGGCAAATTAGCCATTACGCAGTGCTTCCAGTAACAGTTTCAGCGCGCGTCCACGGTGGGATATCGCGCTTTTCTCTTCGCGGGTCAGTTCCGCAGCGGTTTTGCCCTCGGTCGGGACAAAGAAAATCGGATCGTAGCCAAAGCCGCCGTTGCCAGCCGCTTCACGAGTAATCACGCCCGGCCAGCTGCCGTGGCAGACGATCGGCGTCGGGTCCTCCGCGTGACGCATATAGACCAGTACGCAGTGGAACTGCGCGGAGCGCTGTTCGTCCGGTACGTCTTTAAGGGCGACAAGCAGCTTTTCCAGATTCTGCTGGTCGGTGGCGTCAACGCCGGAATAGCGCGCGGAGTAAATCCCCGGTGCGCCGCCGAGAAAATCCACGGCCAGGCCGGAGTCGTCAGCAATCGCGGGCAGGCCGGTAATCTGCGCGGCGTGACGCGCTTTCAGGATCGCGTTTTCGATAAACGTCAGCCCCGTCTCTTCGGCGGAATCCACGCCAAGATCGGTCTGGGCGACCACGTCCAGACCAAAATCATTTAATAGCGAGGCTAGCTCGCGCACTTTACCGGCGTTGCCGGTCGCGAGAACAACTTTCTGCATGGTTTAGTCCTGTTCTTTCAGTGCCGCGACTTCCGTCGGGATAGATTGCGGATTAAGGATTTTTACCTGTTTATGTCGCCCAAGTTCACCTTTTTCAATGATGACCTGGCTTTTGGCGACGCGAAACTGTTTTGCCAGATATTTGGTAAGATGCGCGTTCGCCTGGCCGTCAACCGGCGGGGCGGTGATGGCGACTTTTAACTCGTCGCCATGCAGCCCAACAATACCGTCACGGCTGGCTTTGGGCTGAATATACAGCCGCAAAACCAGCCCGTCAGCGCAGGTGCTTACTGCACTCATAGCGCCATCCACAGCCCCGGCAGCAGCATATTGCCCGTGGACTGCAGCAGCTCAGCGATCCCCATGTTGACCACATAGAGCAGCAGTACCAGGATCATCGGCGAGAAATCAATACCGCCCATCGAAGGCAGCAGGTTGCGAATCGGGCGCAGCAGCGGTTCGGCCAGTTGGATCAGCGCATATTCTACCGGACTACGGCCCTGGCTTACCCAACTCATGATGGCCATGACCAGCAGCACCCAAAAAATCAGCAGACCGACGGTTTTGATTAAAATCAGGACCGCAGCAATCCAGATAATCGGCTGGAAGGTGATGACCATAAACAGCACGATCGCTTTGATCACGCTAAGAATAAACGCTACCAGCAGAGACGAACTGTCGATGGGACCCATCGCCGGGATAATACGACGCAGCGGTCCGACAACAGGCTGCGTGATTTTCACGACAAACTGCGAGAACGGATTGTAAAAATCACAGCGGGCCCACTGCATCCAGACGCGCAGCAAAAGCGCCATCGTATACAGCTCAAGCACAGTTGAGAGCAGGAAAGTCAACGTCTTCATGGCGTTCCTCAGGTTTCCTTATTATTTTGAGTAGTCGCGCGCACCGAAAATTGCCGTGCCGATGCGCACCATAGTGCTGCCTGCCGCGATGGCGGCTTCCATATCGTCCGACATGCCCAGAGAAAGCGTGTCTACCGTGTTATAGCGCGCTTTAAGCGCCTCAAATGCTACAGCCATTTGCTGTGCCACGGCAAACTGCCTTTCATAACTTGACTCAGGCGCCGGAATTGCCATCAGCCCGCGCAGGGTTAGGCGCGGCAGGGCGGCCACTTCGGCTGCCAGCGCATCCAGCTCGCTCAGCGCAATGCCGGACTTGCTGTTTTCATCGCTGATGTTGATTTGAATCAGCACGTTAAGCGCTTGCATCTCTGACGGACGCTGGTCGTTCAGGCGTGTCGCAATGCGCAGACGGTCAACGGTATGGCACCAGTCAAAGTGCTCCGCCACCAGACGGCTTTTGTTCGACTGCAGTGGACCAATAAAGTGCCACTGCAGATCCGTATTCCCCTGTTCCTGGAAGGAACGAATTTTATCCACGCCTTCCTGGACGTAGTTTTCACCAAACGCGCGTTGGCCTGCGTCAATAGCTTCTGCGATGGCGCTCGCAGGCTTGGTTTTGCTGACTGCAAGCAGCATAATTTCTTCTGAAGCCCGGCCGCAACGCGCTGCGGCGGCTGAGATTTTGTCCCGGACCTGTGCCAGGTTATGCGCAATGTCGTTCATTTTCCGAGGAGTAGTCTATGGATGTGGAAGAAATTGTGGCCCTTAGTGTAAAGCATAACGTCTCCGATCTACACCTGTGCAGTGATTCGCCACCCCGCTGGCGCAGAACGGACCGCCTTGAACCGGCACCGTTTCCTCCTCCTGACGTCGGGGCGTTGTTAAAAGCGTGGCTCAACGATGAGCAGCAGGGAACATGGTGGGCAAAGGGGCAGGTGGATTTTGCCGCGACGGTAACGGGAGGCCAGCGTCTGCGCGGGAGTGCCTTTAAGCAGATGCGCGGTGTCTCTGTGACGCTGCGGCTGTTGCCGCGTACCTGTCCGCAGCTCGCTACGCTGGGCGCGCCGCGGGCAATCCCGGAACTGTTATCCAATGACGCCGGGCTGATTCTGGTCACCGGGGCGACCGGCAGCGGCAAATCCACTACGCTGGCGGCGATGGTCGATTTTCTCAACCACCATACTGACGGCCATATCCTCACGCTTGAAGATCCGGTGGAGTTTATCTACCAGAGCGAGCGTTGCCTGATCCAGCAGCGGGAGATTGGCCAGCACAGTCCGTCATTTGCCGACGCGCTGCGCAGCGCCTTACGCCAGGATCCGGACGTTATTTTGCTGGGGGAGCTGCGCGACAGCGAAACGGTCCGCCTGGCGCTAACGGCGGCGGAAACCGGACATCTGGTGCTGGCGACGCTGCATACGCGCGGGGCATCGCAGGCGATTGAACGGCTGGTCGATACGTTCCCGGCGCAGGAGAAAGATCCGGTGCGTAACCAGCTGGCCGGCAGCCTCCGGGCAGTGCTGGCGCAGAAGCTGCTTCCCGATCTGCAGGACGGCCGCGTCGCGCTGTATGAACTGCTGGTGAACACCGCTGCGGCGGCAAATCTTATTCGTGAAGGGAAAACGTGGCAACTGCCCGGCATCATCCAAACCGGTCTGCAGGCAGGAATGCAGAACTTTGACCAGAGCCTGGCGGAGAGACGGGCGCAGGGGCGGCTGTAGGCCCCGTGCTTAAAAGCCCTGTTCGAAATAGCTTTCGAGGATAATCACGGCAGAAGCGGAGTCCACGCTGCCTTTGTTGAGCGCCCGGAAGCCGCCGTGCTCAAACAGACCCGCACGCGCTTCGACGGTGCTAAGACGCTCGTCGTGAAGCTTCACGGAGACGCCAAAGCGGCCATGGATTTTATTGGCGAACTTTCGCGCCCGGGCGGTAAGCGGCTGTTCGGTACCGTCCATGTTCAGCGGCAGCCCAACAATAATGTCATCCGGCTGCCACTCCTTGAGCAGGCGCTCAATAAGATTCCAGTCCGGCGTACCGTCGTTGGCCTTCAGGGCAGTAAGCGGACGCGCGGTACCGGTGATGCGCTGCCCCACGGCGACGCCAATGCTTTTGGTGCCAAAATCGAAGGCCAGAAGCGTTCCGCTCATCAGGCGTGCCCCGCTACGCCAGGCATGGTCAGGATATCAATACCAATCAGCTTCGCCGCGTCACGCCAGCGATCGGCGATGGGGGTTTTAAACAGGATATTCATGTCCGCAGGCGCGGTAAGCCATGCGTTATCGAGGATCTCCTGCTCAAGCTGGCCTTTCTCCCAGGACGAATAGCCCAACGCCACCAGCACTTCAGAAGGCTGCTCTGCGGTACCCAGCGTTTCGAGCACGTCACGCGAGGTGGTGATGACGGTGTTATCCGAAATTCGAATACTGGAAGAGAACACCGGCGGCGTATGCAGGATAAAACCGCGATCTTCTGCAAGAGGTCCGCCCAGCATCACAGGTTTATCAAGCCGTATTTCCGGCAGGCGCTCTTCAGCCGAGATTTTCAGCTTGTCCAGAATTCCTTCAACCTGAAGATTTTCCAGCGGTTTATTAATGATAATACCCATCGCGCCGTCTTCATTGTATTCACAAATATAAACCACGGCGCGGCGAAAAATCGGGTCCTGGAGAGCAGGCATGGCAATAAGAAAGTGATGCTGTAAATTCATTGTCAGAGGTACTGTTTCCTGGTTTAAAAAGCGACAGCGCCCAGTATGGGGACAAACACAGGCGCTGTCACTAATAGTATTGTTAGGTTATTTCTGTAAACGTTTTTCGATAGCGTCCATCAGCATTCCGGTGATCGAAATCGGGAATTCAGCCTCAATTTCACGAATGCAGGTCGGGCTGGTGACGTTCACTTCGGTCAGACGATCGCCGATGATATCCAGGCCAACGAAGATCAGGCCTTTGGCTTTCAGCGTCGGGCCAACGCGGCGGGCAATTTCCCAGTCGCTTTCGGTCAGCGGACGCGGTTCGCCGCGGCCACCGGCGGCCAGATTACCGCGGGTTTCACCACCCTGCGGGATACGCGCCAGGCAGTAAGGAACCGGTTCGCCATCCACGACCAGAACGCGTTTGTCGCCGTCTTTGATCGCCGGAATATAGTTCTGCGCCATGCAGTAACGCGTGCCCAGCTCGGTCAGGGTCTCGGCAATCACGCCAATGTTCGGGTCGCTCTCTTTCACGCGGAAAATCGACGCACCGCCCATGCCGTCCAGCGGCTTCATGATGATGTCGCCGTGCTTCTGCCAGAATTCCTTCAGCTGAGCTTTGCTGCGGGTCACCAGCGTTTCCGGCGTCAGGTCAGAGAACCAGGCGGTGTAGAGCTTCTCGTTGCAGTCGCGCAGGCTCTGCGGCTTGTTGACGATCAGCGTTCCTTTCTCTTCTGCGCGTTCGAGAATATAGGTGCAGTAGATGTATTCAGTGTCGAATGGCGGATCTTTACGCATCAGGATGACGTTGAGATCGGCAAGCGCAATGTCCTGCTCGGTGCCGAATTCGTACCATTTGTCGTAGTTCTGCTCGACGTTAACGATGCGGGTGCGGGCGCGGGCTTCACCGTTGATCAGGTAAAGATCGTTCATCTCCATATAGTGGAGTTCATAGCCGCGACGCTGCGCTTCCAGCAGCATGGCGAAGCTGGAATCTTTCTTGATGTTAATGTTTGCGATGGGGTCCATCACGATGCCGAGCTTGATCATGTTCTTCTCCGTTAATGCTTCAACCCAGATCGCCAAACCGTACCTGTAGCGCGGTAATGGCCGTGAGTGCCGTTGTCTCAGTGCGCAGAACGCGAGGTCCCAACAGAATATCAGTAAACTGGTAACGTGCCGTCATCGCAATTTCGTCCGCCGACAGGCCGCCTTCGGGGCCAATCAGCAGGCGAACGCGCTCAACGGGCAGCGGTAGCGTATTGATGCTGGCGCTGGCGCGCGGATGAAGATTGAGCTTCAGCCCACTGTCCTCTTCTGCACACCATTCCTCCAGACCCATCGCCGGGCGGATCTCCGGAATACGGTTCCGGCCACTCTGTTCGCAAGCCGCAATGGCAATTTTCTGCCACTGCTGGATCTTTTTGTTCAGACGTTCCGCGTCCAGTTTAACGCCACAGCGCTCAGAAAAAAGTGGCGTAATGAGGCTTACACCCAGTTCAATGGATTTCTGAATGGTGAACTCCATTTTCTCACCGCGCGACATGACCTGGCCCAGATGAATGTGCAGCGGTGATTCCCGGTCATCCACTTCACCGCGCAGGACGTTCACGTGTACGCTTTTTTTATCTGCCCGCGTAATTTCGGCGTCGAACACCTGGTTCGAGCCGTCGAACAGCTGGATTGCCTGACCGGCGCCCATGCGCAGCACGCGGCCAACGTGGTTGGCGGCGTCATCAGACAGGGCGATTTCGCGGCCTGCGGTAATCAGTTCAGGGTGGTAAATGCGGGGAATGCGCATAGTCAGAAATTCCATGTGTCATGCGATATAAGCGAATTGCCGTAGTGTAGGTTAGCTCTTTTGCGCCTGGCAAGCCCGCTGGACGTAAGGGTTGTGATTCCCCTGGACTCTGGCGATACGGTCGTCGCGCTGGCATTCCCACTCCGTCACCGGATACTGCTTGTCCCAGGCGTTGAACAGCTGCGTCTGCTGGCGGGAGAGGTTGAGATCGTAACGGTCGCGCATATAGAAGTAGGTACGGGCAATGCTGCCGCGCGCGCGGGCAGGGGGCTCGGCGACTTTCTCTTTAAAATCAATCTTCATACCGCACTGGCCGTACTGGCCTTCGCCACCGTTCCACTGGCTGTACATGAAGTTACCCCGGTCGCCGTTCACTTCGCCCACCGCGGGCTGCAGGTTATGCATGTCGCTTTCCATCTGGCGGTAAACCGGGTCTTTGGCACAGTTTTTACGTCCGCCATCCTGCCAGCACTGGCGCTGGTGGCCAAACTGCCATGCCGGAACGACATGTTCCCATTCAATACGGCTGGCGCGGTTTTCGTTTTTACGCACCTTGTAGCCGCAGGATTCAAGGTCAACGACCCCTTTTTTACCCTGCCAGTTAATTTTACAGCCGCAGTAGAAATCGCCCGGCACATCGGCGTTCACCTTCACGCCTGCGGCCTTGGCCTGGGAAAAACTGTTGATACCGTCGGCCAGAGCATGGCCTGAGAGCGCCGTCGTCAGAAAGGCGACCGCGAGAGAAAAATTACGGGACATCTTACACTCCGTGTCAAAACGAGCCCGCAACGTAACGAATGTTGTTCCTGTATGCAATCAGTCAGATCAGGAAAGTTCCTGAAAGTTCAGATGATTATTCCGCAACCAGCGGCTCGCCGCATTTGACGCAGCGGTAGGTCGCCTCGCCGCGCACCACGCGATTATGGCGACGGACGGTAAGCTGGTGCTGCTGGCACTGACAGCGGTAGGGGAAGGTATTGCGGCGCACCGACTCCAGCTCGAACTGGTGGGTACGGCGCGCCGGAACGCCGAGCACCGCCTCCATCATCCACTTCCACTCTTTTCCATGGGGGGCGACGCGCCCGAAGTGCTTCCACACCAGCAGATGCGCCAGCTCGTGCGGCACCACTTCATCGATAAACGCCTGCTGGTTTTCCATCATCAGCACCGGGTTAAGGCGGATTTCATACGACTCGAGCCAGGCGGTACCGGCCGAGGTGCCACGCTGCTGGTAGACGAGTTTGGGTTCAGGGTAGTTGCGCCCAAGCTTCAGGTTCGCCTGGGCGAGCTTTTCCCGCAGGCTGCGCATAACGGCCTGCTGAATGGCGATGGGGAGACGGGGTGCTTTCATAGGGGCAGAGCATAAAGCGCGAAGCGGGGAGGTGCAAGAGGCACCTCCCGAGTGAGGATTAGTCGTGGGCGCCGATTTCGCGCAGAGGACGACCTTTCATCAGGTTACGTTCAATATGTTCCAGAGAAACGTGTTTGGTTTCTGGAACCAGCCAGATGGTCAGCACAATAAAGAAGATATTCAGACCGGCGTAAACCCAGAAGGTGTTGGCGTTGCCCAGGGTATTGAGCATGGTCAGGAACGTTGCGCCGACGATCATGTTGGCAATCCAGTTGGTTGCGGTAGAGCAGGTGATGCCAAAATCACGTCCTTTCAGCGGCTGGATCTCAGAGCACAGCACCCAGATCAGCGGACCTGCGCTCATCGCAAACCCGACGATAAACATCAGCAGCATGCCTACCGCAAAGTACTGGGCGGTTGGGGAGTGAATGCCCACATGCATCATAGTACCGAGGACCCCCATGCCTGCCGCCATCACCAGGAAGCCTAGCGTCAGGGTTGGCTTACGTCCCCAGCGGTCCACCAGACCAATTGCGATAAAGGTCGCCAGCACGTTGGTCAGACCCACGATGACGGTCCCCCACATCTGCTCGGTGGTGTTGGTGTAACCCGCCAGTTCAAAGATTTTTGGCGCATAGTACATGATGACGTTCATTCCGGTGAACTGCTGCATGACCTGCAGCAGTACGCCGAGGAAAACCGCGCGGCGGAAGTTGCTGTTCTCTTTAAATAGCGCCCAGCCGGACTGTTTGACCTTCAGGCTTTCGCGAATCTCTTCCAGCTCGTTTTTCGCTTCCGCGCTGGTATCGCGCAGGCGCATCAGCACGCGTTCGGCATCGTGGAATCGACGTTTTGCAGCAAACCAGCGAGGGCTGTCCGGCAGGAAGAAGACGCCAATCAGCAGCAGAACCGCAGGGATGATGATCACGCCGAGCATCCAGCGCCATGCGCCGCTGTAGCTAAACGCCGTATCGGAAAGGTACGCGCCCAGGATACCAATGGTGATCATCAGCTGGTACATCGAAATCATACTGCCGCGGATTTTCTCCGGCGCAATTTCAGACAGGTAAAGCGGGGCGGTATAGGACGCCACGCCCACGGCCAGACCAAGCAGCACGCGGGAAACCAGCAGGACCTCAACGTTAGGCGCTGCGGCAGAGAAGAGTGAGCCGGCAACGAACAGGATCGCGCCGATCATCAGGCTCTTTTTACGTCCGAGCTTAAAGGAGAGCCAGCCGCTGCCGACGGCCCCGACGGCCGCGCCAAACATCATTGAGCTAACCACCCACTCCTGGGTGTGAGCGCTGATCTGGAACTCTTCTGTAATGAAAGGTAATGCACCGGCAATCACGCCGATATCCAGGCCAAAAAGTAATCCTGCCAGGGCGGCGAGGAAACAGACGAAGAATGTCATCGCCTTGTTGGACGTACGCCCCTGTTTTTTATTGTCAGGCATTATGCCCTCCAGTTGGGTTATCAGTTTTATTGATGTTAAGGGTAGGTGAGCGACCCACAAAAATATGTGAGATTAATCACATAGGTGTAATCGGTTACACAGCCTTGCAACCGTAAATAAAATTAAAGCTTTGAAAATATAGAGGTAAATGAGGTGATATGCATCGCGAAAGGACACATTTCAGACTTAACTGAAAGGGAATGTAACAGCAGAAGAAAGTCGATCGTGCAAAGAGAATATTCTGAAAGCGGGGGATGTCCGGTGCGGTGTAATCGGTTCCAAATATCGCCACCCGACAAAAAAAGGCCAGCCTTCAGGCTGGCCTTTTAAAAGCGATGTCAGTCGATTACTTCAGACCGGCAGCTTCACGCAGCAGAGCGGCTTTGTCGGTTTTTTCCCATGGGAAATGTTCACGACCAAAGTGACCATATGCAGCGGTTTCTTTGTAGATTGGGTGCAGCAGATCCAGCATCTGAATCAGGCCGTATGGACGCAGGTCGAAGAACTCGCGTACCAGCAGCGTCAGCTGTTCTGAAGGCACTTTCTCGGTACCAAAGGTTTCAACCATGATGGAGGTGGGTTCAGCCACGCCGATTGCGTAGGAGACCTGAATCTCACAGCGGTCAGCCAGGCCGGCAGCAACGATGTTTTTCGCCACATAACGTGCCGCGTACGCCGCAGAACGGTCAACTTTAGACGGATCTTTACCGGAGAACGCACCGCCACCGTGACGCGCCATGCCGCCGTAGGTATCAACGATGATTTTACGACCTGTCAGACCGCAGTCACCCATTGGGCCGCCGATAACAAAGCGTCCGGTTGGGTTGATGAAGAATTTGGTCGCAGAGCTCAGCCATTCGGTAGGCAGAACCGGCTTGATGATCTCTTCCATCACTGCTTCCTGCAGGGATTTCTGATCGATTTCTTCGGAATGCTGGGTAGACAGAACCACCGCGTCAATACCGACGATTTTGCCGTCGTCATACTGGAAGGTGACCTGGCTCTTCGCATCCGGGCGCAGCCACGGCAGGGTGCCGTTTTTACGCACTTCTGCCTGACGCTGCACCAGACGGTGTGCGTAGGTGACCGGTGCTGGCATCAGCACGTCGGTTTCGTTGGTTGCATAGCCGAACATCAGACCCTGGTCGCCCGCGCCCTGTTCCAGCGGATCGGCACGGTCAACGCCCTGGTTGATATCCGGAGACTGTTTGCCAATTGCGCTCAGTACCGCGCAGGAGTTGGCATCAAAACCCATATCAGAATGCACATAGCCGATCTCACGCACCGTGTTACGGGTGATCTCTTCGATATCAACCCATGCGCTGGTGGTGATCTCACCGCCAACCAGAACCATGCCGGTTTTGACATAGGTTTCGCACGCTACGCGCGCTTTAGGATCCTGCGCCAGGATCGCATCCAGCACCGCATCGGAGATTTGGTCAGCAATTTTATCAGGATGTCCTTCTGATACGGACTCGGACGTAAACAGGTGTTTTGCCATGTTTTATTTCACCTAAGAGGAATTTGGTTAGCTCAAGCTGCTGTGTGGAATAGCCAAAGGAGATAATTCTACCAAGGCCTGCAGGTTTTTGACACTGGCAGTATGAGTGTTAATCAGTATAGATGGATTAACATCTGGATGGCTATTTTAGGTCACTTCTTCGCCCGATTTCCAGTTTTTTTTGACTAACCTCTCACTCAGTTGAAATTGCTGCTGGCAATAATTCCTGACGGCCCCGGCAATACGCGCATTTTTGTTTTGCTTTTTAGCCCCCTTCTCGGTATAAAACGCGGCGCGCGGCTCATATAAAATAAGCGCTCGATGAACTCATCGTGTCGCCACTTCCAGCCGGGTTAAGCAGTGAACTTTTAGCTTTGGCTTGGGGTCCGTTTCAGCAGAAGCGGCCGTGGAGGTGATACGAGATAATGAACCATCGTTTTCCGCTAATTCTGCGCAGCCGTTCTGGCGCGCATTTGATTCCCGCAACCCGCATTTTTAGTCTGCAAACCTGCCGATGTTATACCCATCTCGGCGCTTCTCAGGATTCCAGGGCCGGTCACGCTTTGTGAAAACTGAACAAGGGCGCTCTTGTTAATACAAGAGTTTTCTCGTGGTTTCGCCGAACCTTGTCATACAGAGTTCGGATACGTGTTTTACAATGATATGAATAAGAAACCGGTCGCACGGTCTGGATTTCAGCATACTCTGCTGGGAAACGGAGCCGTTTATGGGTTGTTATCGCCGTATAACGCTGCGATAGTAGTCAACTGTTTTACACTTAATACAAAGAGTTGAGGTTCGCTATGTCTGACGACATGTCTTCTTTTTCGCCTTCGTCAGCGGGCGAACAGGGTGTACTACGTTCTATGCAGGAGGTTGCGATGAGCTCCGAGGAAGCCAGCAAGATGCTGCGCACTTACAATATTGCCTGGTGGGGCAATAACTATTACGACGTCAACGAACTGGGCCACATCAGCGTCTGCCCGGATCCGGACGTCCCTGAAGCGCGCGTGGATCTCGCGAAGCTGGTTAAAGCCCGTGAAGCTCAGGGCCAGCGTTTGCCTGCACTGTTCTGCTTCCCGCAGATCCTGCAACATCGCCTGCGTTCGATTAACGCCGCGTTTAAGCGCGCGCGTGAATCCTACGGTTATAAAGGTGACTACTTCCTGGTTTACCCGATCAAGGTGAACCAGCACCGCCGCGTAATTGAATCTCTGATCCACTCCGGCGAGCCGCTGGGTCTGGAAGCGGGTTCCAAAGCTGAACTGATGGCAGTTCTGGCGCATGCGGGCATGACCCGTTCAGTGATCGTCTGTAACGGCTATAAAGACCGTGAATACATTCGTCTGGCGCTGATTGGCGAGAAGATGGGCCACAAGGTCTATCTGGTTATCGAAAAGATGACCGAAATCGCCATCGTGCTGGAAGAAGCCGAGCGTTTGAACGTGGTGCCACGCCTTGGCGTGCGTGCGCGTCTGGCGTCACAGGGTTCCGGCAAATGGCAGTCCTCCGGCGGCGAAAAATCCAAGTTCGGCCTGGCGGCGAACCAGGTGCTGCAGCTGGTGGAAATCCTGCGCGAGCGCGGTCGTCTGGACAGCATTCAGCTGCTGCACTTCCACCTCGGCTCGCAGATGGCCAACATTCGCGATATTGCGACCGGCGTGCGTGAGTCAGCGCGTTTCTACGTTGAGCTGCATAAGCTTGGCGTAAATATTCAGTGCTTCGACGTGGGCGGCGGCCTGGGCGTGGACTACGAAGGGACCCGCTCGCAGTCTGACTGCTCCGTGAACTACGGCCTGAACGAATACGCGAACAACATCATCTGGGCGATCGGCGATGCCTGTGAAGAGAACGGCCTGCCGCACCCGACGGTGATCACCGAATCCGGTCGCGCGGTCACTGCGCACCATACGGTGCTGGTCTCGAACATCATCGGCGTTGAGCGCAGCGAAACCACCGAAGCGACACCGCCGGCAGACGATGCGCCGCGTTCCCTGCAGAGCATGTGGGAAACCTGGCAGGAGATGCACGAGCCGGGCACGCGTCGTTCCCTGCGCGAATGGCTGCACGACAGCCAGATGGACCTGCACGATATTCACGTGGGCTATTCTTCAGGCACCTTCAGCCTGCAGGAGCGCGCGTGGGCGGAGCAGCTCTATCTGAACATGTGCCATGAAGTGCAGAAACAGCTCGACCCGAGCAACCGCGCGCACCGTCCGATTATCGACGAGCTGCAGGAGCGTATGGCGGATAAGATTTACGTCAACTTCTCGCTGTTCCAGTCGATGCCGGATGCCTGGGGTATCGATCAGCTGTTCCCGGTTCTGCCGCTGGAAGGGCTGAACCACGCCCCGGAACGTCGCGCGGTGCTGCTGGACATTACCTGCGATTCCGACGGTGCTATCGACCACTACGTTGACGGCGACGGCATCGCAACGACAATGCCAATGCCGGAATACGACCCGGAGAACCCGCCGATGCTGGGCTTCTTTATGGTCGGCGCGTATCAGGAGATCCTCGGCAACATGCATAACCTGTTCGGTGATACCGAAGCGGTGGACGTGTTCGTGTTCCCTGACGGCAGCGTGGAAGTTGAGCTGTCCGATGAAGGGGACACCGTGGCAGACATGCTGGAATACGTTCAGCTGGATCCGAAAACCCTGCTGACGCAGTTCCGCGATCAGGTGAAAAACACCGGTCTGGACGACGCGCTCCAGCAGCAGTTCCTGGAAGAGTTTGAAGCGGGTCTGTACGGATATACGTATCTGGAAGACGAGTAGTCGCTGATGCCCGGTGGCGCTGCGCTTACCGGGCCTACGAATGTAGGCCGGATAAGGCGAAGCCGCCATCCGGCAGAATGCTATACTCACTTGAACCCGTATGCATTACCGGCGATAATTCGCCCTAATAAGCGATTTACGAATCAATCCCTTCCTCGTCGGGTTTAACGACGCGGAGGGGATTTTTTTTCATCTGTTTTTAATGTATCGACTTTAAAAGAGGTCAGGACATGAGCACTTTAGGTCATCAGTACGATAACTCTCTGGTATCTAACGCGTTTGGTTTTTTACGCCTTCCGATGAACTTCCAGCCGTACGATAGCGACGCTGACTGGGTGATCACCGGCGTGCCGTTCGATATGGCGACATCTGGCCGCGCGGGTGGTCGTCACGGCCCGGCAGCGATTCGTCAGGTTTCCACTAACCTTGCGTGGGAGCATAACCGCTTCCCGTGGAACTTCGACATGCGCGAGCGCCTGAACGTGGTGGACTGCGGTGACCTGGTGTACGCCTTCGGCGACGCGCGTGAGATGAGCGAAAAGCTGCAGGCCCACGCCGAGAAGCTGCTGGCTGCCGGTAAGCGCATGCTCTCCTTCGGCGGCGACCACTTCGTGACCCTGCCGCTGCTGCGCGCCCACGCGAAGCACTTCGGTAAAATGGCGCTGGTACACTTTGATGCGCATACCGACACCTACGCGAACGGCTGTGAGTTTGACCACGGCACCATGTTCTTTACCGCGCCGAACGAAGGCTTGATCGACCCGAACCACTCAGTGCAGATCGGCATTCGCACCGAGTTCGACAAAGACAACGGCTTCACCGTGCTGGATGCGGGCCAGGTTAACGATCGCGGCGTTGATGACATCATCGCTCAGGTGAAGCAAATCGTGGGTGATATGCCTGTGTATCTGACCTTCGACATCGACTGCCTGGATCCGGCTTTTGCTCCGGGTACCGGTACGCCGGTCATCGGCGGTTTGACCTCAGATCGTGCCATCAAACTGGTGCGCGGCCTGAAGGATCTGAACATTGTTGGGATGGACGTGGTGGAAGTGGCGCCTGCCTATGACCAGTCCGAGATCACTGCGCTTGCCGCAGCGACTCTGGCACTGGAAATGCTCTACATTCAGGCAGCTAAAAAAGGCGAATAAGCCTCGCCTGGCGTGAAAAAAAACCTCTCTATTGAGAGGTTTTTTATTGCCTTTAGAACACGTTAAAAGGGTATTCCACGTAAGCGCGGATCTCGTCCCCGCCCACGTTGTAATCGCTGGCGTTGCTGGAGACGCGCAGGACGGAGTAGCGCAGTTTAAGCTTCAGATCCTTAGCCGGACCATCCTGCACCTGGTACTGGATCTGGTTAAACCACTCGTGCTCTTTGCCGTTGCTGGTTTCAGAGGTTTTGATGTTATCGCCACGCACGTAGGCGGTGGTCCAGCTCAGGCCCGGTAAGCCAAGGCCGCTAAAGTCCAGACCGTAGGAAGCCTGCCATGAACGTTCATCTTCGCCGTTAAAATCTGACCAGTAGGAGTTCGCCAGCCAGATGGTGTTACCGCCGTCACCCACGCCGCCCTTGTCACGATAGCCGCCGTAGTTGTAGCCGGTACTGCCGCTGCTCTGCTGGTACGCCACTTTGAACGTGTGAATATCCCAGATGTAGCTCGCCGCCAGGCTCCAGATAGTGTTGCTGCGGCCCGTGTCGAGGCTGTCCGCGTAACTCTGATCGAGACGGGAGTTATAGCCGTTGAAGTCGAGCACCAGCTGCTGCCCGGTGCTGAACGGCTGCTTGAAGTTCAGGCCCAGATACTGCTTGTTCATCACCTCTTCATTGTGAGAGGCGTAAAGCGCGCCGCTGAACTGGTCGTTAAACTGGTAGCTCGCGCCGCCGAAGGAGAGGCTCTTCAGTCCGCTGTCGTGGCGATCGTCACTTTTACGCTGCTCGTCGGTGAAATAACCGGCGTTGATTTCCAGACCGTCGATCTCTTTTGAGGTCAGCATGGCGCCGGTGTAGCTTTCAAACAGCAGGCGAGAGCTGTCGGCATTGACGATAGGCAATTCAGGACGCTGATTCCCGTAGCTCAGTACGGTATTCGAGATGCGCATTTTGGCGGTTGCGCCAAACTTTGCCAGATCGGATTTTGCCCGGCCGTCGTCTTCCTGCTTAAAGAAGTCGATGCCGCCTGCGCCGCTTTTGCCGCGACCGCCGTCCAGGCGCACGCCGTATTGAGCAATACCGTCCACACCAAAGCCCACCAGCCCTTCGGTATAGCCGGATGCAAACGTGGCGATAATCCCCTGACCCCATTCGGCTTTGTCCTGCTGGCCCTGATGGTAGTCGCGGCTGATATACGCATTGCGGAAAAACAGGTCCAGACGGCTGTCGTCAATAAAACCCTGGCTGTCGGATTGCTGGCTTGCAGCGGCAGGTAATGCGGCAAATAAGCTTAAAGCAACTAATGATAATTCTTTTTTCACGGAGGGAACGTCTCTGTCTGGATATATTAATTTGAATAACTGCGGAGGTGATAATTACCGGAAAAAGTGACCTTTGCAATAATTATGTGACCAGACATTTCAATGCCATAGGGCAGATTTGGCGGGGCTTTCAGGGGTGTTATCGATACGTGCTGTTAAGTTAACAATTCATGCGAAATAAAAAGGAGGCAAAACTGCCTCCTTCTGAAATTATTTAATTCCGTCTGCGGCCATACGGTCGCGAATATGCTGTGCGCGTTCTTCTGAGGCCGGGTGATCGTCAAACATGGAGCTTTGGCGTCCGGCTTCCAGCTTGGCCAGTTTTTCGAAGCTGGTGGCTAAGCCTGATGGATTAATGCCGCGTTTGCGCAACAGATCGTAGGAGTAGTCATCCGCCTCGGACTCCTGACGCTGTGAGAACTGAGAGTTAACCAGCTTTTCACCCACGTCCCCAAGCTGTGACTGCGACAGGCTGCCAACGATACCGCCTGCAGAGGCCGCCGCTGCGCGGATGGCATTGGTGCCCAGGGCAACCTGCATCCCTTTCTTCACGTGGCCCAGGGCAACGTGGCCCATTTCATGGCCGATAACCGCTTCCACTTCATTGTCGGTCATCATGTCCATCAGTCCGCTGTAAACGCGGATACAGCCGTTCGCCATCGCGAAGGCGTTGACGTCTTTCGCCATGTACACCTTGTAGTTAACCGGCTGGCCGTTGATGTTGTCGCCCAGTGCGGAAGCAATCTTATTCAGACGCTGCGTGTAGGTACTGTTGGCCGGCGCAAGCGTGGCTTTTCCGTCCATATCTTTACAGGCCTGGTCGCTCAGCGCTTTCACCTGCGCATCGCTCAGGGAATAGGCCTGAAAGGCCTCTGCCCCTGACGTCATCAGACCGTTAGAATCCATATTCTGACAGCCGCTCAGCAGGAGCGTTGTACCCAGGGCCAGCACTATTGCACGCATTTTCATGAGGTTGCTTCCGTACTCGTTAATCTGAATAAAATCCGAAAAGGTCACCGTCAGCGAAGCCGGTGTCGAGCTAAGTATAAGGAATATCTACAGGGCCGGGCGAGTAGATTGCGCAACATGCGAGCATGATCCAGAGATTTCTTAAGCTGCAAAAGAATGGTCCATGTACATGGCATGCCGCTTGGGTTACATTGTTGGCACTTTTTTCCGGCGTAGCCCAAAACGCGCTGTCGTCAAGGGCATGGCCTTTAACAGTCCGATCTGGAGTTAAAATGTCCTCACGTAAAGAGCTTGCTAATGCTATTCGTGCGCTGAGCATGGACGCAGTTCAGAAAGCCAAATCCGGCCACCCAGGGGCTCCTATGGGTATGGCTGATATCGCCGAAGTCCTGTGGCGTGATTTCCTGAACCACAACCCACAGAACCCGTCATGGGCTGACCGCGACCGCTTCGTGCTGTCCAACGGCCACGGCTCTATGCTGATCTATAGCCTGCTGCACCTCACCGGCTACGATCTGCCTATCGAAGAGCTGAAAAACTTCCGTCAGCTGCACTCCAAAACTCCAGGTCACCCGGAAGTGGGCTACACCGCTGGCGTAGAAACCACCACCGGCCCGCTGGGTCAGGGTATTGCTAACGCCGTGGGTATGGCGATTGCAGAGAAGACCCTGGCGGCGCAGTTCAACCGTCCTGGTCACGACATCGTTGACCACTTCACCTACGCGTTCATGGGCGACGGCTGCATGATGGAAGGCATTTCTCACGAAGTGTGCTCCCTGGCAGGTACCCTGAAGCTGGGTAAACTGGTTGCGTTCTATGACGACAACGGTATCTCTATCGACGGTCACGTTGAAGGCTGGTTCACCGACGACACCGCAGCACGTTTCGAAGCCTACGGCTGGCACGTTGTGCGTGGCGTTGATGGTCACGATGCTGACTCGATTAAACGTGCAGTAGAAGAAGCGCGCGCGGTGACGGACAAGCCGTCCCTGCTGATGTGCAAAACCATCATCGGCTTCGGTTCACCGAACAAAGCGGGTACGCACGACTCCCACGGCGCGCCGCTGGGTGATGCAGAAATCGCACTGACCCGCGAAGCGCTGGGCTGGAAACACCCTGCATTTGAAATCCCATCCGAGATCTACGCTCAGTGGGATGCAAAAGAAGTAGGTCAGGCGAAAGAAGCGGCCTGGAACGAGAAGTTCGCTGCTTACGCGAAAGCCTTCCCGCAGGAAGCGGCTGAATTCACCCGTCGTATGAAAGGTGACATGCCGTCTGACTTTGACGCGAAAGCGAACGAGTTTATCGCTAAGCTGCAGGCGAACCCGTCTAAAATCGCGAGCCGTAAAGCGTCTCAGAATGCGATTGAAGCGTTCGGCCCATGGCTGCCAGAATTCTTGGGCGGCTCTGCTGACCTGGCGCCATCTAACCTGACCCTGTGGTCCGGTTCTAAGCCAATCAACGAAGACACTGCCGGTAACTACATCCATTACGGTGTACGTGAATTCGGTATGACCGCGATTGCCAACGGTATCTCCCTGCACGGTGGTTTCCTGCCGTACACCTCTACCTTCCTGATGTTCGTTGAATATGCACGTAACGCCGTGCGTATGGCGGCGCTGATGAAACAGCGTCAGGTGATGGTCTACACCCACGACTCCATCGGTCTGGGCGAAGACGGCCCAACTCACCAGCCGGTAGAGCAGGTGGCTTCCCTGCGCGTGACCCCGAACATGAGCACATGGCGTCCATGTGACCAGGTTGAATCCGCGGTGGCGTGGAAATACGGCGTTGAGCGTCAGGACGGTCCAACCGCGCTGATCCTCTCCCGTCAGAACCTGGCGCAGCAGGAGCGTACCCCTGAGCAGCTGGCGAACATCGCTCGCGGTGGTTACGTGCTGAAAGATTGCGCGGGCCAGCCTGAGCTGATCTTCATCGCTACCGGTTCTGAAGTTGAGCTGGCTGTTGCCGCATGGGAAAAACTGACTGCCGAAGGCGTGAAGGCGCGCGTGGTCTCCATGCCGTCTACCGATGCGTTTGACAAGCAGGATGCCGCTTACCGTGAATCCGTTCTGCCTAAAGCGGTTTCCGCGCGTGTGGCAGTGGAAGCGGGTATCGCTGACTACTGGTTCAAATACGTGGGCCTGAACGGTGCCATCGTCGGTATGACCACCTTCGGTGAGTCTGCTCCGGCAGAGCAGCTGTTCGAAGAGTTCGGCTTCACCGTTGAGAACGTTGTCGCGAAAGCGAAAGAACTGCTGTAATCGCCGTTTTGCCCGGTGGCGCTACGCTTACCGGGTCTACAAATGGCTCGAAAGTAGGCCGGGTAAGCGCTAGCGCGCCACCCGGCTTTTTTTGCGTCATTACTCCACCTAAAATGTGACGCAAGTCATATAGCTCGCTTATTCATCTGGACAGACATTCCTTTTATTCCCCGATTCGCTTATTCTTGCTGAAGCGTTTCAGTCGATTAAATGTTCGACAATTGACCAATCAATCGCAGTTTGTGACAGCAAGGATTCCCCTTCGGGCGTAGCTGGATTACTCTTTCAGCCACCTCAAACTCAGGGATTGCTTTGCAGGAGATCTATGACCGTACGCGTAGCGATTAATGGCTTCGGTCGCATCGGGCGTAACGTGGTTCGTGCTTTGTATGAATCCGGACGTCGGGCGGAAATAACCGTGGTGGCAATCAATGAACTGGCGGATGCTGCGGGCATGGCGCATTTATTGAAGTATGACACCAGCCACGGACGTTTCGCCTGGGATGTGCGCCAGGAAAGAGATCAGCTCTTTGTGGGTGATGACGCTATTCGTGTTCTGCATGAGAACAGCATTTCCGGGCTACCCTGGCGTGAACTGGGTGTGGATGTCGTGCTTGACTGTACCGGTGTTTATGGCAACCGCGAACACGGCGAAGCTCATCTGGCTGCAGGCGCGAAAAAAGTCCTGTTTTCTCATCCCGGCAGTAATGACCTCGACGCGACAGTCGTGTTTGGCGTCAACCAGCATGAGCTGCAGGCCGAACACCGCATTGTTTCCAACGCCTCCTGTACCACCAACTGCATTATTCCGGTCATCAAACTGTTAGACGATGCGTATGGCATTGAATCCGGCACCGTGACCACGATTCATTCCGCCATGCACGATCAGCAGGTTATCGACGCCTACCATCCGGATTTACGACGCACTCGCGCGGCGAGCCAGTCAATTATTCCGGTAGATACGAAACTGGCGGCAGGGATCACCCGAATTTTTCCGCAGTTTAATGACCGGTTTGAAGCGATTGCCGTGCGTGTTCCAACGATTAACGTTACCGCAATCGACCTTAGCGTGACGGTAAAAAAACCTGTAAAAGCCTGTGAAGTCAACCTGTTGCTGCAAAAAGCGGCACAGGGGGCATTTCATGGTATAGTTGACTATACGGAATTACCGTTGGTCTCAGTAGATTTTAACCACGACCCGCACAGCGCCATCGTCGATGGTACGCAAACGAGAGTCAGTGGGGCACACCTTATCAAGACGCTGGTCTGGTGTGATAACGAATGGGGCTTTGCTAACCGAATGCTCGACACCACGTTAGCAATGGCCGCTCAAGGTTTCAGGTAAGACGCATCGTGCGTCTGCAAAACTTTAAGAATCAACGAGAGGATTCACCATGTCTGTAATTAAGATGACCGATCTGGATCTGGCTGGTAAACGCGTTTTCATCCGTGCCGATCTGAACGTACCGGTTAAAGATGGCAAAGTGACCAGCGACGCGCGTATCCGTGCATCTCTGCCAACCATCGAACTGGCTCTGAAGCAGGGCGCGAAAGTGATGGTCACCTCCCACCTGGGTCGTCCAACTGAAGGCGAGTACAACGAAGAGTTCTCTCTGCTGCCAGTGGTTAATTACCTGAAAGACAAACTGTCCAACCCGGTTCGCCTGGTGAAAGATTACCTGGACGGCGTTGAAGTTGCGGCCGGTGAACTGGTTGTTCTGGAAAACGTTCGCTTCAACAAAGGCGAGAAGAAAGACGACGAAACCCTTTCCAAAAAATACGCTGCACTGTGCGACGTATTCGTGATGGATGCCTTCGGTACTGCTCACCGTGCACAGGCGTCAACCCACGGTATCGGTAAATTCGCAGACGTAGCGTGTGCCGGTCCTCTGCTGGCTGACGAACTGGAAGCGCTGGGTAAAGCACTGAAAGAACCAGCTCGTCCGATGGTGGCTATCGTTGGTGGTTCTAAAGTTTCTACCAAACTGACCGTTCTGGATTCCCTGTCTAAAATCGCTGACCAGCTGATCGTTGGCGGTGGTATCGCGAATACCTTCGTTGCCGCTCAGGGCCACAACGTCGGTAAATCCCTGTACGAAGCAGACCTGGTTGACGAAGCCAAACGCCTGCTGGGTACCTGTGATATCCCGGTTCCAACTGACGTTCGCGTGGCGACCGAGTTCTCCGAAACCGCAACCGCGACCCTGAAATCTGTAAACGACATCAAAGACGAAGAGCAGATTCTGGACCTGGGCGACGTTTCTGCACAGAAACTGGCTGAAATCCTCAAAAACGCAAAAACTATCCTGTGGAACGGTCCTGTTGGCGTGTTCGAATTCCCGAACTTCCGCAAAGGTACTGAAATCGTTGCTAACGCTATCGCAGACAGCGAAGCGTTCTCTATCGCAGGCGGTGGTGACACCCTGGCAGCAATCGACCTGTTCGGTATCGCTGACAAGATCTCCTACATCTCCACTGGCGGCGGTGCATTCCTCGAATTCGTGGAAGGCAAAGTACTGCCAGCAGTAGCAATGCTCGAAGAGCGCGCTAAGAAGTAAGCCATTCAAGGGCAGGGAAACCTGCCCAATTTTCAGCGCGCTTTTAAGAGCTCGCACCTTTTCTAACGGCCGAAGATACAGGACTAAGCAACATGTCTAAAATTTTTGATTTCGTAAAACCTGGCGTTATCACTGGTGATGACGTACAGAAAGTGTTCCAGGTAGCTAAAGAAAACAACTTCGCTCTGCCAGCAGTTAACTGCGTGGGTACCGACTCCATCAACGCCGTACTGGAAACTGCTGCTAAAGTTAAAGCTCCAGTTATCGTTCAGTTCTCTAACGGCGGCGCTGCGTTCATCGCAGGTAAAGGCGTGAAAACTGACATTCCTCAGGGTGCTGCAATCCTGGGCGCTATCTCTGGTGCGCACCACGTTCACCAGATGGCTGAACACTACGGTGTTCCAGTTATCCTGCACACTGACCACTGCGCGAAGAAACTGCTGCCGTGGATCGACGGTCTGCTGGACGCGGGTGAAAAACACTTCGCGGCAACCGGTAAGCCACTGTTCTCTTCTCACATGATCGACCTGTCTGAAGAGTCACTGCACGAAAACATCGAAATCTGCTCTAAGTACCTGGCGCGCATGGCCAAAATGGACATGACCCTGGAAATCGAACTGGGCTGCACCGGTGGTGAAGAAGACGGCGTGGACAACAGCCACATGGACGCTTCTGCCCTGTACACCCAGCCAGAAGACGTTGATTACGCTTACACCGAGCTGAGCAAGATCAGCCCACGCTTCACCATTGCAGCGTCCTTCGGTAACGTACACGGCGTTTACAAACCAGGTAACGTGGTTCTGACCCCAACCATCCTGCGTGATTCTCAGGAATACGTGTCTAAGAAACACAACCTGCCGCACAACAGCCTGAACTTCGTCTTCCACGGCGGTTCCGGTTCTTCTGCTCAGGAAATCAAAGACTCCGTAAGCTACGGCGTAGTGAAAATGAACATCGATACCGATACCCAGTGGGCAACCTGGGACGGTATCCTGCAGTACTACAAAGCGAACGAAGCTTACCTGCAGGGCCAGCTGGGCAACCCGAAAGGCGAAGACCAGCCGAACAAGAAATACTACGATCCACGCGTATGGCTGCGCGCTGCTCAGACGTCCATGGTGACCCGTCTGGAGCAGGCTTTCAAAGAACTGAACGCGATCGACGTTCTGTAATTTGAGCTGCTAACAGCATCAGAAGGCCCGCAAATGCGGGCCTTTTTTTATGCTTTTTCAATACCCTGCCAGACCTGTTTTTGTGATCTGTTTGGCAAACCCGGCGCTTTTTGTTTACCCTTTACGAACCTGCCTGTCTCCATGGGGGATGGATTTTGTGTTTTGGTTTAACAAAAGGAAGAATAAATGGAACAACTCGATGTTGTAGACAGCATCAATAACGCCGGTAACTGGCTGGTACGCAACCAGGCGCTATTGCTGAGCTATGCCGTGAACATTGTCGCGGCGATTGCCATCATCATCGTCGGGATGATCGTGGCGCGTATCGTATCGAACGCGGTTAACCGCGTGATGCTGGCCCGTCACATTGACGCCACGGTGGCTGACTTCCTCTCCGCACTGGTGCGCTACGGCGTCATCGCCTTTACGCTGATTGCGGCGCTGGGCCGTGTGGGCGTGCAGACCGCCTCCGTCATCGCCGTTCTCGGTGCCGCCGGTCTGGCCATTGGTCTGGCGCTGCAGGGCTCGCTTTCAAACCTGGCGGCAGGCGTGCTGCTGGTCACCTTCCGTCCGTTCCGCTCCGGCGAATACGTTGACCTGGGCGGCATTGCCGGAACCGTGCTGCAGGTGCAGATTTTCTCAACCACTATGCGTACCGTTGATGGCCGCATCGTGGTCGTGCCGAACGGGAAAATCATTGCGGGCAACATTATTAACTTCTCCCGTGAACCGGTGCGTCGTAACGAACTGATTATCAGCGTGGCATACGACTCCGACATCGATCAGGTGAAGTCGCTGATTACTAATATCATTGCTTCAGACGATCGCATTCTGAAAGACAAAGAGCAGACGGTTCGCCTGAACGAACTCGGTGCTTCCTCCATTAACTTTGTGGTGCGTATCTGGAGCAAAAGCAGCGATCTGCAAAACGTGTACTGGGACGTGCTGGAACGCATTAAGCGCGACTTCGATGCCAACGGCATCAGCTTCCCGTACCCGCAGATGGACGTAAACGTCAAAAAAGTCAAAGAAGCAGAATAACGTCACCCATAGGCCCGGTAAGCGCTCGCGCCACCGGGCTTTGCTTTCATAAGCTCCGCTAATACCCAATTAATATTATCCATTTCCTCTAATGTGATTCGCGCAGTATAGTCAGCCTCCAGAACAACACTGCGAGAAAATCGTCATGCTATCTTATTATTTTCAAGGGCTTGCCTTAGGCGCGGCCATGATCCTTCCGCTCGGACCGCAAAATGCGTTCGTGATGACTCAGGGCATCCGCCGCCAGTACCATCTGATGATTGCCCTGCTGTGCGCGGTAAGTGATTTACTGCTGATCTGCGCCGGGATTTTTGGCGGCAGCGCGCTGCTGATGCAGTCTCCGTGGCTGCTGGCGCTGGTTACCTGGGGCGGCGTGGCGTTTCTGCTCTGGTATGGTTTTGGTGCCCTGAAAACGGCGATGAGCAGCAACCTCGAGCTGGCGAGCGCGGAGGTCATGAAGCAGGGCCGCTGGAAGATTATCGTCACCATGCTGGCGGTCACCTGGCTTAATCCGCATGTTTATCTCGACACCTTTGTGGTGCTGGGCAGCCTGGGCGGACAGCTGGACGTTGAGCCGAAACGGTGGTTTGCGCTCGGTACGGTCAGCGCCTCGTTCCTCTGGTTCTTCGGTCTCGCCATTCTGGCGGCATGGCTGGCACCTCGCCTGCGTACGGCCAAAGCCCAGCGCATCATTAATACCCTTGTGGGGCTGGTGATGTGGTTTATCGCTTTCCAGCTGGCGAAAGAGGGGATTCATCATGTCCAGGAATTGTTCAACTAATCCTTGTCTTATGGACAACTGAACAAGACCCGCTAAGCTTGCTGGCATGCGCCCTGTTAATGGGCACTCTTCGCAACATGGAGGAATAACAGTGAAGTTTAAGGTGATGGCCCTGGCGGCATTAGTAAGTTTCGGTGCGGTGTCGGTGCAGGCAAGTGAACTGCCGGATGGTCCGCACATCGTCACGTCAGGCACCGCAAGCGTGGACGCGGTACCCGATGTTGCAACCCTGGCAATTGAGGTGAATGTGGTGGCGAAAGATGCGGCGACGGCCAAGAAGCAGGCTGACGATCGCGTTGCGCAATACCTCTCTTTCCTCGAGCAGAACGGTGTCGGTAAAAAAGATATCAACTCTGCGAACCTGCGTACTCAACCCGATTACGACTACCAGAATGGCAAAAGCATCCTGAAGGGCTACCGCGCCGTGCGTACCGTCGAAGTGACCGTGCGTCAGTTGGATAAGCTTAACTCGCTGCTGGACGGTGCGCTGAAGGCGGGTCTCAACGAAATTCGTTCCGTGTCGCTGGGCGTTGCGCAACCGGAAAAATATAAAGACGAAGCGCGTAAAGCGGCGATTGATGATGCCATTCACCAGGCGGAACAGCTGGCTTCTGGCTTTAAGAGCAAGCTTGGCCCGGTTTACAGCGTGCGTTACCACGTCTCTAACTACCAGCCAAGCCCGATGGTTCGTATGATGAAGGCTGATGCAGCTCCGGTGTCCGCTCAGGAAACTTACGAGCAGCCAACTATTCAGTTCGACGATCAGGTCGATGTGGTCTTCCAGCTGGAACCAGTTGCAGCACAGCCGAAACCTGCTCAGTAATCTGTAGGCCGGGTAAGGCGTAGCTGCCACCCGGCTTTTCTTTTTAATCCTGTCTCAACACCTTATGCCCGTATGCCAGCAGCGCGTCGGTGACGTTGCGCATCATACGGCTTTCCGGCGCAAAACGGTGCCAGTAGAGCATCCGGCGCTGATACAGCCCCGGCGTCAGGTCAATCAGCTCACCGCTTTTCAACTCTTTCTCAATCTGCAGGTGTGGGATCATGCAGCAGGTGGTGCCCTGGCGCGCAAGCTGCACGAAGGCTTCAGACGAGTTGACGATATGGCACGGCACGCTGCCAGGCGGCAGATCGAAGTTTTGCTGCAGGAACGCCTGATGCATATCGTCCAGATGGTCGAACGCCACGGCAGGGGCTTTCAGCAGCGCGGCGCGGGTGACGCCGTTGGGGAAGTAGCGCTCGGCAAAGGCTTTTGACCCCACAAACAGATAGTCCAGTGCGCCCAGCTGATCGACAAGACAGCTTGGCAGCGCCTGAGGCTGAATACTGACGGCCCCAACCACTTCACCGCGACGCAGGCGCTCCTGGGTTCGGGTTTCATCTTCAACCTGTAAGTTCAGGCGGATAGGGGAATCTGCTAATACCGGCGCAAGAGCCGGCAGCAGCCAGGTTGCCAGACTGTCGGCGTTGACCGCCAGAGAGAGCAGCAGCGGCGTAGAGCCCGTTTGTTCGTCACCCAGCCACTCGTCTTCCAGCAGTTCAACCTGGCGCAGCAGGGCGAGGAGTTTTTGCCCTTGCTCGGTTGGACGTGGCGGCACGGTACGCACCAGCAGCGGCTGGCCGAACATGTTTTCAAGCTGTTTTATACGCTGTGATACGGCGGACTGGGTGATGCAAAGCTTTTGCGCCGCGCGCTCAAAACCGCGTTCACGAATAACTGCATCAAGTGCCTGTAGTGTTCTGTAGTCCGGACGTTTCATTGCTCTGGCTGACTCCTTAATTTTGCTTAATCTGCACTATGACACAATTTTCCCTTTGTGGCAGACGAATTCCATTCGACGTGTTCTATAATGCGCCCTGAGTTTTCACACCACAGGCAAAACGATCATGACGCAGGATGAACTGAAAAAAGCAGTAGGATGGGCCGCTCTCCAGTACGTACAGCCGGGTACCATTGTCGGTGTCGGTACGGGATCAACCGCGGCACACTTTATCGATGCGCTGGGCACGATGAAGGGGCAAATCGAGGGCGCGGTTTCCAGCTCTGATGCTTCCACGGAAAAGCTGAAAAGCCTCGGCATTACCGTTTTCGATCTCAACGAAGTGGATCGTCTGGGGATTTACGTTGACGGCGCGGATGAAATCAACGGCCACATGCAGATGATCAAAGGCGGCGGCGCGGCGCTGACGCGCGAAAAAATCATCGCCTCCGTTGCGGACAAGTTTATCTGCATCGCGGACGCCTCCAAGCAGGTCGACATTCTGGGTAATTTCCCGCTGCCGGTCGAAGTGATCCCAATGGCCCGTAGCGCGGTTGCCCGTCAGCTGGTGAAGCTTGGCGGTCGTCCGGAATACCGTCAGGGTGTAGTCACCGATAACGGTAACGTGATCCTCGACGTTCACGGTCTGGAAATTCTTGACGCGATTGCGCTGGAAAATGCCATCAACGGCATTCCGGGCGTAGTGACCGTAGGGCTATTCGCCAACCGTGGCGCGGATGTGGCGCTGATCGGCACCGCTGACGGCGTGAAAACCATCGTAAAATGATCTGATGGGGGGAGTCCTCCCCCCGCTAAAAAATTTTTGAAAAGCTAAATTCGGTGACTTGTGTCACGTTTTTACGCCTCTTTTGCCGATCCTGCCGCGTTTGTAAATTTCCATAGCATTTTCCTCTGACATTTTGCTCTGTATGACTTTTCTTCAGAGTGCCGACGCAAACGTTCATATTGCTGCAATAGTTTTTTTTGATATGTTGGCTACGGCGGATTCATATCCAGCACAACATCAGTTCAGACAAAAACAGGGTCGGGTAAATGGCAAAGGTATCACTGGAGAAAGACAAGATTAAATTCCTGCTGGTCGAGGGCGTACATCAAAAAGCAATCGATAGCCTTCGTGCGGCAGGTTACACCAACATCGAATTTCACAAAGGCGCGCTCGATACCGAAGAGCTGAAAACGTCCATCCGTGATGCCCACTTCATTGGCCTGCGATCCCGTACTCACCTGACTGAAGAGGTTATTGCCGCGGCGGAAAAGCTGGTGGCTATCGGCTGCTTCTGCATTGGTACTAACCAGGTTGACCTGAATGCTGCCGCGAAACGCGGTATTCCCGTCTTCAACGCCCCGTTCTCCAACACCCGTTCCGTGGCGGAGCTGGTGATTGGCGAACTGCTGCTTCTGCTGCGCGGCATTCCTGAAGCTAACGCCAAGGCGCACCGCGGCGTGTGGAACAAACTGGCGTCTGGCTCATATGAAGCGCGTGGTAAAAAGCTGGGGATTATCGGCTACGGCCACATCGGTACCCAACTGGGGATTCTGGCGGAATCTCTCGGTATGCATGTCTATTTTTACGATATCGAAAGCAAGCTGCCGCTGGGCAATGCCACCCAGGTTCAACACCTGTCTGACCTGCTGAACATGAGTGACGTGGTGAGCCTGCACGTGCCGGAAAATGCGTCCACCAAAAACATGATGGGCGCGGAAGAGCTGGCGCTGATGAAGCCGGGCTCACTGCTGATTAACGCCGCGCGCGGCACGGTTGTCGATATCCCTGCGCTGTGCGATGCGCTGAAGCGTAAGCACCTGGCGGGCGCAGCCATCGACGTGTTCCCGACGGAGCCTGCGACCAACAGCGATCCGTTTACCTCTCCGCTGTGCGAGTTCGACAACGTGATCCTGACGCCTCACATTGGCGGTTCTACCCAGGAAGCGCAGGAAAATATCGGTCTGGAAGTGGCGGGTAAACTGAGCAAATACTCCGATAACGGTTCTACGCTCTCTGCCGTGAACTTCCCGGAAGTGTCTCTGCCGCTGCACGGTGGTCGTCGTCTGCTGCACATCCATGAAAATCGTCCAGGCGTGCTGACCGCTATCAACCAGATCTTTGCCGAGCAGGGCGTTAACATTGCCGCGCAGTATCTGCAAACGAACTCGCAGATGGGCTACGTGGTTATTGATATCGAAGCGGATGATGATGTGGCCGAGAAAGCGCTGCTGAGCATGAAGTCTATTGCGGGGACGATTCGCGCGCGTCTGCTGTACTGATAGTGCGGTTTGTGGTGTCGGGTGGCGGCTGCGCCTTACCCGACCTACTCTGAGCATTTGTAGGCCGGGTAAGCGTAAGCGCCACCCGGCTTTATTCTACCAGACCCAGATTTTGCTGGGCGTCACCACCGCCGGCAACGGCACATCCCATTTCTCCACCGGTAACGCCTCCACGCCCTGACAATCATGCGCATAGCCCACCGGCTGCAACCCGTACTGCTGCCAGTTTTGCAGCGTCCGGTCATAAAAACCGCCGCCCATCCCTAAACGCTGGCCCTGTTCATCAAACGCCACCAGTGGCGTGATCAGTACATCCAGCTGTGACAGCGGCAGCACGTCGCGCACGTCGAGTTTCGGTTCGGTGATTTTCAGGCGGTTCACCACCAGCTCGCTGTGCGGGTGGTAGTGCAGAAACAGCAGATTCCCCTCGCTAAACGGGTGCAGCACCGGCAGATAGACCTTCTTCCCGGCGCGCCAGAGTTGCTCTATCAGCGGTTGGGTGTCCAGTTCGCCGTCAAACGATAGAAACAGCGCAACGGTATGCGCCATCAAGACAGGGGGATACGCCATCATACGGGCGGCGGCCTGCTGGGCAAAATGCGCTTGCTGATCGGATGTTAACGCACGGCGGCGCTGACGAATTAGCTGACGGATGTCCTGGCGTGAAGCAGAAATTTCAGGGAATTGAGTCATGGTAGTCGGTAGAAGAAAAGAGAGGGAATCTCCGAGATGCCGCCGCAGGCTGTAACCCTTGAACCCTTGGTTCAAGGTGAATGTGTCGTCATAGTTTTAAGGCTTCTCGGACGGACCGAGCATGCTCACCAACCATGGAGCGCCACATTCTTGTGGTATGAAATATCGGCTCAGGGGACTGGCCCGCTTGCGAACATCTCAGAGAAATTCTGTCTTCACAGTTACTCTACCATAGTCAACTGAGAAGTGTTATTCAAACTTGGGTCCCGGTCTTTCGGGATTGCGACCTTGATCAAGCAATGCCTGTTCTATGGTCTGCTGGAGCATTTTAATGCGCTGCTCCATGCTTGCCGCGTAGTCGCGGGTCTTCGCTTTTTCCTGAGTCAGTTCATAGCTGATGTTCAACGCGGCGATGAAAACCAGCTGCTCAGTATTTGTGACTCTAGTGCGTTCTTTTAGATCTTGCAACCGCTGATTCAAATCGTCCGCAGCCTGATTCAAAGCATCCCTTTGTTCAGGCGGACAATTCACTCGCAGTGAACGGCCAAAAATCTGGAGATCGACGGGTTGTGCAGACATGCCACCTTCCTGCTGATTGACTGCGCTGCCTTCGCTTACGGCCCCGGGGGCTGCGAAGGGGCGACACTATAGCTACCCTGATGTGAAGATACAAGCCCTTTTCTGGTATCACCAGGGTCCAAAGTGGTAGCATATCATGAAACTTCCCCCCTTTGACGACGAATGCTCATGTCTATACAGAACGAAATGCCTGGTTACAAGGATTTAAACCAGTTACTGAACCAGCAGGGAGTCGGTTTAACCCCTGCCGAAATGCACGGTCTGATCAGTGGCATGCTGTGCGGCGGAAACAGCGACAGCTCATGGCAGCCGCTGATCCACGACCTCACGAATGAAGGGCTGGCGTTTGGTCACGAGCTGGCGGAAGCGCTGCGTAAAATGCACGCCGCCACCAGCGATTCTCTGGAAGACGATGGCTTCCTTTTTCAGCTTTATCTGCCTGAAGGCGACGACGTTAGCGTGTTCGATCGCGCCGATGCGCTGGCCGGCTGGGTAAACCACTATCTGCTGGGGCTGGGCGTGACGCAGCCTAAACTGGATAAAGTGACCGGCGAAGCGGGTGAGGCGATCGACGATCTGCGTAATATCGCTCAGCTCGGCTACGATGAAGACGAAGACCAGGAAGAGCTGGAAATGTCTCTCGAAGAGATCATCGAGTACGTGCGCGTGGCGGCACTGCTGTGCCACGACAACTTTACGCGCTCACAGCCGACCGCGCCGGAAGTCCGCAAGCCAACCTTACATTAAGAAAAATAACGCACAGGAGGGTGTCATGGTTATCTCGAGTCAAGAGTATTCGCGCCGCCGTCAGGCGCTGCTGGCGAAAATGCAGCCGGGCAGCGCTGCGCTAATTTTTGCTGCGCCCGAAGTGACGCGCAGCGCCGACAGCGAATATCCCTATCGCCAGAGCAGCGATTTCTGGTACTTCACCGGCTTTAACGAGCCGGAAGCGGTGCTGGTGCTGATTAAGAGCAATGACACCCACAACCACAGCGTGATTTTCAACCGCGTACGAGACTTAACTGCTGAAATCTGGTTTGGCCGCCGCCTGGGGCAAGAGGCCGCACCGGCGAAGCTGGGCGTTGACCGCGCGCTGGCGTTTAGCGAAATCAACCAGCAGCTCTATCAGCTGCTTAACGGCCTCGACGTGCTCTATCACGCGCAGGGCGAATATGCGTACGCAGATGAGATTGTTTTCACAGCGCTGGATAAGCTGCGCAAAGGCTCGCGCCAGAACCTGTCCGCACCGGCCACGCTGACGGACTGGCGTCCGGTGGTGCATGAGATGCGCCTGTTCAAGTCTGAAGAGGAGCTTAACGTGATGCGCCGTGCGGGCGAAATCAGCGCCCTGGCGCACACCCGCGCGATGGAGAAATGCCGTCCCGGGATGTTCGAATACCAGCTGGAAGGCGAAATTCACCACGAATTTAACCGCCACGGCGCGCGCTATCCCTCTTACAACACCATTGTCGGCGGCGGGGAAAACGGCTGCATTCTGCACTACACCGAGAACGAAAGCGTGCTGCGCGACGGCGATCTGGTGCTGATTGACGCCGGTTGCGAATATCAGGGCTATGCGGGGGACATCACCCGTACCTTCCCGGTGAACGGTAAGTTCTCACCGGCACAGCGCGCCATTTACGACATCGTTCTCGAGTCTCTTGAGACGGCGCTCAGGCTGTATCGTCCCGGTACCTCCATGCAGGAAGTGACCGACGAAGTGGTGCGCATCATGATTACCGGTCTGGTCAGGCTCGGGATCCTGAAAGGGGATGTCGACAGCCTGATTGCTGAAAATGCGCATCGACCGTATTTCATGCACGGCCTGAGCCACTGGCTGGGGCTGGACGTGCATGACGTTGGCGCGTACGGCACCGACCGTTCGCGCGTGCTGGAGCCGGGCATGGTGTTAACCGTGGAGCCGGGCCTGTATATCGCGCCGGATGCCGACGTGCCTGAAGAGTACCGCGGGATTGGCATTCGTATTGAAGATGACATCGTGATTACCGAAACCGGTAACGAAAACCTGACCGCCAGCGTCGTGAAAAACGCTGACGATATCGAGGCGCTGATGGCAGCGGCACGCGCATGAGCGTGATTATCGTTGGCGGCGGCATGACCGGGGCCACGCTGGCGCTGGCCATTTCGCATTTGACGCAGGGCCAGCTTCCGGTGCACCTGGTGGAAGCCGTTGCGCCAGAGGCGTCAAACCACCCCGGTTTTGATGCGCGCGCCATTGCGCTGGCGCAGGGCACCTGCCAGCAGCTTTCACGCATTGGTATCTGGCAGGCGATAGCCGACCGCGCCACGGCGATCGGTACCGTGCACGTCAGCGATCGCGGCCATGCTGGCTTTGTCACGCTGGACGCGCAGGACTACCGGATTGATGCCCTGGGACAGGTCGTTGAGCTGCACGACGTCGGATTGGGACTGTTCCGCCTGCTCCAGGACGCGCCGGGCGTCACGCTGCATTGCCCCGCGCGCGTGGCCAGCGTGAGCCGTAGTGAGGCGTCGGTTAGCGTGACGCTGGAAAACGGCACCGTTCTTGAAGGCCAGCTTCTGGTCGCCGCGGACGGTTCGCGCTCGTCGCTCGGCACCCAGTGTGGCGTGGAGTGGCGCCAGCAGCCTTACGGGCAGGTGGCGGTCATTGCGAACGTCTCTACCGCAGCTGACCACCACGGCAGGGCGTTTGAACGCTTTACGCAGCATGGTCCGCTGGCGATGCTGCCGATGTCGGACGGGCGCTGTTCCCTGGTGTGGTGTCATCCTCAGGATAAGGCGGAAGAGGTTAAGGGCTGGTCCGACGAACGTTTTTGTACCGAGCTGCAGAAAGCCTTTGGCTGGCGGCTGGGGCGTATTACCCACGCAGGCAAGCGGACGGTCTACCCGCTTTCGCTGACCACGGCGTCTCAGTCTGTCTCCCATCGTCTGGCGCTTGTCGGTAATGCCGCACAGACGCTGCACCCCATCGCGGGGCAAGGCTTTAACCTGGGCTTACGCGACGTCATGAGCCTGGCCGAATCACTGGCGCATGCGTGGGGCGAGCAAAAAGACTGCGGGGCGTATTCGGTGCTGATTCATTACCAGAAGCGCCGTCAGGCGGATAAAGAGGCCACCATCGGCGTTACCGACGGCTTAGTCCATCTCTTTGCCAATCGCTGGGCACCGCTGGTTGCGGGCCGCAACCTCGGGCTGATGGCGATGGAACTATTCATTCCGGCACGTGACGTGCTGGCGCAGCGGACCCTGGGTTGGGTCGCGCGTTAAGGAGTTATCATCGTGCAAAATGTTGATGTCGCCATCGTTGGCGGCGGAATGGTTGGACTGGCATTGGCCTGTGGATTGCAGGGCAGCGGCCTGCGCGTGGCGGTGCTGGAGCAAAAGCAGCCCCAGCCCGTTGCACCGGATGCGCCGCCGGAACTCCGCGTCTCGGCGATCAATGCGGCCAGCGAAAAGCTGCTGACGCACCTTGGCGTCTGGGCAGATATTGTGGCGCACCGCGCCAGCTGCTATCACGGCATGGAAGTGTGGGATAAAGACAGCTTTGGTCATATTGCTTTTGATGATGAAAGCATGGGCTATAGCCATCTGGGGCACATCGTTGAAAACGCGGTGATCCACCACGCGCTGTGGCAGAAAGCACAGCAGTGCAGCGACGTGACGCTGATTGCGCCTGCGCAGATCCAGCAGGTGGCATGGGGCGAAAACGAGGCGTTTATCACCCTGCAGAGCGGCGACATGCTGACCGCGCGTCTGGTGGTCGGTGCTGACGGTGCCAACTCCTGGCTGCGGAATAAAGCCGACATCCCGCTGACCTTCTGGGACTATCGTCATCACGCGCTGGTCGCGACGATCCGTACCGAAGAGCCGCACGGCGGCGTGGCGCGCCAGATTTTCCACAACGACGGCATTCTGGCGTTCCTGCCGCTTAGCGACCCGCACCTGTGCTCGATTGTCTGGTCCCTGGTGCCGGAAAAAGCCCAGCAGATGCATGAGGCGACGCCGGAGGCCTTTAGCCAGGCGCTGTGCGTGGCCTTTGATAACCGCCTTGGCCTGTGCACGCTTGAAAGCGAACGTCAGGTATTCCCGTTAACCGGCCGCTACGCGCGTCAGTTTGCGGCGCACCGTCTGGCGCTGGTGGGGGATGCGGCGCATACCATTCATCCCCTGGCAGGACAGGGCGTTAACCTCGGCTTTATGGACGCGGCGGAGCTGGTTGAGGAGCTGCGTCGCCTGCATCGCGAAGGGAAAGATATTGGTCAGCATCTGTACCTGCGCCGCTACGAGCGCAGCCGCAAGCACAGCGCGGCGATGATGCTGGCGGGCATGCAGGGCTTCCGCGAGCTGTTTGCCGGAGCGAATCCGGCGAAAAAACTGCTGCGCGATATTGGCCTCAAGCTTGCTGACACCCTTCCGGGCGTTAAGCCCCAACTCCTCCGTCAGGCGATGGGTCTTAACGACCTGCCGGACTGGCTGCGTTAATTTAGACCCCTGTCACACTTTCTTTTCCCGGCCTCTGCGCCGGGGAAATTCCCTCGTTTGAAATATTCTAATTTCACGTCATTTTTCGCATTAGATAATCTAATGTCGCATTTTTCTCGTTACGGAAATTCGGCCCGATTTTCCGCACGAAATATCACCATGTGCTAAATCCTGTTAGAGCATTGTTAATTTTGTGCGGGGTTAATCGCATTTTTCCAGTGAATAACTCTGTAGGCTTTTTAGCGTTTTTTGGTCATAAGCTAATGTGATGACCCATTTTGCCTTATGGTTAACCGCCGGTTTCGGTGGTAAGTTCAGGTAAAAGAGAACGTTTGCGTCGGTGCCCGAACGCGGGGCCGATACCGGGTTTCACGGTGAATTTTTCAACGAGGACAAGATGGCTCAACAGACTCCTTTGTACGAACAACACGTGTTATGCGGCGCCCGCATGGTGGACTTCCATGGCTGGATGATGCCGCTGCACTACGGCTCTCAGATTGATGAGCACCACGCGGTGCGCACCGATGCTGGTATGTTCGACGTGTCCCATATGACGATTGTCGATCTGCGCGGTAGCCGCACCCGGGAGTTTTTGCGTTATCTGCTGGCAAACGACGTCGCCAAACTGAAGACGCCGGGCAAAGCGCTCTATACCGGCATGCTGAATGCCTCGGGCGGCGTGATTGATGACCTTATCGTTTATTACTTCACTGAAGATTTCTTCCGCCTCGTTGTAAACTCCGCCACCCGCGAAAAAGACCTCTCCTGGATCACCCAACACGCCGAACCTTATGCCATCGACATCACCGTCCGTGACGATCTGTCGCTGATCGCCGTGCAGGGACCAAACGCGCAGGCGAAAGCCGCCTCTCTGTTTAACGACGAGCAGCGCAAAGCAACCGAAGGCATGAAGCCGTTCTTCGGCGTGCAGGCGGGCGATCTGTTTATCGCCACCACCGGCTACACCGGTGAAGCGGGCTACGAAATTGCGATGCCGAACGAGAAGGCCGCCGATTTCTGGCGTGCGCTGGTGGAAGCGGGCGTGAAGCCTGCGGGTCTGGGCGCGCGCGATACGCTGCGTCTGGAAGCAGGGATGAACCTCTACGGTCAGGAGATGGATGAAGGCGTCTCTCCGCTGGCTGCCAACATGGGCTGGACCATCGCGTGGGAACCGGCTGACCGTGAGTTTATTGGCCGTGAAGCGCTGGAGATGCAGCGCGAGAAGGGCACTGAACAGCTGGTGGGTCTGGTGATGACCGAGAAGGGCGTGCTGCGCGGTGAACTGCCGGTGCGCTTTACCGATGCTGACGGCAATCCTCGCGAAGGCGTGATCACCAGCGGTACCTTCTCCCCGACGCTGGGCTACAGTATTGCACTGGCACGCGTGCCGGCGGGCATTGGCGAAACGGCGGTGGTGCAAATCCGCAACCGCGAAATGCCGGTCAACGTGACCAAACCGATTTTTGTTCGCGCCGGTAAGCCGGTCGCCTAATCATTTTTATCAGGAGAACTTCAATGAGCAATGTGCCAGCAGAACTGAAATACAGCAAAGAACACGAGTGGCTGCGCAAAGAGGCGGACGGCACTTACACCGTAGGGATCACCGAGCACGCGCAAGAGCTGCTGGGCGACATGGTGTTTGTTGACCTGCCTGACGTGGGCACGACCGTTAGCGCGGGCGACGACTGCGCCGTGGCGGAGTCCGTAAAAGCGGCATCCGATATCTACGCGCCGGTAAGCGGTGAGATTGTTGCCGTCAACGACGCGCTGAGCGATTCGCCAGAGCTGGTCAACAGCGAGCCTTATGAAGGCGGCTGGATCTTCAAGATCAAAGCCAGCGACGAATCCCAGGTTGCCGCACTGCTGGATGCGACCGCGTACGAAGCACTGTTAGAAGACGAGTAAGCCATTATCCCTCTCCCCTTTGGGGAGAGGGTAGGGTGAGGGGAACAGACGACACCCTCACCCCAGCCCTCTCCCTCAGGGAGAGGGAGAAAACACATTCACTGCACGTTTCAGGAACCATCGCTCATGACACAGACTTTAAGCCAGCTTGAAAACCGTGGCGCCTTCATCGAACGTCACATTGGGCCGGATGCTCAGCAACAGCAGGAGATGCTGAAGACGGTTGGCGCGGATTCATTAAACGCACTGATCGGCCAGATTGTGCCAAAAGACATCCAGCTTGCCACGCCGCCTCAGGTGGGGGATGCCACCACGGAATTCGCCGCGCTGGCGGAGCTGAAGGCCATCGCAGGCCTGAACAAGCGCTATAAGTCTTACATTGGCATGGGCTATACCAACGTGCAGTTACCGCCGGTTATCCTGCGCAACATGCTGGAAAACCCGGGCTGGTACACCGCTTACACCCCCTATCAGCCAGAAGTCTCCCAGGGCCGCCTGGAAGCGCTGCTGAACTTCCAGCAGGTGACGCTGGACCTGACCGGCATGGATATCGCCTCTGCTTCTCTGCTGGACGAAGCGACCGCCGCCGCCGAAGCGATGGCAATGGCTAAGCGCGTGAGCAAGCTGAAAAATGCCAACCGCTTCTTCGTCGCGGCGGACGTGCATCCGCAGACGCTGGACGTGGTGCGCACCCGTGCGGAAACCTTCGGCTTTGACGTGATCGTCGACGACGCTGACAAAGTGCTGGATCACCAGGACGTTTTCGGCGTTCTGCTGCAGCAGGTGGGCACCACCGGCGAAGTTCACGACTACGGCGCGCTGATTGCCGAGCTGAAATCCCGCAAGGTGGTTGTTAGCGTTGCCGCCGATTTTATGGCGCTGGTGCTGCTGACGGCACCGGGCAAACAGGGCGCGGATATCGTCTTCGGCTCTGCGCAACGCTTCGGCGTACCGATGGGCTACGGCGGCCCGCACGCGGCGTTCTTCGGCGCGAAAGATGAATTCAAACGCTCCATGCCTGGCCGTATTATCGGCGTCTCCAAAGACGCTGCCGGTAATACCGCGCTGCGCATGGCGATGCAGACCCGCGAGCAGCACATCCGCCGCGAAAAAGCGAACTCCAATATCTGTACCTCACAGGTGCTGCTGGCTAACATCGCCAGCCTGTACGCCGTGTTCCACGGCCCGGCAGGCCTGAAACGCATTGCCAGCCGCATTCACCGCCTGGCCGATATCCTGGCCTGCGGCCTGCAGCAAAAAGGTCTTAAGCTGCGCCATACCCACTACTTCGACACCCTGTGCGTGGACGTGGCGGACAAAGCGGCCGTGCTGGCCCGCGCGAACGCGGCAGAGATCAACCTGCGCAGCGACATCCACAACGCCGTCGGCATTACGCTCGATGAAAGCACCACCCGCGACGATATCCTGAACCTGTTCAGCGTGCTGCTGGGTGACGCGCACGGTCTGGACATTGACGCGCTCGACAAAGAGGTCGCGCTCGACAGCCGCTCCATTCAGGACAGCATGCTGCGTAACGACGCCATCCTGACGCACCCGGTCTTTAATCGCTACCACAGCGAGACCGAGATGATGCGTTACATGCACTCTCTGGAGCGTAAGGATCTGGCGCTGAACCAGGCGATGATCCCGCTGGGATCATGCACCATGAAGCTCAACGCCGCGGCAGAGATGATCCCGATCACCTGGCCCGAATTCTCCGAGCTGCACCCGTTCTGCCCGCCGGAGCAGGCAGAAGGTTATCATATGATGATCAACCAGCTTTCCGACTGGCTGGTGAAGCTGACCGGTTATGACGCGATCTGCATGCAGCCGAACTCCGGCGCGCAGGGTGAATATGCGGGCCTGCTGGCAATCCGTCATTATCACGAAAGCCGCAACGAAGGCCACCGCGATATCTGCCTGATCCCAAGCTCCGCCCACGGTACCAACCCGGCCTCTGCCCAGATGGCGGGTATGGAAGTGGTTGTGGTGGCGTGCGATAAGAACGGCAACATCGATCTGGTCGACCTGCGCGCGAAAGCCGAGCAGGCGGGCGACAAGCTCTCCTGCATCATGGTGACCTATCCGTCCACCCACGGCGTGTACGAAGAGACTATCCGTGAAGTGTGCGAAGTGGTGCACCAGTTCGGCGGTCAGGTTTATCTCGACGGCGCAAACATGAACGCTCAGGTGGGCATTACCTCTCCGGGCTTTATCGGCGCGGACGTGTCGCACCTGAACCTGCACAAAACCTTCTGCATCCCGCACGGCGGTGGCGGCCCGGGCATGGGTCCTATCGGCGTGAAAGCGCACCTGGCGCCGTTTGTGCCGGGCCACAGCGTGGTGCAGATTGAAGGCATGCTGACCCGTCAGGGCGCGGTTTCTGCGGCACCGTTCGGTAGCGCCTCTATCCTGCCAATCAGCTGGATGTACATTCGCATGATGGGCGCGGAAGGGCTGAAGCAGGCGAGCCAGGTGGCAATTCTGAACGCTAACTATATTGCGACTCGCCTGAAGTCCGCCTTCCCCGTGCTCTATACCGGCCGCGACGGCCGCGTGGCGCACGAGTGCATCCTCGATATTCGTCCGCTGAAAGAGCAGACCGGCATTAGCGAGCTGGATATCGCCAAGCGTCTGATCGACTATGGCTTCCACGCGCCAACCATGTCGTTCCCGGTTGCGGGTACGCTGATGGTTGAGCCAACGGAGTCTGAAAGCAAAGCAGAGCTGGACCGCTTTATCGACGCGATGCTGGCCATCCGCATGGAGATCGACCGCGTGCAGGACGGTGAGTGGACGCTGGAAGATAACCCGCTGGTCAACGCTCCGCACACCCAGCACGAGATGGTGGCGGAGTGGAACCACGGTTATTCCCGCGAGCTGGCGGTCTTCCCGGCAGGTGTGGCGAACAAATACTGGCCGACCGTGAAGCGTCTCGATGACGTCTACGGCGACCGTAACCTGTTCTGCTCCTGCGTACCGATGAGCGAATACCAGTAATCGCGCAGGTGCAGTAATCCAGGCCGGGTAAGGCGAAGCCGCCACCCGGCTTTTTTATTGGGAGAAGAAAATGGGCATTGCACTTGTGACCGGCGCCAGTCGGGGCATTGGGAAAGCCACCGCACTCCAGCTGGCACGCGAAGGCTACACCGTGGCGGTGAACTATCATCACAACATTAAAGCCGCGACGGACGTGATAAACCAGATCGTTGAAGCTGGCGGTAAAGCCTTTGCCGTCCGCGCAGATATCAGTGATGAAACTCAGGTGCTGGCGATGTTTGACAGCATCGATCGTGAAGGCGAGCCGCTTACCGCGCTGGTCAATAATGCGGGAATTCTGTTTGAGCAATCCACCATCGAAAATCTCTCCGCTGAGCGCATTAACCGCGTCCTGGCGACCAACGTCACGGGCTACTTCCTCTGCTGCCGGGAAGCGGTAAAACGAATGTCCTTCAGGCATGGCGGCAAGGGTGGGGCGATAGTGAATGTCTCTTCTGCAGCGTCGCGTCTGGGCGCGCCGGGTGAATATGTGGATTATGCCGCGTCCAAGGGGGCGGTGGATTCGCTGACAACGGGTTTATCGCTGGAGGTAGCGGCGCAGGGCATTCGCGTCAACTGCGTCCGTCCGGGTCTGATCTATACCGATATCCATGCTTCCGGCGGAGAGCCGGGGCGAGTGGATCGCGTGAAATCGTTGCTGCCGATGCAGCGCGGCGGCCAGCCGGAAGAGGTAGCCCAGGCGATTGTCTGGCTGCTGAGCGAGAAGGCGTCGTACGTAACGGGGAGCTTTATTGAGCTGGCGGGTGGGAAGTAAACCCCTCACCCTAACCCTCTCCCCCAAGGGGAGAGGGGAACAAGCGTAACGGCGCCCGGCGTTAAAGTTTCTCGCCGTTGCTGGCAATCACGCCCTTATACCACTCGAAGCTTTTCTTGCGTGAACGCGACATGTCGCCCGTACCGTCGTCGTGTTTATTCACATAGATAAAACCGTAGCGTTTGCTGTACTGGCCGGTGGTGAACGACACGCAGTCGATACAGCCCCATGGCGTATAGCCCATCAGATCCACGCCATCGTGGGTAACGGCTTTGATCATCTCCTCCACGTGGGCACGCAGATAGTCGATACGATAGTCATCGTTGATGCTGCCGTCTTCTTCAACCTTGTCGTAGGCGCCGAAGCCGTTTTCAACGATAAACAGCGGTTTCTGGTAACGCTCGTACAGTTCGCACAGGGAATAGCGTAACCCTACCGGGTCAATCTGCCAGCCCCAGTCGGAAGCCTTAACGTACGGGTTCGGCACGCTGCCTTCGAAACCGGAAATCGCGTCCCCGGTGCCGCCTTCCGCTTTCACCGCGTTGGTCATGTAGTAGCTGAAGCCCAGGTAGTCGCAGGTACCTTCACGCAGGATCTGCTCGTCACCTTGCTCCATCTTGATGGAGAACCCGCGGCGCTCCCACTCGTTCAGGACGTAAGACGGGTAGTAACCCCGCAGCTGGACGTCGGTAAAGACGTAGCGCTCGCGCATCGATTCCTGGGCGAACATCACGTCTTCCGGCTTGCAGGAGAATGGATAGAGCGCCACCATGGCCAGCATGCAGCCGACTTTCATCTCCGGATTGATGCGGCGCGCGGCTTTCACCGCCAGGGCGCTGGCCACAAACTGGTGGTGAAGCACCTGATACATAGTCTCTTCGGGATTTTCGTGTTCGGTATAGACCACACCGGAGCAGCAGTAGCCGAACAGCGGTGCGCGCCAGTTGCGCTGGTTATTGATTTCGTTGAAGGTCATCCAGTATTTGACCTTGTTTTTGTAGCGCTCAAAAACCACTTCCGCGAAGCGCACAAAGAAATCGACCACTTTACGGTTGGTCCAGCTACCGTATTCCTGCACCAGGTGCAGCGGCATTTCGAAGTGGGAGAGGGTGATCACCGGTTCGATATTGTACTTCAGCAGCTCATCGAACATGTCGTCGTAAAACTTCAGCCCCTCTTCGTTTGGCTGCGTTTCATCACCTTTCGGGAAGATGCGCGTCCAGGCGATGGAGGTACGGAAACACTTGAAGCCCATCTCGGCAAACAGCTTGATGTCTTCTTTGTAGTGGCCGTGGAAATCGATAGCTTCATGGTTGGGGTAGTATTTCCCCGGCACCACCTCCTGCGTGATTTCGCGCGGTACGCCGTGTGCGCCGCCGGTCAATACGTCGCAAATGCTTGGCCCTTTGCCGCCTTTGTTCCAGCCGCCTTCAACCTGATGAGCGGCAACCGCGCCACCCCATAAAAAATCTTTTGGTAAGGTCAATTTTTTCATCGCTGCTATTCTCAATAAATGACTTATTGGCATCGAGTCTAGCAAAGCGAAATTAAATGTCACGATATAACAATTTACGGTAAATGTGATTTGTCACATCAAAAAAACAGGGTGTTTTATTCTGTAAGTTTCTTCGACAGCTTACGGCCGAGAGATTCCAGAATATAGATGACGGGAATTTGCGTGGTTATATCGTAGACGCCTGCAATTCGAGTCTGAGGAACGTGCCAGGAGAGATTAAAGTCCGCCAGTTTTGCCAGGCGCGAGTGCTCGTGGCTGGTAATGGAGAGCACCTTACAGTGATGCAGGCTGAACTGGCTGGCGAAGCGCAGGATCTCCTCGGTCTCGCCCGAGACGGAGAGCACAATCGCAAGCGCATTTTTTGCCATGTCATTCGTGACCGGGAAATAAGGGTCATCAATATGGTTACTGAATTTCCCAATATTAGAAAAGAAACGTGCGCCATATTTTGCCAGCGAACCTGATGTCCCGGCACCGACAAATATAATTCGCTCGGAAGATAAAATAATATCGACCGCCTTATCCAATAACGCGTCGAACTCTTCATTATTCACGCTTTTAAAAAAGCTGATTATTTCGCTGGCGCCGAAGTTCGCCTGCTGGGGCTCGTTCTGCTCAAGGTACAGCTTAAAGCGCACGCGGAATTCAGAATACCCTTCGCAGTTAAGCTTGCGGCAAAAGCGCAGGATTGTGGTCGTCGAGACGTCTGCAGCATCCGCCAGCTCGCGAATGGTCATGTACATCACTTTGTCACGATTTTTTATGACATAGTTGTAGACCATCATCTCCAGGTTATTGAGACTGGCAATGGCGGAATGGGAGAACATGCTCACAATGGCTACACTCACTCATCAGACTTTTCTTCAGGGAATAATAACATGCAGCCAAACGACATCACTTTTTTTCAGCGCTTTCAGGACGACATTCTGGCCGGGCGTAAAACCATCACTATCCGGGATCAAAGTGAATCCCATTTCAAAACCGGCGATATCCTGCGGGTGGGGCGTTATGAGGATGATGGTTATTTTTGCACCATCGAAGTAACAAGGACGTCAATCGTTACGTTCGACACATTGACGCAAAAACATGCTGAACAGGAGAATATGAACCTGGATACGCTGAAAAGCGTGATCGCAGAGATCTACCCCAGGCAGAACCAGTTTTATGTGATTGATTTTAAACGTCTATAATTTAAATCGAAACGCACGTTCGCTGAAATTAAACTGTAACTGTCTGATTGTAATTTAGAAACGTTATGTTTAACTTTATTTTAGCTAACATGTGTTCACTGGAATCATTCTCAGTTAGCATAGTGATGCGATGAATAATCATCTTTTGTTTTCCCGGAGTTTTGTATGGTGAGCAGACCATTAATCGCACAGGGATATTCGCTGGCTGAGGAAGTAGCCAACAGCATCAGCCACGGCATTGGCCTGGTGTTTGGGATTGTCGGTTTAGTCTTATTGCTGGTGCAGGCGGTGGACGCTAATGCCAGCGCGATGGCCATTACCAGCTACAGCCTGTATGGCGGGAGTATGATCCTGCTGTTTCTGGCGTCGACGCTGTATCACGCGATCCCGCATCAGCGGGCCAAGATGTGGCTCAAGAAATTTGACCACTGCGCTATCTATCTTCTTATTGCAGGCACCTACACGCCATTTTTGCTGGTGGGGCTCAACTCGCCGCTGTCGCGTGGCCTGATGATTGTTATCTGGAGCCTGGCACTGCTGGGGATCCTGTTTAAGCTGACCATCGCGCACCGCTTTAAGGTGCTGTCGCTGGTAACCTATCTGACCATGGGCTGGCTGTCGCTAATTGTGGTGTATCAACTGGCAATCAAACTGTCGATAGGGGGCGTGACGCTTCTGGCCTTAGGCGGCGTGGTATACTCGCTCGGCGTGATTTTCTACGTCTGCAAGCGCATTCCTTACAACCATGCCATCTGGCACGGCTTTGTGCTGGGCGGCAGCGTGTGCCACTTTTTAGCGATTTATTTGTATGTGGGGCAGGCGTAGTTTTTTGTCGGGTGGCGGCTTCGCCTTACCCGACGTACGGGATAAGTAGGCCCGGTAAGCGCAGTGCCACCGGGCGATACAGCATCACTCTTCCAGTGAATAGGGCAGAGGCTCGATGCTCAGTGTGTTCACATCGTCGCGCACGCGGAACACGCTGTCAGCTTCCATGTCGTTGTTCATAACGGCCTGCACCAGAAGACGTCCATCATCCAGCTGTACGGCGGCTAATACGGTGCCGGTACGGCGCCAGTTTTCACCCATCTTCAGCTCTAAATCTTCCCCTGCTTCAGGTACGCGGCTGGCATGGCCCGCGAGTGTCCATAGCGCGCGTTTGTTTGCCCCGCGGAATTTCGCACGTGCGACCATCTCCTGGCCGGTGTAGCAGCCTTTTTTAAAGCTGATGCCGCCCAGTGCCTGCAGGTTGGTTGCCTGAGGAATAAACTGTGCGCTGTTTGCTGCGTCAATTACCGGCAGACCCGCTTCGATGTTCAGCGCCAGCCACTGCTGACTGTTGTTAAGCTGCGCTTCGCCGCGCAGCGCCTCGGTGATGCGCTCGGCGGTTTCGGCATCCGTAACTAACAGAAAACGCTCTGCCGGGTGTTCAAACCACAGGATGGAGGTGGCGCCTTCGCTGACGAGCTGCTTTTCGGCATCCGGCAGTTCGCTGAAGAGATTTTTCAGCGCCGCACGTGCCTGGAAGCCGGCCACACCCAGCAGGACATGTTCGTCGTCCGGGGCGATAGTGACTTTGGAAAAGACCGCGTACTTTTTCAACTCTTTGAGCTGGGCGTCACGCAGGCTGCGGCGCTCAATAAAGGCAAAGCCATCCTGACGTCGGAAGAGACGCAGGTTGCTCCACATTTTGCCTTTTGGGTCGCAATGCGCGGCCAGCAGGTGCTGGTGTTCGGTCATCTGACTGACGTCGGCGGTCACCTGGCCCTGCAGATATTTTTCGGCGTCGGCACCGGTGAGCGTCGCCAGCGCCCAGTCATCAAGAGAAATAAGCGTCAGCGGCAGACGCGCAGAGGCGGCGGGCTGGCGAGGAGAAAATGGTGTAAATGCCATAACGATATCCTGAATTGCTTAACGCTTTGATAATGCCTAATGGTAAAAGAGCCTGCAGGCAATGCAAGCGCTTTCAACAGGCCATTTGTGCCCTAAACCGGTTATGCGTAACGCTACGCAAAATAATGTAATCCGCTGTCTTTGTAGGGATTATTCTGGAAGCCTGCTCGTCGATCGCAATATTCCAGTAATGAAACGGTCAAAAACACGTTACACTAGCTGGTGTCCCCGTAGAGAAATAAAGAACACTGAACGGGGCGCCGACTGTGCCAAACGTAATGCAGGAAACTGAACATGGATATTAACAACAAGGCCCGTATTCACTGGGCGTGCCGTCGCGGAATGCGTGAACTTGATATTTCCATCATGCCTTTCTTCGAATATGAGTATGACACCTTAAGCGACGATGATAAGCGTCTGTTTGTTCGCCTGCTTGAATCTGACGATCCGGATTTATTCAACTGGCTGATGAACCACGGCAAACCCGCCGATACCGAGTTGCAACGGATGGTGCAATTAATTCAAACACGGAATCGGGAACGTGGTCCTGTGGCAATCTGATCTTCGCGTCTCGTGGCGCTCGCAGTGGATGTCTTTATTGCTCCACGGCCTGGTTGCGGCCTTTGTGTTACTGATGCCGTGGCCGCTAAGCTATACGCCGCTGTGGCTGCTGTTACTCTCGTTTGTCGTTTTTGACAGCGTACGCAGCCAGCGTCGAATTAATGCCCGTCAGGGAGAGATCAAATTACTGATGGATTCCCGCCTGCGCTGGCAGGGTAAAGAGTGGGATATCCTCGGTATGCCCTGGATGCTCAACTGCGGCATGATGTTACGGTTACGCAAGGTGGACGGCGGGCGTTGCCAGCATCTTTGGCTGGCGGCTGACAGTATGGATGCTGCCGAGTGGCGAGACCTGCGCCGGATGCTATTGCAACAGACGACGCAGGGATAATACGCGTTAGCTAAACTTTTCAGCCATTTCGCCCAAAATCTGCTCGCACCAGATTTGCAGGCGCTCATCGCTGAGATCGTACTGGTTGGTTTCATCCAGCGCGAGTCCAACAAACAGCTCGCCGTCGGCAATAATCGGCTTTTTACTGGTGAACTCGTAACCTTCGGTTGGCCAGTAGCCGATAAACGACACCCCTTTCGGCGCCACTTTGTCGTGCAGCATGCCAAGCGCGTCCAGGAACCACTCCCCGTAACCCAGCTGATCTCCCATGCCGTACATGGCAATGATTTTGCCGTCGAGATTGACTGAATCGAGTTGATCCCAGATGGCTTCCCAGTCTTCCTGTATCTCACCAAAATCCCAGGTTGGGATGCCGAGGATCAGTACATCGTACTGTTCCATCAGCGCGACCGCGTCATCTTTCAGGTTATGCAACGTCACCAGTTCCGGGCCAATGATGTCGCGAATTTTCTCTGCCGCCATTTCGGTGTAGCAGGTGCTGGAACCATAGAACAGACCAATATTCATCGCGTAACTATCTCAATTCTTGCGTTGACTTTGCGCGTAGTGTACCAGAAACCGGTCACAATCAGGCATAATGGCCTGACTGCAAAATCAAAGGGGCTGATGTGGAAAAGGATCTCGCACTCGTTGAACAGTTTCTCGACGCGCTGTGGCTGGAAAAAAACCTGGCCGAGAATACGCTCAGCGCCTACCGGCGCGATCTTACCATGCTGGTGGAGTGGCTGGCCCGTCGGCAGCTCTCGCTGGCGAGCGCGCAAAGCGATGACCTGCAGGCGCTGCTCGGTGAACGTGTACAAGGGGGGTATAAAGCCACCAGCTCCGCGCGTTTGCTCAGCGCCATGCGTCGGCTTTTCCAGCATCTCTACCGTGAGAAGATTCGCCAGGACGATCCCAGCGCGCTGCTGGCATCCCCTAAGCTCCCGCAGCGGCTGCCGAAAGATCTCAGCGAAGCACAAGTTGAGAGATTATTACAGTCACCGGCAGTTGACCTGCCGCTGGAGTTACGCGATAAAGCCATGCTTGAGCTATTGTATGCTACCGGCCTGCGCGTTTCGGAACTGGTTGGCCTGACGATGAGCGACATCAGCCTGCGTCAGGGCGTGGTGCGCGTCATCGGTAAAGGCAATAAAGAAAGGCTGGTTCCGCTGGGCGAAGAGGCGGTTTACTGGCTGGAAACGTATCTGGAGCATGGCCGTCCGTGGTTGCTCAACGGCGTGTCTATCGATGTCCTGTTTCCGAGCCAGCGCGCACAGCAGATGACGCGACAAACGTTCTGGCATCGCATCAAGCATTACGCCACACTGGCGGGTATCGACAGTGAAAAGCTTTCGCCGCACGTATTGCGTCACGCCTTCGCGACGCATCTGCTCAACCACGGCGCTGATTTACGCGTGGTGCAGATGCTGCTGGGACACAGCGATCTTTCCACGACGCAAATTTACACCCATGTCGCGACGGAACGCCTGCGGCAGCTACACCAACAGCACCACCCTCGAGCGTGAGTGCCGACGAATTGTAACAGGATCACATATGAAAAAGACTTTCGCGCTGTTCACCCTGCTGGCAGCCTCCTTTACCGGTTTCGCCCATGCGGACGACGCCGCCATCAAGCAGTCGCTGGCTAAGCTCGGCGTCACCGGAAGCGATATTCAGCCTGCGCCGGTCGCTGGCATGAAAACAGTACTGACCAACAGCGGCGTGCTGTACGTCACTGAAGACGGCAAACACATTATTCAGGGACCAATGTACGATGTGAGCGGCGCGCAGCCGGTCAACGTGACCAACCAGCTGCTGATGAAAAACCTGAACGCGCTCGAAAAAGAGATGATCGTCTATAAGGCGGCGCAGGAAAAACACGTCATTACCGTCTTCACCGACATCACCTGCGGCTACTGCCACAAGCTGCATGAAGAGATGAAAGACTACAACGCGCTGGGCATTACCGTGCGCTATCTTGCTTTCCCGCGCGCGGGTGTGCAGAGCCAGCCAGAGCAGGACATGAAGGCCATCTGGTGTGCGAAAGACCGCAACAAAGCCTTTGATGATGCGATGAGCGGAAAAGAGGTTAAGCCAGCCTCCTGCGATATCGACATTGCTAACCACTACGCGCTGGGCGTGCAGTTTGGCGTGAGCGGGACGCCAGCGATTGTCCTGAGCAATGGCTATGTCGTTCCGGGCTATCAGGGACCGAAAGAGATGAAAGAGTTCCTCGACGCGCACCAGAAACAGTTTGGTGGTAAATAATCCGCGTGAAAGCCCCGATAAAATTGCGCCGCCGCGAGGCGGTTGAACCGGTTGATTTGCCGGACGATCTCCCGGCGCTGCTTAAGCGCCTCTACGCCAGTCGCGGCGTGCGTAGCGCTGAGGATCTTGAACGCAGCGTGAAAGGGATGCTGCCCTGGCAGCAGCTGAGCGGTATCGAAAAAGCCACTGAGATGCTCTACAACGCCCTTCGTGAAGGAACGCGGATTGTGGTGGTAGGGGACTTCGACGCCGACGGCGCAACCAGCACCGCGCTGAGCGTGCTCAGCCTGCGCGCGCTGGGCTGCGATAACGTCACGTATCTGGTGCCGAACCGTTTTGAAGACGGCTACGGACTCAGCCCGGAAGTGGTCGATCAGGCCCACGCCCGGGGTGCGCAGATGATCATGACCGTCGATAACGGGATCTCTTCCCATGCGGGAGTCGATCATGCCCACGCGTTGGGGATCCCGGTGCTGGTCACCGATCACCACCTGCCGGGAGAAACGCTGCCCGCAGCGGAAGCGATTATTAACCCCAATCTGCGCGACTGCGATTTCCCATCGAAATCCCTCGCAGGCGTGGGCGTGGCGTTTTATCTGATGCTGGCGTTACGGACCCTGCTGCGCGATAAGGGCTGGTTCGAATCCCGCGGTATTGCCGTGCCAAACCTGGCCGAATATCTCGATCTGGTGGCGCTGGGTACCGTCGCCGACGTGGTCCCGCTCGATACCAATAACCGTATCCTGACCTGGCAGGGCCTAAGCCGCATCCGGGCGGGCAAGTGCCGTCCGGGGATCAAGGCGCTGCTGGAAATTGCCAACCGCGACCCGCTCAAGCTGGCGGCAAGCGATTTGGGCTTTGCCCTTGGGCCGCGCCTGAACGCGGCCGGGAGGCTGGACGATATGTCCGTCGGCGTGGCGCTGCTGCTGTGCGACAACATCGGTGAAGCGCGCGTGCTGGCCAACGAGCTGGACGCCCTGAACCAGACACGTAAAGAGATTGAGCAGGGGATGCAGGCCGAAGCGCTGACCCTGTGTGAAAAACTGGAGCGCAGCGGCGATACGCTGCCGGGCGGCCTGGCGATGTACCATCCCGAGTGGCATCAGGGCGTGGTCGGCATTCTGGCGTCGCGCATCAAAGAGCGCTTCCACCGCCCGGTGATCGCGTTCGCACCCGCGGGCGACGGCACGCTGAAAGGCTCTGGCCGCTCAATTCAGGGGTTGCACATGCGTGATGCTCTGGAGCGTCTCGATACACTGTACCCGGGTCTGATGATCAAGTTCGGCGGCCATGCGATGGCGGCTGGACTGTCGCTGGAAGAGGCGAAATTCGACGAGTTCCAGCGCCTGTTCGGCGAGCTGGTCACCGACTGGATTGACCCGGCCCTGCTGCAGGGGGAAGTGGTGTCCGATGGCGAGCTTTCACCGCTTGAGATGACGATGGACGTGGCGCAAATGCTGCGCGATGCCGGCCCGTGGGGGCAGATGTTCCCGGAACCGCTGTTTGACGGGCGATTCCGCCTGCTGCAGCAGCGCATTGTCGGCGAACGTCATCTGAAAGTGATGGTTGAGCCCGTGGGCGGTGGAGCGCTTCTGGACGGCATTGCTTTTAACGTCGATACCTCCATCTGGCCGGACAACGGCGTGCGCGAGGTCGAGCTGGCGTACAAACTGGACATCAACGAGTTTCGCGGTAACCGCACCCTTCAGATCATCATCGACAATATCTGGCCAATTTAGCGGCAGTAATCTCTATAAAAAAGGGCGTGGATTCGGTACAATCCCGCTCTTATCACCGCATTTTGACAAGTCCATAAAAGAAAACAGACCATGTTTGAAATTAATCCGGTAAAAAACCGTATTCAGGACCTCACGGAGCGCTCTGACGTTCTTAGGGGGTATCTTTGACTACGATGCCAAGAAAGAGCGTCTTGAAGAAGTAAACGCCGAGCTGGAACAGCCGGACGTCTGGAACGAACCTGAACGCGCACAGGCGCTGGGTAAAGAGCGTTCCTCTCTCGAAGCTATCGTAGATACGCTGGATCAAATGGCCCAGGGGCTGGAAGATGTTTCCGGTTTGCTGGAGCTGGCCGTCGAAGCTGACGACGAAGAAACCTTTAACGAAGCCGTGGCAGAACTCGACGTGCTGGAAGAGAAGCTGGCGCAGCTTGAATTCCGTCGCATGTTCTCCGGCGAATACGACAGCGCTGACTGCTATCTCGATATTCAGGCAGGTTCTGGCGGTACCGAAGCGCAGGACTGGGCCAGCATGCTGACGCGTATGTACCTGCGTTGGGCAGAAGCGCGCGGTTTCAAAACCGAAATTATCGAAGAGTCTGAAGGTGAAGTTGCGGGTCTGAAATCCGTCACCATCAAGATCATTGGCGATTACGCCTACGGCTGGCTGCGTACCGAAACCGGCGTTCACCGCCTGGTGCGTAAGAGCCCGTTCGACTCCGGCGGCCGCCGTCATACCTCCTTCAGCTCCGCGTTCGTTTACCCGGAAGTTGACGAAGATATTGATATCGAAATTAACCCGGCGGACCTGCGTATCGACGTTTACCGCGCATCCGGCGCGGGCGGTCAGCACGTTAACCGTACGGAATCGGCGGTGCGTATTACCCACATTCCAACCGGGCTGGTCACGCAATGCCAGAACGACCGTTCCCAGCATAAGAACAAAGACCAGGCCATGAAGCAGATGAAAGCGAAGCTTTATGAGCTGGAGATGCAGAAGAAAAATGCTGAGAAACAGGCGATGGAAGACAACAAGTCTGACATCGGCTGGGGCAGCCAGATCCGTTCTTACGTCCTTGATGACTCCCGCATCAAAGACCTGCGTACCGGGGTTGAAACCCGCAACACGCAGGCGGTGCTGGACGGCAGCCTGGACCAATTTATCGAAGCAAGTTTGAAAGCAGGGTTATGAGGAACCAACATGTCTGAACAACAAGCACAGGGCGCTGACGCGGTAGTCGATCTTAACAACGAACTGAAAACCCGCCGCGAGAAGCTGGCAGCGCTGCGCGAGCAGGGCGTGCCGTTCCCGAACGATTTTCGTCGTGACCACACCTCAGACCAACTGCACGCTGACTTCGACGCGAAAGAGAACGAAGAGCTGGAAGCGCTGAACGTTGAAGTGGCCGTTGCAGGCCGCATGATGACCCGTCGTATCATGGGTAAAGCCTCATTCGTGACCCTGCAGGACGTTGGCGGCCGCATTCAGCTGTACGTTTCCCGTGACGATCTTCCGGAAGGCATCTACAACGAGCAGTTCAAGAAGTGGGACCTGGGCGATATCCTGGGCGCGATAGGTAAACTGTTCAAAACCAAGACCGGTGAACTTTCTATCCACTGCACCGAGCTGCGTCTGCTGACCAAAGCCCTGCGCCCGCTGCCGGACAAATTCCACGGCCTGCAGGATCAGGAAGCGCGCTATCGTCAGCGCTACCTGGATCTCATCTCTAACGATGAATCCCGCAAGACCTTTAAAATTCGCTCCCAGATCATGGCCGGTATCCGCCAGTTCATGGTCAACCGCGACTTTATGGAAGTGGAAACCCCGATGATGCAGGTGATCCCTGGCGGCGCGTCTGCGCGTCCGTTCATCACCCATCACAACGCCCTGGACCTGGACATGTACCTGCGTATCGCGCCGGAACTGTACCTGAAGCGTCTGGTGGTTGGTGGTTTTGACCGCGTGTTCGAGATCAACCGTAACTTCCGTAACGAAGGTATCTCCGTTCGTCATAACCCAGAGTTCACCATGATGGAACTCTACATGGCGTATGCGGATTACAAAGATCTGATTGAGCTGACCGAATCTCTGTTCCGTACCCTGGCGCAGGATATTCTGGGCACCACGCAGGTCCCTTACGGTGAAGAAGTCTTCGACTTCGGCAAGCCGTTCGAAAAACTGACCATGCGCGAAGCGATCAAGAAATACCGTCCGGAAACCAACATGGCGGATCTGGATAACTTCGACTCTGCGAAAGCGATCGCCGAAAGCATCGGTATCAAGGTTGAGAAGAGCTGGGGTCTGGGCCGTATCGTGACCGAGATCTTCGAAGAGGTGGCCGAAGCGCACCTGATTCAGCCGACCTTCATCACCGAATACCCGGCAGAAGTCTCTCCGCTGGCGCGTCGTAATGACCAGAACCCGGAAATCACTGACCGCTTCGAATTCTTCATCGGCGGCCGTGAAATCGGTAACGGCTTCAGCGAGCTGAACGATGCGGAAGACCAGGCTCAGCGCTTCCAGGACCAGGTTGACGCGAAAGCGGCAGGCGACGACGAAGCGATGTTCTTCGACGAAGACTACGTGACCGCGCTGGAACACGGTCTGCCACCAACGGCGGGTCTGGGCATTGGTATCGACCGTATGGTTATGCTGTTCACCAACAGCCACACCATCCGCGACGTGATCCTGTTCCCGGCGATGCGCCCGGTGAAGTAAGACGTTAAGATGTAAAAAAAGCCCCGAAAGGGGCTTTTTTATTGCGCCGCGAAGGCTTTAAGTTCTTCGCGGGCGGTCGTCGCTTCCATGACCATCCACGGGCTAAAGGCCCAGGGCGTCGCGTCCAGCGCGCGGAATAACGCCTCCAGCTCAACCCACTGATAGTCCATCACTTCATCTTCGTTTATCGTCACGTCATTGGTGATGCGGGCGGCGAACACCGGGCAAATTTCGTTTTCCACGATCCCGGACGGGTCGGTTTCCCGATAGCGAAATTCAGGGGCGACGGCGGTGATATCGGTCAGTTCAGCGCCCACTTCAAAGCGGCAGCGGCGGATTATCGCCTGGACTGTCTCTTCGCCCGACTGCGGGTGGCCGCAAACGGAGTTGGTCCAGACGCCGGGCCAGGCTTTTTTGCTTAAGGCGCGTCGGGTGATCAGACATTCCCCTTTTGCGTTAAAAAGCCAGGAAGAGAACGCCAGATGCAGCGGGGTATGTAACGTGTGAGCGGCATATTTTTCCTGAGTGCCAATCACCATTCCCTGGTCGTTTACCAAAATAACGTGTTCTTGAATACTCATTGATGCTCCAGTGCCAAAATGCCGAGTGGTTCAGCACCATCAGCCGAAGCATTATACTGCATTCTTATACGAACGGTTTGGCTCGTAGAGCGGAAAAGGGCATGACCCTTATTCGTTTTGGCTGTTATCATAGTGCGCCATTCACGCTGACCGAGGATCTGTTTTGTTTGCAGGAAGCCTGACGAGAAACCCCATTACCGCAATTTTTTGCCTGACGCTGACGCTATTACTGGCGGGCTGTTCAGGGAGCAAATCTTCGGATACGGGAAGCTATTCCGGTTCGGTCTACACCGTTAAGCGCGGGGACACCCTGTACCGGATTTCGCGCGCAACGGGGACCAGCGTGAAGGATCTGGCGCGGCTGAATAATCTTTCGCCGCCTTACACCATCGAGGTAGGGCAGCAGCTGAAGGTTAGCGGCGGATCGTCCTCGGGCAAAAAATCCTCTTCGAAAGGCAAAACCGCTAAAGTAACGCCGTCCTATCAGGTGCCGCAATCGTCATGGCCGCCGGTTGGACAGCGCTGCTGGATTTGGCCTGCCAGCGGTAAAGTGGTCGCCCCTTACTCACTCTCTGAAGGTGGCAACAAGGGTATTGATATCGCCGCTGCGCGAGGTACGCCGGTTTATGCCTCCGGCGCCGGGAAGGTGGTTTACGTCGGTAACCAGCTGCGCGGCTACGGTAACCTGATCATGATTAAGCATGGCGAAGACTACATCACGGCCTATGCGCACAACGACACGATGCTGGTCAACAACGGGCAGAACGTCAAAGCCGGGCAGAAGATTGCCACCATGGGCAGTACCGGTACGGATACGGTGAAGCTGCATTTCCAGATCCGCTACAAGGCGACGGCCATCGATCCGCAGCGCTATCTTCCTGCGCCCGGCAGCAAACCGAAGTGCTAAGTGATTATTTAATCACCGGTTAGTTGTGAAGAGGCTTGTATGAAGGTGTGTAAGGTCTATAATGCCTTACGCACCTTAAAGCGGGCGTAGTTCAATGGTAGAACGAGAGCTTCCCAAGCTCTATACGAGGGTTCGATTCCCTTCGCCCGCTCCAGTTTCAACTCTTCTGAAGTCTTCCAAACTTGACTTTCACTCGATAAACCAGCGGTTACAGCGTTTTAAGAGTCTCTTACATATGAAATATTTCCGATCTGAAATATTTCTCGATTAAAGATCCAGACTTTCACCCGATTGGTTTTCCTGTCACCATCATTTCTTTCCTGATTATAAGCATCCAAATAACAACATCATAAAATTACCGGACAACTACCTTTGTGAGATCCGACTTTCCTGCATAGAGCACTTTTTCGGAAGTGTACTTCGGTGAGGTAATGTGCAAAGCGGCAACTGTTGCTTAGGGCCAGATTCGTCATCAGAGGGGAGAATCACTGCTAACTCCCTGTTAAAAATGATTTATACGGGGTAAATGGTAATCGCTTCACGAAAATGTAGCAGTGTGGATATTAAGGATCCGGAACTGGTAATTTTCGGAGCTCAGGAGCAGAGCAGCGGAATTATTGCCGAAAATTCATTAAAACCGGAGGATTGATGCAGTAAATAGAATATTGCTTTTTTGAGAAAAGAAAAATAAGGTTATGCGCAATATCGCAATAATATGCAGCCACCGACACAGCAGTTCATCCCGGAAGCTGACGTCAAAGCCAGGGGCTGGAAGCTAGTCTCTTTGTCCTCTGGATGCGGGTACTGATGCCTTCCGGACCAGGGACGCTTCAGTACCAGAAGAGAGACGTTGAACAAAAGGCAAAAGCCAGCGTGAGCACCAGCCAGACAGCTGAGCTCCGACTGGCTTCAGTGTACGGCACATATCAGATAGGGGCCTGAGTTATTGGCGATCACCCTGTCACCGGACGGCAGCTGCATCACGCTTATAATCCGGCGCGTATCCTTCAGTACGGGACCGAGATGTTTATGTTCGAATAACTCCGGAACCGAATCATTTCCGCCGATGGTCGTACTTTTGACATGCATGCTATATTCGTTCCTTCCTATCCGGCTGTAGGTATAAATTATCGTCCGGTTGACCACATATATTTTCTGACCTTCATGAAGCTCACCTGAAAGATGCAGGAAAGCTTTTCCCGTACGTTCAAATGACAGAGTCTGTGAAAAATTTAATAAGGGTTTATTACCCACATTCGTTACAAATGAGGCCGTTGAAGATGAGCAGGTAAAACTGAGGTTATGTTGGTAAAACCAGTAACCCACAGTGAGCAAAATAATCGCAAGGGCAACTGCAGATACTGAAACATAAAAATGTATTCTTTTCATTATCGGATCCAGTTGTAGTAATAAATATTCTGGCAGGTATCCCGGTCGTCTTTCCATTCAATACACCGGGTAAACAATACCCTTGCCGGTTTATGCAGATGGATCATCTCCTGGGCATAAACATAGAAGACAGTTGTTTCGGTACAAATCTGATTATTCATTTCAAGCGCCTGCCTGGCCACATCATAACTGGTGGCATCTCCAATATTGCTTTTTACCCCAGAGATATCATATACCGGACAGCCCTTCAGTTCGCCAATTTTCCGCGGCGTAATCTTTTCAGGAGTACTGGCAAACATCACAGTACCTGCGATAAATACGGAGAGTCCGATAATACCTGCCACAATTACTGGCCACAATGACACGTGCCGCTGGACGGAAGTATATTCATTAACGCTTATTTCCTTACTGAACATATATCCAGCCCGGGGAATGGTGATAATGACTTCTTTTTCCCCCAGATAACCTGAAAAAATCTTTCTTAACATGCTGACATACTGGTTCAGGGTGTTGGATGACGATACCAGTCCTGCCTTCTCCCAGATCTCATCGAAAAGCGTATTTCGGGAAACCAGCTCTCCTTGATGGATAACCAGATGCGACAGAATTTTATTGGCTATGGTCGTCAGCATCTGTGCGTCAGTTATTTTCTGATCTGCGCGGCGCAGGGAGCCGTTCAGAGAGTCGTATATAACCTGTTCATCGAGAATAAAGATCATCGTTAACCTTCTTATGCGGGGCTTCTGAACATGATAGCTTCCTCAGGCTCTGTCGGATCCTGTTACCGCACAGTAAAGCCGCATAAAGAATATAATTCTGCAAATACATTATAGTTTAGCTATAAAAGCTATAAATATACTGTCATGCAAAATATAACATCGCATCCAGAGAGAAAATTCTGAATACTTGTGCCATCCCAGTGGAGGGCAGCGTGCCATTCCACACATTACCGGAATGGTTAAATATTATGAAGAACACGGTTTTCTCCCCGAAGTCCAGTCAGACCCAGGACATCGCGTTTTATCGCCTTGAGCCTTTTATTGATTTGGAGCTTAACCAAATTACGGGTTATGAAGTGCTAAGTACACTCCGCGACGGAATTGATGCTGAAAAATGGTTCGCACGACTGTCTGGCGAAAAGCAGATCGAATTACTGCTTCTGCAGATTGAGTCGGTTGCTGACGAAGTTAAAGAAAAATGTTTTTTTAACCTGTCAGTAGAGGGGTTTCTCTGGCTGAAAGAGAGGCATATTACCAGGATCACGCGATGTGACAATGTCTGTCTTGAAGTGTCAGATTCTTCGGTCCTCAAAACGCTAGATGACAAAAAAAGACATCTGTTTTTTAAACAGACCGCCGCATTACGCAAGGGCGGCGTAGAAATCTGGATGGACGATTTTTGTACCGATGACCTTATCAGCCTCCCTGAATATAAAGGTAAAGTGGACGGGGTGAAAATTGATCGCAGTGAAATGCGCAGCGTTCATCTCTGTAATTTGATAAATATTGTCAAAAAAATGCTTGGCAATATTCCTGTCCTCATCGAAGGCGTCGAAACACTGAAAGACCTGGCTAAGGGAGCCTGCTCCGGAGCAGATATTGCTCAGGGGTATTTATGGAGTGCGCCAGATAATAATCCGGGAACAAACAGAGCAACTTAATCTGATCATTTTCCGAAATAAAATATAAGCCAAAATTGTCCCTGCACAAGTTTTCAAAATTAAATAAATGAAGGTATTTTAAATGTCTGTATATAAAGTAAAACCCCTTGCTTTGATGATTGCCTCTGCGCTCACCTTTGCCCCACTGGTTCATGCGACAGTATTAGAAGACGGATACATGAACGTCGGCAGCGGTGAAGTTGTTAATGATATGACCCTTATTAACCTCGGATCTATGACTATATCGGAGGGTGGCCTGTCATATAACACTGTAATAGATTTTCGCGGAACTGAGAGTGTCGAGGGGGGGCGTTCAGAGAACGCCACGATCAAATCTGACGGCACACAATATGTACAAAGCAATTATTACAGTGGTACAGCCGGAGTGGCCAACAATGCCGTGATTGAGAGCGGCGGAACACAATTCGTCAGGAACAATGGCATTGCGAGCAATACGGTGATTTCTGGCGGACTCCAGAATGTGGAGGGCGGGCTCGCAACAGGAACCATTATTCTTGAGGGCGGTAAGCAGGCTCTCTATGAGGGGGCGAGAGCTGAGGACACACTCGTGAAGAGTGGTGGTTCACAGTCAGTTAACGCTGGCGCGACCGCCGAAAATACGGTTATCGAAGGAGATGCTATACAGGATGTTTACGGCGGCACTGCCACCGACACCACGATAAAATCTGGCGGCGTGCAGAAGGTAAGCGCCAATGGTCTGGGTACAAGCGGAGTGGCCAACAATGCCGTGATTGAGAGCGGCGGAAAACAAATGCTCGGATACGGTGGCATTGCGAACAATACGGTGATTTCTGGCGGAACCCAGAATGTGGAGGGCGGGCTTGCAACAGGAACCATTATTCTTGAGGGCGGTAAGCAGGATCTCCATGAGGGGGGAAGAGCTGAGGACACACTCGTGAAGAGTGGTGGTTCACAGTCAGTTAACGCTGGCGCGACCGCCGCAAATACGGTTATCGAAGGGGATGCGATACAGGATGTTTACGGCGGCACGGCCACCGACACCACGATAAAATCTGGCGGCGTACAGAAGGTTACAGGCACTGATAATGGTATGGGCGAAATAGTA
>NZ_JAJNOG010000008.1:0-192742 GCF_027947695.1 Enterobacter sp. PI-10 | reverse complement strand
CTCCCAAACCAAGGTTTTTGAGAACCTCAGCACTCAACCCCGCATCGGCAATTTCTTTTAACGCATTGGCGATTAAGGGATACTGTTTATGCGGATTATCAGCAGCAATATGCTTTTTCATCTGATCGTCAGCGTAGCCCTTAACCTCAATAACTTTATTGTCAACATACTGGCGCGTTGCCAGCACAACTGATGGATCAATTTTCAGGGAAATTGACGATGTGCTCGACACAATCAGAATCATGCGAATGGTCTGCGTGCGGCCACTTCCTTCCTGCAGCTGAGGCTTGTATGTTTCCGGGCAGTTAGCTACGGCGATCAGAATGCCATCGTCGTCATAGAGACCGATCTCTCGGATCCAGAAACCGCCCTCGTTCTCGGGAATTATCTGTTCAGCGATGATCTGGCTGGTATTATTTGGGTCAACAGCGAGCAGGTTCAGCGGCGCTATGCGTTTTTGGTTGACGAGCTTCGTCTGCGCCGGATCGGGGGTTGGCAACGTTCCGTTGGCGTCGCCTACCGCCATTTGCGTCAGGTTGAGTTGCGTACCAAGTGCCGTCGCGTTAGCTAGCCGCGCCGCGCCCTGATTCGTCAGTATGGCAAAATATTTTGCGGTCATGCGTTCACTCTCAGGTTATCAATCAAATGGATGGCCGAGGCCGGGTAATAATCACCACCGACAATAAGTTCCTCAGTGGTGTAGGGGTAAACAGCCAGCGCATCGCCGTGATAGCATCCTGCGCCAACATAAAACTCTCCCGTCGAGCTCAGGCTGATAGCCAGCCCGGTCATATGTCTACTTGCCGGTTTGGCATCTTCAATGAGCCGTTCAAGCTCCTGATACATTTCGTCAGTGATGCCGTTATCAAGCACACCGACAACCAGACGGAATGTGCCAGGCTCCTCACCGAGCTGCCACCACTCGCGCACCTCAATCAAAAAGCCAAGCGGTTCCACCACGCGACGCAATGCGCTGATGGTTCCTTTGTGCTGATGGACGAAAAATGAGGACATAATGACGCTGCGTTTGGTGCTCTCCGGCCACGCCTCATCCCAACGGTCTACCGACAGCGCCCATGCCAGGTAGGGAAGTAAATTCACCGGGCACGCGCTGGGGTTCCATAACGTGCGTAGCGGTACCGGCACACGCTCAATATTCGAGAGCGCAGCGGCAGCAGCGATTTCCAGCGGTGAGGACCCAACGGGTAATAACCTTTCACTCATCCGAACCCCCGATCGCTATCTGATACGAGGTACAGTTCGATGCCTGCGACTTACTCAGTACAATGTCAGAGTGGGGAGACTCCAGTTCAACGCGCTGCACACCTTCAACGTGAAGTGCTGCATAGATGGCCGACAGACGGATATCGCGTCCAAGGCGATGCTGCGCGCTGATATAATTTTGCAGCTTCTGCTCTGCTGCCTGCCTGATAGGTTCAGACTCTGGTCCGGGATAAACGTAGAGCGTTGCGTTTATCTTGTAAGGCACGATATCTGCTGACTGAACAGTCACACGATCGCCGACCGGGCGGACGGTTTCAGCGTTAAGCGCTTTTTCAACAACCGCCAGTAGTTCAGGACGAGCGGTACCATCACCCTCACGGGATAACACCGAAATCGTCACATACGCAGGCTGAGGGCTTTCAACCGAAACGTCAGCGACCCGTCCGTCGGCGCTTCGACCATGATATTCATAGGCTCCAACCGGCCCCGCGACGCTCAACCCTTCAAATGCCTGCTGCGCACGCAGTCGCAGGTCAGCATCAGACTCCATGACGGCAGCCGTTGGCGGAATGGTAGTGTCATCGCCCGGGGTGATGGTCAGGCGTTCGGTATTATTGTTTCCCGCGATAACGTCCAGATCGTGACCGGAAGAATAGGCCAGCGTCACGGCCAGCGCAGCCTCATTAACGCGCTGGCGCCAGATAACTTCCCGGTAGGCGTTCTCCTGCAGAAGCTTCACAATCGGCTCGGATTCCAGCGTCAGCGTCCGTGCGATCGCCTCTCGCTCCTCTTCCGGATAGAGGGAGACAAAGGTGGCCTTTCGTTCTGCCAACAGCGTTTCATAATCCACCTCCTCCACGACATCAGGCGCGGCGAGCTGGCTCAGATCAACAATAGCCATAGCGTTTAACTCAGTGAAATGGTGATAGAAAAGGATTGTCCGGAGGTCGGACGCGTGCCGGTGATATCGACATACAACGTCCCGTCGTTCTCCGAACGTTCGAAAGTGATGGCCGTCAGGCTTATCCGCGGCTCCCATTTCTGGATGGCGGAATAACAGGCGGCCATGATCTGCAGGCGCAGCGCCGGGCTCTGCGGCCTGTCTATCATCGCCGCCAGCAGCGAGCCGTAATCCCGGCGCATGACCCGCGAGCCAATCGGCGTAACCAGAATGTCGCGCACGCTCTGCCGGATGTGGTCAGCCTCTGAAAGGCTTAGCCCGGTCTGCCTGTTCATTCCCCTGTAACGCACCGTCATTGTGTCCCCTTAGTCCAGCTTCCGCCGCTTTGCACGCTGCCGTGCGCGTGGTTGTCCACCTGCACTCCGTTGGAGGTCAATTTACCGCCGGAGTGCTCAATATTTCCGCTCATCACCCCGCCCTTCTGCACTTCCAGCGAGGCGGTAATTAACTTGTTGGTACACACCACTTCAGGCGTATCCAGCGTGATGCGGGACGTTGAGATCACCCGCACCTCCGGCACGGTGGCAGTCAGCGATTCAGAAGCGGAAATGTCGGCCGTTTTAATACCTGACACCGTCAGCGCCCCGCGTCCGGGTTCGTACTCGATCACCGCGCCGTCAGGAAACGAGACGTGGAACGCGTCAGGCGACCCGGACGGCGCCGGATGGTCGTCAGAGAAAATGCCGGGCAGCACAAAGGCAGTATCCAGCTCACCGCCGATGGCCAGCAGCAGCACCTGCTCTCCCTCGGAAGGGGCCCACCACACGCGCGAACGTCCCGCACGGCAGGTTAGCCAGTTCAGCCAGGTGGTTTTCATCCCGCCGGTCTGGACACGGCAAAGCCCTCTGTTGAGGTCAACGTCGGTCACAACACCGATACGAATCAGATTGCGGATCGCGCGAGCGATACCGTGCATGGAAGTTAATGTATTCATGAGAAGAGAATGCCGTTCAGGAGGAACGGCAGCAACGAGACGGGGTTTTCTGCGGGATGATACAACAAGCGGTCCAGACGGCAGGCGGCTGGCGGCCTTCAGCGTGGGGAGCTTAGTCCTCCCACTGGCTGACCAGCTCACCGTTGATGTACAACGCCTTCGGACGCGTGACGCGCTCCGGCAGCGGCGGCTCCGGGGAATAGGTCGCGTGCAGAACGCCCTGTTCCTCGGAAACAAGAATGCGCTCGGTTAATTGCATGCTGATGCTGATATCCATCGTAGCGTCATCGTTTAAGACGATCGCGAAGGTATATCCGTTTTTGCGTCCGTCATCGAGGGTAAAAATGTCCGGCTGGTTTTCCCGCAGCCAGGCCAGCACCGGGACAAAAAAGCCCTCGCTGTCGCCGGTGAAACCGTTGACCTTCGCGTTCAGCGCATACCGTTTTTCAAAGGAGAGCGAGGAGGCCTGGCGGGCGTCTATATTGCCGCTGCCGACCGACATTTGCAGGCGCTCCGGGTTGGCATTCAGTTGGGGGATCGCGTCAATTAATGCCTGACGCAGGCTCTTGAGTTTGTGCATCGAGTTTATCCTGACAGTCTTTAATGGTTTCAACCTGCAGCGCGCAGGCGATAAGGGCGTACTCAAGCCTGCGAATATCGGCGCTGAGATCGCCGTTAGTGGCGGGTTCGCTTCCCGGCATCGGGCAGCGGCTCACCTTCGGGCAGGCGTTGTAAACAATGGGCTGCGGAGGCGCAGGCGGTGCGGGTGTGCAACCTGCGGACAGCATCAGGCAGCTGAGCGGTATACCAGCGGCGTAACGCTTCATTTTCATTGAGTAATCTCCCGATAGTCGCTTCCCGTCTTGCCCTCTCCTCGCCCGCAGCGACAAGCTCCTCACGGAGCCTGACCTGGGCGTTTTCATTTGCTCTGGCCATCCGCTGTGCCAGGAAAAGCTGTTGATTAAGCTCGGCGAGAGCGTTTTTTTGCTCGCTGTCAACCCAGTTCGCGGTGGCTAAGGAACGGGAAAGGTTCAGGTTGTCATGACGAAGCCACAGCGTGATGGCCAGCAGCCCGGCCAGCGCCAGCATGAGCGTTCTCATGGCAGCCCGTTCATGCACCAGGCCATCTCGCGGACACGGCGGTTTTCCAGACCGGTATTTTTGACGCCGTTGACGTACACCCAGCGGGTAAGCTGTTCGCACGCCTGCGACCACTGTTTACGCTTAATAAAAGACACCAGAGCCGAACGGCAGGCGGCGCCTGCGCCAACATTAAAGGTAAAACTCACCAGCGCGTCGTAGACCCGCGGCGGCATCTCCACCGGCGCGCACGTCGCCAGCCGTCGCTCAACGTTGAGTACATCAGCAACCAGATTTACAGCGGCCTCACGCTCGGTAATGTCCCGCGTCGGCACAACGTTTGCCGTGTGGCCAATGCCTGACGTCCAGACCCCAGCGCTGCACCGGTAGGGCGAGAGGCGACAACCTTCGAGATCGGCAATCAGCGCCAGCCCCCCAGGGGACGTTTTCAGTAATCGAAAATCGGGCATCAGCACCGCCAGGGCCAGCACGCCGGCGACGCTACAACGCTTAATGATTGAGTTCACGAATGCTCTTCTTATCGAGGCCCAGCGACTGGAGATAGCGCCAGGTTTTTCGCTTAAACCAGTAGTTCGTCAGCGCGGTAAAAATGGCGCAAACACTCCCCACGTACAGCGCGACCTTTTCAGGAGACATCGCCCCGAACCAGGCCAGCGCCACGGCCAGCCAGTAGGCGATAAACGTGGTGATTTTCTCCAGGCTCAGTCCCATAGATTTACGGATTCTTTGGTGGGGGCGCTATTTACCTCCGGCATCTCTACCGGCGTGCCGTGAGGCAAGATAACGCCTGACTCCGCGAGGCCAGGATTGGCCTTCAGAACGGCTTCTACGACGCCAGCCGTGCGCCCATAATAACGGGCGCAAACGGCATCAAGCGTGTCCCCCTGCATTGCATAGATCTTCATCAGACGCTCCTAACATCCGGTTACCAGGTACCGTAGAGTTTCCCGGGCTGGCGGCCTTTTCGCTATCGCTGATGGATGGACAATCACGGACACAACAGACCGTCCACAAGCAGCGAAGCGTGGGTCAACGAAAGCGTAAAATCTGAATGAGGGCGTGCGTTCGGGTAATGACGCATGGTTAGCGCCAGCTCTCGTCTTCCCAGACTTCCCGGAGAATATTATCCAGCATCTCGCGATCGGCCTCTCCTTCAAGCCCCTGGAGCTCTACTCCCGTCATCGTTCCTATTTTCACGGTCACTCGCGATGACGGGAACAGGGACCTTATTCGGCGGGTCAGTTCGTTCTGGAAGGCCTCGACGACGCCATGGCCAATCAGTTGGTCTTTATCGAGCGTAATGTTCACCCGAACATTACCCTCTTTTTTGATTCGTTCCGGAACAGGCGATGCTGAGAAAACAACGGTAAATGCGTTGTTTTTGATTAAATTTCCCCGCGCAATCTCAGCAATCAAATTCAGGGCAATCTCACGATCTCTTTCCTGACATGTTCCTTCTGTCGTCAGTCGAGCAATCATCTCGACACGTTCAATCATGACCTGCTCGTTCAACTCTCTGTCCACACAACCTCCACCACGAGATACTGTATAAACATACAGTAGCACGTATTCATAAAAAGAGTGAAGCGAAAAATCAGAACTACTCACGGTATGTGCATGATATCGATGGAGATTAGCGTGCTCTCAGAGCGAACAGATCTGATAAATGCCCAATACGTTCAAGGATTTTCCGCGCCTTGTGCTGATAAGAACGCGCTGCCGGAAAGAGCGTTCCGTCAGCTGCGCCTCTGCACCATTTGTCGTTAAAGCGGCTAACGCCGCCCGCCATAAGATGCAGGGCCTCTGCGCGGCTGATGGCGATTCCGGTGGCGAGCCAAACCTCATCAATCACTTTCTCCGGGACCCCGTTCTGCGGATCCCGCTCGTAGACAAAGGGCGCCGCTGCGCCGGGTCGTATGTGCCTGATGCGCTCGGTTAATGCCCGTCTCGCACGCCGGTTAAGGGGTTGAGAGAGATCGCTCAGCGTACAGTTATTGACAGAACTCCGAGAAGGCGCAGTTACATTCTCAGGCTCCTGGGCCCGCTTCGGCACAATTTTCCACTGCGTCAGGCGGGTTAAAACCGGGCTGCCCGCGCCGACGGCGGAATCGTACACGCCGCGGATGCGGACCGTTTCTTCGCCGTACTGGTTAAACCCGGTACCCGGCTCATAAAGCGTGCGCACCTGTAAATCATCGCGACGCACAAACGGACCGCCCTGTGCAGTGACGTAACCCGCCCAGTCACCGGCGTCGGCAGCCTCATGGACTGCAGCAAACTCGACGCTCAGACCGCGCGCGGCCTCAGCGTCTGCCAGTCGGCGCAGCTCGCGGTAGACCGTTACCGGCGCGCCGCCGATGAACTGAAACTGGCGAATGTGCCAGCGCCCCGCCCAGGCCGATACAGAGGACGCCGTCTCCTTCAGCAGCCCGCCGCTTTCGTTATCGGTCTCACCATCGAGCGCATAGCCGTCGATATTCTTTGAGATGTATTTGGCGATATAGCCGGTAGCGCTGCCTTTCTGCGGATCGATCGCGTCCGCGTGAAAGCGCGCCTGTCTGGCGCTTTCGCTCTGCAGCTCAGCGGCATCCTCCTGCCGCGCGTAGTCCCCGATAATCCGGCGAACGCATTCGACATCTTCCGGCAGCATAAACATCAGCATGTGCCAGTGGGGCGTACCGTCATGATGGGGTTCCGCAACGCGGATACCGAAAATACGGATCCCATCACGGTGGAGCTTTGCGCGGATGCGCGCCCACAGCCGGGTGAGGTAGCCTTGCGTCTCCGCCGGACTGGCCCCGTTCCACTTCGCGTTGGGGTAACCTGATTTCAGCGTCGCGTGATACTGCGCGGGCGCGGTTAAGGTATAGAACTCGCCCACGTAGCCCAGCGCCTCACAGATATTTTCAAACCCGCGAATGCGGGTCATCAGTTCACAGCGGCGTATCGCCGGGTTGGCCACCGAGCTATCGAATTTTTCAATCAGGCTGATGCGGTTGCCCTCTTCATCTTCCAGCTCCACGCCCTTGAGAAATTCGCGGGTGCGGCGCTTCTGTTCGCGCCACTCGGTCACGCAGCGTTTGCTCGCATACGCCGTTCTCTTTTTGCTGACGTTGCCAAGGGCAATCTGCAAATGCTCGCGCCAGGCAGCCGCGATCCGACGTAAACGCCCGCGCCACCACGCCTCGGAAAACATCCGCATCACCGCGGCGGCAACATCGTCTTTGTTGAAAAATGTCTTCGACACCCGCTCCCAGTGGGGAGGCGACACGTTGAACTGTCGGGCGATCAGTCCGGCGCGCTGATACCAGACGTACAGCGTCTGGTATTCGCCCATTTCAGCATCGTTAATATTCGCCAGCTCGCCGCGAATAAAGCTGGCGACATCTGCGGCCAGCAGGTCGATGTCCGCGCGGGACATATCCGGAATGCGGTTATAGCGGGCAACCAGTTCAACCATCCGCGAGGCGAGGTATTGCAAAAGCTGAGTGTCGAAATGGCCGTCGAACACGGCCCTGGAGACTTCCTCGTGCAGTCCTGTGCAGGCATAGCGATCGGAGACCCGCCGCAGGCGAGGTAACATCCTTTTGCAGAAGCGGATCAAAAAGGCGTTAGCCTGGGGATTGCCCCGATGCTGTTCGAGGGCGTCAACGGCGCGCCAGACCTCAAAACGCACGCAGTCAGGCTGCTGTGAGAGAACCATTCTTGCCTGCTGCAGCGCCGCGAAGAAGCGATCGCGACGCTGCTGCTGGGCATGGGTAAGATAAGGGCTGGCAATTGCCGACCGCGGTGCATTCCACGGATAAGCGAATGACGTAGCCAACTCACCCTCCCCGGACGTGTTTATTTTTCATCTCCGCGATCTCCTGACAGGTGACGCACAGGGCTACGCCAGGCACCGCTATTCGGCGCGCCTCCGGTATCGGCGCCTCGCAGTCCTCGCAGAGGAAACGCGAAGGCGATGCGGGTCGTCTGCGGGCGCAATTAATGTATCGCTCTCTGTCTTCCTGCTCGCGCGCTTGGGCAAGATCGATAAAATCGGCCATCAGTGCAGCTCCTGGGATTCACGCTCGTAGCGAGCCGCCTCGTGGCACAGCAGTTCGGCAACGTCTTCTCCGCTCATGCCGGTTTTGTAGATCTGGCTTGCCAGCGCTTCCAGACGCAGGGAGACCGCAAGGGCGCGCGCGCATCGTTCCTCTGTTTTTGCCTCTGCCAGCAGGCGTTTCAGTTCTTCACTTCCGATTGGATAAGGGCGGTTTTCACTGTGTCGCATCACGCGTTTTCCTTAATTTCAGGCAACAGAGTGCCCGGCGGGTTTACGCCATTCGTTTTTTGGTTGGGTTACAACGGCATGGTCAGCCGTTCAGGAAATAAACTCACAACAGCGCGAAAGTGATTCATCGCGGTAATTAGCGCTCTTTTCTCCTCTGTGGTCAGCTCGCTGATATCGCACTCATGACGGGTGACGGGTAATCTCGCCAGGAAAAAGAGAGCGGCCAGCGCCCTGCTGTTCTCCTCAAAAAAGGGATCGCGCTTATCGCGCATGTCAGCCATAAACCGCGCCAGCTCTTTCCCGCTATCGCTCCCGTAGCGGGCGCGCAGTTCAGCGATGTGGTTAAGCCCGCTAAGACGCGCCCCCACGCTTAGTGGAACCCTTGCACGGGCAGCTTCTATCGCCATATCTCCCCTCGCATAAATATATGCACGCTAATGCGTTCAAAACGGGCAGAGCACGGCTTTTTCCGCCGTTTGAGGATTGCGATTTCGGAAGCCATGCTGCATGATTCCCATTTTGATAATGCCTGCAATCATTAGCCTCAGTTTGCCAACGTCTGCCGCTGATTGCCCGAATTTGCAATGATACTAATACCCAAATGAGCATTAGTAAACACCCAAAGGAATATATTTTGATATTAGATTCTCAAGTGAATAATGAAGAATTGCTCGATAGAATCTGTCAGGTATATGGTTTTACGCAGAAAATCCAGCTGGCCCGACACTTTAATATCGCCGCCAGCTCGCTTCAGAACCGCTACGCGCGCGGTACCATCTCTTACGACTTTGCGGTTCAGTGTGCGCTGGACACTGGCGCCAGCCTCCGCTGGCTGATGACCGGCCAGGGTGCGCAGTTTGCAGGAAACCCCGCCCCGGGCGATCCCGTTTCGGTTTCGACATTCACACTCAGTGACGGGAGGCTGGAAGAAAATTCCATTTTGAGTATCGACTCTGCTTTCTTTAGCAAACCGCTGGCACGCGGAATCGCCGTCCGCACGGAGGGGAAGCTGCACTTTATCGAAAAAGAGGCGTCGTTAACCGACGGCCTGTGGCTGGTTGAGATTGAAGGCACCGCGAGCATCCGCGACCTGACGCTGCTGCCGGGGAAAAAACTTCACGTGGCGGGCGGCAAGGTTCCGTTTGAATGCGGCATCGACGAGATAAAAACAGTGGGTCGCGTGGTGGGAATTTATAGCGAGGTTAGCTGAGGCCGGGTCGGTTGCATTCGCCACCAAAGATGAGGCGCTTGCTTTCGGGTAGGACACGGTAAAACCCGTGGCAGGGGAAAAAGAGGATCGATGCACATTAACAGGGCTGGTGAACGTGTGGTATTACGCTTTATTGGGTTTACCCCATAGTGAGAGCAACATCCATCAGCTAATTAAAGAAATCCCCCATCGCGCCGATCATCATCCGTGTGTATTATTTCCTGTAGCTTTTACAACAACTAACCTTAACTCAAATACTTAAGCGCCAAAGCGAAAGGCATCATGAGCACACCGATCAAACGGCTAGAAATCATTAAAAATGCCATTGAGCTGGAAGATGACGACATCATCCAGAGCCAGCTGACACGCCTGAAAAATGAAGCGTTTGACGATGAGCTACAGGCAATCGTCGTGGCGCTTGAGGGAAAAAACTACACCGAGGCTATGGCGGCCATTACCGCCTGGCTGCAGGGCCAGCGCGCCGTGACCCAGTGGCGCGATCCGCAGGTGGCGGCCAGCAAGCTCGAGCTGAAGGCGCTGGAAGAGCGCCTGCGCGATCTGATTGACCGCCGCAACGCCCGCGTGCAGCAGCTTGATGAATTCAACGATCTCTATTTCTCCCGCCTCGGGCCGTTGATGCAGCAGATCCTCGCCCTGCGTAAAACGCTGGCCGAGCTTAACCTGCGTCGTCAGCAAGCGGAAGCGCGTCGTCGCGAGGAAGATTATCGTCGCTGCCAGCGCTATATGGCGCAGGCGGTAGAAGTACTGGCGACGCTTACCCAGCGCTGGCGCGATCTCCCGGCTGACTCCGTGCAGGCAGCCGAGGCGCGTAAACATCTGGAGCAGCAAAGTAATCTCATCGCCAACCTGCTGGCCGAAGCGCTGGAGCTGGAGAGCGGCTTAACGCGTGAAGAAGAGCCTGCGCGTCAGGCTCGCGACGAGGCCAACGAAGAGTACGAGAAGTATCGCGAACAGCATCACGATGCCGAAGTGCGGCTGCGTAAAGGAAAGCATCTTTCGGAAGAAGATCAGAACGAACTCAAGCGTCTCTGGCGGCAGGCGAGCAAGCTCTGCCACCCGGATCTGGTGGCGGACGATCTGAAAGAAGAAGCCAACAACATGATGGTGCAGCTTAACCAGGCGAAGCAGCGCGGCGATGTGAAAGCCATTCGCTCGCTGGTGGCCCGCCTGCAACAGGGCTTCGAGCCATTGATGGCCAGCGACAGGCTGAACGATCTGGAACGTATCCGCAAAAAAATGGCGCAGGTCCGCGAGCAGATCGACATTTTAGTGAATGAGCTGGCGGAGCTGGAGAAAGAGGAGTCCTGGCTTCTGGTCTCGTCGCTGAGCAATATGGAAGCGTACTTCGCTCAGCAGGAGAAAGCGCTGCACGAGGTCCGCGCCTCGCTCGAACATCAGGTGAGCGAAGCGCAGCTGGATTCCGCCGCGTGACTATTTGGCGTGCCAGTATGCGCTGGCACGCACCAGCTGAGGGTCAATCACGTCGGCTTCAAACTGACGGCTCAGCCTTTTCACCACCTTCCCTTCCCCGGTCAGCCAGATAAAGTAATCGTCCCCCGGAACGGTCAGCGCAGCCAGATGATCTGCGACTGCCTGCTCGCTGTGGCCCACCACCCAGGTGATGTTGAACTCGCTCAGGTGCGCCAGATAGTCCTTATAGGATTCATCCCCAACCGTCACGACCGCGTGAACGTCCGGGCGAACCGGCAGTTGCGCAATGCTTTCTAAGCGTCGACGCAGCGCGGGCATGCCGGACTCATCGCACACGTACAGCTGCCAGGCGTAATCCTCCGGCACCACCAGCGAGCCGCGCGGGCCGCCGATGGTCAGCTTGTCTCCCGCTTTCGCCTCAATCGCCCAGCTGCTGGCAATACCGCCGTCATGAATGAAGAAATCGAGAACCAGCTCATGATTTGCCTCGTCGTAGAGCGGCGTATAGTCGCGCGCCTGCGGACGCACGCCGTCGCCCCAGTCGATGCCTTCTTCGGTAACCACCGGCGGCACGAACGTCGCCCCGGGTGCCGGGAAAAAGACTTTGGTATGGTCGTCGAAACCGCGGGAGCTAAAGCCCTCCAGCGCCTCGCCGCCTAAAACAATGCGCTGGAAACCCGAGCTGGCGCGCTCAACGCGGAGCACCGTCAGCTCGCGAAAACGCAGGTCATTACGAACGCGCTGTGGGTAACGGGTAGTTGCCATTTTTAGCCCCTTCTCTGGTGAATACGATATATCTAAATCAATTTTCAAATGATAATGATTACTAATAAGTAAAAATGCAAGATCTTTTAGATTGCATCTGAATATATCTTAGATATAGTTTAGATATATCAAAATGAAGGGCATACTATGCGACACGAACATGAGGGCGGCGGGCGGCGGCCGCGCTTTTTCGGCCACGGCGATCTGCGGCTGGTGATTCTGGATATCCTGACCCGCAACGCGAGCCACGGCTACGAGCTGATCAAAGAGATTGAGAACCTGACCCAAGGGAATTACACCCCGAGCCCAGGGGTCATCTATCCAACCCTGGATTATCTTCAGGATCAGACGTTTATCACCATTACGGAAGAAGAGAACGGTCGCAAGAAGATTGCGATTACCGCTGAAGGACAACGCTGGCTGGACGAAAACCGGGAACAGCTGGAACAGATCCAGGTGCGTATCAAAGCGCGTTCTGTCGGTTTTCAGCTACGCAAAAACCCGCAGATGAAGCGGGCGCTGGATAACTTCAAAGCGGTGTTAGACCTGAAGGTGAATCAGGGAGAGCTCAGCGACGCGCAGCTCAAGCAGATTATCGGCGTAATCGACCGCGCGGCGCTGGAGATCTCCCAGCTGGATTAAGCCGGTGCGTGCTCGCTCACGCGGAAGACGCGTACCAGCTCTTTCAGGTGCATCGCCTGTTCATTAAGCGATGCTGCCGCCGCGACGGACTCCTCCACCAGCGCGGAGTTCTGCTGGGTGGTGGCATCAATCAGGCCAATCGCGCTGTTAATCTGCGAGATACCTTCCGTCTGCTCGTGGCTAGCCTGGCGGATTTCCCTCAGAATCACGTCCATCTCTTCTACGTTGCCGACCATCCCGTTGATCAACGCACTCGCTTTTTCAACCAGGTTCATCCCGTCCTGGGTCTGGCTGGTAGAGCTCTCAATCAGCTCGCGGATTTCGCTGGCAGACGACGCGCTCTTCTGGGCAAGCTGACGCACTTCACCGGCGACCACCGCAAAACCGCGACCGTGCTCGCCGGCGCGCGCCGCTTCCACCGCCGCGTTCAGCGCCAGAATGTTGGTCTGGAACGCAATGGCGTCGATCAGGTCGATAATGTCGGACATCCGGTTGGACGTCTCGTTAATCAGGCGCATTTTGCTGGTCACCTGCTTCATCATCTCACCGTTGTTTTTGACCACCGTGGCGGCATCAGCCGAGAGGTTGGTCGCTTCCCCGGTATGCGAGGCGGTATTTTTCACCGTCGCGGTGATCTGCTCCATCGAGGCGGCGGTCTGTTCAACGGAGCTGGCCTGCTCTTCCGTGCGCGCAGCCAGATCCTGATTCCCGGCGACAATCTGCGCGGCTGCGCTGGAGATATTCTCCGAGCCGGTTTGCACCTGCTGCACGATGTCCAGCAGTCGCGTTTTCATCTCCATCAGCGCGTGCAGCAGCAGACCCGTTTCGTCTTTACCGTGTGGCGTGATGCTGCCCGTGAGATCGCCCTCAGAAATGGCTTTTGCAAAATGCACCGCCTCGCCGAGCGGACGAGTGATAGCGCGCACGATAAACCAGCCGATCAGGCTGCCTGCCCCGACGCTAAAGAGCGTGAGCAGGATCAACAGCAGGCGGTTAGACCGGAAATCCCCTTCCACCTGCGCGCCAGCGCTCTGCATCTCGCTGTTTTGAATGGTAATCAGCTCCTTCACCTTCGCTTTATAAGCCTGCTGCACGGCGAGGGTGGTGGTCATCATCTCCTGAATAGCGCCCGCACGATTGTTGTTCTGCACCGCCTGCAAAATGCGGTAGCGCGAGTCCAGATACTGCTGGCGCACGCTGCGGATCTCCGCCAGCACCTGCTGAGACTTTTGATCCTGCAAAGCGGTGTTCAGCTCTCCCAGGATCACCGTGATATGCTCGCTGATCTCTTTCAGGCGCTGCTGAGATTGCCCAGTGTAGGTGCCCTGCTCGTCCAGCAGCATCAGCTGTTGAGTGCTAATAAATTCCTGGAAGTTATCAATTAACTGGTTCGCTTTTACCGTGGTCGGATAATCACTGGTAATAATGGATTGCATCCCGTTATTAGCCCGGTTCAGACTCAGCAGAGACAGGCTCGCGCTGATCGCCATCAGGACAATAAAGAACCCAAACGCCAGAAATAATTTCGTGCCGATCTTTACGTCATGTAAGAACATATTTTCTCCATCGATGTGATTATTTCTCAGACGATCGCTGTTATCGGTAACGATTTCGCTAACTTTATGAGTTTGATCGTTTTTTTATTTCATAACCCACGCAATGGATAGGTAGAGGCTATTAATATTGCCCCATTGATCGTTACCAGACCACCAGAGAGGTATTTTTCAAAATAGCCTTCTGGATAATTGACTTAGGCAGGGATAAATAACTGAGGTAATTTCTTTAGTTATTTAATATTAGATTAACAATAAAATACATTAATAGTCACAAGCAGAAAATAAAAAGCCGTTTATTACTTACGAAATAAACGGCTTTTTTTGGAACATTACTGGCTCAATGAAGCACAGTCACCGCATCCTTGAGACGTCCGGCGCGGTGCTTCACCATGGCAGAAATGTGTGCGCTCTCCTCGACCAGGTCGGCGTTTTTCTGCGTAATGCTGTCGAGTTCAGCCACCGCGCGGGTCAGCTCAGAGAGTCCGGTTGCCTGCTCGGAGGTCGCGTGGCTGATCTGGGCGATAAGCTGCGTCACGTTTTTCACCTGCACAACAATATCATCCATCGTACGGCCTGCGGCATGCACCTGCTCAGAGCCGGACTGCACCTTGCTGGCGCTGGCATCAATGAGTTTACGAATATCATTCGCGGCACTGGCGCTGCGGCTGGCGAGATGGCGGACTTCGCCCGCGACCACGGCAAAACCTTTGCCCTGCTCGCCTGCCCTAGCCGCTTCAACCGCCGCGTTCAGCGCCAGAATATTGGTCTGGAAAGCGATGTCGTTAATCAGGGAGGTAATTGAGCCAATTCGCTGCGTGCTGTCGGCAATATCATCCATCGTTTTAACGACGGTCTGCATCGCATTGCCTCCTTTTGTCGCCGCGCTGCTCGCGGCCACGGAGAGTTTGTCCACCTCGGCGGCGGTTTCGGAGTTACTCTGAACGGACACGGCCATCTGGTTCATTGTCGCGACGGTCTGCTGCACGTTCGCCACGGTCTGACGGGTCCGATCGTTCAAATCTTCATTTCCCTGCGCCAGCCTGTCGCTGCCGTCACGGACGCTAACCACCTGGCTCGACACGTCATTAATCAACCAGCGGCACATCAGGCCAAGCTGCCCTACCGCGCGCAGCGTCAGCCCCAGCTCGTCGCTGCGGTTCAGATGCTGCACGCTGTTGCGCTCACCGGTTGCGACCTTCAGCGCCTGTCGCGCCACATTCTCTACCGGGCGGACAATCTGTTGCTCAAAGAGCAGCGTCCCCAGCAGCATCACCACCGCAGCAGCAACGAGCGGCATCCACCCGGCGGAGGTCGCCGCCAGGGTGGAGGCGAGTAGGGCAAAGAGCACCGCCATCACGATGCGCACGCGCCAGCGCAGCGGCATGGCAGGCAGTTTGCCCAGCCAGCCTTTTCCAACCACCAGCCCCTTGTGCACACGTTTCTTACAGCTCCCGTCGTTGAGCGCCCGGTAGAGCGGTTCCACGGTGGCAATTTCTTCCGCCGTGGCTTTGGTGCGAATGGACATATAGCCCGTGACCTGCCCGTGGCGCACCATCGGCACTGCGTTAGCACGCACCCAGTAGTGATCGCCGTTTTTGCGCCGGTTTTTGACAATCCCACTCCACGGTTCGCCCTGCTGCAGCGTGTACCACATATCGGCAAACGCGGCTTTTGGCATGTCGGGGTGGCGTACCAGGTTGTGCGGCTGGCCCGTCAGCTCATCAAGCTGGTAGCCGCTCACCTGCACAAAAGTGTCGTTGGCGTGCGTGATGTAGCTGTGGACGTCTGTGGTAGACATTAAGGTGGTGTCATCGTCCAGAGGATATTCATTCTGGGTGACATAGGTTGGAGAGGACATCGTGGGCATCCCTTGCAGGTTATTTGAATGTTAATTTTGTGGGTCAATGTTTTTTCGGCGGTAAACAATTTATCTTTAGTTGTTAAACTTGATGAAGATCGCAGATTTCACTTAAACCATACTTTTTGTACTATTTTATAATTCATTGATTTAAAATACTTTCGCAAAGAAATTACCTATAAAGCATGACCAGTTAACGCCCACTTAAGTTGCACCGAATGCACTTCTTTAGTGCAGTTGCGCTTTTTCGCCCCCAATTATCCTTATCTGTCCTGTACCGCTAAATCCCGTTTCGGTTGCTTCGGCATGATTAAATATTGTGCAACATTATTTTAACCTGGCGTTTATCCCGATTTTCGTTAAGGCATCTGAAGTGGCGTAATCCCTGCAATACTTAAACCAGTATCATGTGATACGCGATCCCCGGGAGCACATTTTGAACAGGTTACCTTCCAGCGCCTCGGCTCTTGCCTGTACCGCGCACGCACTGAATCTCATTGAGAAGCGAACGCTTGATCATGAGGAGATGAAACAACTTAACCGAGAGGTCATCGATTACTTTAAAGAACACGTCAATCCAGGGTTTCTGGAGTATCGCAAATCTGTTACCGCCGGCGGGGATTACGGAGCCGTAGAGTGGCAAGCGGGGAGTCTTAACACGCTTGTCGACACCCAGGGACAGGAGTTTATCGATTGCCTTGGTGGTTTTGGTATCTTCAACGTGGGGCACCGTAATCCAGTTGTGGTTTCCGCCGTACAGAATCAACTTGCGAAACAACCTCTCCATAGCCAGGAACTGCTCGACCCGCTTCGCGCCATGCTCGCGAAAACGCTGGCGGCCTTAACGCCCGGCAAACTGAAATACAGCTTCTTTAGCAACAGCGGCACAGAATCGGTCGAAGCGGCGATAAAGCTCGCCAAAGCGTACCAGTCGCCGCGCGGGAAATTCACCTTTATCGCCACCAGCGGCGCGTTCCACGGTAAATCCCTGGGCGCACTGTCCGCTACCGCCAAATCCACCTTCCGCAAACCGTTTATGCCGCTGCTGCCGGGCTTCCGCCACGTGCCGTTCGGCGACATTAACGCCATGCGCACCGTGCTGAGTGAATGCCGTAAAACCGGCGATGACGTGGCGGCGGTGATCCTGGAGCCGATTCAGGGTGAAGGCGGCGTGATCCTCCCTCCGCAGGGCTATCTGCCTGCCGTGCGTCAGCTGTGCGATGAGTTTGGCGCGCTGCTGATCCTCGACGAAGTCCAGACCGGGATGGGGCGCACCGGCAAGATGTTTGCCTGCGAGCACGAGAACGTGCAGCCGGACATACTGTGTCTGGCGAAGGCGCTTGGCGGCGGCGTGATGCCGATTGGCGCGACGGTTGCTACGGAAGAGGTGTTCTCGGTGCTGTTCGACAACCCGTTCCTGCATACAACCACCTTTGGCGGTAACCCGCTGGCCTGCGCAGCGGCGCTGGCGACCATCAACGTGCTGCTGGAACAAAACCTTCCCGCGCAGGCGGAGCAGAAAGGCGACATGCTGCTGGACGGCTTCCGCCAGCTGGGCCGGGAATACCCTGACCTTGTACAGGAGGCGCGCGGCAAAGGGATGCTGATGGCGATTGAGTTCGTTGATAACGAAATCGGCTACAGCTTCGCGAGCGAGATGTTCCGCCAGCGGGTGCTGGTGGCCGGAACGCTCAACAACTCGAAGACTATCCGCATTGAACCGCCGCTGACGCTGACGATTGAGCAGTGCGAGCAGGTGCTGAAAGCGGCGCGTAAAGCGCTGGCAGCGCTGCGGGTGAGCGTGGAAGAGGCGTAAAAAATCACCGGGCCTACAGGCGTTTGTAGGCCCGGTTTTTTAGCGGTGAAATTCCGCCACCGTCATGGTGAAGCGAAGCACGGTATCGCCCTCATTGGCGTAGCCGTGCGCCGCTTCCGTTTTCGCCACAGCCGATGCGCCAGCGTTAACCTGGGTTACCGTCTCATCCACCGTCAGCGTTAAAACGCCTTCGTTCACGTGCAACAGCTCAAAGGTTCCCGCCGGGTGCCCCGGAGAGGTAAAACGCTCCCCCGGCTGCATCTCCCATTGCCATAACTCAATCATATCCGGGCCTGCCGTTCCCGCCAGCAGTCTGGCGCGTCCACCCTGTTCGCCCTGCCACAGCACCGGAATAGTCTCTTCTTCGATAACATGCACCAGCGGCTCGCTGGAGACGTTAACGATATCCGCCACTGAGATACCGAGCGCGGCAGCCACTTTGCACAAGATGGCGATACTGGGGTTGGCTGCGCTCTTTTCGATCTCTACCAGCATGCCTTTACTGACGCTTGCGCGGCGGGACAGCTCGTCCAGAGATAGCTTTTTCTCTTTGCGCCAGTTGCGTATGCGGTTCGCGACGGCCAGGCTTACCTGGGCAACATCGGCCCCGTGCGCAGTCATTATATTGACTTTATCAGTCATTGGTCACTACCATGGTATAAAACAGTCAATACAGGATTATTTATGTCTCTCGTTACGCCGTCAATAGACTCACGTCTTGCCGGGATTGCCCCAGGCTTTCGGGTGCTGAGCATTCTGGTTGAAGCTGCGCCAATTACCCACCCGGAGGTGGCGGCTGCCGCGCTGGCGCAGGCCTGCCAGCAGATGATTAATGATGATGTGCCCTGGGCTGATGCACACCTTTCAGGCTGGGATGACGTGTTTAAAGCCTTCGGCGCGAAACCGAAACGCACGCCCTGCTCGGCATCCGCCCTGCGTAAGCGGGTCCTGAAAGATGGCTCACTGCCGCCGCTGGATCCGGTGGTGGATATCTATAACGCGGTGAGTATTCGCTACGCCATTCCGGTCGGCGGAGAAAATGTCGCGGCTTATTCGGGCACGCCGCGTCTGACCCTTGCCGACGGCAGCGAGCCATTTGATACCTTCAAAGAGGGACAACCGGTGGTGGAACATCCGGAACCGGGCGAGGTTATCTGGCGCGACGATACTGGCGTTACCTGCCGCCGCTGGAACTGGCGCCAGGGGATACGGACGCGCCTTGATAGCCAGGCGCAATCCATGTGGTTTATTCTTGAAAGCCTGCCGTCGATGCCGCTTGCGGCGCTGGAAGAGGCAGGAGATGAGCTGGTCAACAACCTGCAGCGGCTGATGCCGGGGGCCACGGCTCAGGTTCAGATGCTGACGCTGTAAGAGGACAACACGATGTTTTACGGGTTAAGCGCTTTTCCGTTAACGCCCCTGAAAGAGGGGACGTTTGACGAGCAATCCTTCATCAATCTTCTGCGCCCCGTGGTCGACGCTGGCGTGGATTCTCTGGGCATTCTCGGCTCAACGGGAAGCTATGCCTATCTGACTGTAGAAGAGCGCGGTCGGATCGCACGCTGCGCGGTGGCGCATGCTGATGATATTCCGGTCATCGTCAGCATTGGCGCACACCGGCTGGACGATATACTGCGTCTGGCTGACGACGCGCAGGCGGCAGGTGTCTCCGGCGTGCTGATGGCCCCCGTGTCCTACCAGCGATTAACGGAAGACGAAGTGTTTAATCTCTATGAAACGGTGACCCGCCAGCTCTCCATACCGTTGTGCATTTACGATAATCCGGCCACCACCGGGTTTGCGTTTAGCGATGAATTGTTATTTTCCGTCGCGGCCCTGCCGAATGTGGGATCCATTAAGCTTGGTCGCGTGCCGGAAGACCTGTCGCAGGTACGCGCCCGTCTTCCTGAGACAGTCACGCTGGGCATCGCCGGCGACTGGCGAGCGGCCTCTGCCCTGCAGGCCGGGTTTGACGTCTGGTACTCGGTGCTCGGCGGATTGTTCCCGCAAACAGCGCTGGCGATTGCCCGTTCGAAAGAGACTGCCCAATCCGAGCGATTAGAGCCACTGTGGGAATTGTTCCGTCACTACGGCAGCTTACGGGTTATCGCGGCGGCGGCAGAGATGATGGGAAAAGTGGCTGCACCTGCGTTGCCGTTCCCGTTGCAGGCGGTTCAGGGTGAGCCGCGTGAAGCGCTCGCGAGATTACTTGCCCATCTGGAGCTGGTTTGAAAAATGCCGGGTGGCGCTGCGCTTACCCGGCCTACAACACTTTTATAACGCCTGTTACTCCGGCAACAACCCAACAAAGCTGCGCTTTTTACGCGGCTCCGACATCAGCTCCTCAAGCTTCTCCACGCACGCCAGATAGTGCGGGGTTTGCTTGTGAGCCAGCACCGCCTCTTCGTCTTTATAGGCTTCGTAGATAAAGAACCGGGTTTTTACCCTCGGGTCCTGCAATACGTCAAAACGCAGGTTCCCCGGCTCTTGGATTGCGCCCTCGTGGTTGGCGCGAAACACTTCCAGAAACTCGTCTACCCGCTCGGGCTTAATGTTGATTTCCACCAGCGTCACGTTCATTTTGCTTCTCCCTGTTTCTTTTCCTGCCAGAACTGGAACGCATCGCGGGCATTCCAGCTCTCGTGAACCACTTTTTTCACCGCCTTCAGCATGGCGAGCGGCGCGCTGGACTGGAAGATGTTGCGCCCCATGTCCACGCCGGATGCCCCCTGGTCGATCGCGCGCCAGCACATCTCCAGCGCCTCGTGCTCAGGAAGCTTTTTGCCCCCGGCGATGACGATCGGCACCGGGCAGCTGGCGGTCACTTTTTCAAAACCCTCATCCACGTAGTAGGTTTTGACGAACTGCGCCCCCATTTCGGCGGCGATGCGGCTTGCCAGCGAGAAATAGCGCGCGTCGCGCGCCATCTCTTTCCCCACGCCCGTTACCGCCAGCGTCGGCATGCCGTAGCGCGCCCCTGCATCGACAAGCTTGATGATGTTGTTGATCGACTGATGCTCAAACTCGCTGCCGATGTACACCTGCGCCGCCACCGCGCAGACGTTCAGGCGCAACGCGTCTTCCATCGCCACCGCCACGCACTCGTTGGAGAGTTCGCCCAGAATCGAGTTACCGCCGGAGGCGCGCAGAACCACCGGTTTGTTCGTCGCGGCGGGTACCTGGCTCCTGAGGATGCCGCGGGTGCACATCAGCACGTCGGTTTCACCAAACAGCGGCGCGATAGAGAGGTCGATACGCTCAAGGCCGGTAGTCGGCCCCTGAAAGTAGCCGTGGTCAAAGGCCAGCATCACCGTACGGTTGCTCTGCGGATTGAAGATGCGCGCCAGCCGCGACTGCATGCCCCAGTCCAGCGAGCCGCAGCCCTTCAGGGTGAACGGCACATTTTGCTGCGGCGTGCCGATGCCAAAATCCTTGCCGTCTTTGATGTCGTCTAAATCAGCCATTTGCTCCCCCGTCAGAAATCGTATTTGCTGATGTTCTCTTTGGTGAACACCACGCGTTCCGGCAGCAGCACGATGCCGTTGCCCTTCGCCTCATACTGGTAGCCCTGCACGCTGTTCGGCTCGACCTTCAGCGCCCCGATGTTTTTCACGTCCACGCTGTCGCCGACGTTAAGATCGCCTTTTTTCAGCAAACGATCGGCGACATTGACCGCAATTTTGCCCTGTTGCACCACGTCCCACAGGCCGAAGGCCTTCACCGTGCCGCGCTCAACGTACGGGCGCATCACGTTCGGCGTGCTAAACCCGACAATCGCCACCCCTTCCCGCTTCAGGTTTTCCGCCGCCTGCGCCGCCGCCGGCAGCGCGTTGGCGTCCGGGGCGATAATCGCATCCAGATCCGGGTAGGCTTTTAAGATCCCTTCGGCGGTTTGCAACGATTTTGTGGCGTCGTTATAGCCAAACTGGGTCGTTACGATCTGCCACTGGGGATGATCTTTCTCGATTTTGGCCTTCGCCTCTTTCACCCACTGGTTCTGGTCGGTGACGGTGGGGCTTGAGTAGAAGAACGCCACTTTGGCATTCGGTTTGGTGACCTGCTTGCCCGCCATCTCCACCAGCAGGCCGCCCAGCTGTTCCGGCGTCCCCTGGTTGATGTAGATGCTGCGGCACTCCGGCCTGGTGTCGGAATCCCAGGTCAGGACCTTGACGCCGCGCTGCATCGCGCGCTTAAGCGCCGGACACAGCCCGTCCGGCGACACGGCGGAGACAATAATGGCGTTATAGCCCTGGTTGACGAAGTTATTGATGAGCTGCACCTGGCCGGAGACGCTCGGCTCGGTCGGGCCGTCGTAGGTCACGTCCACGCCAAGATCTTTCCCCGCCTCTTTCGCGCCGTTGCCGCCGCTGGTGAAGAAGCCCACGCCCACCAGCTTCGGGATAAAGGCAATGCGGTCCGCCGCCTGCGCCGAAGCGAAGCTGAGGGCCATTGCCAGGACGAGCAGTTTTGTTTTCATCTTACGCTCCGGATAGTTTTCTAAAGAGAGATCGCACCCATTCGAGGTGCAGACTCAGCGAACGTCCCATCACCACCACAACCAGCAGCGCCCCTGACAGCGCGCTCGACACCTGGTTGGGGATACCGACCATCTGTAAACCCTGCTGCAGATAGCCCACCAGCAGCGCCGCCAGCGCCGTACCGACAACCGAACCTGAACCGCCGTAGATATTGGCTCCGCCGAGCACGGCGGCGGTGAGCGCGGGCATCAGTAAATCGCGCCCAAGATCCGAACGCGCGGAGCCGAAATAGGAGACCATGACCAGCGCGGCAATCGCGGAGGCAACGCCCACCAGGCCGTACAGCGCGTAGGGCATGCCGTTCACCGACAGCGCCGCATAGCGTGCCGCACGCGGATTTTGGCCAATCAGGAACAGATGACGGCCAAAGCGCCCGCGGTGGGTAATGAGCCAGAAGAAGACGGTGATTACCGCGAACAAGACCAATGGGATCGGCAGGCCCAACACCGTGAGGTTAGCGAAGGCGGTAAAGCTGTCCGGGAAGCCGCCGATGCCCTCGTAGCCCGTGGCCCCCGCCATGCCGGAGAGCAGCAGCGCGCCGCCGCCGTAGAGGTAGAGCGTGCCGAGGGTGATAACTAAAGGGCTGATGCCGGTGTAGTGGATCAGCGCCGCATTCATCAGCCCGCACAGCAGGCCGAGCAGCAGCGTCAGCGGAACGGCGGCCGCCATCGGCCACCCCCCCTGCATCATCACCCCCAGCGCGATGGCGCACAGGCCAATGGTCGAGCCGAGGGAGATGTCGATCCCGCCGCTGACGATCACCAGCGTCAGCGGCAGCGCCACAATGCCGATGCAGATGAAGTCGCTGGTGCTGAACAGCAGCATGTTGATATCGAGCATGCGCGGGTTGATGGCGCCAAAGAGCAGGATCTCCAGCACCAGCAAAATCAGCAGCGCGCTTTCCCAGTTAAGCCTCATTTACGCCACCTCTTTTTTACGTTTGGGAAAGGGGGTGACGTGCTTTCCCCCTCTGTTACCCGGCTGGAAGCGACCGTACTTCAGCGCCCGCTGATGCCGCGCCAGCGCCTGGCGCAGACGCCCGTCGAGCACCAGCACGCCCAGCAGCACCAGCCCGGCGATAAAGTCGTTCCACCACGCCGGGAGCCTGAACAGCACCAGCACGGTGTCGATTTGCGTCAGGAAGAACGCACCGAGCAGCGCGCCAATCAGCGTCCCCGTGCCGCCCAACAGCGAAATGCCACCCAGTACGCAGGCGGCGATGGCCTTCATCTCCAGCCCGCTGCCGGTCTGGTTGGGCACAAAGCCAATCTGCGCGGCAAAGACGATCCCGGCGCAGGCCGCCAGCATGCCGTTGAGGGTGAAGGCGATCATACGGGTGCGGTTCACCGCCACGCCCAGCTGGCGCGCGGCGGCAAGGTTATCCCCCACCGCGTAGAAATCACGCCCGAACGCGGTGCGCGACAGCGTCCACGCGCCTGTGGCCGCGATGGTCAACACCACCATGCCAAGGGGCGACACGCCGACGGCGGCAGGCTCAGAGAGGGATTTCAACCCCGGCGGCAGCCCTTCAATCCACTTTCCTCCCGTCCAGAGCAGCATCGCCCCGCGGTACAGCCCCAGCGTGCCGAGGGTCGCGACAATCGCCGGAATGCGCAGCCCCACCACCAGAAAACCGTTGAACGCCCCGGCCAGCGCCCCGATCGACAGTGCGAAGAGAATGGAAACGGGCAGGCTGTAGCCGCCGTTCAGCGCCACGCCGACGGCGATGGCGGACAACCCGACCGTTGAACCGACGGACACGTCGATATTGCGGGTCAGCATTACCAGCGCCGCGCCGATGGCCAGCAGGATCAGGATCTGTGAGCTGGCGAAGATCATCCCCAGCGTCTGCAGGCTGAAGTAAGAGGGATTCAGCGCCACCAGCACGGCGAACAGCGCCAGAATGGCGAGAAACGCGCTCAGCTCGCGGTTTTTCAGTAAGGTCTTCATGATTGCCCTCCGAACGCCAGCGCCATCATGCGATCGAGGCTGACGGCGTGGCGCGGCAGTTCGCCGCTGAGCACGCCCTGGTGCATCACCAGCACGCGGTCCGCGAGGCCCGGAAACTCATCGAGATCGCTTGAGATCATCAGCACCGCCACGTTCTGCGCCGCCACGCTTTTGATAAGCTGGTAGATATCGGCGCGCGCCGAGACGTCCACGCCGCGCGTCGGCTCGTCGACGATCAGCAATAACGGGTTGGCCTCCAGACAGCGTGCAAGCAGCACCTTCTGCTGGTTGCCGCCGGAGAGCGTGCGCACGGTTTGATCCGCATGGTTGAGCTTGATCCCCAGCGCCCGGTGGTAGCGCTCCACCACCGCGGACTCTCTTTTCCGCTGCTGCCAGAGCGACGGCTCGTTCAGCGCCACGGTGTTCCAGCGGATCGGCGCGTCGAGGAACAGGCCGGATACCTGCCTGTCTTCCGGCAGGTAAACCAGGCCTTTTTCCAGCCGCAAACGCACCGGCTCGTTGGCGATCTCCTGGTTCTCCAGCCAGATGCGTCCCCCGCGTACCGGCCGCAGGCCGTAGAGGGTTTCGGCAAACTCGGTGCGCCCGGAACCCACCAGCCCGGCCAGGCCGACGATCTCCCCGGCGTAGATCTCAAGGCTCAGATCGATAAACCCTTCTCCGGTCAGGTCCTCTACCCGCAGCACCGGAAAATCCTGCGGCTGGGTGCGGCGGTTGCCCGGCAGCGCCAGCCACAGCTTTTGCGTATCGCTCAGGGATTTCTCGCGGCTCACCGGCGTCATGGCGGCGATCAGGGCGCTATCGTCAAACTGCGCGGTTTCGCCGCTCAGCACCACCGCGCCGTCGCGCATCACCGAGACGTGGCTCGAAAGCACGCGAATTTCCGGCAGCTTATGGGAGATAAAGACGATCCCGACGCCGAGTGCCTGCAGGGCGCGGATCTGACGAAACAGCCGTTCGGTTTCGCCCGGCGTGAGGGAGGCCGTGGGCTCGTCGAGGATCAGGATCCTGGCGTTGCGCATTAATCCGCGCAGGATCTCCACCATCTGCTGATCCGCCACCTCCAGGGTGCTGGCGGCGGCGTCGAGGTTGAGCTGGCACTGCAGCTGCTCAAGTTTCTCCGCCAGCCTTTTTTCCAGATCGCGTTCGCGCGGCAGGCGGAACAGGATGTTTTCCCGCACCGTAAGGTTGGGGAACAGCAGCGACTCCTGCGGCACCAGGTAAATGCCGAGCCTGTGCGCCTGCACGGGCGTCAGCCGCGCATATAACTGCCCCTCGACGGAAAGTTCACCGCTGTCCGGCGTCTCGACCCCGGCGATGATCTTCATCAGCGTCGATTTTCCCGCGCCGTTTCCGCCCATCAGCGCGTGCACCTGACCCGCAAGCAGCGTGAAATCAATGCCTTTCAGAACCGGCACGCCTGAGAACTGCTTGCTGATATTCCGCGCGTCGAGAAGTGGTGTCATCATCGCTCCGCTATTGAACAAATGATTTTTAGATTTAATAATGTTCAAAAGCGTAGACGGTGAACTATATTTACAACCGTGCAGGGATCACAGTTTTATCGATTGAGATTCAGATAAACCAGAAACGATCGAAATGATCCGTTTTGTCGCGTGGCTCACACTTTCCCTCTGCGTCATCACGAACATATGATCTAAATTTTTATAAGAGTTCAACTATGAGCGATAAACGCACTGCGGAAGAAGGACGGTTTGCCGGGCTGGCGCTGGCGGAAGAGGAGCTGGTGGCGCGCGTGGCCTGGTGCTACTACCACGACGGGCTGACCCAGAACGATATCGGCGAGCGGCTCGGGCTGCCGCGTTTGAAGATTTCTCGCCTGCTGGAAAAAGGCCGTCAGTCCGGGGTGATCCGCGTGCAGATTAACTCCCGCTACGAGGGATGCCTGGCGCTGGAAACCGAGCTACAGCAGCGCTTTGGCCTGAAGCTGGTGCGCGTGATGCCCGCCCTGAATACGCCGCCGATGAACGTGCGGTTAGGCATTGGCGCGGCGCAGTCGCTGATGGGCGTGCTGGAACCCGGCCAGCTGCTGGCGGTGGGGTTCGGTGAAACCACCATGAGCAGCCTGCAGCACCTGAGCGGCTTTATCAGCTCGCAGCAGATCCGCCTCGTGACGCTCTCCGGCGGCGTCGGGCCATATATGACCGGTATTGGACAGCTGGACGCCGCCTGCAGCGTCAGCATGATCCCCGCCCCGCTTCGCGTGTCTTCCGCCGAAGTGGCCGGGATCTTAAAACGTGAAACCAGCGTGCGGGACGTGATCCTCGCCGCCACCGCCGCCGATGTCGCGGTGGTTGGCATTGGTTCGGTCAACCAGCGCCGCGACGCTACGATACTGCGATCCGGCTATATCAGCGAAGGTGAACAGCTGATGTATGCCCGCAAAGGCGCGGTCGGCGACATTCTCGGCTATTTCCTCAATGCCGAAGGTGAATGCGTTGAGGAGCTGGAGATCCATAAAGAATTACTCGGCGTCTCGCTTGATGAGCTGGCGCAGCTGCCCACCATCGTTGGCGTAGCCGGAGGGGAAGAGAAAGCCGATGCGATTTATGCCGCACTGAAGGGTCGCCGTATCAATGGCCTGGTGACGGAGGAGACGACAGCCCGCGCGGTGCTGGCTCTGGCCAAATGAGAGCCCGCCCTGCGCTAACAGCGAGGCAAGCTCATGAGTTACCTTTTAGCGTTAGATGCAGGGACAGGCAGCGTTCGCGCCGTTATTTTCGATTTACAGGGCAACCAGATTGCCTTCGGTCAGGCCGAGTGGAAGCACCTGAGCGTTGAGAACGTGCCGGGGTCGATGGAGTTCGACCTTGAGACCAACTGGCAGCTGACCTGCAGGTGCATTCATCAGGCGCTGGAGCGTGGGCACCTGAGCGCGACAGATATTCAGTCCGTCGCCTGCTGTTCAATGCGCGAAGGGATCGTGCTGTATGACCGCAACGGCGAGGCCATCTGGGCCTGCGCTAACGTCGACGCCCGCGCCAGCCGCGAAGTGGCCGAACTCAAAGAGATCCACGATGACCGTTTTGAATCCGAAGTGTATGAGGTTTCTGGCCAGACGCTGGCGCTGAGCGCCATGCCGCGCCTGCTGTGGCTGGCGCACCATCGTCCGGATATTTACCGCAACGCCGCGACCATCACCATGATCAGCGACTGGCTGGCGGCGAAGCTCTCCGGCGAGCTGGCGGTCGACCCGTCTAACGCGGGCACCACCGGCATGCTGGATCTGTTTTCCCGCGACTGGCGTCCGGCGCTTCTCGACATGGCCGGGCTGCGCGCCGATATCCTCTCCCCGGTGAAAGAGACCGGCACCGTGCTGGGTGCCATCACCCATGAAGCCGCGCAGCAGAGCGGCCTGCGCGAAGGCACGCCGGTAGTGATGGGCGGCGGCGACGTGCAGCTGGGGTGCCTGGGGCTGGGCGTGGTTCGCGCCGGACAAACGGCGGTGCTGGGCGGTACCTTCTGGCAGCAGGTGGTCAACCTGCCGCAGGTGCGCACCGATCCTGAGATGAACATCCGCGTGAACCCGCACGTCATTCCCGGCATGGCGCAGGCGGAGTCGATCAGCTTCTTTACCGGGCTGACCATGCGCTGGTTCCGCGACGCCTTCTGCGCGGAGGAAAAGCTGATTGCCGAGCGGATGGGGATGGACACCTACTCCCTGCTGGAAGAGATGGCGAGCCGCGTGCCGGCGGGTTCCCACGGGGTGATGCCGATCTTCTCCGACGCGATGCATTTTAAGCAGTGGTACCACGCCGCGCCGTCGTTTATTAACCTCTCCATCGACCCGGAAAAATGCAACAAAGCGACGCTGTTCCGTGCCCTGGAGGAGAATGCGGCGATCGTCTCGGCCTGCAACCTGGCGCAGATTTCACGCTTCTCCGGCGTAACGTTTGAAAGCCTGGTGTTTGCGGGCGGCGGTTCCAAAGGCGCTCTGTGGAGCCAGATCTTAAGCGACGTCACCGGCCTGCCGGTGCGCGTGCCGGAAGTGAAAGAGGCGACGGCGCTCGGCTGCGCGATTGCGGCAGGTGCTGGCGCGGGGCTGTTTGCCGATATGGCCTCGACGGGCGAGCGGCTGGTGAAGTGGAGCCGCGAGTTCACGCCGAACCCGCAACACCGGGAGCTGTACGACGGCATGATGCAGAAATGGCAGGCGGTGTACGCCGACCAGCTCGGGCTGGTGGATAGCGGGCTGACGACGTCGATGTGGCAGGCTCCGGGGCTGGTGCGGGCAGCGGCGCCGTAAATAACGCCGGATGGCGCTACGCTTATCTGTCCTGGGGTTTTGTAGCCCCGGTAAGCGCAGCGCCACCGGGGAAGTTCTTTGAGATCTATCACAATCATTCGATCCCGCTTTTACCTTTCCGCTGCCGCTGGCTAAATTAGTAACTCATCCGACCACATAACAATAATTTTACACTGGAAGAGACTATGAGCCGCTACCCGTCGTTATTCGCCCCCCTCGATCTGGGGTTTACCACCCTTAAAAACCGCGTGTTGATGGGCTCGATGCACACCGGGCTGGAGGAGCATCCGGACGGGGCCGAGCGTCTGGCGGCCTTCTATGCCGAACGCGCCCGCCACGGGGTGGCGCTGATTGTCACCGGCGGTGTAGCCCCTACCCCTTCCGGCGTCGGCATGGAGGGCGGCGCGGTGCTGAACGATGCGTCGCAGCTGCCGCACCACCGCATTGTGACCGACGCGGTGCACAGCGAGGGCGGTAAAATCGCCCTGCAAATCCTGCACACCGGACGCTACAGCTACCAGCCTAACCTGGTCGCACCGTCGGCCATTCAGGCGCCGATCAACCGCTTTAAACCTCACGCCCTCACCCACGACGAGATCCTGGCGCTGATCGACGACTTTGCCCGCTGCGCGGCGCTGGCGCGTGAGGCGGGCTACGACGGCGTGGAGGTAATGGGCTCAGAAGGCTATCTGATTAACGAGTTCCTCGCGGCCCGCACCAACCAGCGCGACGACGAATGGGGCGGCGACTATGCCCGCCGGATGCGCTTTGCTGTAGAAGTCGTGCGCGCCGTGCGCGAACGTGCGGGCGCGGATTTTATTATCATCTTCCGCCTGTCGATGCTCGACCTGGTGGAGGGCGGCGGCACGTTTGACGAAACCGTGCAGCTGGCGCAGGCGATTGAAGCCGCAGGTGCGACGATTATCAACACAGGGATTGGCTGGCACGAGGCGCGCATTCCGACCATCGCCACGCCGGTGCCGCGCGCGGCGTTCAGCTGGGTAACGCGCAGGCTGAAAGGGAAAGTGTCTGTTCCGCTGGTCACCACCAACCGCATTAACGATCCGCAGGTGGCGGACGATGTGATTTCACGCGGCGATGCCGACATGGTCTCGATGGCGCGCCCGTTCCTGGCCGATGCCGAGCTGCTGTCCAAAGCGCAAAGCGGCCGTGCGGATGAGATCAACACCTGCATCGGCTGTAATCAGGCATGCCTGGATCAGATCTTCGTCGGGAAAGTGACCTCCTGCCTCGTCAACCCGCGCGCCTGCCACGAAACCAAAATGCCGGTGATCCCGGCGACAGCGAAAAAACGCCTGGCGGTTGTCGGCGCAGGGCCTGCGGGCCTGGCGTTTGCGGTCAATGCCGCCTCGCGCGGGCACAGCGTGACGCTGTTTGATGCGCTGGGGGAGATTGGCGGGCAGTTTAATATCGCCAAACAGATCCCCGGCAAAGAGGAGTTCTACGAAACGCTGCGCTACTACCGACGGATGATCGAGCTGACGGGCGTCGAGCTGCGGCTTAACCAGTTTGTCAGCGCGGCGGATCTGACTGATTTCGATGAGGTGATCCTGGCGAGCGGGATCGTACCGCGCACGCCTTCGATCGAGGGTATCGATCATCCAAAAGTGCTGAGCTATCTCGACGTGCTGCGTGACAAAGTACCGGTTGGCGAGAAGGTGGCGATTATCGGCTGCGGCGGGATCGGCTTTGATACCGCCATGTATTTGAGCCAGCCGGGCGAGGCGACCAGCCAGAACATTGCCGAGTTTTGCGTCGAATGGGGCATTGATACCAGCCTCAGCCAGTCCGGTGGCCTGCGCCCGGAAGGGCCGCAGCTGCCGAAAAGCCCGCGCCAGATCGTGATGCTGCAGCGTAAGGCCAGCAAGCCGGGCGAAGGGCTTGGCAAAACCACCGGCTGGATCCACCGCGCTACCCTACTCTCGCGTGGGGTGAAGATGATCCCGGCGGTAAGCTACGAGAAGATCGACGAAGAGGGTCTGCACGTCACGATCGGCGGCGAGCCGCAGCTGCTGCGCGTGGATCATGTGATTTTATGTGCCGGGCAGGAACCGAAGCGGGATCTGGCCGACCCGCTGCGCGAGGCCGGTAAAACAGTGCATCTGATTGGCGGGTGCGACGTGGCGATGGAGCTGGATGCGCGGCGGGCGATTGCGCAGGGGACGAAATTAGCTCTGGCGATCTAGGGCATTGCCCGGTGGCGCTGCGCTTACCGGGCAAAACAATCTTAACGACGACGTCCCAGCTTCACCGACTTCAGCACCACAAACTTGTTGTTCGTCGCAACGGTAACGCAGTTACCGAAAATCTTCTTCAGCTTGTGGAAGTAGTCCAGGTGGCGGTTGGCCACGATGTACAGCTCGCCGTTAATCTTCAGGCAGCGGCGCGCGTGGTGGAACATCTCCCACGCGACGTTATCCGTCAGGGCGTGCTTCTGGTGGAACGGCGGGTTGCAGAACACGGCGTTAAAGCGGAACGGCTCTACGCCGGACAGCGCGTTGTTGATCATAAACTCGCAGCGGTCCAGCGCGTCCGGCATGTTGGTTTCCACGTTCAGACGGCTGGAGGCCACCGCCATCGGCGATTCGTCGCTGAACACCACGCTGGCGTCCGGGTTCTTCGCCAGCAGCGTCAGGCCAATCACGCCGTTGCCGCAGCCCAGATCGACAATCTCACCTTCCAGATTTTCCGGCAGATGTTCCATAAAGAAGCGCGCGCCGATATCCAGACCGGTGCGGGAGAAGACGTTCGCGTGGTTGTGGATGGTCCAGTCGGTCCCTTCCAGCGTCCAGCTCAGGGTCTCTGGCGCGTCGGCCAGCTCCGGCGCGCTGAAGGTGCAGTTAATCAGGCGCGCTTTTTTCCACGCCAGCGTGGTGGTGGTTGGGCCGAGGACCTTCTCGAACAGCTCCAGCGTCGAGGTGTGAATATCGCGCGCTTTGGCACCCGCGATGATGCGGGTTTCTGGCGTCACGACCTTACGCAGCGCGCGCAGCTGCTGCTCCAGCAGCGCCATGGTTTTTGGCACTTTGATCAGCACCACGCCCGGCGCCTGCGGGTAGTCCGCGGTGCTGTCGAGGAACTTCACGCTGGACTCGTCGATGTCGTTATGGCGCAGGTTTTCACGCGTCGCCAGTTCGCTAAGGTAGGAATCGCCAATGCTGTAAGGCGTGTGCTCTGCCAGGGCGCAGCCCAGCGCGCCGAAGGCGTCATTCAGGATCAAAACCGGGCCGCGGATTTCAGTCTCATCCAACTGTTGCAGCAGATATTCATCCGCCGCTTCCCACGCCTGAAGCGGGTTAACGTCGTCCGTTTCCGGGAAACGTTTAAGGTTGAGTGAACGGAAACCGTTGTCTAAGTGGCTCATCGGCCCTCCTGAATGGTAAAATTTGGCGTATCCCTGAAAAGGGTGCGTGAGTATACCCGTTTTCGCATTAATTTGGGCTTTTGATGAACCAACTTACTTATCTCCAGGGCTATCCGGAGCATTTACTGACTCAGGTTCGCAGCCTGATTGCCGAGCAGAAGCTCGGCGCGGTGCTGGAAAAACGCTATCCCGGCACGCACGATTTCGCGACCGATAAGGCCCTCTGGCAGTATACGCAGGATCTGAAAAGCCGGTATCTGAAGAGCGCCCCGCCGATCAACAAGGTGATGTACGACAACAAGATCCACGTGCTGAAAAACGCGCTCGGCCTGCACACCGCCGTCTCACGCGTTCAGGGCGGCAAGCTGAAGGCCAAGGCGGAGATCCGCGTCGCGACGGTTTTCCGTAACGCGCCGGAGGCGTTTCTGCGGATGATCGTCGTCCACGAGCTGGCGCACCTGAAGGAGAAAGAGCACGACAAAGCGTTCTACTCCCTGTGCTGCCACATGGAGCCGCAGTACCACCAGCTGGAGTTTGATACCCGCCTGTGGCTTACGCATTTATCGTTAAATGGTAATGCGGAATAGCGCACGCGAATTGTCATGATGACGTGCTACAGTGGCTAAAGGTTCCCCGCTACGGAGTACGTAAACGTTTATGATACGTTTCGCAGTCATTGGAACGAACTGGATCACGCGCCAGTTCGTCGACGCCGCCCACGAAACCGGCAAACTGAAACTTACCGCAGTCTATTCCCGCAGCCTTGAGCAGGCGCAGAGTTTTGCCAACGATTATCTCGTTGAGCATCTCTTCACCTCGCTTGATGAGATGGCGCAAAGCGACGCCATTGACGCGGTCTATATCGCCAGCCCGAACTCCCTGCACTTCCCGCAAACGAAGCTGTTCCTCAGCCATAAAAAGCATGTGATTTGCGAGAAGCCGCTGGCATCAAATATTGAGGAAGTGGAGGCGGCCATTGCGCTTGCCCGCGAAAACCAGGTGGTTCTTTTCGAAGCGTTCAAAACCGCCAGCCTGCCGAATTTCCTGCTGCTGCAGCAGTCCCTGCCGAAAATCGGCAAGATACGCAAAGCCTTTATTAACTACTGCCAGTACTCGTCGCGCTACCAGCGCTATCTCGACGGCGAGAACCCAAATACCTTTAACCCGGCCTTCTCTAACGGTTCGATCATGGATATCGGCTTCTACTGCCTGGCCTCTGCCGTGGCCCTGTGGGGCGAGCCGCATGGCGTAACGGCCACCGCCAGCCTGCTGGAGAGCGGCGTGGATGCGCACGGTTTAGTGGTGCTGGACTACGGCGATTTCAGCGTCACGCTGCAGCACTCCAAGGTGAGCGATTCCGTGCTGCCGAGCGAAATTCAGGGCGAAGCGGGCTCGCTGGTGATCGAGAAGATCTCCGAGTGCCAGAAGGTGAGCTTTGTGCCGCGCGGCGGTAAAGCGCAGGAGCTGACGCAGCCTCAGCATATAAACACTATGCTCTATGAGGCAGAGGTCTTCGCCCGTCTGGTGGAAGACAACGAAGTGAATCACCCGGGTCTCGCGGTCAGCCGCACCACGGCGAAGCTGCAAACGGAGATCCGCCGTCAGACCGGCGTGGTGTTCCCGGCAGACGGCGTGAGCGCGGAAGCTATCGCGTAAAGCTGTGTAATGAAACGGCGCAGACCATTGACGAAACCAATGGTCTGACATATTTTGTTACCTGCAAAGGGGAGTAACTTCTTCGTCGGTGGATCGTCATTACGATGCGTGCAATACCGCATCCGGTCGCCGGGCAACCTTCGTGGTTGTAAGTGAGACCTTGCCGGAAGGCGAGGTCTATGCATAAAAAGCTAACGGCTATCGTCTTCTGACCATGGCCGTTTTTGTTTTTTATGTGTAAGGAAAATAGTATGCATTCTGTCGGCACTCCAATGTTGTGGGGCGGATTCGCGGTTGTCGTGCTCATCATGCTGGCGATCGACCTCTTTTTGCAGGGACGTCGCGGCGCGCACGGCATGACCATGAAGCAGGCCGCGGCCTGGTCTCTGGTGTGGGTTACCCTTTCCCTGCTGTTCTGTGCTGCCTTCTGGTGGTATCTGGCCTCGACCGAAGGCCGCGCGGTGGCCGATCCTCAGGCGCTGGCCTTCCTCACCGGCTATTTGATTGAAAAAGCCCTGGCGGTTGATAACGTCTTCGTCTGGCTGATGCTGTTCAGCTACTTCGCCGTGCCTGCTGCCCTGCAGCGCCGCGTGCTGGTCTACGGCGTACTGGGCGCGATTATCCTGCGTACCATTATGATCTTCGCCGGCAGCTGGCTGATTACCCAGTTCGAGTGGCTGCTGTACGTCTTCGGCGCGTTCCTGCTGTTCACCGGGGTCAAAATGGCGCTGGCGAAAGAGGACGGCTCTGCGATTGGCGATCGTCCGCTGGTGAAGTGGATCCGTGGACATCTGCGCATGACTGACAAGATCGAGAGCGAGCACTTCTTCGTGCGCAAGAACGGTCTGCTGTTCGCCACCCCGCTTCTGCTGGTGCTGATTCTGGTTGAGCTGAGCGACGTGATTTTCGCGGTGGACAGCATCCCGGCCATTTTCGCGGTAACCACCGACCCGTTCATCGTCCTGACCTCAAACCTGTTCGCGATCCTCGGTCTGCGCGCCATGTATTTCCTGCTGGCAGGCGCGGCGGAGCGCTTCTCGATGCTGAAGTACGGCCTGTCGGTGATCCTGGTGTTTATCGGTATCAAGATGCTGATCGTCGATTTCTACCATATCCCGATCGCCATTTCGCTCGGCGTGGTGTTTGGCATTCTGATCGTGACGCTGATTATCAATACCTGGGTTAACCGCCAGCACGATAAGAAGCAGCAGGTGGAGTAATTCGCTCACCCCGGCCCTCTCCCACAGGGAGAGGGTGAACACACTTTTGTAACGCAGTAGTTAAAAAATATGATGCAACACGTAAAATCCAGCATTTTACGCTTCCCTCCTTTCTTGCATTCCCTATACTCGACCAGGCAAACATTTACTTACATCCGGACATAAATGTGACTTAGAGCACATCCGGGATGGAACGCAATTTCACTTAAGGAACACCTATGACTACATCTTCGTCGGGTATGCTTGCGCGCCTCTCGCGCGGCAGCCTCGTTAAGCAAATACTGGTTGGCCTGGTGCTCGGCGTCGCGCTGGCATTGATCTCAAAACCTGCCGCAGAGGCAACTGGCCTTCTCGGTACCCTCTTCGTCGGCGCACTGAAAGCGGTCGCACCGGTGCTGGTTCTGACCCTGGTGATGGCCTCTATCGCGAATCATCAGCAAGGGCAAAAAACCAATATCCGCCCCATTCTGTGGATGTACCTGCTGGGCACATTCTCTGCGGCCCTGACGGCTGTGGTGGTGAGCTTTATCTTCCCGTCCACGCTGCAGCTGACCACCGGCGCAACCGACATTACGCCGCCGGCGGGTATCGTTGAAGTCATGCATGGCCTGCTGATGAGCATTGTTGCCAACCCGATCCACGCGCTTATCAACGCAAACTACATCGGGATCCTGGTATGGGCAGTCGGTTTGGGCTTTGCCCTGCGTCATAGTAACGACACGACAAAAAACCTGGTCAACGACCTTTCACACGCCGTGACGTTTATCGTGACGGTGGTCATCCGCTTTGCGCCGATAGGTATTTTTGGCCTGGTGGCGTCAACGCTGGCAACCACCGGTTTCGGCGCGCTCTGGGGTTATGCGCAGCTGCTGCTGGTACTGATTGGCTGTATGGCCGTGGTGGCACTGGTGATTAACCCGCTGCTGGTGTTCCTGCAGACCCGCCGCAACCCGTATCCGCTGGTGCTGATGTGCCTGCGCGAAAGCGGTGTGACCGCCTTCTTCACCCGCAGCTCGGCGGCGAACATTCCGGTCAATATGTCGCTGTGCGAAAAGCTCAATCTGGACCGGGACACCTATTCCGTCTCGATCCCGCTGGGGGCGACGGTCAATATGGCGGGGGCGGCGATCACGATTACCGTTTTAACCCTGGCGGCCGTGCATACGCTGGGTATTCCTGTGGATCTGCCTACTGCGCTGTTGCTGAGCGTGGTAGCGTCTCTCTGTGCCTGCGGTGCATCAGGCGTGGCGGGCGGCTCTCTGCTGCTGATCCCGCTGGCGTGTAACATGTTCGGCATTCCGAACGAGATCGCCATGCAGGTGGTTGCGGTAGGCTTTATCATCGGCGTATTGCAGGACTCCTGCGAGACCGCGATTAACTCCTCTACCGACGTGATGTTCACCGCCGCCGTATGCCAGGCGGAAGACGCGCGCCTGGCAAAGAACGCCCTGCGAGGTTAACAGCAAAACGGCAACCCTGAGGTTGCCGTTTTTAGTGTTTGTACCCTCTCCCTGTGGGAGAGGGTGAGGGCATCAGGCCGCATCGATTAAAGCGTCACACCACTCTTAAAGATCGCCAGCTCGCGGAAGTCGTTCTTCTCATTGCAGGTCTGCTTGCCGTTGGCAAATTCCACAATCGTGTCCACAAACTCTGTCAGCAATTCAGGCATCGCTTTGCCGTGTATCAGCTGGCCCGCATCAAAGTCGATCCAGTGCTTTTTCTTTGCCGCCAGCTCGCTGTTGGTGGCGATTTTCACCGTCGGCACAAAACCGCCGTAAGGCGTGCCGCGACCGGTACTGAACAGCACCATATGGCAGCCGGCGCCCGCCAGCGCGCTGGTGGCGACCGCATCGTTGCCCGGTGCACTCAGCAGGTTCAGACCGTGCGTTTTCAGGCGTTCGCCGTAGCGCAGAACATCCACCACCTGGCTCGCGCCCGCTTTCTGGGTGCAGCCGAGGGATTTCTCTTCCAGCGTGGTGATCCCGCCCGCTTTGTTGCCCGGCGACGGGTTCTCGTAAATGGGCTGATTGTGGGCAATGAAGTACTGTTTGAAGTCGTTCACCATGGTGACGGTCTTCTCAAACGTCTCTTCGTCGCGGCAGTGGCTCATCAGAATACGTTCCGCACCGAACATCTCCGGCACTTCAGTCAGCACCGTGGTGCCGCCGTTGGCAATGACGTAATCCGAGAAGCGACCCAGCATCGGGTTGGCGGTGATGCCTGACAGGCCGTCAGACCCGCCGCACTCCAGACCAAACTTCAGCTCGCTCAGTTTGCCCGGCTCGCGCTTGTCGTGGCGCATCACGTCATACAGCTGATGAAGCTGCTCAACGCCCGCTTCCACTTCGTCGTCCTGATGCTGACACACCATAAAATGCACGCGCGCAGGATCGAATTCACCCAGCGTCTCGCGGAAGGCGTCCACCTGATTGTTCTCGCAGCCCAGGCCGATCACCAGCACCGCACCCGCGTTCGGGTGGCGCACCATGTTTTGCAGCATGGTGCGGGTATTGATGTGGTCGTCACCCAGTTGGGAGCAACCGTAGGTGTGGCTGAACAGATGTACCCCGTCAGTGCCTTCGGCACTGTTGGTCTCTTTCAGAAAACGCGTCTGGATCTGCCGCGCGATGCCGTTGACGCAGCCGACGGTCGGGAGGATCCACAGCTCGTTGCGGATCCCCACCTCACCGTTAGCGCGACGGTAGATCTGTACTTCACGATCTGCCGCCTGACGCTCTTCCGCGGGTAAATCAGGTTGATAGCTGTACTCGTCCAGATCGCTCAGATTGGTGCGGGTATTGTGAGAATGAATATGTTCACCCGGCTCGATATCCGCTAACGCATGCCCAATCGGAAGACCGTACTTAATGATGTTGTCCCCTTTGGCGAGAGGCTTCACGGCAAACTTGTGTCCGCGAGCAATCGCCTGACGCAGGGTGACGCTCTGGTTATCAACGGTCACCACGTCGCCTTCATCGAGATCCGTCAGCGCGACGGCCACGTTATCCAGCGAATGGATTTTGATGTATTGCATATCAACCTCAAACGGCCCTAGTTCAGTTCAATGGCGAAGTAGTCACGCGCATTGTTAAAGCAGATGTTTTTCACCATTTCGCCCAGCAGCTGGATATCCGCTGGCGCTTCGCCTGCGTGCACCCAGCGGCCAATCATCTGGCACAGAATGCGGCGGAAATATTCATGACGGGTATAGGACAGGAAGCTGCGGCTGTCGGTCAGCATGCCGACAAAGCGGCTTAGCAGGCCAAGCTGCGCCAGCTGCGTCATCTGACGTTCCATACCGTCTTTCTGATCGTTGAACCACCAGCCGGAGCCGAACTGCATCTTGCCCGGCATCCCTTCGCCCTGGAAGTTGCCGACCATGGTACCCAGCACTTCGTTATCGCGCGGGTTCAGGCAGTACAGGATGGTTTTAGGCAGCAGATTTTGTTCGTTCTGTTTGCTCAGAAGTTTGGACAGCTCTTCTGCCAGCGGACGGTCGTTGATGGAGTCGAAGCCTACATCCGCACCCAGCAGCTTAAACTGGCGCTGGTTGTTATTGCGCAGCGCACCGATATGGTACTGCTGTACCCAGCCGCGACGCGCATATTCCGCACCGAGGAACACCAGTACCGCCGTTTTGAACTGCGCCACTTCGTGCTCGCTAAGCGATTCACCGGAGAGACGACGTGCCAGAATGCTGTCCAGCTCGGCCTCGTTTGATTCTGCAAACAGCACCACGTCCAGCGCGTGGTCAGAGACTTTACAGCCGTGCGCCGCGAAGTGATCCAGACGTTTGGTCAGCGCGGTTTGCAGGTCGGTGAAACGACGGATGTCGGTATCGGACACTTCCGCCAGCTTCGCCATGTAGTCGGCGAAGGTAGCCTGCTCAATGTTGAAGGCTTTGTCCGGGCGCCAGCTTGGCAGCACTTTGATATCAAAAGAGGTGTCTTTGGCGATAACCGCATGATGCTCCAGAGAGTCAATCGGATCGTCGGTGGTGCCCACCATCTTCACGTTCATCTGCTTCATGATGCCGCGCGCGGAGAAGTTATCCTGCGCCAGCAGGGCGTTGCAGCGCTCCCAGATTTCATCGGCGGTCGTTGGGGAGAGCAGTTTGCCGGTGATGCCAAACGGACGGCGAAGCTCAAGGTGCGTCCAGTGGTAAAGCGGGTTGCCGATGGTGTGCGGAACAGTCGCCGCCCAGGCGTCAAACTTCTCGCGGTCGGTCGCATCGCCGGTACACAGGCGCTCAGCCACGCCGTTGGTGCGCATGGCGCGCCATTTGTAGTGGTCACCCTTCAGCCAGATGTCATACAGGTTTTTGAAGCGATAATTTTCGGCAACCTGCTGCGGCGGTAAATGGCAGTGGTAGTCGAAAATCGGCTGGTCTTTTGCGTAGTCGTGGTACAGGCGGCGAGCAAATTCGGTATCTAACAGAAAATCGTCGGTCATAAACGGCGTCATTATCGTCTTCCTCATTACGGGAGCGCAGAAAGCGTATGTTCATATGCTGCAAAGTTATCACACCAATTTCCACCAGCCGACGTTTTTTTCGTGAGTGAGATCAATAAACGTCAACAAATAAATAACCCTCAATGGAGTAAACCCTTCTACAAGCCGCATCATTACTGGCTTTGCGCTCAGCAATTAATGTCCCCACAAAGAATCATACATTTGTGATGTCACTCACCTTTTAAAGTTGTATGACAAGTTATCTTTTCGCCGTCGCAAACTATAAGCCGACGGAATGCATTCCTGGTGTCAGATACACCAGATTTAACGGTACGGATACCGACTTATGCACGCTTACTTATGGCAAGGTTCGGGCCGTTCCGGGACATGCTCCCGGCTGCGCCCCTCCCGTTACACAACTGCTCCCGGAAACGGTCGAGAGGTTGCCGCGTTCTGGCGCGGAAATAACATAACGATGAGGTTTTAGATGCGTAAAATTAAAGGGTTACGTTGGTATATGATTGCACTGGTGACGTTAGGCACCGTGCTGGGCTACCTGACGCGTAACACCGTGGCAGCAGCAGCGCCAACGTTGATGGAAGAGCTGCATATCTCCACGCAGCAATACTCCTACATCATTGCCGCCTACTCCGCGGCTTATACCATCATGCAGCCTGTTGCTGGCTATGTGCTGGACATTCTCGGTACCAAAATCGGTTATGCCTTCTTCGCCATCGCCTGGGCGGTGTTCTGCGGAGCCACCGCGCTGGCGGGAAGCTGGGGCGGCCTGGCGCTGGCGCGCGGCGCGGTAGGTGCAGCTGAAGCCGCCATGATCCCCGCAGGGCTGAAAGCCAGCTCCGAGTGGTTCCCGGCAAAAGAGCGTTCCATTGCGGTCGGTTACTTCAACGTCGGCTCGTCCATCGGGGCGATGATTGCACCACCGCTGGTGGTGTGGGCTATCGTGATGCACAGCTGGCAGATGGCGTTCATCATCTCTGGCGTGCTGAGCTTTGCGTGGGCCATGGCGTGGCTGATTTTCTATAAACATCCGCGCGATCAGAAAAAATTGTCTGAAGAAGAACGCGAGTACATCATTGGTGGTCAGGAAGCGCAGCATCAGACCAACAACGGCAAAAAAATGACCGTCTGGCAGATCCTGGGCACCCGTCAGTTCTGGGGTATCGCCCTGCCGCGTTTCCTGGCCGAGCCGGCATGGGGTACCTTCAACGCGTGGATCCCCCTGTTCATGTTTAAAGTCTACGGCTTTAACCTGAAAGAAATCGCGATGTTCGCCTGGATGCCGATGCTGTTCGCTGACCTGGGCTGTATCGTGGGCGGATACCTGCCACCGCTGTTCCAGCGCTGGTTTGGGGTGAACCTGATTGTTTCCCGTAAAATGGTAGTGACCATGGGCGCACTGCTGATGATTGGCCCGGGCATGATCGGCCTGTTCACCAGCCCGTATGTGGCCATCGCCCTGCTGTGCATCGGCGGATTTGCTCACCAGTCCCTGTCCGGCGCGCTGATTACGCTCTCCTCTGACGTCTTTGGCCGTAACGAAGTGGCCACCGCCAACGGCCTGACAGGGATGGCCGCCTGGACCGCGAGTACGATGTTTGCGCTGGTGGTCGGCGCACTGGCGGATACCATCGGCTTCAGCCCGCTGTTCGCCGTGCTGGCTATTTTCGACCTGCTGGGCGCTGTGGTGATCTGGACGGTGCTGAAAAGCAAATCGGCAGAAGAGCTGGCGAAAGAGTCCCTCGGGAAACCGGCTACGCAAAGTTAGCGAAAATGCGTTTCACCGAAGCCGCCTCCGGGCGGCTTTTTTAATGGCAAAATCTGGAGAGTGGCACGCAAAAGTGGTATAACAAATCATCTGCCGTACCCTGCCTGGAGCGCATATGGAAATCACCGAACCACGTCGTTTATATCAACAACTTGCTGCCGAGCTGAAAGATCGCATCGAGCAAGGAGTCTATCTTGTCGGTGATAAACTTCCCGCCGAGCGCTTCATTGCGGATGAAAAAAGCGTCAGCCGCACCGTGGTGCGCGAAGCCATCATCATGCTGGAAGTGGAAGGCTACGTTGAGGTACGCAAAGGCTCCGGCATTCACGTGATTTCTAATCTGCCGAAACACTCTCCCGTCGCGGACGAAAGTCTGGAATTCGCCAGCTACGGTCCGTTTGAGCTGCTCCAGGCTCGCCAACTGATCGAAAGCAATATTGCTGAGTTTGCGGCGACGCAGGTGACCAAGCAGGACATCATGAAGCTGATGGAAATCCAGGAGAATGCCCGTAAGGAAAAATGTTTCCGCGATTCAGAGTGGGATCTGCAGTTTCACGTCCAGGTCGCCCTGGCAACCCAAAATACGGCGCTGGCGGCAATCGTTGAGAAAATGTGGACTCAGCGCGTTCATAACCCGTACTGGAAGAAACTGCACGACCATATCGATTCCCGTACCGTCGACAACTGGTGTGACGATCACGATCAAATCCTTAAGGCGCTGATTCGTAAAGATCCCCATGCCGCTAAGCTGGCGATGTGGCAGCATCTGGAAAACACCAAGCAGATGCTGTTCAATGAAACCAGCGACGACTTCGAATTTAACGCTGACCGCTATCTTTTCGCCGATAATCCCGTTGTTCATCTCGATACGGCCCCCAGTGCCGCAAAATAGATGACCTTCCCGCTGGCAGGCGCCTCGCTGCGCCTTCTGGCTCCAGTGGGTAAGCAAAACATATATAGTGTCAGCCTTTGTAAATCCCCTCGCTCACTTCCTGGGCTTACGCCAAAATCAACTCACGCCTGCAAATTCTGTGACGCAGAACGTTGGGCTTTGTTACAATTGGATTCACTTCGTTATTTTGTAAGTTAGTGCTTGCTAACCAGCCAATTAACAGGGAAACGTGTTGGCCACACCGCAATGTGTCCGCGAGCGACCATAATGAAATCACAACAATGTCGCCGTGCTGTTTGCCCCGGATAACAGGCGTGACGTTAACCGATTTCCAGGAACACTGAATGGAACTTTTGACCCAACTACTGCATGCCCTTTGGGCGCAGGATTTTGAAACGCTGGCCAACCCTTCCATGATTGGCATGCTCTATTTCGTCTTGTTTATGATCCTGTTCCTTGAGAACGGTTTGCTGCCTGCTGCCTTCCTGCCTGGTGACAGTTTGCTGGTGCTCGTCGGCGTGCTGTGTGCCAAAGGGGCGATGGCGTTTCCGCAAACTATTTTATTACTGACCGTCGCGGCCAGCCTCGGCTGCTGGGTGAGCTACATCCAGGGTAGATGGCTGGGCAATACCCGGATCGTCCAGAACTGGCTCTCGCACCTGCCTGCACATTATCATCAGCGGGCGCACCACCTTTTCCATAAGCACGGGCTTTCCGCGCTGCTGATTGGCCGCTTTATCGCGTTTGTACGTACGCTGTTGCCGACCATTGCCGGTCTGTCGGGGCTGAGCAGCGCCCGCTTCCAGTTCTTTAACTGGATGAGCGGTCTGTTATGGGTGCTTATTCTGACAACGCTCGGCTATGCGTTGGGTAAAACGCCGGTGTTTATGAAATATGAAGACCAGCTGATGTCCTGCCTGATGCTGCTGCCTGTGGTTCTGCTGGTCTTCGGCCTGATCGGCTCTCTGGTCGTGCTGTGGAAAAAGAAATACGGAGCCAGAGGCTAACGATGGCTATCTCACCGCTTGCCCTGCGCCGTTTTGCCTGTGCCGTGATTACACTGGGGGTGCTCAGCGCTATGCTTCTGGCATGGAGCGCGCTTTCGCACCAGGAATCCACGCTTGCCATTCGCCCGGTGAACCAGGGTGCCAGCGTGCCTGACGGTTTTTCTGTCTGGCACCATCTGGACGCGAACGGGATCCGCTTTAAAAGCATCACCCCACAGGACGATGTTTTACTGATCAAGTTTGATTCCCGAGCGCAAAGTGCCGCCGCAAAAGTGGTTCTCGACCGTACGCTGCCGCACGGGTATATCATTGCCCAGCAGGAAGATGAGAGCCAGCCTGCAGCCTGGCTCTCGTTGATTCGCGATACGTCGCATCGGTTTGGATAACTTCCAGGATTCCGAATCTTTTCACTCACTTTGGTGAATCCCCCGTTTACTTACTATGCTTAAGTACGCGGAGCACCCCTCGACTGTACTCCGCATAACTTTGGATAGCGGCTTACGCCGCAACACAATGGAAGGTTTCGATAATGAAATTCCGCATGACTCTGGCTCTGGCCCTTTTTTCTTTAAGCACAGCATCCTTCGCAAACTCTCTTTGTCAGGAGAAAGAACAGGATATTCAGCGTGAGATCGGTTATGCCGAAAAGCATAACAATCAGCACCGTGTTGACGGTCTTAAAAAAGCGCTGAGCGAAGTGAAAGCGAACTGTTCAGACAGCAAGCTTCGTGCCGACCACAAGAAGAAAATCGCTGAACAGAAGGACGAGATAGCCGAGCGCCGTCGCGACCTGCAGGAAGCGAAAGAGAAAGGGGATGCGGAAAAAATTGCTAAGCGCGAGAAGAAGTTGAAAGAAGCGCAGGACGACCTGAAAGCGCTGGAAGCTCGCGATTATTGAGTTAACGGAAATCTCAACAGGAGAGAGAATCATGTCAAAAGATACGACGTCTGAACATCTGCGCGCTGAACTGAAATCCCTGGCCGATACCCTTGAAGAGGTGCTGAACTCCTCTGCTGACAAGTCAAAAGAAGAGGTCAGCAAGCTGCGCAGCAAGGCGGAGCAGGCCCTGAAAGAGAGCCGCTACCGCCTGGGTGAAACCGGTGATGCACTGGCGAAACAGACCCGCGAAGCGGCTGCCCGCGCGGACGAATACGTGCGTGATAATCCATGGACGGGTGTAGGAATTGGTGCCGCAGTGGGTGTGGTACTGGGTGTCCTTCTGACGCGTCGTTGATATGGAAGATCCTCGTCACGCACAAGGGCCTGCTAACAACGTCCTCGGCATCGGCCAGCGTATTTTAACAACGCTGGTCGGGATTGCCGAAACGCGCGTCCGGCTGGCAGTGGTTGAGCTGGAAGAGGAGAAAGCCAACCTCTTCCAGATGCTGCTGATGCTCGGACTGACCATGCTCTTCGCCGCGTTTGGTCTGATGAGCCTGATGGTGTTAATCATCTGGGCCATTGACCCGCAGTATCGTCTTAACGCCATGATTGCCACCACCGTCGTTCTGCTGGTAGCAGCGTTGATTGGCGGTATCTGGACGCTGCGTAAAGCGCGTAAGTCCACGTTCCTGCGCCATACGCGTCAGGAGCTGGCTAACGACCGCGCCCTGCTGGAGGATGACAAGCCGTGAGTGGTAAAGCCGAACGTCAAAAGCGAAAAGCGTACCTGCTAAGCCAGATCCAGCAGCAACGGCTGGATCTGTCGGCCAGCCGTCGCGACTGGATTGACGCGACGCGACGGTTTGACCGAGGCTGGAACACCTTCCTGAGCCTGCGTTCATGGGCGCTGGTCGGCAGCAGCGTGATGGCTATCTGGACGGTTCGTCATCCAAATATGCTCATCCGCTGGGCGCGCCGTGGGTTTGGTGCCTGGAGCGCCTGGCGTCTGGTGAAAGCAACGTTGCGGCAGCAGCAATTACGCTAGCCTTCTCGCCGGGTGGCGCTGCGCTTACCCGGCAAAATCCTCCCCCTTCCTTACTCAATATCTTTGAAGAAGATTGACAGTTTTCCTTGCTAACAATTGCCACCCGCCCCGTTTATTATCCTCTCCATCGACAGCAACGACGCGGTATCTACCCGGAATTGCAGACAAATAACGTTCAGCCGCTGATGTGGTTTCCTGGAGAGTAAAATGAAAAAATTAGAAGATGTTGGTGTACTGGTAGCGCGTATTCTGATGCCAATTCTGTTCATCGTAGCAGGTTGGGGAAAAATCACCGGTTATGCGGGTACCCAGCAGTATATGGAAGCCATGGGCGTTCCGGGATTCCTGTTGCCACTGACCATTCTTCTTGAGTTCGGCGGCGGCCTGGCAGTCCTGTTCGGCTTCCTGACCCGCACCACCGCGCTGTTTACCGCAGGCTTCACCGTACTGACGGCGTTCATCTTCCACAGCAACTTTGCGGAAGGCGTGAACTCTCTGATGTTCATGAAAAACCTGACCATCGCGGGTGGCTTCCTGCTGCTGGCCGTCACTGGCCCGGGCGCATACAGCATCGACCGCGTTCTGAATAAGAAATGGTAAGCACGCTATACTGAATGAACTCAAAGCGAGGAGACATCTCCTCGCTTTTGCTATCTGAAGGAGGAGAAAAAATGGGACAACTCGTAGACGGCGTATGGCAGGATGTCTGGTATGACACCAAATCCACCGGAGGTCGCTTCAAGCGCTCAGTTTCGGCCTTCCGTAACTGGCTGACCGCCGACGGTGCCCCCGGCCCGAGCGGCGAAGGCGGCTTCGCGGCTGAGAAAGACCGTTATCATCTTTATGTTTCCCTTGCCTGCCCGTGGGCGCACCGCACGCTAATTGTGCGCAAGCTCAAAGGTCTCGAATCCTTAATTCCGGTTTCGGTGGTCAACCCACTGATGCTGGAAAACGGCTGGACGTTCGGCAGTGATTTTCCTGCGGCAACCGGCGACGAACTGTATCACCACGATTTCCTGTACCAGCTCTATCTGCGCGCCGATCCGCACTACACCGGGCGCGTGACCGTGCCTGTGCTGTGGGACAAGAAAAACCAGACGATTGTCAGCAATGAGTCTGCGGAAATCATCCGCATGTTCAATACCGCATTTGATGCGCACGGCGCTCGTGCCGGAGATTATTACCCGGTTGAACTGCGTGATAAGATTGACGAGCTGAACGGCTGGATTTACGACAACGTCAACAACGGTGTCTACAAAGCCGGTTTCGCCACCAGCCAGGAAGCGTATGACGAAGCGGTCGGGAAGGTGTTTGAATCACTGGAACGCCTGGAACAGATCCTGGGCCAGCATCGCTACCTGACGGGCGATCGCCTGACGGAAGCGGACATTCGCCTGTGGACCACGCTGGTTCGCTTTGATCCGGTCTATGTCACCCACTTCAAGTGCGATAAACACCGCATCAGCGACTACCTGAACCTGTATGGTTTCCTGCGCGACATCTACCAGATGCCGGGTATCGCGGAGACGGTCGACTTCGACCATATTCGCACCCACTATTTCCGCAGCCACAAGACCATCAACCCGACGGGTATTATCTCCATCGGCCCGTGGCAGAACCTGGATGAACCGCACGGGCGCGACGTCCGATTTGGATAAATATTAAGGGCATCAATAGATGCCCTTTTTTAATTCACAATCTCCATCTATCCTTACTTTGATTGCTTAGAAAACAAGTGATTGACCGATTATTGAGGCAAGGAAAATGGACTGGTATCTGAAAGTACTGCGCAACTACATTGGATTTGGTGGCCGCGCCCGCCGCAAAGAGTACTGGATGTTCGTTCTGGTGAACTTCATCCTCATCATGGTGCTGGGTATTGTGGATAAAATTCTTGGCTGGGAGCGGGCTGGCGGTGAAGGCGTGCTGACCACCATTTATGGCCTGTTAGTCCTGCTGCCATCGTGGGCGGTACTGTTCCGTCGGCTGCACGATACCGATCGTTCGGCGTGGTGGTTATTGCTGCTGTTGATCCCGATCGTGGGCTGGATCGTGATTTTGATTTTCAACTGTCAGAGCGGAACACCGGGCGAAAACCGCTTTGGTCCCGATCCTAAGATCGGCGCGTAAATTACTGCCCGGTGGCGCTTACGCTTACCGGGCCTGTACGCTTATTTGTTGTGGTGCGCAAAGAGCTTTGGAATTTCTCGCAGGCACCACGATTTGGCTTCGCCCATGCTGTCGCGACGCCACGCCATAATGATATCCACTTCGCTGGTGTACTCCGGGCTCACAACCCGCAGTCGTCCTTCCGCAATATCTTTTTCCACAAACGGGTACGGCATCGTCGCCACGCCCAGACCGGCCAGCAGCGCCTGCCGTTTGTCCTCCAGCGAGGTCACCGTCAGACGAGGCTGTTTATCCAGCAGCTGCACCGTCAGCACCGGACGCTCGCGCGCGGTATCCGCGACCGCCACGCCGCGATACTTCACGCGCGTCACTTCAGAGAGCGGCTCGGGTTCCTGATGAATCGGATGGTTGGGGGCGGCAACGTAAACGTTCATCACGCTGTAGAGCTTGCGCGAGTTGATTTCCGACGATGAGCGGAAGTGCATGTCCGGCGCAATAACGATATCTGCCCTGCCCGTCTCCAGACGTTCCCACGCCCCTGCCAGCACCTCGGTGATGATGGACAGCTGCGTATTGGCCTTCGCCGCCAGGCGGTCCACCAGCGGGAACAGCGCTTCGGTCGGCACCAGCGCTTCGGTCACGAGCGTGAGATGGGTTTCCCAGCCGCGCGCCAGCGCTTCAGCGTCTGTCGTCAGCTTGTCCGCCGCTTCCAGCAGTACGCGGCCGCGCTCCAGCAGCATTCGGCCGACGTTGGTGAATTTTGTTCGATGACCGGAGCGGTCAAAAAGCACCACGTCCAGCTCTTCTTCCAGCTTCTGCATGGTGTAGCTCAGCGCAGACGGAACGCGCCCCAGTTCATCGGCTGCCGCCGCAAAACTGCCGCGCCGGTCAATCGCGTCCATGACGCGAAGCGCCTCAAGCGTCAATGCTCTCTCTTTAGCCATCTCGTTCTCATTCAGGAAATTTGAACATACCGGGCAGAATATCTGGCTAACAATGAAGCGTCCATACCTTTACCATTGTTTTAGTGTAAAGAGAGGTCAAGTTTATGATTACGACAAGAACAGCTAAACAGTGCGGACAAGCCGATTTCGGTTGGCTGCAGGCCCGCTACACCTTTTCCTTTGGACACTACTTTGACCCTAAACTCCTCGGTTACGCTTCACTGCGCGTGCTGAACCAGGAAGTGCTCGCCCCGGGCGCCTCCTTCCAGCCGCGTACGTACCCGAAAGTCGATATCCTGAACCTGATCCTGGAAGGCGAGGCAGAATACCGCGATAGCGAGGGCAATCATGTCCAGGCAAAGGCTGGCGAAGCGTTGTTAATTTCCACACAGCCGGGCATCAGCTACAGCGAACATAACCTCAGCAAAGACAAAACGCTGACCCGCATGCAGCTGTGGCTCGACGCCTGCCCTGAGCGGGAAAATCCGCTGGTCCAGAAGTTAGATTTAACGGGCGATAAGCAGCAGCTGATTGCATCGCCGGACGGCAGTACAGGTAGCCTGCAGCTGCGCCAGCAGGTGTGGCTGCATCATATCGAACTGAAGAAAGGTGAACAGGCGAGCTTCCAGCTTCACGGTCCGCGCGCCTATCTGCAGTCTATTCACGGTACGGTGCATGCGGTGACGCACGCGGAAGAGAAAGAAGCCCTCACCTGCGGCGACGGGGCGTTTATTCGTGATGAAGCGAATATCACGCTGGTGGCAGATACGCCGCTGCGCGCGCTGCTGATTGATTTGCCGGTTTAGAGAATGCCCTCACCTTAACCCTCTCCCAACGGGAGAGGGAACCGCTCGAGCCTCGGCAGAATTATCCGGCGCCGTACGCGACGACGAAATCACTCTGCCAGCGCGTTGGCCATATCAGTTCTAATCTGTTTACGCTGTTCCGGCGTTAATACCTGGCTGACGTCGAAGTAATATTTCACGCGGTAATAACGGGTCTGCTCTTCAATGTTGCTAAAGGCGGCAAGCTGGCTTTTGACCGTGCTTTCGTCCCATTTACCCGCCTGGAACATGTCGACCAGCGCGCCGTCCTTCACGCCCGTCATCGGGATCTTGCTGACATTTTGTTCCAGCTGCTTATGCAGCTCTTCAATCTTCTTAACCTGCTCATTGCTGAGCTTCAGGTGCTGTACCAGCGGATCCTGCGATGGAGACGGAGCAGCCTCAACGTTCGCGGCCTGTGCCGTAAAACTGCACACTGCCAGCGAGGCGGCGACCAGCGCAATACGGGTCATTTTCATCATCTTACTGTCCTTACATGCTGTGATAGGAAAAGCGGGCATTGTTTTTCAAGAGCGGATGAATATGTGTGAGTAATTATATAAACAATTTTGTATGTTTCGCGGGCAAAAACATGCCCCCTGGGTTGAGGGGGCATGAGCACTTAGATTTAGATTGACTGGGTAAACGTTCGCGAAATCACATCCTGCTGCTGCTCGCGCGTCAGGGCATTAAACCGCACCGCATAGCCCGAGACGCGGATGGTCAGGTTCGGGTAGTTCTCGGGATGCGCAATGGCATCGAGGAGCATCTCCCGGTTCATCACGTTAACGTTCAGGTGCTGCCCGCCCTCAATAGACGCTTCGTGATGGAAGTACCCGTCCAGCAGCCCCACCAGGTTGGTTTTGCGCACCAGCTCGTCCTTGCCCAGCGCCTGCGGCACGATAGAGAAGGTGTAGGAGATCCCGTCTTTGGCATAGGTGAACGGCAGCTTGGCGACCGACGTTAACGAGGCCACCGCCCCTTTCCTGTCGCGCCCGTGCATCGGGTTTGCGCCTGGGGCAAACGGCGTGCCGCCGCGGCGTCCGTCCGGCGTGTTCCCGGTCTTCTGGCCGTAAACCACGTTAGAAGTGATGGTCAGGATCGACTGGGTCGGCACCGCGTTGCGGTAGGTTGGCAGCGCCTGAATTTTCTTCATAAAGCGCTCCACCAGGTCGCAGGCAATGCTGTCCACACGGTCGTCATTGTTGCCGTACTGCGGATAGTCCCCTTCAATCACGAAATCGACCGCGAGGCCGGTATGGTCGCGCACCGGCTTCACCGTAGCGTATTTAATCGCCGACAGGGAATCCGCCGCCACCGACAGCCCGGCAATGCCGCAGGCCATGGTGCGATAGACATCCCGGTCGTGCAGCGCCATCAGCGAGGCTTCGTAGCTGTACTTATCGTGCATGTAGTGAATGAGATTCAGGGCGCTGATGTACTGCACCGCCAGCCAGTCCATAAAGTGATCGAGACTCGCCATCACGGTGTCGTAATCCAGCACGTCGTCCAGCAGCGGCTCGGTTTTTGGCCCGACCTGGATCTTCAGCTTTTCGTCCACCCCACCGTTGATTGCGTACAGCAGCGTTTTGGCAAGGTTGGCGCGCGCGCCAAAGAACTGCATCTGCTTGCCGATCACCATCGGGCTGACGCAGCAGGCAATGGCATAATCGTCGCTGTTGAAGTCCGCACGCATCAGATCGTCGTTCTCATACTGCAGAGAAGAGGTGACGATCGATACCTGCGCGGCGTATTTCTTAAACGCGATCGGCAGCTGTTCTGACCAGAGGATCGTCAGGTTCGGCTCCGGCGCAGGTCCCATGGTGTGCAGGGTATGCAGATAGCGGAAGCTGTTTTTGGTCACCAGCGTGCGTCCGTCCAGCCCCATGCCGCCGATCACTTCCGTCGCCCAGATCGGATCGCCGGAGAAGAGCGTGTCGAACTCCGGCGTGCGCAGGAAGCGCACCATGCGGATCTTCATGATGAAGTGGTCGATCAGCTCCTGCGCCTGCACCTCGCTCAGCCGCCCCGCCTGCATGTCGCGTTCGATGTAGATATCGAGGAACGAGGCCGTGCGCCCCAGCGACATCGCCCCGCCGTTCTGGGATTTCACCGCTGCCAGGTAGGCAAAATAGACCCACTGCACCGCTTCCTGAGCGCCCATAGCCGGGCGCGAGATATCAAAGCCATAGTTGGCCGCCATCTGCTGGATCTGCAGCAGCGCGCGCCTGTGCTCCGCCAGCTCTTCGCGCAGGCGGATCGTTGCCTCCAGATCTTCGCCGCGCTCCAGCCTGCCCTGCAGATCGGCAAACTGAAGTTCACGTTCGCGTACCAGATAGCTGATGCCGTAGAGCGCCACGCGGCGGTAATCACCGATGATGCGTCCGCGCCCGTAGCCGTCCGGCAACCCGGTCAGCACGCCGGATTTACGACAGCGCATCATCTCCGGGGAGTAGACGTCAAACACACCCTGGTTATGGGTTTTGCGCAGCTCGGTAAAGAGATATTCAAACTGCGGATCCATCTCCCGCCCGTAGGCCTCAAACGAGCTGCGGATCATGTTGATCCCGCCGTACGGATGCAGGGCGCGCTTGAGCGGCTTTTCGGTTTGCAGGCCGACGATCGTCTCCAGATCCTGGTCGATGTAGCCAGGCCCGTGGGCCGTAATGGTGGTGGCAATGTTGGTGTCGAAATCTACCGGGGCGTGGGTGGCATTCTCCTGGCGAATGCCGACCATTACCTTCTGCCACAGCGCCGTCGTTGCAGGCGTCGCCTGCGCGAGGAAAGCTTCATCGCCTTCATAAGGGGTGTAGTTATGCTGAATAAAATCGCGGACGTTGACGGCGTTTTTCCATTCTTCACCGCGAAACCCGGCCCATGCGTCGCTGTAGGGTGCGACGCCCGTATCGATTGTTACATTCATGTGATTCTCGCTTTATCAGGCGTAAGCCGCGGCCGGGGTAACCTTCCCAAGACGGAGGGCGTCCAGCGCGATCATTTTTTCTTCGTTGGTAGGGATAACCGCGCAGGCCACGCGGGACGATTCGGTGGAGATCACGCGCTCACCCGCGCTGCCCGGCAGGGCATTTTTAGCGTCGTCGAGGTTGATGCCGAAGACTTTCAGATGTTCCACCACCAGCGCGCGAATCAGCGTTGAGTTTTCGCCAATGCCGCCGGTAAAGACCACACCATCCAGGCGGTGCAGCGACGCCGCGTGCCCGGCGATATGTCGCGCAATGCGGTGAACAAAGGTATGGATAGCCAGCTGCGCCCGCTCATTGCCTTCGTGCCAGGCTTTCTCCAGCGCGCGTAAATCGGAGGAGATGCCGGAGATCCCAAGCAATCCCGACTCTTTATTGACCACGCGCTCCAGATCCTCTAACGACTGGCCGGTCTGCTGGGCAATCCACGCCATCGCACCGAAGTCCACGTCGCCGCAGCGCGTCCCCATTACCAGCCCTTCCAGCGGCGTCATCCCCATCGAGGTGTCGACGCTTTCGCCGTTGCGCACCGCGCAGATGGACGCCCCGTTGCCGAGATGGGCAATCACCAGGCCGCTGTCATCGGGGGACAGCCCGAGAAGCGTATGCGCCTGCGCGGCCACGTAGCGGTGAGAGGTGCCGTGGAAGCCGTAGCGGCGCACGCCCAGCGCTTCAAAATAACGATACGGCAATCCGTACAGATACGCCTGCGGCGGCAGCGTCTGGTGGAAGCTGGTATCAAATACCGCTACCTGCTGCACGCCCGGGAACAGATGTTGTGCAGCTTCCACGCCGCTCAGGTTGGCGTAGTTATGCAGCGGCGCCAGCGGTGAGACCTGGCGGATCTGCTCAATCACCTCTTCCGTGATCAGGGTCGACTCGCTGAAGAGATTGCCCCCGTGAGCAATGCGATGGCCAATTAAGGCCACGCTGCTCATCAGGTTACGCTTCTCCAGCTCCAGGGCGATGGCAGCCAGCGCCCCTTCGTAGTCCTGGTGAGCCAGTCTGGCCGGCTCACCCCCGTTCACGGAAATAAAGGCCTTCTCGGTGTTGATCCCTTCTGCGATGCCCGTCATCAGGGCATCGCAGCTGCTGGCGTCGAGCACCGAAAACTTAACAGAGGACGATCCGCAGTTAATAACCAGTACAACCGGAAACTCAATCATCATGTGACTCCGCTCTTCCTGAGCAATGGTTTAGAACAGTTTGTAAACGATATTCAGAATGGTCAGCAGGCCGACCGCGGTAACGAAGACGTTCTCGGTACGCCCTTTGTATTTAGCCAGCGCTGGTGCTTTGCGGATGGCATACATCGGCAGCAGGCACAGCAGAGAGGCGATGATTGGTGCACCCATGGCTTCAATAAGGTCGAGAATGTTCGGGTTGGCGTAGGCCACAACCCAGGTGGAGCCCATGATGAACACCATGCTGATGGTGTTCAGTTTGCCGACAGAGACTTTCTTCTTATCGCCCTTGTAGCCGAACTTGAGGATCAGGCCATTCAGCCCTTCCAGCGTGCCCAGGTAATGACCGAAGAAAGATTTGAAGATAGCAACCAGCGCGATGATGGAGGCACCGTATTCCAGCACCGTCGCGAACGTCGATTTTGTCCCGGACATTGACGCAAAGTGGTTCGCCAGGTAAGAGAGCACCGGAATGTTCTGCGCCTTGGCGTCCGCCATGTTCTGCGGAGAGAGCGTAAACAGGCAGCTAAAGGCGAAGAACATCACCACAGCCACCATCAGCAGGCTGGCGCGGCCGATGATTTTGGAACATTTCTGCTCGGTGAACTCTTTACCGAACTCCGGCTCGTACTCTTCGCGCTTGGAGACCACGAAAGAGGAGACGATAGGCGAGAAGTTGAAGGAGAAGACCATGATGGAGATACCCAGCCACACCGTGACCAGAATGCCGTCATGGCCGGTGAAGGCGATATCACTCAGGTTGACCTGGTCGATCACCGCGGAGTTCCAGTAAGGGATCAGCGACAGGGAAATCAGCACCAGGCTGGCAATAAACGGGAACACCAGGAAGCTCATTACCTTCACCATCAGGTCTTTACCAAACCAGATAACAAAGGCCATCAGCAGCAGCAGGAACAGCGCCACCACGCCGCGGTTCAGCGCAGGCAGCTGGAGCTGGTTTTCCCAGAAGGTCATAAAGGTGTTGGTAATGGTGACGCCGTAAATCCACAGTAGCGGGCAAATGGCGAAGAAGTAGAGGAACGTAATGACCACCCCACCCGTCTTACCAAAGTGCTCTTCCACCGTTTCGGTGATGTTGCCTGAGACGTTGCTGCCGGAAAGACACAAACGCGCCAGCGCGCGGTGGCAGTAAAACGCAATCGGGAACGCGAGAACCAGCATCAGCAGGATGGGGATTAATCCGCCAAAGCCCGCGCGGATGGGGAAGAACAGCACGCCTGCGCCAATGGCGGTACCAAACAGGCCAAGCGTCCAGGTGGTATCAGACTTACGCCAGGAGGACGTTTTTGTCTGGCCAACGATAATGCTTTCTGTGTTGCTCATAGGTCACCTTTATGCGTCAACGAAGCCGGTAATTTGGGAAACACGGGAGAGATCGATATTGCCGCCGGAAATAATGCAGACGGTTTTACGACCCTGAATATAGTGATCAAGCCTGCCGCTTAATAACGCGGCACAGGCCAGCGCGCCGGCACCTTCTGTCACCACTTTATTTCGCTGAATAAGCGCGATCATGCTGTCGCGAATGTTGTCTTCGCTCACCAGCACAATGTCATCGACCAGTTCACGAACGATCTCAAAGGTTAATTTCCCCGGGCGAGAGACATCGCAGCCGTCGGCTAACGTGCCGGTAACGCGATGGTTGGTTATTTCTCCGGCATGCCAGGAGGCAGCCATTCCGTGCACGTTTTCAGACTGTACGCCGATGATATTAATGGTGGGATTGATGGATTTAATTGCCGTTGCAATTCCGGCAATGAGTCCACCGCCGCCGATAGGCACAATGACGTTATCCACGTCATATAAATCTTCAAGAATTTCCAGACCGATGGTGCCCTGCCCGGCGATGACTTTTGCATCGTCGTAAGGGGGAATAAAAATACGCCCTTCCATCTCGACGATTTCGCTGACTTTGGCGATGGTGTCGTTGAAGTTCTCGCCGTGCAGCACGACTTCCGCCGAGTAGTCGCGCGTCGCGGCCACTTTAGACTTCGGCGCCCCCATCGGCATCACCACTTTGCCGTCGATGCCAAGCATGGCGCAGGAGAGAGACACCCCCTGCGCGTGGTTCCCCGCGGAGCAGGCGACAACGCCTTTACGTTTTTCAGCGTCGGTCAGCGAGCTTAATTTGTTAAACGCGCCGCGGATCTTAAACGAGCCGGTACGCTGCATGTTCTCGAACTTCAGGAATATTTCGCCCTTACAGCGCTCGCTGAGATAATTCGAGCGAGGCATACCGGTTTTATATATTTTTCCTGCCAGTCGTTTTCTGGCGTCCTGAATATCTTCAATGGTTACAGGGAGATCGTAGGTAATATGCATAATATCCTCGTTATAATAATTCATTCTTTTCAGGCAAAGTCAGGGTGTCAGCGCGTTAACACGTTAACGCGCTGGGTGTTTTAAAATAGATACTAATTATTCATCGTCGTCTTTCGATATTCATCGACGAATATTGTTTTGCCAGCTCAACTAATACTGACGCCGATTTTTTAATCCTGTAATTTTTAGACCACACGGCGGCATAACGCGCCACGGGTAATTCATCTTCCACGGGCAGCACAATAAACTGGTCGGAACCGAATGGCGCAATCATGTCGCGGGGAATCACCGTCAGATAATCGGCATTCAGGACAAGGTTATAAATGGTGACGACCGAATCGGTCTGGACGATGTTTTCGATGCTGATGTGGTTGTCTTGCAGGGTGGTCAGAAGTTCTTTGTAGTAGCCCATATCGGTTTGCGGCATCACCCACTGCTCGTGCGTGAGCGATGCCAGTGTCGTCGGGCCGGTGCACGTTCGCGTTTTACTGGCGACCAGCACAAATTCGGACTCAAACAGCGGTTCGACGTGCAGATCCTGTAGCAACATTTCATCGCTCAGGGTGCCGATAGCGAAATCCAGACGACCGTCGCGAATGGCCGGAAGGAAAGATGAGAGCTGGGCTTCATACATCGAGACGCGTGCTTTCGGGAACACTTCCTTGAATTTTTTGATCATCTCAGACAGGAAGGTAAAGCCGATCAGCGACGGGTAGCCAAAGGAGACGTCCATAACGGTGCTGAAGCTCAGGCTGTTAATTTCACTCACCATGTTTTTCATTTCGCGGGTGATCGACTCTGAGTACGAGAGCAGAACCTGGCCCGCGGCAGTGAGTTTTACGCCTGTGTTTTTACGCACCATCACTTCCACGCCGAAGTAGGACTCAATATCGCTGATGATTTTGCTGACCGCAGGTTGCGTCAGGCCCAGCTGTCTTGCTGCAGAACCTATGGAGCCACTTTTAATGACTTCCTGAAATACCACGAGGTGCTGTGTTTTCGGTAGAATAATAGTGTTCATAATATTCTGCGCTTATTTCCCTATGACGGGGTGAATTCTACTCAATAATCTTTAAAGGGGTATGTGCTGTTACTCACAATTTGCTTTCCCGGCCCTTTAACCCACAGACCAAAAACAAAATAAAATCGTTATATTTCATTAATATACAACGATATAAATATGCTACTACGCTGATATTGATCAACAAAAATAGCGGTAATAAATTAATTTTATGGCGATAACCCGGATAAATTTTACCGTCCGGAAAAAATCAATAAAGACGATATTTCAGGCAATTAAAGGCCAATAAATAACCGCTATTTGTTTGAAACATTCTTTCAATTTATCAAGTTTTTCTAACGCGAATTTTCAGGCTTGCGGAAAAGAGTGGAATGCGTCACATATTCACGGGAGAAATGTATTTAATTTCAATATATGCATATCAAACAAGAAAAATTTTGCGATCATTAAGATAACAATATTAACAAATTACCAATACTGTAAATCTTCTGTTTTTTAGCGTGAAATTTTGTGATGACGATCGTCAACAGATGCAGGAGCGATACTGAAGGAGCAAAAACAGTGAAATGTGCTTAATGTCGCAAATATGAGAATTGATGTCGTTTGTTCGGTTGCCGGGCGGCGCAGCGCTTACCCGACCAGCAACATTCAGAAAGCAAAAACCCCGCCGAAGCGGGGTTTTTTAAGAAGTGAAACTGACCGATAAGCCGGGTTCTGTCGTGGACAGTCATTCATCTAGGCCAGCAATCGCTCACTGGCTCAAGCAGCCTACCCGGGTTCAGTACGGGCCGTACCATGTGAACCCCTATTTGGCCTTGCTCCGGGTGGAGTTTACCGTGCCACGGACTGTTACCAGCCGCGCGGTGCGCTCTTACCGCACCCTTTCACCCTTACCTGATCCCGCTTGCGCGGGCCATCGGCGGTTTGCTCTCTGTTGCACTGGTCGTGGGTTTCCCCCCCAGGCGTTACCTGGCACCCTGCCCTATGGAGCCCGGACTTTCCTCCCCTCCGCCCGTCTCCCCCGAAAGGGACGACGACGAAGCGGCGACTGTCTGGTCAGCTTCGGCGCGCAGTATAGAGGGTTTGCACGCCGCTGTCACCCTCAGGTATGGGAAAGCCGTGATTAACGCGCCACTTCCACCTTCGCCAGTTTTTCGTAATAGCATGCAATCGCGCTGTGATCTGCCGTGCCCAGGCCATCGGCACGCAGCGCCTGCATCATCTCCATAACTGCTGCGGTCAGCGGCAGCTGTGCGCCCACGCCGTGTGACGTATCCAGCGCGTTCGCCAGATCTTTAATGTGCAGGTCGATGCGGAATCCCGGCTTGAAATTACGATCCATCACCATCGGCGCTTTGGCATCCAGTACGGTGCTGCCCGCCAGACCGCCGCGAATGGCCTGATAGACAAGGTCCGGATTGACGCCCGCTTTGGTTGCCAGCGTCAGTGCTTCAGACATGGCGGCAATGTTGAGTGCCACAATCACCTGGTTTGCCAGCTTGGTCACGTTACCCGCCCCAATCTCTCCGGTGTGTACCACGGAGCCCGCCATCGCTTTCATCAGGTCGTAGTATCTATCGAAAACGGCTTTATCACCGCCGACCATCACCGACAGCGTGCCGTCGATCGCTTTCGGCTCACCGCCGCTGACCGGCGCATCCAGCATATCGACACCCTTTGCCTTTAGCGCCTCGCTGATTTCACGGCTTGCAAGCGGTGCGATAGAGCTCATATCGATCAGCACCAGGCCAGGCTTCGCGCCGTCGATAATGCCGTTTTCACCCAGCGCAACCTCTTTGACATGCGGGGAGTTAGGCAGCATGGTGATGATGACATCGCACTGCTCGGCAATGGCTTTCGCGGTGGTGGCTGTTTCAGCGCCAGCCGCTATCACCTCTGCCACGGCCTGCGGATTGTGATCGGATACCACCAATGAGTAACCCGCTTTGATGAGGTTCTTACTCATTGGTTTACCCATGATGCCCAGGCCAATAAAACCCACTTTCAGCGTCATAATCTGTTTCCTCAATGATGGTTATTTTTTAAAAGCGTCCGCTAATTTCTGCGTGGCCGAGCGGAATACGCCGAGGTCGCTGCCGACGGCAACAAACGTGGCTCCCCACTCCAGATAGCGACGGGCGTCAGCCTCAACCGGTGCCAGAATGCCGCACGGTTTGCCGTGTGCTTTAGCGCGGGCAAAAATGTGCTGGATCGCGCGCTGCACGTTAGGGTGGCTGGCATTACCCAGATGGCCAAAGGCGGCAGCCAGATCGCTTGGGCCAACGAAGATACCGTCCACGCCGTTGGTGGCTGCAATCGCATCGACGTTATCAACGCCCTGCTGGCTCTCAATCTGAACCAGAATGGTGATGTTGCTGTTGGACTGCGCGAAGTAGTCCGGCACGGTGCCAAACATATTGGCGCGATGCGAAACGGAAACGCCGCGGATCCCTTCTGGCGGATAGCGCGTAGAGGCTACGGCCAGTGCCGCTTGTTCTTCCGTCTCCACAAACGGGATCAGGAAGTTATAGAAGCCGATATCCAGCAGGCGCTTGATAATCACCGGCTCGTTGGTGGGGACACGCACTACCGGGGCGCTGTGGCTGCCTTTAAGCGCCATCAGCTGCGGAATAAAGGTGCTGATATCGTTCGGCGCATGTTCGCCGTCCAGCACCAGCCAGTCGAAACCAGCCAGGCCCAGCACTTCGGTGCTGATAGGATTTGCCAGCGCGGACCAGCAGCCAATCTGAATCTGGTGCGCCGCAAGAGCCGCTTTAAATTTATTCGGGAAGATATCGTTATTCATCGTATTTACCTTTTTAATTCCGCAGCCTTTTTCAGCATCATTTTATTTATTCAGACACCGCGCCAGCATGATATTTATTATTCTGCCGTATTCTGGCGTGATAAAAACGTCATTCAGTATAAGGCGCAATCCGCGACCGCACATTGTTTTAATGCTCAGGTATTACGGTATATTTTGATAAAAATTTTTGCATATGCACAAAGCACTGGGCGCTAATGCACAGAATCAAGGATTACGGGTTCTGAAGCGATCGGGATCACATTTTGCTATTCATTCTACTGACATGCTTTATTTCTGAAAGCCGCGTATTTATTTCTACCATTAGAAAAATGGCTGAATTTATTATCAGACTTTTTGCTGGAGAATACTGAACAATGGCCGACATTGAAATTCGACAGGCACCGCCGACGGCGTTTTATATAAAAGTGCACGACGCCGATAACGTGGCGATTATCGTCAACGACAATGGCTTAAAAGCGGGAACCCGCTTTCCGGACGGGCTGGAACTGATTGAGCATGTTCCGCAGGGACATAAAGTCGCCCTGGCGGATATTCCTGCTAACAGCGAAATCGTACGTTACGGTGAAGTCATCGGCTATGCCGTTCGATCTATACCTCAGGGTAGCTGGGTTGAGGAGTCGCTGGTGGCGCTTCCGGAAGCACCGCCGCTGAATACGCTGCCCCTGGCAACCCGCGTGCCGGAGCCGCTTCCTCCGCTGGAAGGCTATACCTTTGAAGGCTACCGCAACGCGGACGGCAGCGTCGGCACTAAAAATCTGCTCGGCATTACCACCAGCGTACACTGCGTGGCGGGCGTAGTGGACTACGTGGTGAAAATCATCGAACGCGATCTGCTGCCGAAATACCCGAACGTCGACGGCGTGGTTGGCCTGAACCACCTCTATGGCTGCGGCGTGGCGATTAACGCGCCCGCTGCCGTGGTGCCTATCCGGACCATCCACAATATCGCCCTGAACCCGAACTTTGGCGGCGAGGTGATGGTCATCGGTCTGGGGTGTGAAAAATTGCAGCCAGAACGGTTGCTTCAGGGGACCGAGGATGTCAAAGCCATCCCGGCAGACGAGGCCAGCATCGTGCGCCTGCAGGACGAACGTCACGTTGGTTTCCGCTCAATGGTCGACGATATTTTGCAGGTTGCAGAACGCCATCTGGACAAGCTCAACCGCCGCCAGCGCGAAACGTGTCCGGCGTCGGAGCTGGTGGTCGGAACCCAGTGCGGCGGCAGCGATGCCTTCTCCGGCGTGACGGCCAACCCGGCGGTGGGCTATGCGTCCGATCTGCTTGTTCGCTGCGGCGCCACGGTGATGTTCTCCGAGGTGACTGAAGTGCGTGACGCCATCCATCTGCTGACGCCGCGCGCCGTTAATAAAGAGGTCGGCAAGCGACTGCTTGAGGAGATGGCCTGGTACGATAACTATCTCGATATGGGCAAAACCGACCGCAGCGCCAACCCGTCTCCAGGCAACAAGAAAGGCGGCCTGGCAAACGTGGTGGAAAAAGCCCTTGGTTCGATTGCCAAATCCGGGCAGAGCGCGATTGTGGAAGTGCTCTCTCCGGGCCAGCGCCCGACGAAACGCGGCCTGATTTACGCGGCAACGCCGGCCAGCGATTTCGTTTGCGGCACGCAGCAGGTCGCGTCCGGCATTACGGTGCAGGTCTTTACCACCGGGCGCGGCACGCCGTACGGCCTGATGGCGGTACCGGTGATCAAGATGGCGACACGCACCGAGCTGGCAAACCGCTGGTATGACTTAATGGACATCAACGCGGGTACTATCGCGACCGGAGAAGAGAGTATTGAGGACGTGGGCTGGAAGCTGTTCCACTTCATTCTGGATGTCGCCAGCGGGAGGAAGAAAACCTTCTCCGATCAATGGGGATTACATAACCAGCTGGCGGTGTTCAACCCGGCACCGGTGACGTGATTTTCCGTCCCACATCTATCCCGCATTCAGGTAACCCGCCGGACACGCCGCAAACCTTCCAGGTTGAGGCGATACCTGTTGGCTAAAAGACGCATAACGATCCGTAGGCCGGGTAAGGCGTAGCCGGCACCCGGCAAAAACCGGCAGGGGATGCCTTACTCCCCCTGCTGCTCCAGCGCATACTTATACAGCGCATTTTTCTTCACGCCGTGAATTTCTGCCGCCAGCGCAGCGGCTTTCTTCAGCGGCAGTTCCGCCTGCAGCAGCGTCAGCGTGCGCAGCGCGTCGGCAGGAAGCGCGTCTTCTTCCGCCTTGTGCCCTTCGACAATCAGCACCATTTCACCCTTGCGGCGGTTTTCGTCTTCCTTCACCCACGCCAGCAGCTCGCCCACCGGTGCGCCGTGGATGGTTTCCCAGGTTTTAGTCAGCTCGCGCGCCAGCACCACATAACGGCCTTCTCCCCAGACGGTCACCATATCTTCCAGGCTCTCCAGCAGGCGGTGCGTGGATTCGTAGAAAATCAGGGTGCGCGGTTCCGCTTCCAGGTCTTTTAAGACGTCGCGGCGGCCTTTGGATTTGGCAGGCAGGAAGCCTTCATAGCAGAAACGGTCAGACGGCAGACCTGCAGCGCTTAATGCAGCAATCGCGGCGCACGGGCCGGGCAGCGGCACAACGCGAATACCGGCTTCGCGACAGGTACGCACCAGGTGATAGCCGGGATCGTTGATCAGCGGCGTACCGGCGTCGGAGACCAGAGCAATGTTCTGCCCCTCTTTCAGCTTCGCCACCAGCGTTTCGGCTTTTTGTTGCTCATTATGATCGTGCAGAGCAAACAAACGGGCGTTAATCGCGAAATGTTGCAGCAGCAGGCCGGTGTGGCGGGTATCTTCAGCAGCAATTAAATCAACAGCTTGCAGTACGGTGAGCGCACGTTGGGTAATATCAGACAAATTCCCGATAGGAGTAGGTACAATATAAAGCTGGCCTTGAGAATTATCTGCCGTTTCGTGTTGTTTCATTGTTTCGTCCGTATTGCCGATTTAATATTGAGCATTGCGTAAAAAAAATCACTGGATACAGTATGGTACCGTTAACGTTTCTTCGAAAAAAAGCCACGCGCAGCGTGCCGCTTCTGCTGGCAGCCCTGATTTTTGCAGGCTGTGGCACCCAGGCACCTGACCAGAGCACCGCCCATCTTCAGGGTTCTGCTCAGGCTGATTCTGGCTTTTATCTGCAGCAAATGTCGCAGAGTTCAAATGATACCAAGACCAACTGGCAATTACTCGCCATTCGTGCACTGCTGAAAGAGGGTAAAACCCAGCAGGCTGCCGAACTGTTTAACCAGTTGCCGAAAGATCTTAACGACGCCCAGCGTCGCGAGCAGAGCCTGCTCTCTGCCGAGCTGAAGGTCGCGCTGAAAGATTACGCCGCCGCGAAGAAGATCCTCGGGGACATTGACGTGAGCGCGCTGGATAAAAACCAGCAGGCTCGCTTCTGGCAGGCGGGCATTACCGCTGAGCAGGGGCGCCCTTCCCTGACGCTGCTCCGCGCCCTCATCGCACAAGAGCCGCTGCTCGGCGGTGCCGATAAGCAGAAAAATATTGATGCCACCTGGCAAGCGCTGGCTTCGATGACGCAGGAACAGGCGCAGGCTCTGGTCATCAACGCCGATGAAAACGTTCTTCAGGGCTGGCTGGATCTGCAGCAAATGTGGTTTAACAACCGCAGCGATCCAAAGATGCTGAAAGCCGGTATTACTGACTGGCAGACACGCTACCCGCAAAACCCGGGTGCGAAAATGCTGCCAACCCAGCTGGTGAACGTGCAGAACTTTAAGCCAGCGTCCACCAGCAAAATCGCCCTGCTTCTGCCGCTCAACGGCCAGGCGGCGGTGTTTGGCCGTACCATTCAGCAGGGCTTTGAAGCAGCGAAAAACGGCACTACGTCGGTCACCGGCAGCGCTGTTCCCGCTCAGGCAGCCCAGGCGGCTAACGTGAGTGATGTTGTCAGCCCATCCGCCGCCGAGACCAGCGACCTGACCACGGCGCAAGCTCCGGCGCAGGGCACGATGCAAAACCCGGTGACGGCCCCGACGACGCCTCAGGCTACAGCTGCACCGGCTACAACGGCACCAGCTACGGCAGCACCTGCGACCCAGGCTCCGGCCGAGACCCAAGCGGCACCAGCACCTGACGCAACGGCAGAACAGCCTCAGCAGCAGACTGCACAACCCGCGGCCCAGCCTGCCGCTCAGCCGCAGGCCGTAGCAACCACCAGCGCCAACCCGGGCGCTGAGGTGAAAATTTACGACACCAGCTCGCAGCCGCTTGACCAGGTTCTGGCGCAGGTTCAACAGGACGGGGCGAGCATCGTTGTCGGTCCGCTGCTGAAAAACAACGTGGAAGAGCTGATGAAGAGCAATACCACGCTGAACGTGCTGGCGCTCAACCAGCCTGAGCAGGTTCAGAACCGGGCCAATATTTGCTACTTCGCGCTTTCCCCTGAAGATGAAGCCCGCGATGCGGCGCGTCATATTCACGAGCAGGGTAAGCAGGCTCCGCTGCTGCTCATCCCACGCAGCGCGCTGGGCGATCGCGTGGCCAATGCCTTTGCCGATGAGTGGCAGAAGCTGGGCGGCGGCGTCGTGCTGCAGCAGAAATTCGGCTCCGTCTCTGAACTGCGTGCGGGCGTAAACGGTGGAGCGGGTATCGCGCTTAACGGCAGTCCTGTCACCGCGAGCCTGCCGCAGCAGCAGGGCGTGACGATTGGCGGCCTGACGATCCCGGCCCCGCCTACCGACGCGCAGATTAGCGGTGGCGGTAAAGTGGATGCGGCCTATATCGTTGCCACGCCGCAGGAGATCGCCTTTATCAAACCGATGATCGCGATGCGTAACGGCAGCCAGAGCGGCGCAACGCTCTACGCCAGCTCACGCAGCGCGCAGGGCACCGCCGGCCCGGATTTCCGTCTGGAAATGGACGGTTTGCAGTACAGCGAAATCCCGATGCTGGCTGGCAGCAATCCGGCGCTGATGCAGCAGGCGCTGAGTGCCGTACGTAACGATTATTCTCTGGCGCGTCTGTATGCGATGGGTGTCGATGCATGGGCGCTGGCGAACCACTTTACCCAGATGCGCCAGGTGCCGGGCTTTGAGCTTAACGGCAATACCGGCGATCTGACCGCCACCCAGGACTGCGTGATCAACAGGAAGTTATCATGGCTCAAATACCAGCAGGGGCAGATCGTCCCGGCCAGTTAAGCCGAAAAGAGACCGGCGATGCGTGGGAATTAAAGGCGCGTCGCTGGCTTGAAGGCAAAGGACTGCGTTTTATCGCCGCCAACGTCCGCGGGCGCGGCGGCGAAATCGACCTGATCATGAAAGACGGTCAGGTCACCGTGTTTGTAGAAGTCCGTTTTCGACAGTCTTCTCGTTTTGGCGGTGCTGCCGCCAGCGTGACGCTCGCCAAACAACATAAATTATTACAGACTGCCCACTTGTGGCTTGCCCGCCATAATGGGAGTTTTGATACTGTGGATTGCCGGTTCGATGTGATAGCCTTCACCGGAAATGAGATCGAATGGCTTAAAAACGCTTTTGGCGAAGACGCATAATTAAGATTTAAAAGGGATAACGTGCTCGAAAGAATTAAAGTGTGCTTCACAGAAAGCATCCAGACTCAGATTGCCGCGGCGGAAGCCCTTCCGGATGCTATCTCGCGTGCCGCAATGACGCTGGTGCAATCCCTGCTAAACGGCAACAAAATCCTCTGTTGTGGCAACGGCACGTCAGCCGCCAACGCACAGCATTTTGCTGCCAGCATGATCAATCGCTTTGAAACAGAACGCCCGAGTTTACCCGCCATTGCACTTAATACCGATAATGTGGTCTTAACGGCGATTGCTAACGATCGTCTGCATGACGAAATTTACGCAAAGCAGGTGCGAGCCCTGGGTCATGCGGGAGATGTGCTGCTGGCCATCTCCACGCGCGGCAATAGCCGGGATATTGTCAAAGCCGTTGAAGCTGCCGTCACCCGCGACATGACAATCGTGGCCTTAACCGGCTATGACGGGGGTGAGCTGGCGGGTCTGCTTGGGCCGCAGGATGTGGAAATCCGCATTCCTTCTCACCGGAGCGCACGTATTCAGGAGATGCATATGCTCACGGTGAACTGCTTATGTGACTTGATCGATAACACGCTTTTCCCTCACCAGGATGATTAAGGAGTTCTTATGAAGGCTTTATCGACCCTTGCAGTCCTTATGTCTGCATTACTGCTTCAGGGATGTATCGCTGCGGCCGTTGTGGGTACCGCCGCGGTAGGCACCAAAGCGGCAACCGATCCGCGCACCGTGGGAACGCAGGTGGATGACGGTACGCTGGAGCTGCGCGTCAACAGTGCGCTGTCGAAAGACGAACAAATCAAGAAAGAAGCGCGTATCAACGTGACGGCTTATCAGGGCAAAGTGCTGCTGGCAGGTCAGGCACCGAATCTGGAGCTCGCCTCTCGTGCGAAACAGATTGCGATGGGCGTAGAAGGGACCACTGAGGTGTTTAACGAAGTGCGTCAGGGCAAGCCAATTGGCCTGGGTGATGCCTCTTCCGATACCTGGATCACCACCAAAGTACGCTCCCAGCTGCTGGGCTCGGACCAGGTGAAATCCTCCAACGTGAAGGTGACGACAGAAAACGGTGAAGTGTTCCTGCTGGGTCTGGTGACCGAACGTGAAGGGAAAGCGGCGGCCGATATCGCCAGCCGGGTGAGCGGCGTGAAGCACGTCACCACCGCGTTTACTTACATCAAGTAAGCTACACCCGACTGTAAGCCCGGTAAGCGCTCGCGCCACCGGGCTTTTTTTCACATCAACGCAATACTCCCCACTATCACCCCGCTCAACGCCACTAGCCCTGCGGTCAGCCACAGCGCTTTCGCCGGGAATGACTTACGCAGCATAATCAGCGACGGCAGGCTGATGGCAGGCAGCGTGATGAGCAATGCCAGCGCCGGCGCGGTGCCCATACCGGCCAGCATCATGGTCTGAACAATGGGAATTTCTGCGGCTGTAGGGATCACAAACAGGCAGCCTGCAACGGCCATCGCAATGACCCACAACAGCGTGTTATCGATAGCGCCATCCGCATGCGGGAAGAGCCAGACGCGCGCCGCCCCGAGAACCAGTACCGCCAGGATATAGACCGGGATGGTGCTCCAGAAAAGCTGCCATAGCGCCTTGCCCCAGCGTGCGAAGAAACCGCCCTGCGGCTCGCTAACGTCCAGCTCAACAGACGCGGACTCTGGCGCCTTATCCTTCACCAGATTCTGCACCAGCGTCGCCACCACCAGCACGGTCAGCAGTCCGGCCACCAGACGAATGAACGCAAAATGCCAGCCCAGTACAAAGCCCATAAACACCAGCGTTGCCGGGTTGAGCAGCGGGTTGCCCATCCAGAACGCCAGCGCGCCGCCTATCGACACGCGCTGGCGACGCATCCCGGCAGCCACAGGCGCGGCGCAACAGGAGCACATCATCCCCGGCAGGGAGAAGATCGTTCCCAGCAGCGTACCCTGAAAGCGCGGCTGTCCAAGGGTTTTCACCAGCCAGTTGCGCGGGATCAGCACCTGAATCAGTGAACCTAGGATCACGCCTAAGACCGCGGCCTTCCAGACGGCAAGAAAGTAGACCATGGCATAGTCCCACGCCGCCTGAAGCGGGCTGGCATCAGCCTGAGCGAGAATAGATTTACCGATGCTGTGCGTTTCGGCGGCGGTGAAGGCTTTACCGTAGTACGGCTGCCATTTCACGTACCAGAGGCCAACAATGACCACGAGAAAAAAGAGTGCGGGCTTCCACCATTGAACAGGTGTTGCCGCCTGAGATGAAGACTGACCAGTCATAGCATTCCCCGGAGAGTATGAGTTATTAGCCGGGGGAGTTTACGCCTCGCCCTGCGCGATTTCACGCAGTTTTGCCGAAGGGATAATGTTTACGCCCGCTTTCGACGGGGCCATTCCCTCTTTTAACAGCGCACGCGCGACGTCCCGCGCCTCAATGGCTTTCCAGTTGCCGGGAAGGATGCGAAACAGCGGGGCCATGATCGACTCGTTAAAGCGGCGCTCGTCCCGGTGGCCGATCAGCATTGAGGGACGCACAATCGTCAGTTGCTCCCATTTCTGCGCAATCAGCGCATCCTCCATCTTGCCCTTCACCTTGTTGTAGAAGAAAGGCGATCCGGCACTGGCGCCCAGCGCGCTGACCACCAGAAAATGTCTGGCCCCCAGCTTTTTCGCCGTGAGCGCGGTGTCCACCACCAGCGTGTAGTCGGCGTGGATAAATGCCTCTTTGCTCCCCGCCTCCCGCCGCGTGGTGCCCAGACAGCAAAAGGCGATATCAATCGGGTCCTGCACCTGCGCCAGCGCATCCGTCAGCTGAGGATCGTGCGGGTTAAAGACGGCGGAGATGTCCGCCAGCGGTCGACGCGTCGGGGCAGCGATGTAGTTCACGCGGCGATCCTGAATCAGCAGCCGCAGCAGGTGATCGCCCACTAGCCCGGTAGCACCCGTAATCAATACCTGACTCATCTTATCCCCTTTACAGAATTGTCCGTTTGCGAACTCAGCGTCGTCGACCACACTTAGAAGTCTGTTACAGGTAAGTATTTACCACAAGCGGAGAAAAATCAGTCTGAAGCCAAAACAACGGAGGAAGCATGGGCAAGAAAATCGCAGTCTTGATTACCGACGAGTTTGAAGATTCAGAATTCACCTCTCCTGCAGAGGCGTTCCGCAAGGCGGGACATGAGGTCATCACCATTGAAAAAGAGGCGGGCAAAACGGTGACAGGCCATAAGGGCGAGGCCAGCGTGACCATCGACGAGACCATCGATAACGTTAGCCCCTCAGATTTCGACGCCCTGCTGTTACCCGGCGGCCATTCACCGGATTCCCTGCGCGGGGACGAGCGTTTCGTGACCTTTACCCGGGACTTTGTTTCTACCGGCAAACCGGTCTTTGCCATCTGCCACGGCCCGCAGTTGCTCATCAGCGCAGAAGTGGTCCGCGGGCGTAAGCTCACGGCGGTGAAACCGATCGTTATCGATCTCAAAAACGCGGGTGCTGAGTTTTACGATCAGGAGGTGGTCAACGACAAAGACCAGCTGATCACCAGCCGGACCCCGGACGATCTCCCGGCGTTTAACCGCGAAGCGCTACGCCTGCTCGGCGCGTAGCCAGTGCAGCTTCTTGCCAAAGCCCAGGGTGTTGTCGGTAAATTTCAGCTCATCGAGGCGGATTTCCCACACTGGGGCTTTTAGCGCAGCGGCAACCGGAAAGCGGCGCGTGTAGTGCTTACGACGCGCGTCGCTCTCTTCTCCGTCCAGACGACGGATCTCCCCTTTAAACTGCACGCCGCGGATCAGCGCGACCGTTTTCGGCTGGCCGTTCACCGTGCCCGCGACCTTAGCCTGCTGGCCGGTCATCTGCGCATGACGCGTTTTGTCTTCGCTCATAACATAAAACGCGACGCGCTCCGGATCGTAGTAGTAAAACGCGTTTGCGCACCACATCTCACCCTCGCTGTAGACGCACCAGGTGACGACGTGCTGCTTCGCCAGCCAGCGGTTGATGGCTGCCAGTGTTTCCATTTTCGTTCTCTCTCATGCTATGGTGCGTTCACCTTAACATACTGAATCTGTTTACCGTGTGCTGGTTTCTCTATCTTGTCCGAACCGCTGATAACGCACTCTACACCGGGATAACCACCGATGTGGCGCGGCGTTTTTTACAACATCAAACGGGGAAAGGGGCAAAAGCGCTGCGGGGGAAAGGGGAATTACAGCTCGCCTTTTCGGCGCCCGTCGGTGACCGATCGCTGGCACTCAGGCTGGAATACCGCATCAAACAGCTGACGAAGCGCCAGAAAGAGCGCCTCGTGACCGGAGACGGCTCCTTTGAGGCGCTACGCGAGAGCCTGATTAAAAGCGGTTGAAATGGTCGTGGTACTCGACAAGCCCATTGACGCCGTTAAGCGCGTCGTCCGCCAGACGGTGTACCTGGAAAGCGGATTCCGTACCCGGCCAGCGGCAGCGCAGATCGTAACGCGCGGCCTGCTCGAAGCCTAAACGGCCATAGAACGCCGGATCGCCCAGCGTTACAACGGCCGCATAGCCGAACTCATTGAGCGAATCCAGCCCTTCATAGACCAGCTGACGCGCCAGCCCTTGCCCGCGATAGTTTTCATCCACCGCCAGCGGCGCCATGCCTACCCACTGCAGCTCTTCGCCCTGAACGGTTACCGGACTGAAGGCAACATAGCCCACCACCTGACCTTCGTCATCGGTGGCAACCAGCCCCAGCGTAATCAGGCCGTCTTCGCGAAGATCGTGGACCAGTTGGGCTTCGGCATCGCTCGTAAAGGCTCGGCGCAACAACGCATCGATCCCCGGCGCATCAATCCCAATTTCGACTCGAATCAGCATGGCTCACCTACTGAAGTGTGTTTACCGTCCGGCGGGGTTTTCAGCCCGGCCTCAACGAAATCTGCCATTTGCATTAGCATCACGCGCAGCGCTTTCGGCATCTGCTCCAGCTCAATGGCATCCATTAAATTCTTCACGTACAGGCCCAGCTCCGTGTCGCCTTCAATCACCAGACGGCGCTGGAAGAAGAGCGTATCCGGATCCTGCTTGCGCGCGGCGATCATCAGCAGATCGCTGGCGTTGGCGCTAAAGCTCACGTCCGCCTCGGCGGTTTCGCGTACGATGAGCTGGTCATTCTCAACGGAGGTAAACCAGCGCAGCCCGATGTCACGCACCTCAATGCTTAACCAGCGGCCTTCCAGGAACTCCAGCTCGCCATCCTGCAGCGCCTGGCGGAACTGCCAGCTCAGGACCTGCTCCAGCACCTGGCGTTTAAGCGCGAACGGCGACAGCTTGACCGGCACGCTCAGCATTGATGGACCAAATTGTACGAGACGTGAACGCAGTTTATCCAGCACGAGCTTTACTCCCTGATATCTATAGTCCTGCTATTTTGCCATATCCGAAGCGCAACATAGCGGCGTAAATCAACAAACCATCGTCCGTCGTACCTCATTATTGGTGCCATCAATACGCCATTAGCTGCCTTAAATCAAAAATTGTCGCGTATGGGTTAATTAAAATCCCAGCTCGTTAACATTTTTGCGATCGACAACATCAGGATAAATTATGGAGCTGCTCTGCCCAGCCGGAAATCTTCCGGCGCTTAAGGCGGCCATCGAAAATGGGGCCGATGCGGTCTATATCGGGCTGAAAGATGACACCAACGCCCGCCATTTTGCCGGCCTCAACTTTACGGAGAAAAAGCTTCAGGAAGCCGTTAACTTCGTTCACCAGCACCGCCGCAAGCTGCATATCGCCATCAATACCTTTGCTCATCCTGACGGCTACGCCCGCTGGCAGCGCGCGGTGGATATGGCGGCACAGCTGGGTGCCGATGCGCTGATTCTGGCCGACCTCGCCATGCTTGAGTATGCGGCAGAACGCTATCCCCATATTGAGCGCCACGTCTCTGTTCAGGCATCTGCCACCAACGAGGAGGCCGTACGATTTTATCACCGAAACTTTGACGTAGCCCGCGTGGTGCTGCCGCGCGTGCTCTCTATTCATCAGGTTAAGCAACTCGCGCGCGTCACGCCAGTGCCGCTGGAAGTTTTTGCCTTTGGCAGCCTGTGCATTATGGCCGAAGGCCGTTGCTATCTTTCCTCGTATTTGACCGGAGAGTCACCGAATACCGTCGGGGCCTGCTCCCCTGCCCGCTTCGTTCGCTGGCAGCAAACGCCGCAGGGGCTGGAATCTCGTCTGAATGAGGTGCTGATTGACCGCTATCAGGATGGTGAAAACGCCGGTTATCCGACGCTGTGTAAAGGCCGCTATCTGGTCGACGGCGAGCGCTACCACGCGCTCGAAGAGCCTACCAGCCTTAATACGCTCGAGCTGCTGCCTGAACTGCTGGCGGCCAATATTGCCTCGGTGAAAATCGAAGGTCGCCAGCGCAGCCCGGCCTACGTGAGCCAGGTGGCGAAAGTGTGGCGTCAGGCCATCGACCGCTGCATGGCGGACCCGCAGAACTACGCCCCGCAGCAGGCCTGGATGGAAACGCTCGGATCGATGTCCGAAGGCACGCAAACCACGCTGGGCGCGTATCACCGTAAATGGCAGTGAGAAAATCATGAAATATTCATTAGGGCCGGTGCTTTACTACTGGCCAAAAGAGACGCTGGAAGATTTTTACCAACAGGCTGCCTCCAGCAGCGCCGATGTGATTTACCTCGGCGAAGCGGTGTGCAGCAAACGTCGCGCCACCAAAGTGGGCGACTGGCTTGATATGGCGAAAAACCTGGCCGGCAGCGGCAAACAGGTCGTGCTCTCCACGCTCGCGCTGGTGCAGGCCTCTTCTGAACTGGGCGAGCTGAAACGCTACGTAGAGAACGGCGAGTTCCTGCTGGAGGCGAGCGATCTCGGCGTGGTGAACATGTGCGCCGAACGCAGGCTGCCGTTTGTCGCGGGCCATGCCCTGAACTGTTATAACGCCGTGACCCTGCGCCTGCTGCTCAAACAGGGGATGACGCGCTGGTGTATGCCTGTTGAGCTCTCCCGCGACTGGCTGGCAAACCTGCTGACCCAGTGCGAAGAGTTGGGCATTCGTAACAAGTTTGAAGTTGAAGTGCTGAGCTACGGGCATCTGCCGCTGGCCTATTCCGCCCGCTGCTTTACCGCACGCTCGGAAGACCGTCCAAAAGACGAGTGCGAAACCTGCTGTATTAAGTACCCAAACGGACGCAGCATGCTGTCCCAGGAGAACCAGCAGGTGTTTGTTCTCAACGGCATTCAGACCATGAGCGGCTATGTCTATAACCTCGGCAACGAGCTGGCGTCTATGGACGGGCTGGTGGATATGGTGCGCCTGTCACCGCTCGATAACGGCGTGTTTTCGATGCTGGATGCCTTCCGCGCCAACGAAAACGGTGCTGCTCCGCTGCCGCTTACGGCAAACAGCGACTGTAACGGCTACTGGCGACGGCTCGCAGGACTGGAACTTCAGGCCTAAAAAAGGCTCACTTTGTTAACAACGGTTATCATTTTTTAATGCAGTATTAAAGATTCACCGTCGACAAAGTGAGCTGTTATGACTGACAAAACCATTCCGTTTTCGGTGCTGGATCTGGCGCCGATCCCACAAGGCTCCTCGGCAAGAGAAGCCTTTTCGCACTCTCTGGATCTGGCTCAGCTGGCCGAAAAGCGTGGCTATCACCGCTACTGGCTGGCCGAACACCACAACATGGTGGGCATCGCCAGCGCCGCCACCTCGGTACTGATTGGTTATCTGGCGGCAAACACCACCACACTGCACCTGGGATCCGGCGGCGTGATGCTGCCAAACCACGCTCCTCTGGTGATCGCCGAGCAGTTTGGCACCCTGAATACCCTCTATCCGGGCCGTATCGATTTAGGGCTTGGCCGTGCGCCGGGCAGCGACCAGCCGACTATGCGTGCCCTGCGTCGCCATATGAGCGGCGATATCGACAACTTCCCGCGCGACGTGGCCGAACTGGTGGACTGGTTCGACGCGCGCGATCCGAACCCGCACGTGCGTCCGGTACCGGGCTACGGCGAGAAGATCCCGGTGTGGCTGCTGGGCTCGAGCCTCTACAGCGCGCAGCTTGCCGCCCAACTGGGGCTACCGTTTGCATTTGCCTCGCACTTCGCGCCGGATATGCTGCATCAGGCGCTGCATCTCTACCGCACGAACTTCAAACCGTCCGAGCGTCTGGAGAAGCCGTACGCGATGGTGTGTATCAACATCGTTGCCGCCGACAGCAATCGCGACGCGGAATTCCTGTTTACCTCCATGCAGCAGGCGTTTGTGAAGCTGCGTCGCGGTGAAACGGGCCAGCTTCCGCCACCGGTGGAGAATATGCATCAGCTGTGGTCAGCCTCCGAACAGTATGGCGTGCAGCAGGCGCTGAGCATGTCGCTGGTAGGCGATAAAGCGAAAGTGCGTCACGGGCTGGAGGTGGTGCTGCGCGAAACGCAGGCGGATGAAATTATGGTTAACGGCCAGATTTTCGATCACCAGGCGCGTTTGCACTCGTTTGAGCTGGCGATGCAGGTGAAAGAGGAGTTGGTGGGGTAGGTTTTTGCCGGATGGCGGGTTCGCCTTATCCGGCCTACGCGATCCCTGTAGGCCCGGTAAGCGTAGCGCCACCGGGCTTTGCGTTTACTGATAGACAGGCAGCAGGTTAAAAGTCGACAGCACGTGGACCAGTGCGTTACCTACCCCAAACACCAGGATCAGTGCAATCATCGGCTTGCCGCCCCAGACGCGGAATTTCGGGCTGCCGAAGCGTTTACGTGATTTACGTGCCAGCAGCGCGGGCACAATTGCCGCCCAGATGGTTGCCGCCAGCCCTGCATAGCCGATGGCGTACAGGAAACCGTTCGGCCACAGCAGGCCGCCCACAATCGGCGGCAGGAAGGTCAGCAGCGCGGTTTTGAAGCGCCCCATCGCAGAATCATCAAAGCCAAACAGATCCGCCAGGTAGTCAAACAGGCCCAGCGTCACGCCGAGGAAAGAGCTCGCCACCGCAAAGTTAGAGAAGATAACCAGCAGCAGATCCAGGCTGCGGCTGTTCAGCACGCCGCTCAGCGCCTGCACCAGCACGTCAATGTTACCGCCCTTCTGGGCAATGCCGATAAATTCCGGACGCGGGATGTTGCCCATCGTCCCTAGCAGCCAAATCACATACAGCCCCAGCGCCAGCAGCGTTCCATAGACCAGACACTTCACAATGGTACGCGGATCTTTGCCGTAGTACTTCATCAGGCTCGGCACGTTACCGTGGTAGCCGAACGACGCCAGACAGAACGGCAGGGTCATCAGCAGGTAAGGCGTGTAGGAGGTGTTCACTTCGGCGACGTTAAACAGCGTGGCGGGCGTCACGTGCCCCAACAGACTGCCGAAGGTCAGGAAGAAGGTGATGACCTTCGCGCCCAGTACGATTGCCGTCATGCGGCTAACCGCTTTGGTACTCATCCAGACGATAAACGCCACAGCCAGCGCAAAACATAGCCCCGCCAGACGCGCCGGAACGTTCAGCGACATCTCCGAGAAGGTGTGATGCAGAATCGAGCCGCTCGCTGAAATATACGCGTAGGTGAGGATATACAGCACAAACGCGATGGACAGCCCGTTCACCAGATTCCAGCCTTTGCCCAGCAGATCTTTGGTGATGGTGTCGAAACTGGAGCCAATCCTGTAGTTCAGGTTCGCCTCGAGGATCATCAGCCCGGAATGGAGCATACAGAACCAGGTAAAGACCAGCGCGGCCAGCGACCAGAAGAACCACGCACCGGACATGACCACGGGCAGGGAAAACATCCCGGCACCTATAATGGTTCCGCCGATGATCACCACGCCGCCAAGCAGCGAAGGTGACGTTTGGGTGGTGGTTAGTGTCGCCATACAGCCTTTTCTCCAGTCAATCATACGGTTCTGCATTTTAATGTGACGCACTGTACCAGTACAAGAGTACAAAAGGAATAAAAAAAGCCCCGATCGCATGAATCGGGGCTGTATATTTTACTTTACGTCAGAAGCGTAAGGCTTACGCGTCACCGAAACGACGACGGCTGGTGCCTTCTTCACGACGCGGGCCACGGCTTTCGCGGCGCTCGCCGGAGAAACGACGGCCTTCACCACCGCGACCTTCGCTGCGACCGCCTTCACGACGCTCACCGCCGAAACCGCGACCACCGCCACGACGTTCGCCGCCACGGTCAGGACGTGGCTGCGCATCACCCAGCAGCTGCATGTTCATCGGCTTGTTCAGGATGCGGGTACGCGTAAAGTGCTGCAGCACTTCGCCCGGCATGCCTTTTGGCAGCTCGATGGTAGAGTGGGATGCGAACAGCTTGATGTTACCGATGTAACGGCTGCTGATGTCGCCTTCGTTAGCGATCGCGCCAACGATGTGACGAACTTCAACGCCATCATCACGGCCCACTTCAATGCGGTACAGTTCCATGTCACCTGCGTCGCGACGTTCACGACGTGGACGGTCTTCACCACCACGCTCTGGACGGTCACCACGTGGGCCACGATCGTTACGGTCGCCACGACGTTCGAAGCGATCGTCACGGTCACGGAATTCACGCTTAGGACGCATCGGCGCATCTGGTGGCACGATCAGGCTACGTTCGCCCTGAGCCATTTTCAGCAGTGCTGCGGCCAGGGTTTCCATGTCCAGCTCTTCGCCTTCAGCAACAGGCTGAATCTGCGACAGTAGCGCACGGTACTGATCCAGATCGCTGCTTTCCAGCTGCTGCTGTACTTTAGCGGCGAATTTTTCCAGACGGCGTTTGCCCAGCAGCTCTGCGTTTGGCAGGTCCGCTTCTGGAATGGTCAGCTTCATGGTGCGTTCGATGTTACGCAGCAGACGACGCTCGCGGTTCTCAACGAACAGCAACGCACGGCCAGCACGACCCGCACGACCGGTACGACCGATACGGTGAACGTAAGACTCGGAATCCATCGGGATGTCATAGTTAACAACCAGGCTGATACGCTCAACGTCCAGACCACGTGCTGCCACGTCGGTTGCAATCAGGATATCCAGACGACCGTCTTTCAGACGCTCCAGAGTCTGCTCACGCAGAGCCTGGTTCATGTCGCCGTTCAGCGCTGCGCTGTTGTAGCCACTACGCTCCAGGGCTTCAGCCACTTCCAGGGTCGCGTTTTTGGTGCGAACGAAAATAATCGCCGCATCAAAATCTTCCGCTTCCAGGAAACGTACCAGCGCTTCGTTTTTACGCATGCCGTACACAGACCAGTAGCTCTGGCTGATGTCCGGGCGAGTGGTTACGCTGGACTGAATACGCACTTCCTGCGGATCTTTCATGAAGCGTTTGGTGATACGACGAATCGCTTCTGGCATGGTGGCAGAGAACAGCGCGGTCTGATGACCGTCCGGGATCTGCGCCATGATGGTTTCGACGTCTTCGATGAAGCCCATACGCAGCATTTCATCTGCTTCATCCAGCACCAGGCCGCTCAGTTTAGAGAGGTCCAGAGTACCGCGCTTCAGGTGATCCAGCAGACGGCCCGGCGTACCGACAACAATCTGTGGACCCTGGCGCAGGGCGCGTAACTGCACGTCATAACGCTGGCCGCCGTACAGGGCTACCACGTTTACGCCGCGCATATGTTTAGAGAATTCCGTCATTGCTTCTGCAACCTGAACAGCCAGTTCACGGGTTGGAGCCAGGACGAGGATCTGCGGTGCACGCAGGTCCGGATCAATGTTGTTCAGCAGCGGCAGCGAGAATGCTGCAGTTTTACCGCTACCAGTCTGGGCCATGCCCAGCACGTCACGACCAGAAAGCAGGTGTGGGATACACTCAGCCTGGATCGGAGATGGTTTTTCGTAACCCAGATCGTTAAGGGCTTCAAGGATAGGAGCCTTCAGGCCCAGATCTGCAAAAGTGGTTTCGAATTCAGCCATGTAGTACGAGTGCCTCAATGTCAATGGCGGCCAGTCTACTTAGCTCATCGTGAAAATGATTAGCAATTTTCATTGAAAAGTGTGAACCGGCTCAAAGTAGGTGTATTGACGAACAACAACGCCCTCACCAGTTAAGGTGATGGCAATCAAAAGATTACGGGCTGATGTTTATGTCGTCAGCTATTGCTGGTCCGATTCTGCCAGGTCGTCATGCTCCTGGCCCAAGAGCGATAATTCCAACAATGCATAACGGTGCTCAACGAAGTTGTGTACGTTGTTAGCAACCGCTAATTTGAACAGTGCCGTAGCGCTGTCCATATCCCCCAGACTTAGGTAGTACTTACCTAAATAGAAGTTGGTTTCACTGAGATGCTCAGCGAGCGAGGTGTTATCCGTTGCGTCCGCCTTGAGGCGTTCCATCAGCGTTGCTTCGCTAATGTTGCCCAGGTAGAACTCGACAATGTTCCATCCCCACTGTTCCTTGTCCGATTTATCGAAGCGCTGTTTCAGTGCCTCTTTTGCCTGCTTCTCATCGAGCTTCCGCTCAACGATGTAAAGCCACAGGCTACGGAAAGGATCATTAGGATCGTCTTGATAAAACGCCAGCAGATCATCTTGCGCTAACTTATCACGACCGCCGTAATACAATGCGATACCGCGATTCAAGTGCGCGTAGTTGTAAGTTGGATCAAGCTCAAGTACAGAATCAAACGCTTCATAGGCAGCATCAAAATTGCCTGCCTGCGTTAAATAAATGCCTAAGTAATTGAATACTTCAGGCATATCAGGTCGGATAGCCAGCGCTTGTGAAAAATCATTTCGCGCCAGTGCCCTCAGACCAAGACTATCATACAACACTCCGCGCTCATATAAAAGCTGTGCGCGTTCTTCATCGGTTAAAGCCCGACTGGCAAGTATTTGTTCCATGCGTGCCAGAATCACTTCTTGCTGCAAAGTCGGTTGCAATGGCACTGCGAGGACTTCGCTCTTACGCCAGGCAGAGTTGCTGCATCCTGCCAGCGTTAAAGCTGTCGCAACGAAACACCAGCGCAAAAAAGGCTTCATTTCCCACTCCCGAAGACAACTATTGGATGAACGTCCTGTCCCCCGGTGGCTTAACAAGGCGTCCTGCCTGATAATAGGCCCTCCGCAAAGCGGAGGGCAAATGGCAACTTACTCGCCTTGCTGTTCTGCTGCCTGTGCTTCTGGCGCAGCAGCTGGCTGAGACTGCTCGGTTGCTTCTTTAATGCTCAGACGGATACGGCCCTGGCGATCAACTTCCAGAACTTTAACCGGTACTTCCTGACCCATCTGCAGGTAATCGGTCACTTTCTCAACGCGCTTGTCAGCGATCTGAGAAATGTGAACCAGACCTTCTTTACCGCCACCGATGGCAACGAACGCGCCAAAGTCAACGATACGGGTCACTTTACCTGCGTAGACGCGGCCCACTTCGATCTCTGCAGTGATTTCTTCGATGCGACGGATCGCGAATTTCGCTTTCTCGCCGTCGGTTGCTGCGATCTTCACAGTACCGTCATCTTCGATTTCGATGGTGGTGCCAGTCTCTTCGGTCAGCGCACGGATTACGGAGCCGCCCTTACCGATAACATCTTTGATCTTGTCTGGGTTGATCTTGATGGTGTGGATACGTGGAGCGAACTGAGAAATGTCGCCACGCGGCGCGTTAATCGCCTGTTCCATCACGCCCAGGATGTGCAGACGCGCACCTTTAGCCTGGTTCAGAGCAACCTGCATAATCTCTTTGGTGATACCTTCAATTTTGATATCCATCTGCAGCGCAGAGATACCGTCGCGGGAACCCGCCACTTTGAAGTCCATATCACCCAGGTGGTCTTCGTCACCCAGAATGTCAGACAGAACAACGAAGTTGTCGCCTTCTTTCACCAGGCCCATTGCGATACCCGCAACGGCGGCTTTGATTGGCACGCCTGCATCCATCAGCGCCAGAGAAGCACCACATACTGAAGCCATGGAAGAGGAACCGTTGGATTCGGTGATTTCAGACACCACACGTACGGTGTACGGGAATTTGTCTGCTTCTGGCATTACTGCCAGCACGCCACGCTTCGCCAGACGACCGTGACCAATTTCACGACGCTTCGGCGAGCCAACCATACCGGTTTCGCCTACGGAGTACGGAGGGAAGTTGTAGTGGAACAGGAAGCTGTCAGTGCGCTCGCCCATCAGTTCGTCGATGATCTGTGCGTCACGTGCCGTACCCAGAGTCGCGGTAACCAGCGCCTGCGTTTCGCCACGGGTGAACAGCGCGGAACCGTGAGTACGTGGCAGAACGCCAGTACGCACGTCAAGTCCACGGATCATGTCTTTTTCACGGCCATCGATACGCGGCTCGCCTGCCAGAACGCGGCTACGAACAACGTTTTTCTCGATTGCGTGCAGGATTTCGCCAATTTCGTTAGCGTCCAGCGTTTCGTCTTCGGCAACCAGGGTCGCGGTTACTTCAGATTTGATCACGTCAACCTGAGCGTAACGCTCCTGCTTGTCAGTGATGCGGTACGCATCGCTCAGACGAGATTCTGCCAGAGCTGCAACGCGTGCGTTCAGCGCGTCGTTTGCCGCTTCTGGCTGCCAGTCCCAACGTGGTTTACCGGCTTCTTTCACCAGATCGTTGATGTTCTGGATAACGATCTGCTGCTGGTCATGGCCGAAGACCACAGCACCCAGCATCTGGTCTTCGCTCAGCAGTTCAGCTTCGGATTCAACCATCAGCACAGCTGCTTCAGTACCCGCAACAACCAGGTCCAGCTTACTTTCTTTCAGCTCTTCCTGAGTTGGGTTCAACACGTACTGGTCGTTGATGTAGCCAACGCGCGCGGCACCGATTGGGCCATTGAATGGAATACCAGACAGTGACAGGGCAGCGGATGCGCCAATCATGGCAACAATGTCTGGGTTAACCTGTGGGTTAACGGAAACAACGGTCGCGATAACCTGTACTTCGTTAACGAAGCCTTCCGGGAACAGCGGACGAACCGGGCGGTCAATCAGACGCGCGATCAGGGTTTCGCCTTCGCTTGGACGGCCTTCACGACGGAAGAAGCCACCCGGGATTTTACCGGCAGCGTAGGTACGCTCCTGGTAGTTAACGGTCAGCGGGAAGAAGTCCTGACCTGGTTTAGCTTTTTTCTGGCCAACAACGGTAACGAATACCGCTGTGTCATCCATGCTTACCATAACGGCAGCAGTAGCCTGACGAGCCATCATGCCGGTTTCCAGCGTGACGGTATGTTGACCATACTGGAATTTACGAACGATCGGATTCAGCAAAGTTCTGTCCTTTCTTAAATGTTTGAAAGCACACCACCGGTGTGCTGTCGTTTTAACCCGACCTTCTTCGCATCCTCGCGACTAATGACAACCAACACCCCCATGGGTGAAGCCTCTCATTAGCCGCGCGAACCTCTGCAATGAAGATCATTTATAGCAACAATACAATAGTTTCCAGTGAATTGCTGCCGTCTGGTTGAAAAAAGGGGCCATCAGGCCCCCTTTTCTGAAACTCGCAAGAATTAGCGACGCAGACCCAGACGCTCGATCAGCGCGGTGTAGCGTGCAACATCTTTACGTTTCAGGTAGTCGAGCAGTTTACGACGCTGAGAAACCATACGCAGCAGACCACGACGGCTGTGGTGATCTTTTTTGTGCTCTGCAAAGTGACCCTGCAGGTGGTTAATCTGTGCAGTCAGCAGTGCAACCTGAACTTCGGTAGAACCGCTGTCGTTAGTACCACGACCAAACTCAGAAACGATTTTAGCTTTAGCTTCAACGCTTAGAGACATTTTCAAACTCCAAAGTATAAAGAATGTAAGGATGCCGATCTCTAATTCAGCGATCCCATGTACGCCCCGCAGATTGTTAAACAATTTACCAGGCGTTAAGCGGCGATATTCTACTCGTCTCCCCTGCTTATCGCAAGGTGAGCCGTTATCACCGTCACGCGTCGACCGGATATTCGACGACCAGACGACGCGGCGCAACGCGCCCTTCGCCATCCATTTCGCCCATACCGATGAATTTCCCTTCGTCACCTTCGGTCACACGTACCAGGCCTTCCAGCGGCGCTTCCGCCGTACGAACCGGGTTGCCGTTCTTAAAGTAAACGGACGATGTTAAAGGAAGATTAACGACCGGGAAGTCCGCTGCCGGACTGTCCATCGGCATTAGCAGTGGATCCAGCAAATCCGCCGGCGCGATCCCCTGCGCTTCCGCCTGTTCTACCAGCTCGCGCAGATGTTCCAGGGTCACCATCCGCTCCACCGGGTACTTGCTCACAGCCAGACGGCGCAGGTAAATCACATGCGCGCCGCAGCCCAGCTTTTCACCGAGGTCGTCAATGATGGTGCGAATATAGGTCCCTTTCGAACAGTGTACTTCCAGCTCCAGCTCATCACCTTCGTGGCGAATAAACAGCAGCTCATACACGGTAATCGGACGGGCTTCACGCGGGACTTCAATGCCCTGGCGCGCATATTCGTAGAGTTTTTTTCCCTGATACTTCAGCGCCGAATACATCGACGGCACCTGCATCGTGTCACCACGGAAACTCTCCAGCGCCGCATCAAGCTGTTCCGCGCTGAACGTCACCGGTCGCTCTTCAACTGCCTGACCATCCGCGTCGGAGGTATCCGTGCGCTGGCCCAGCTTAGCGATAACGCGGTAACGCTTATCGGAGTCGAGCAGGTATTGGGAAAACTTTGTCGCCTCTCCCAGGCAGACCGGCAGCATGCCGGTTGCCAGCGGATCGAGCGCGCCGGTGTGGCCCGCACGGTTGGCGTTATAAATACGCTTAACTTTTTGCAGCACGTCGTTGCTGGAAGCGCCCTGGGGTTTATCCAGCAGCAGCACACCATGCACGTCGCGACCACGACGACGAGGACGACTCATCAGTCCTCCTTGCTGTCGTCCGCCGGGTTAACACGACGCTCATCGTCATGTTTAACCACGCTGGTCACCAGGTTGGACATACGCATACCTTCAACCAGCGAGTTGTCGTAGAAGAAGGTCAGTTCAGGCACGATACGCAGGCGCATCGCCTTGCCGAGCAGAGAGCGGATGAAACCAGACGCTTCCTGCAGCGCTTTAATGCCGTTTTTCACTGCCGCTTCGTCCTGATCGTTCAGGAAAGTAACGAACACTTTTGCATAGGCCAAATCGCGGGACATTTCGACACCGGAAACGGTGGTCATCATGCCGACGCGCGGGTCTTTGATTTCACGTTGCAGAATGAGCGCGATCTCTTTCTGCATTTCCTGCGCTACGCGCTGAGGGCGACCAAATTCTTTCGCCATAATAAATTCTCCAGACAAAAAAGGGGCTAAAGCCCCTTTTTGAAATTATTGCCGGGTGGCGCGAGGCGATCCCGGCTTACAATCGAAAATTAAGCGATGGTACGCTGAATTTCGATGATCTCGAACACTTCGATCATATCGCCAACGCGAACGTCGTTGTAGTTCTTCACGCCGATACCACATTCCATGCCGTTACGGACTTCGTTAACGTCATCTTTGAAGCGGCGCAGGGATTCCAGCTCGCCTTCGTAGATAACCACGTTGTCACGCAGTACGCGGATTGGGTTGTGACGCTTGATGTTACCTTCGGTAACCATACAGCCCGCGATTGCACCGAATTTCGGTGATTTGAACACGTCACGTACTTCAGCCAGACCGATGATCTGCTGTTTCAGCTCAGGAGACAGCATGCCGCTCATCGCTGCTTTCACTTCGTCGATCAGGTTATAGATGACGGAGTAGTAACGCAGATCCAGGCTTTCGGCTTCAATCACTTTACGCGCAGACGCATCCGCACGAACGTTGAAACCAACCAGGATAGCGTTGGACGCAGCAGCCAGGGTCGCGTCGGTTTCGGTGATACCACCTACGCCAGAACCGATGATCTTCACTTTCACTTCGTCGGTAGACAGTTTCAGCAAGGAGTCGGAGATCGCTTCCACAGAACCCTGAACATCGGCTTTCAGAACGATGTTCACTTCGTGAACTTCGCCATCGGTCATGTTGGCAAACATGTTCTCGAGTTTAGATTTCTGCTGACGAGCCAGTTTAACTTCACGGAATTTACCCTGACGATAAAGTGCCACTTCACGCGCTTTCTTCTCGTCACGCACCACGGTCACTTCGTCACCAGCAGCCGGAACACCGGACAGACCCAGGATTTCAACTGGAATGGACGGACCTGCTTCCAGCACTTCCTGACCCAGTTCGTTACGCATTGCACGAACGCGACCGTATTCGAAACCGCACAGAACGATATCGCCTTTATGCAGCGTACCTTCGCGAACCAGAACGGTAGCAACCGGGCCACGTCCTTTATCCAGGAAGGATTCGATAACCGCACCGCTCGCCATACCGTTACGGATGGCTTTCAGCTCCAGAACTTCGGCCTGCAGCAGGATCGCGTCCAGCAGTTCGTCGATACCGGTACCCGCTTTCGCAGACACGTGTACGAACTGGCTTTCGCCGCCCCACTCTTCCGGCAGAATACCGTACTGGGAAAGTTCGTTTTTAACACGATCGGGATCCGCTTCTGGCTTATCGATCTTGTTCACTGCAACCACAACCGGCACACCCGCTGCTTTCGCGTGCTGGATAGCTTCGATGGTCTGCGGCATGACGCCGTCGTCTGCAGCAACAACCAGAACAACGATATCCGTCGCCTGAGCACCACGAGCACGCATTGAGGTAAACGCGGCGTGACCCGGGGTATCCAGGAAGGTGATCATACCGTTGTCAGTTTCTACGTGGTATGCACCGATGTGCTGGGTAATACCACCCGCTTCGCCAGAGGCAACCTTGGTAGAGCGAATGTAGTCAAGCAGAGAGGTTTTACCGTGGTCAACGTGACCCATGATGGTCACTACCGGTGCGCGCGGTTCTGCCGCAGCACCTGTGTCACGGTCGCTCATTACCGCTTCTTCCAGCTCGTTTTCACGACGCAGGATAACTTTGTGACCCATTTCTTCCGCAACCAGCTGTGCAGTTTCCTGATCGATCACCTGGTTGATGGTTGCCATAGCGCCCAGCTTCATCATCGCTTTGATGACCTGAGAGCCTTTAACCGCCATCTTGTTCGCCAGTTCGCCAACGGTAATGGTTTCGCCGATCACAACGTCACGGTTAACGGCCTGAGCTGGCTTCTGGAAGCCCTGCTGCAGAGCGGAACCTTTACGCTTGCCGCCTTTACCGCCACGAACAGCCGCGCGTGCTTCTTCACGGTCAGCTTTAGATTCAGCGTGCTTGTTGCCTTTTTTCGCCGGACGCACTGCTTTTGCATTACGACCACGGCCACGACCGCCTTCAACTTCACGATCGTTATCATCTTCAGCCTGACGCGCATGCTGAGAAGTGGTCACGTGATAGTCGCTGGTGTCTTCAGACTGCTCAACGGTATCAACACCGTTCTTCTCATTTTCTTCAGCCATACGACGCGCTTCTTCGGCGACGCGGCGAGCTTCTTCTTCCAGCTTACGGCGGGCTTCTTCTTCCGCTTTACGCTTCAGCTCGGCAGCTTCATTTTCACGGCGGGCTTTTTCAGCCTGGGCGGTTTTGGTCATTTCGTCTGTCTGTTGATTGCTCACTTTGTCTTTTTCCGCAGCGTCACGCTTCACTTTATCACTTGCGTCGCGTTTCGCTTTTTCTGCGGCCTCACGTTCAGCTTTTAATTCTGCTTCACGTTTGGCGGCTGCTTCCGCCTCACGCTGAGCTTGTTCTTCCGCTTCACGCTGTGCCTGCTCTTCCGCGGCAAGGCGTTCTGCCTCTTGCGGATCACGTTTTACAAAGGTGCGCGTCTTGCGGACTTCAATTTGTACCGATTTGCTTTTACCACCGGTACCAGGGATGTTTAACGTGCTACGCGTTTTGCGCTGCAGCGTTAACTTGTCAGGCGTAGAACCGTGTTCACGGTTCAGGTGCGTTAACAAGGTTTGTTTTTCTTGCGCGGTCACCGAGTCATCAGCGGACTTCGGGATCCCTGCATCAGCAAATTGCTGTACCAGGCGGTCCACGGAGGTCTGAATCTCAGCAGCCAGCGATTTTACAGTTACATCAGTCATGCTGTTCCTTCCTGCTACAGTTTATTACGCTTCGTCGCCGAACCAGCAAATATTACGTGCGGCCATGATGAGCTCGCCGGCTTTCTCGTCGGTTAAACCTTCGATATCAGCCAGGTCATCAACGCCTTGCTCAGCGAGATCTTCCAGCGTACAAACACCACGGGCAGCCAGCTTGAACGCAATCGCACGATCAAGACCTTCCAGATTCAGCAGGTCATCAGCCGGCTTCTTATCGCCAAGGCTTTCTTCCTGAGCCAGTGCCAGGGTGGTCAGTGCGTTTTTAGCGCGTTCACGCAGGGCTTCAACGGTTGGTTCATCCAGACCGTCAATTTCCAGCAGCTCTTTCATTGGCACATAGGCCAGTTCTTCCAGCGTAGAGAAACCTTCTTCTACCAGAACAGTGGCGAAATCTTCGTCAATATCCAGGTATTTGGTGAAGGTATCGATCGCCGCATGGGCTTCAGCCTGATGCTTAGCCTGCAGGTCATCAACGGTCATGACGTTGAGTTCCCAGCCGCTCAGCTGTGACGCCAGGCGTACGTTCTGACCGTTACGGCCGATTGCCTGCGCCAGGTTGCCCGCTTCAACAGCGATATCCATGGTGTGTTTGTCTTCGTCAACAACGATAGACGCCACATCAGCTGGAGCCATTGCGTTGATCACGAACTGCGCCGGGTTGTCATCCCACAGAACGATATCAATTCGTTCACCGCCCAGCTCAGTAGAAACAGCCTGGACGCGCGCACCGCGCATACCGACGCAAGCACCGACCGGGTCGATACGCTTGTCGTTGGTTTTCACCGCAATTTTCGCACGGGAGCCCGGATCGCGAGCCGCCGCTTTAATCTCAATAACTTCTTCACCGATTTCCGGTACTTCAATACGGAACAGTTCTACCAGCATTTCTGGTTTAGAACGGGTCACGAAGAGCTGTGCACCACGCGCTTCAGGGCGAACGGCGTACAGAACACCGCGAATACGGTCGCCTGGACGGAAGTTTTCACGCGGCAGCATATCTTCACGCAGGATCACGGCTTCAGCGTTACCCGGCAACCCTTCGGATTTGATCTCCAGGGAGATGTTGTCGCGGTTCACTTTCTTCACCACACCGGTGATGATCTCGCCTTCCTGATCGCGGAACTGATCGACAACCAGCGCGCGCTCGGCTTCGCGCACTTTCTGCACGATAACCTGTTTAGCGGTCTGGGTGGTGATACGGTCGAAGGTCACAGATTCAATCTGATCTTCAACGTAGTCACCCACGTTCAGACTTTCGTCTTCGAAACGGGCGGCTTCCAGCGTGATCTCTTTGGTCGGCTGGGTCACTTCTTCAACGATTACCCAACGACGGAATGTATCGAAGTCACCGCTTTTACGATCGATTTCTACGCGAACATCGATCTCTTGTTCGTATTTTTTCTTGGTTGCTGTAGCCAGTGCACTTTCCAGCGCTTCGAAAATCTTCTCACGCGGCAGTGATTTCTCATTGGAGACGGCTTCAACAACAGCCAAAATTTCTTTGTTCATCGCGGGCTTTTCACCTCAATCCAGACTGTTAAAAGTGGGGAACCAGGTTCGCCTTCTGGATATTACTCAGCGCGAACACTTCATCTTTGCCTTCGACTGTCACCGTGATCATTTCACCATCAACGGCTTTGATAATTCCCTGCCATTTACGGCGGTTCTGTACGGCCATACGCAGAACGAGAGCCACTTCTTCACCGGTAAAGCGCACATAGTGCTCGGCCGTGAACATCGGGCGATCGAGGCCAGGTGAGGAAACTTCCAGGTTGTACGCAACGGTAATTGGGTCTTCAACATCAAGAACCGCACTCACCTGGTGGCTGACATCAGCACAATCATCAACATTGATGCCATCTTCACTATCAATATAGATGCGCAGCGTCGATGTACGGCCGCGAACGAATTCGATGCCGACCAGTTCGTAGCCCAGTGCTTCGACCGGTGCAGTAATCATCTCTGTTAATTTTTGCTCTAATGTGGACAAGCCCACCCCCAAGACATAAAAAAAGGGCGTAAAGCCCAGTTATTCTGTAGTCAGATAACAAAAAACCCCGATAAATCGGGGCTTTAGATAACTGAACCCTATAGCCACAACTGTGGCCTGGAGCACTTTCCTAAAGAATTTTTTCAAATCCAGCTACGAAGGCTCTAAGTCTTCACAGTATATTTGAAAAAGAACTTTATGGGAAAGTGGTTGCGGGGGCCGGATTTGAACCGACGACCTTCGGGTTATGAGCCCGACGAGCTACCAGGCTGCTCCACCCCGCGCCTGAAACGTGGCAAATTCTACGCGTTTTGGACAGAATTTGCAAATAATGCTGGGATTTGGTACCGAAGACGGGACGTAAAATCGGCGTTTAGTATATTGATAGTTGACCCCACCTGTCAAGGCGACTTCCGCCAGATCGATCGGACCAAAATTTTTACAAAAAACGCACGAGTCTCTTCCGGTCTTCGCCAAAAGATGATTAAATGAATACTCACTTATTTTGCATAAAAATGCACAAGAGAGCGAAAGCGGTCTCTAATCAGTCAATCAAGCAGGGTTTTATTCTATGACGACGATTCTCAAGCATCTTCCGGTAGGACAACGTATTGGCATCGCTTTCTCAGGCGGCCTGGATACCAGCGCTGCACTGCTGTGGATGCGCCAGAAGGGAGCGGTTCCGTATGCTTATACTGCGAACCTGGGTCAGCCGGATGAGGACGACTATGATGCCATTCCTCGTCGCGCTAAAGAGTATGGTGCAGAGAACGCGCGCCTGATTGACTGCCGTAAGCAACTGGTCGCGGAAGGTATCGCAGCTATTCAGTGTGGTGCATTCCATAACACAACCGGCGGTCTGACCTATTTCAACACCACTCCGCTGGGCCGCGCGGTTACCGGCACCATGCTGGTTGCGGCGATGAAAGAAGACGGCGTCAACATCTGGGGTGACGGCAGCACCTATAAAGGAAACGATATTGAACGTTTCTATCGTTATGGCCTGCTGACCAACGCCGAACTGCAGATCTACAAACCGTGGCTGGATACCGACTTCATCGACGAGCTGGGTGGTCGTCATGAGATGTCCGAGTTTATGATTGCCTGCGGCTTTGACTATAAGATGTCAGTCGAGAAAGCCTACTCCACCGACTCCAACATGCTGGGTGCGACGCACGAAGCGAAAGACCTGGAATTCCTGAACTCCAGCGTGAAGATCGTTAACCCGATCATGGGCGTGAAGTTCTGGGACGAGAACGTCAAAATCCAGGCTGAAGAAGTTACCGTACGTTTCGAACGCGGCCATCCGGTAGCGCTGAACGGTAAAACCTTCTCAGACGATGTTGAGCTGATGCTGGAAGCTAACCGGATTGGCGGTCGTCACGGCCTGGGCATGAGCGATCAGATTGAAAACCGTATCATCGAAGCGAAAAGCCGTGGCATCTATGAAGCCCCGGGTATGGCACTGCTGCACATCGCTTACGAGCGCCTGCTGACCGGTATTCACAACGAAGATACCATTGAGCAGTATCACTCTCATGGCCGTCAGCTGGGTAAACTGCTGTATCAGGGCCGCTGGTTCGATCCTCAGGCACTGATGCTGCGTGATGCCCTGCAGCGTTGGGTGGCAAGCGCGATCACCGGTGAGGTGACCCTGGAACTGCGTCGCGGTAACGACTACTCCATTCTGAATACGGTGTCTGACAACCTGACCTATAAAGCAGAGCGTCTGACCATGGAGAAAGGTGAATCCGTGTTCTCACCGGACGATCGTATTGGTCAGCTGACCATGCGTAATTTGGACATTACCGATACCCGCGAGAAGCTGTTCAACTATGTTGAGAATGGCCTGCTCTCCACGAATTCCGGTAACGGCCTGCCTCAGGTTGAAAACCTGGAGCATAGCGATAAGAAGTAATCGCTGATGTAGCATGCAAAAGGCGTCCTGGGGACGCCTTTTTTATTTGGACTTTCGTAGGGCGGGTAAGCGCAGCGCCACCCGCCATTTTGCCCGGTGGCGCTGCGCTTACCGGGCCTACGAAAAACAACACATAATCTACAGACGAAAAAAAAGACGTCTTTCGACGTCTTTTTTCTGGAATATTGGTACCGAGGATGGGACTCGAACCCACAAGCCCGTTAGGGCACTACCACCTCAAGGTAGCGTGTCTACCAATTCCACCACCTCGGTACAGAATACTTAGTGCGGGATATCGCTGGTTGGCTTAGCCGGTGCAGCTGGCTGAGTCTGCTCAGTTTTCGCTGGCGCGCTCAGATTTTCCCACTCGCTTCCTTTGCTGGTCTTGTTGCTGTTGATATTGCCAAGCACTAGGCTGATGATGAAGAACAGCGTAGCCAGAATCGCCGTAGTGCGGGTCATGAAGTTCGCAGAACCACTTGAACCGAACAGCGTACCGGAAGCGCCTGCTCCGAAGGAGGCTCCCATATCAGCGCCTTTACCTTGCTGCAGCATAATCAGCGCTACGAGAGCGATGGCTACAATAAGGAAAACAACTAAAAGAGCTTCGTACATAATCAACCTGTTCCTTGCGGATTTGCCGCATACCAATGCTTCGACCAATTAGCAGGATTTCTGTTTCCCACTGAAGCGGGTGTGAATACTAACCAAAGCGAATCACCTTCGCAAGGGCATTTTCGACGCATTGTATCAACTGCGGAAAAAAACAGCAAAAAGCCATTAATTGCTTAAAACAAAGGCGGCAAACGCCGCCTTTTTAAACATTTAGCGTGCAAGATTATGCAGCTTTTACAGCATCCGCAATACGGTGCGCGAATTCGGTTACCTGCGCTTCGTCTTCACCTTCCACCATCACGCGGATCAGCGGTTCAGTGCCGGATTTACGCAGCAGCACGCGTCCACGATTGCCGAGGGCCGCTTCAACGTCAGCCATCACCGCTTTGACGTTCTCATTTTCCAGCGGATCGCCTTTACCGGCAGTAAAGCGTACGTTTACCAGGATCTGTGGGAACATTTTCATGCCGCTGCACAGGTCGTGCAGGCTCATATGGTTGCGCGCCATAGCGGCAACCACCTGCAGCGCGGCCACAATACCGTCACCGGTGGTGGTTTTGTCGAGCAGGATCACGTGACCCGAGTTTTCTGCACCGATACGCCAGCCCTTCTCCTGCAGTTTTTCCAGCACATAGCGGTCACCCACCTTCGCGCGGACAAAAGGAATACCGAGCTGTTTCAGGGCCAGTTCCAGGCCCATGTTACTCATCAGCGTACCTACCGCACCGCCGCGCAGCTGGCCCTGACGCAGGCCCTCACGGGCAATAATGTAGAGGATCTGATCGCCGTCGACCTTGTTACCTTCGTGGTCGACCATGATCACGCGGTCACCGTCGCCGTCAAGCGCAATACCCAGATCGGCTTTTTCTGCCAGAACACGCGCCTGCAGGGCACGAACGTCAGTTGCCCCCACCTGCTCATTAATGTTCAGACCATCCGGCTCGCAGCCAATGGTGATTACTTTCGCACCCAGTTCGCGGAAGACATTCGGGGCGATGTGATAGGTCGCGCCATTTGCACAGTCCACCACAATTTTCAGATGAGCCAGGCTCAGCTCATTCGGGAAGGTACCTTTACAGAATTCGATATAGCGACCCGCCGCATCGACGATACGGTTCGCTTTACCCAGCTCTGCGGAATCAACACAGGTAATCTCTTTTTCCATCTCAGCTTCAATAGCTTCTTCCACGTCATCCGGCAGCTTGGTGCCATCAATGGAGAAGAATTTAATGCCGTTGTCGTAGAACGGGTTGTGAGAAGCTGAAATGACAATCCCCGCTTCCGCACGGAAGGTGCGCGTCAGATACGCGACTGCAGGCGTTGGCATTGGGCCCGTAAAGGAGGCGGACAGTCCCGCAGCCGCCAGACCCGCTTCCAGGGCGGACTCCAGCATATAGCCCGAAATACGGGTGTCTTTACCGATGATTATTTTACGTGAGCCATGACGCGCAAGCACTTTACCAGCAGCCCAGCCGAGCTTCAGGACAAAATCAGGGGTGATGGGAGCATCGCCTACGCGCCCACGGATACCGTCGGTACCAAAATATTTACGATTACTCATAGCGTTTGTTTTCCTTCGCTGCCAGTGTGGCTTCCACCACACGCATGGCTTCTACTGTTTCTTTGACGTCATGGACACGAATAATGTGCGCACCCTGCATCGCCGCAATCACCGCGCAGGCCAGGCTGCCGCTCAGGCGTTCGCTCGGCCCCACGTTCAGCAACTGCCCAATCATCGACTTTCTCGACATTCCCACCAGTAACGGCAGGCCAAAATGATGGAATTCCGATAAGCGCGCAAGCAACGCATAATTGTGGGAGAGATTTTTACCGAAACCGAACCCCGGGTCGAGCAGCAATTTCTCTTTTGGGATACCTGCACGTTCACAGCGTTCGATATGCTCAATAAAGAAGCGATTTACGTCGGCAAAGACATCGTCATACTTCGGCGCGTCCTGCATAGTTTTTGGTTGGCCCTGCATATGCATCAGGCAAACCGGCAGCCCCGTTTCCGCAGCCGCCTCAATCGCCCCCGGTTCGGTAAGTGAACGGATATCATTGATAATGTGAGCGCCTACTCTCGCCACTTCACGGATCACCTCCGGTTTGGAGGTGTCAACGGAGATCCACACTTCAAACCGCTGTGCGATTGCTTCAACGACCGGCACCACGCGCGCCAGCTCTTCTTCCACAGACACGTCCGCCGCGCCTGGACGCGTCGATTCGCCGCCAACGTCAATGATGGTGGCACCCGCATTAATCATTAAATTCGCGTGCTTAACCGCCTCGATAAGCGTGTTATGCGCACCGCCGTCAGAGAAGGAGTCAGGGGTAACATTCAGGATCCCCATCACGTGGGGATGTGAAAGATCGAGATGCGAGTCCTGAGCGAATAATTTCATGGCGAAATCCCTGGTATCTATATCGTTAAACAGAAATGAAAAACCCCGGAGCAAGCTCCAGGGTTTGAGGTACAGACAAACGCTTCAACAGCAGTGGCTTACTTATCGCCCAACTGTTCTGACATGGTGTTGCCCGGATTTGGCGTACGCGGTTCATCAACCGGACGCGGCGCACGCGGGGTGCCATTGTTGTCAGAATTATTGGAAGCACCTGGGTCTTCCCAGCCTGCTGGCGGACGCACTTCACGGCGCGCCATCAGGTCGTCAATCTGCGGTGCATCGATGGTCTCATATTTCATGAGCGCATCTTTCATCGAATGCAGGATGTCCATATTGTCGTTCAGGATCTGGCGCGCACGCGCATAGTTACGTTCTACCAGAGATTTAACTTCCTGGTCGATGATACGTGCCGTCTCATCGGACATATGTTTCGCTTTAGCCACAGAACGGCCCAGGAATACTTCACCCTCTTCCTCTGCGTACAGCAGCGGACCGAGTTTGTCGGAGAAGCCCCACTGAGTCACCATGTTACGCGCCAGGTTTGTCGCCACTTTAATGTCGTTGGACGCACCGGTAGAAACATGTTCCACACCGTAGATAATCTCTTCTGCCAGACGACCACCGTAGAGGGTAGAAATCTGGCTTTCCAGTTTCTGACGGCTGGCGCTGATAGCGTCGCCTTCAGGCAGGAAGAAGGTCACACCCAGCGCACGACCGCGCGGAATAATCGTCACTTTATGCACCGGGTCGTGTTCCGGCACGAGGCGACCAATAATCGCATGACCCGCTTCGTGGTATGCCGTGGACTCTTTCTGCGCTTCCGTCATCACCATGGAGCGACGTTCCGCACCCATCATGATTTTGTCTTTCGCTTTCTCAAATTCCACCATCGATACGACGCGCTTGTTACCGCGAGCGGCAAACAGAGCAGCTTCGTTGACCAGGTTAGCCAGGTCCGCACCGGAGAAGCCTGGAGTACCGCGCGCAATGATTGCCGCATCGATATCTGGCGCCAGCGGCACGCGACGCATGTGAACTTTCAGAATCTGTTCACGACCGCGAACGTCCGGCAGACCCACAACAACCTGACGGTCGAAACGGCCTGGACGCAGCAGCGCAGGGTCAAGTACGTCCGGACGGTTAGTCGCCGCGATAACGATGATACCTTCGTTACCTTCGAAGCCGTCCATCTCAACCAGCATCTGGTTCAGCGTCTGTTCACGTTCATCGTGACCACCGCCCAGACCTGCGCCACGCTGGCGGCCTACGGCGTCGATTTCATCGATGAAGATAATGCACGGTGCTGCCTTCTTGGCCTGCTCGAACATGTCACGCACACGAGATGCACCGACACCCACGAACATTTCGACGAAGTCAGAACCTGAAATAGTAAAGAACGGCACCTTCGCTTCGCCCGCGATGGCTTTAGCCAGCAGGGTTTTACCGGTACCCGGAGGGCCAACCATCAGCACCCCTTTCGGGATCTTACCGCCCAGCTTCTGGAAACGGCTCGGTTCACGCAGGTATTCAACCAGTTCACCGACCTCTTCTTTCGCTTCGTCACAACCGGCGACGTCAGCGAACGTGGTCTTGATCTGGTCTTCCGTTAGCATACGCGCCTTGCTCTTACCGAACGACATGGCACCTTTGCCACCGCCGCCCTGCATCTGGCGCATAAAGAAGATCCAGACGCCGATAAGAAGCAGCATCGGGAACCAGGAAATGAAGATAGAAGCCAGCAGGCTTGGTTCTTCTGGCGGCTCACCTACCACCTTGACGTTTTTGGTCAGAAGGTTATCAAGCAGCTTAGGATCGTTCACCGGGATGTAAGTCGTGTAACGGTTACTATCTTTCTTGGTAACGTTGATCTCACGTCCGTTGATACGCGCTTCGCGAACCTGGTCCTGATTGACCTCCTGCAGGAAGGTAGAATAATCCACCTTGCGGCCATTCGACTCGCTGGGCCCAAAGCTCTGGAATACTGACATCAGCACAACGGCAATGACCAGCCAGAGTATTAGGTTTTTCGCCATGTCACTCAAGGGATTAACCTCATATTACAACTGTGTTAAAAACAGCGTCAGGATACTCTATATCCAGTTTCATTCAAACTTTCGCCTGAAATCTACCGGTTATCATTTTCGCCCGGTCGCTACAATATACACTTCTCGGGAACGGGCCCGGGAAGAGTCCGGCTTACGAACTTTAACCTTCGCAAACAGGGAGCGAATTTCCTTAAGATACTCCTCGAAACCTTCGCCCTGAAACACCTTCACAACAAAACTACCACCAGGCGCTAGTACATCACGACACATTTCTAACGCTAGCTCCACCAGATACATGGCGCGGGGGATATCCACCGCCGGTGTTCCGCACATATTTGGTGCCATATCTGACATGACAACCTGGACCTTACTATCACCTACACGATCAAGTAACGCTTTCAGCACTAATTCATCACGAAAGTCGCCCTGAAGGAAGTCGACACCGACGATGGGATCCATTGGTAAAAGATCGCATGCGATGATTCGGCCCGTTCCGCCGATCTGCGTTACCGCATACTGGGACCATCCGCCAGGTGCCGCACCGAGGTCAACAACCGTCATCCCCGGCTTAAAAAGTTTGTCACTTTGCTGTATTTCATCAAGTTTAAACCAGGCACGGGAACGTAACCCCTTTTTCTGTGCCTGTTGAACATATTTATCGCTAAAGTGTTCCTGAAGCCAGCGGCTGGAGCTGGCAGAACGCTTTTTACCTGTCATTTAACATTTCCGTCCTGGTTCATCGTTACCTGCCTGTGACGTAAATTTCTACGCAGCTATTTGGCGATATAAGGGAGATGGCGGTAGAATGAACCGTTTTCAATCCCAACGTAAGCAAAAATATACGATGAATCTGAGTACTAAACAAAAACAGCACCTTAAAGGTCTGGCACATCCGCTCAAGCCTGTAGTGATGCTTGGCAACAATGGTTTGACCGAAGGGGTGCTTGCCGAGATTGAACAAGCGCTGGAACACCACGAGCTGATCAAGGTGAAAATCGCCTCTGAAGACAGAGACACTAAAAACCTGATCGTGGAAGCCATCGTGCGCGAAACCGGCGCCTGTAATGTACAGGTCATCGGTAAAACGCTGGTGCTCTACCGCCCATCTAAAGAGCGTAAAATCTCGCTGCCACGCTAAGGATATCCTGAATTAAACACATTTTCTGTGTGAAACGAGGGATTTCTGTCAGCAGGCGAGCAAAATGCCATGCTCCTTGAGTTGATAAAAGGCCGCTATGCGGCCTTTTTCTTTTCTTTACAATGTATCAACATCTTAGTAGAGAAGCGAATTACAGGTATTCAACCTTAATAATTTCGTATTCCACTTCACCGCCAGGAGTGCGGATGGTGACAACATCGTCCTGCTCTTTGCCAATCAGGCCGCGAGCAATCGGAGAGTTCACTGAAATCAGGTTCTGTTTGAAGTCTGCTTCATCATCACCCACGATGCGATAGGTCTGCTCTTCGTCGTTGTCCAGGTTCAGCACGGTCACAGTTGAACCAAAGATCACACGCCCGTTGTTAGGCATTTTGGTGATATCGATAACCTGTGCATTGGACAGTTTTGCTTCGATATCTTTAATACGCCCTTCACAGAAGCCCTGCTGCTCACGCGCGGCGTGGTATTCAGCGTTCTCTTTCAGGTCGCCATGCTCGCGCGCATCCGCGATAGCGGCGATGATTTCAGGACGACGCACGGATTTCAGGAAATCCAGCTCTTCGCGCAGTTTTTCGGCACCACGTAAGGTCATCGGAATAGCTTGCATTTGTTATACCTCTTAAACATTCCTGTTGGGAGCAGTGTTCCCTGCTCCTGCCCACCTAAGCGGGCAAGAAGCAAAAAGAAAACCGACCCGGGAGCAATGCCCCAGGCCAGCAGCAATTTTTCAATTTGATATGCATTTTACCGCGAAGTTCACTATGGGTCATCGTTTACTTTGCAGTGCTATGCACCGTAGTATGACGGTTTGTTTTCGGGTTGTTAGCGCGAGATTATGCGATTTTCCAGATTTATCATCGGATTGACTACCAGTTTAACGTTCACCGCCCAGGCCGCGAATGTTGATGAGTACATTAATCAGCTCCCCGCAGGCGCGAACCTTGCCCTGATGGTGCAGAAGGTTGGCGCACAGGCTCCCGAGATTGACTATCACAGTCAACAGATGGCGCTGCCTGCCAGTACCCAAAAGGTGATCACTGCCCTCGCCGCCTTGCTCCAGCTCGGTCCTGACTTCCGTTTTACTACCACACTCGAGACCAAAGGTAACGTCGAGGGTGGCGAACTGAAAGGCGATCTTATCGCCCGTTTTGGCGGCGATCCGACCTTTAAGCGCCAGGATATCCGCAATATGGTTGCGGTACTGAAAAAAACCGGCGTGCAGAAAATTGACGGCAATGTGCTGATCGATACCTCCATCTTTGCCAGCCACGATAAAGCCCCGGGCTGGCCGTGGAACGACATGACGCAGTGCTTTAGCGCCCCGCCCGCCGCCGCGATTGTTGACCGCAACTGCTTCTCGGTTTCGCTTTACAGTGCGCCAAAGCCGGATGATTTAGCGTTTATTCGCATAGCGTCCTACTACCCGGTCACCATGTTTAGTCAGGTCCGCACGCTGGCCAAGGGCTCTCCTGATGCACAGTACTGCGAACTGGATGTGGTGCCTGGAGATCTTAACCGCTTCACCCTTACCGGCTGCCTGACGCAGCGCGCCGATCCACTGCCCCTGGCCTTTGCGATACAGGATGGGGCAAGCTATGCGGGTGCCATTCTGAAAGATGAACTGAAGCAAGCGGGCATAACTTATACCGGCACGCTGCTTCGTCAGACGCAGGTCAACCAGCCCGGCACGATCATCGCCAGCAAACAGTCTCCTCCGCTGCACGATTTACTGCGGATCATGCTGAAAAAATCGGACAACATGATTGCCGATACGGTGTTTCGCATGATTGGTCACGCGCGTTTCGGCGTGCCGGGAACCTGGCGCGCGGGTTCAGACGCGGTTCGGCAGATCCTGCGCCAGCAGGCCGGAATCGATCTGGGTAATACCATCGCCGTCGATGGCTCCGGACTATCGCGTCATAATTTGATCTCTCCGGCCACGATGATGCAGGTGCTTCAGTACATTGCACAGCACGACACTGAGCTAAACTTTATTTCAATGCTGCCGCTGGCCGGGCATGACGGTTCTCTGCAGTACCGTGCCGGGCTTCACGCTGCCGGTGTGGATGGTAAAGTCTCCGCGAAAACAGGCTCACTGCAGGGGGTTTACAACCTTGCAGGCTTCATCACTACCGCCAGCGGACAACGCATGGCATTCGTGCAGTATCTTTCCGGCTATGCCGTCGAACCGACCGACCAGCGCAATCGTCGTATTCCGCTTGTTCGCTTCGAAAGCAGGCTTTATAAGGACATCTATCAGAATAACTAGCGATGAAACTACTCATAGTTGAAGACGATCTGTTATTGCAGGAGGGGCTGGCGCTAGGTCTGGCCAATGAAGGGTACGCCCTCGACTGTGCTGGCACCGCAGCGGAGGCGGACTCTCTGATTCAGAGCGGCGAATACAGCCTGGTGATCCTCGATTTGGGCTTGCCTGATAAAGACGGCGCCACGCTGCTCGGCCAGTGGCGACGTCGCGGCATCGCCAACCCGGTATTGATCCTGACGGCACGAGATGCCCTTGAAGACCGTATCGCTGGCCTCGATGCAGGCGCTGATGATTACCTGGTGAAGCCTTTTGCGCTCGCGGAGCTGCAGGCTCGGGTGCGAGCGTTGATTCGCCGCTATCAGGGCCATAGTGATAACTTACTGACCGACGGCGATATTACGCTGAATTTGCAAACCCAGCAGGTGCTGCGCCAGGATCAGGCCGTAGAGGTGACGCCAAAAGAGTTCGCCTTGCTTACGCGTCTGATCATGCGGAGCGGGCAAACGGTACACAGAGAAACGCTCCAGCAGGATATTTACTCCTGGCAGGACGATCCCGGCTCAAATACCCTTGAGGTTCACATCCATAACCTGCGGCGTAAACTCGGCAAAGACAGGATCAAAACCGTTCGCGGCGTCGGCTATCGTCTGGAGAGCCAGAAATGAACAGCATGCGTCGGCGTTTGATGGTGCTGCTGGCGGTGATTCTCCTGTTTTTCCAGCTGATAAGCGTTATCTGGCTCTGGCATGAAAGCCGTGAACAGATTGGTTTTCTGGTCAACGAAACGCTGTCAGCAAAAGCGCGCAATAATCACGTTGAGAAAGAGATCCGCGAAGCGATTGCCTCGCTGCTGGTTCCTTCCCTGGTGATGGTCGGCTTTACCCTGCTCTTCTCCTTCTGGGCGGTCACCTGGATAACCCGACCGCTGAATAAACTCCGCGACAGTCTCGCTAACCGTTCGGCCGATAACTTAACCCCGCTTCCTATGTATTCCGACATGGAAGAAATTGGCGCGGTGACGACCTCCCTGAACCAGCTGCTGGCACGACTGGATAGCACCATTCAGCAGGAGCGTCTCTTCACCGCAGACGCCGCACACGAGCTGAGAACGCCTCTGGCCGGCATCCGGCTTCATCTTGAGCTCATGGCGCAGTCAGGCGCGCCTCAGGCCGCGACGTTAATTAGCCGTATCGATCAGCTCATGCATACCGTCGAACAGCTACTAATGCTGGCCCGTGCCGGACAGGCAATGGCGAGCGGGCACTACGAAACCGTGAACTGGACGGAAAATATCGTTGAACCTCTCGGCCTGGGCCATGAAGCCAAAGAGCATACGGTGATTTGGCCCGCTAAAAGCGCGCTCACGGTTCAGGGAGACGCCGTGCTCCTGCGCCTGATGCTGCGCAACCTGCTGGAAAACGCAGGGCGCTACAGCCCGCCGGGGACAATGATTACAGTGACATTAACCGAGGTCGACGGGGGGACGCAGATCAGCGTTATCGATCAGGGTCCAGGGATTGATGAAGCGCACCGAGTGTCAATCACCGAGCCATTCCGCCGTCTTGACCAGCGCTACGGAGGAAGCGGTCTGGGCCTGAGTATCGTGCAGCGCATCGTCCAGCTACACCACGGCAGGCTGACCCTTGAAAATGGCGCTGAAGGCGGTTTAATCGCCAGCTGCTGGCTGCCCACAACGCTTCAATAAAAAAGCCCCCATAATGGGGGCTTTGAACAGATATTAGTGCTTGTAGATGAACTCGACGCCTTCTTCGTCGTCTTCATCCCAGTCATCGTCCCAGTCTTCATCGTCTTCTTCCGCTTCCAGCTCTTCGAGCTGCTGGCGGTGGTAGTCATCCCACATGAATTCGACTTTTTCAGGCTGTTTGACTTCTTCCGCCTGAACAATTGGGTTCTCAATGATGAATGTCATCACATCCCAGCACAGATCCTTCACGCCAACCTGGCTTGCCGCAGAGATCAGGTAGTACTTATCTTCCCAACCCATCGCTTCGGCAATGGCTTTCGCTTTTGCTTCCGCTTCGGCTTTGTCCATCAGGTCGATCTTGTTGAAGACCAGCCAGCGTGGTTTATTCGCCAGTTTTTCGCTGTATTTTTCCAGCTCGCCCACGATGATACGGGCGTTTTCAACCGGATCGGAACCGTCGATAGGATCGATATCGATAAGGTGCAGCAGCACGCGGCAGCGCTCAAGGTGCTTCAGGAAGCGAATCCCCAGACCCGCCCCTTCCGCGGCGCCTTCAATCAGACCCGGGATATCGGCAACCACGAAGCTCTTCTCGTTATCCATACGGACAACACCCAGGCTTGGTACCAGCGTGGTAAACGGATAGTCTGCCACTTTTGGCTTGGCCGCAGAGACGGCGCGAATGAACGTCGATTTACCGGCGTTTGGCATACCCAGCATGCCCACGTCTGCCAGAAGCATCAGCTCCAGCTGCAGGTCGCGCTTATCGCCCGGCGTACCCATCGTTTTCTGACGCGGCGTACGGTTAACGGAAGATTTGAAACGGCTGTTACCCAGACCGTGCCAGCCGCCTTTCGCCACCATCAGGCGCTGACCGTGTTTGGTCATGTCACCCATAGTTTCACCGGTCCCCTGGTCAATCACGCGCGTACCGACCGGAACTTTAATGGTGACGTCTTTACCGCGTTTCCCGGTACAGTCACGGCTCTGGCCGTTTTGGCCACGTTCAGCGCGGAAGGATTTTTCGAAACGGTAGTCGATCAGCGTGTTGAGGTTCTCATCCGCCTCCAGCCACACGTCCCCACCATCCCCGCCGTCGCCGCCATCAGGACCGCCACGTGGGATATACTTTTCACGGCGGAAGCTCACGCAACCGTTGCCGCCATCACCAGCCACGACCAGGATCGTCGCTTCATCAACAAACTTCATTTTACTCTCCGTAACTCATTCGCCTGAGCGGGGGACTACTACAACCGCTTCATTTTTGCGCCAACGTCCCCAAAGACGATGACCAATGGCGGAATACATCGCGCCCGCAACCACGACAAACGCACCGAGATAACCCAACAGGTTGAGCATCGGTCTGACGAAGACATCGGGCCAGGCCATTGATAACAAATCTGAAAATAACAGCGTAAACAGCGGAGTAAGCGTAATTAACGCGCTCACCTGTGCTGCTTGCCAGCGCGCCATCGCTTCGGCCAGCGCGCCATAACCGACCAGCGTGTTCAGCCCACAAAAAATGAGGCACGCCAGTTGCCAGTCGCTAAGCTGGGAAATCACTCCCGGCTTTGCTAATGGCAGCAATGCCATTGTACACAAAGTGTACAGCAAAAAGAGGATCTGCTGTGAGGCAAGACGACGCAATAACACCTTTTGTGCGACGCCATAGCTCACCCAGACCGTTGCTGCCCCCACACCGAAAATTACACCCCATGTGTAATCCGTCAGGCGAGTGAAAATCTCAATCAGACTGGTGTTGAAGAACATCACCAGACCGCATAGCAGCATGCTCGCCCCGATAATCTGCGTACCACGCATCTTTTCCTTGAGGATTAAGACGCTGGCAACCATCATGCCAACCGGTGAAAGCTGACCTATCACCTGCGACGCCGTGGGGCTGAGATATTGCAGGGAAGAGCTGAACAGGATGAAGTTACCGAACAGACCGCCCGTCGCGATAGCCAGCAATACCAGCCAGCGCGGTTTACGGAAGAGCCGCAAGGGTGGAAGCTTACCTTTGATTGCCAGAATGGCCCCGAGGCCGATGCTTGCCATCAGAAAGCGATAAAAAACCACCGTAGGCGGCTCCATCACTTCCAGTACCTGCTTCATTGCAATTGGCAGCGCACCCCAGCACATTGCGGTAGTGAGCGCCAAAAGAATACCAATGCCGGCCTGCTGCTTCATGCCCGTTTTCCCTACAGAAAAAATTACCGGGTTTCCAATGTAAAAAGCCCCGCAACAGGTTGCGGGGCTTTAATCCGTTACCGGACCGAGAAAACCTTACTCAGCAACGATGCTGATGTATTTACGGTTGTTCGGGCCTTTAACTTCAAATTTCACTTTACCGTCTGCTTTAGCAAACAGAGTGTGGTCACGACCGCAACCTACGTTGTTGCCAGCGTGGAATTTGGTACCACGTTGACGAACGATGATGCTACCCGCCAGAACGGATTCGCCACCGAAACGCTTAACGCCCAGGCGTTTAGCTTCTGAATCGCGACCGTTACGTGTGGAGCCGCCAGCCTTTTTATGTGCCATTTAAATATCTCCTCAGGTCTTAGGCGCTGATGCCAGTAATTTTCACATCAGTGAACCACTGACGGTGGCCCTGCTGCTTACGGTAGTGCTTACGACGACGAAACTTAACGATTTTAACTTTCTCGCCACGACCGTGTGCAACAACTTCAGCTTTGATAACGCCGCCATCAACGAAAGGAACGCCGATTTTGACTTCTTCACCGTTTGCGATCATCAGAACTTCAGCGAACTCAACAGATTCGCCAGTTGCGATGTCCAGCTTTTCCAGGCGAACGGTCTGACCTTCGCTTACTCGGTGTTGTTTACCACCACTTTGGAAAACCGCGTACATATAAACTCCGCTTCCGCGCACGTCCTCGTATGAATCAGAGTGCGCTATAAATATTCACAATAGGGCGCGAATATTACGCAAAACGCGAGCCTTTGACAAGTGCTACCGTCAATACATGAAGAAAAAAAACACAACACGTACGGTAACGTTTATCTGAGCCGTTTTTTCAGTACAATCAGCACTACTATTGATAAACCGAAACCCTTCGTTACCCCATTGAAGATGGGATCAACAGGATAAAAAGCCCGGCTTTTGCGATGAATTTAGAAAAAATCAACGAGTTAACCGCGCAAGATATGGCGGGTGTGAATGCAGCAATCCTGGAGCAACTCAACTCTGACGTTCAACTGATCAATCAGTTGGGTTATTACATCGTCAGCGGCGGCGGTAAACGCATTCGTCCGATGATTGCCATTCTGGCTGCCAGAGCCGTTGGCTATCAGGGAAATGCCCACATCACTATCGCAGCGCTCATCGAATTTATCCACACTGCGACGCTTCTGCATGACGATGTGGTGGATGAATCGGATATGCGTCGTGGCAAAGCCACGGCAAACGCCGCTTTCGGGAACGCAGCCAGCGTCCTGGTGGGGGATTTTATTTATACCCGCGCCTTCCAGATGATGACCAGTCTGGGCTCCCTTAAAGTGCTGGAAGTAATGTCCGAAGCCGTAAACGTCATTGCTGAAGGCGAAGTGCTGCAGCTGATGAACGTGAACGATCCTGACATCACCGAAGAAAACTACATGCGCGTGATCTACAGCAAAACCGCGCGCCTGTTTGAAGCGGCGGCCCAGTGTTCCGGCATTCTGGCTGACTGTACCGAAGCACAGGAAAAGGGCCTGCAGGACTATGGCCGCTATCTGGGTACGGCATTCCAGCTGATCGATGATTTACTGGACTACAGTGCGGACGGCGAGACGCTCGGCAAAAACGTGGGCGATGACCTGAACGAAGGCAAACCGACCCTGCCGCTGCTGCATGCTATGCGGAACGGAACAGCCGACCAGTCGAAAATGATCCGCGAAGCGATTGAGCAGGGAAATGGTCGCCATCTTCTGGAACCTGTACTGGAAACCATGGCTATCTGCGGATCGCTGGAATGGACGCGTCAGCGTGCGGAAGAAGAAGCCGACAAAGCCATCGAAGCGCTTCAGGTTATTCCAGACAGTCCGTGGCGCGAGGCACTGATTGGTCTTGCCCACATCGCCGTCCAGCGCGACCGTTAATCCCCTTGTATCTCCCCGCAGCGATAGCGGGGAGTTCCTGTACACGCCTGTAAATTCCGTGTTCATGTAAATTCATCGGTTTAGAGACCGCATGAATAAAGCCATGTCTTATTCTGAATATCCCATCAAGTAACGCGAACTTTTTAGAACAAGAAGTTGAAATGGGTATAGTAAACCCCGTCGTTTCAGAAGAAACGGCGTAGGTGAATCCGAACTTAAGGACGGCGTTATGGATACGAAATTTATCGACTGGCACACGGCTGATATTATTGCCGCACTGCGCAAAAAAGGCACTTCACTGGCAGCAGAGTCCCGCCGCCATGGACTGAGTTCTTCAACTCTGGCAAACGCCCTCACCCGCCCCTGGCCCAAAGGAGAATTAATTATCGCAACGGCACTGGATACGCATCCGTGGGTGATTTGGCCTTCACGCTACCACGATCCCATTACCCATGAATTTATCGACAGATCGCGCATGATTCGCCAGAGAAGAGTAAAAAGAGAACCGCAGGAATAACGCGTTTTTTGACAGGAACAGCAACCCCCCGGTCATTTCTGGCAGGGGGCTGCCGGAACGATTACTCGCCCTTCACACGCTCGATGTTGGCACCCAGCGCGCGCAGTTTATCTTCGATACGCTCATAGCCACGATCGATGTGATAGATACGATCCACAATCGTTGTACCTTCCGCGATACAACCCGCCAGCACCAGGCTTGCAGACGCACGCAGATCGGTTGCCATCACCTGAGCGCCGGACAGCGTCTCAACGCCATGGCAAATCACGGTATTACTTTCGATCTCAGCACGTGCACCCATACGGATCAGCTCCGGTACGTGCATAAAGCGGTTCTCGAAAATGGTTTCTGTGATGAAGCCAGTACCCTCGGCGACCAGGTTCAGCAGGGTGAACTGCGCCTGCATGTCAGTTGGGAACGCCGGGTGTGGCGCCGTACGCACATTGACTGCTTTTGGACGCTGGCCATGCATATCGAGGCTGATCCAGTCTTCACCGACTTCAATATCCGCACCCGCATCGCGCAGTTTCGCCAGCACCGCATCCAGGGTATCTGGCTGCGCGTTGCGACAAACAATCTTACCGCCAGAAATCGCCGCTGCGACCAGGAATGTACCGGTTTCGATACGGTCCGGCAGAACGCGATACACGCCACCGCCCAGACGCTCAACGCCTTCGATGGTGATACGGTCGGTACCCTGGCCGGAGATCTTCGCACCCAGCGCCACGAGGAAGTTGGCGGTATCCACAATCTCCGGTTCACGCGCGGCGTTTTCGATGATGGTGGTGCCTTCTGCCAGCGTCGCCGCAGACATAATGGTGACCGTTGCGCCCACGCTCACTTTGTCCATGACAATGTGCGCGCCTTTCAGACGACCATTAACGGACGCTTTAACGTAACCTTCTTCCAGCTTGATCTCTGCGCCCAGTTTTTCCAGACCAAAGATGTGCAGGTCAACCGGACGCGCACCGATGGCGCAACCGCCCGGCAGAGAAACCTGACCCTGACCAAAACGCGCCACCAGCGGGCCAAGCGCCCAGATGGATGCACGCATGGTTTTCACCAGATCGTAAGGTGCTGAGAAGTTGTTCACCTTGCTGGCGTCGATCCAGACGGAACCGTTACGCTCAACTTTCGTGCCCAGCTGGGTGAGCAGCTTCATGGTGGTGTCGATATCTTTCAGCTTAGGTACGTTCTGAATTTCTACCGGCTCTTCAGCCAGCAGCGCAGCAAAGAGGATTGGCAGCGCGGCGTTTTTCGCGCCAGAAATTGTGACTTCGCCCTGGAGACGCGTTGGCCCCTGTACACGAAATTTATCCATTGTGTGCTCTCTTATAAATTCAACCGTGCTGCGGGCCTGTCGCCCTCAGCTCAAAAACCGTTTAGTTTGCGATCGCGTGCCCACTCTTGCGGGGTGAACGCTTTAATTGACAGGGCGTGGATGCGGTTATCCGCAATATATTCCATCAGCGGCGCGTACACAGCCTGCTGTTTCTTCACACGGCTCATACCGTCGAACATCTCACCCACAGCAATAACCTGGAAGTGACTGCCATCGCCAGTGACGTGGGCTTCCTGAAGGGAGAGTGCATTCATCAGCACTGTCTGGATTTCATGATTTTCCATGGGTTCTTAATCATCTGATAGTGAAAACAAGCCCAACATCTTAGAGCAAAGTGGCGTCGTCTTAAACAAGCAAAAAGCCCCGACGATGAAACTGTCAGGGCTTTCGGAAGTAACGCACTGAAAATATTAACGAGGCAATACGTCCTGAGGGAGATTGTAGAGCTGCGCAAGGGTCACGACATTCTCGCTCGCGCCGCGAAGCGTGACGCTCGCCCCCTGCTTTTTCCCTACCGCAACCAGATGGGCAAGCAGCGCAACGCCTGCCGTATCCACCCGCGTGACGTCAGTTAAGTCAATGAGCGTCACGCCCTGCATGGCCTCATGGCGTTTATCCCATAAGGGGTTCAGCAGATCCTGATCCAGCTCACCGGACAGCTTTAATGTCTCGCCTTCACGCGACCAGCTGAGTTGCTGTGACATTACTTCTTCTCGTCCAGCGTGATTTTCTGACGAGCAATGGACTGCAGCTGCGCGGTCAGGCCATCAATCCCCTTGGTGCGCAGCAGGTCGCTCCACTCGTTCTGTTTGGTGGTGATCATGCTTACGCCTTCGGCGATCATGTCATACGCCTGCCAGTGGCCGGTCTGGCTGTTTTTACGCCACTGGAAATCCAGACGCACCGGCGGACGGCCGTTAGGATCGTTGATCGTTACGCGAATAGGGACGATGGTCGCATCACCCAGCGGCTGCTCCGGGGCGATCTGATAGGTCTGACCGTGGTACATCGCCAGCGCCTGACCATAAGCCTGCTTCAGGTATTCACGGAAAGCGGCAAAATAGGCCTCACGCTGCGCCGGGGTCGCGTCTTTGTAATAGCGGCCCAGCACCAGCGCTCCCGCATATTTGATCTGCACATACGGCAGCAGCTCCTGGTCAACCACGTCACGCAGGTAATCAGGATTAGCACGAATCTTAGGCTGCTCGTTTTTAAGACGATCGAAGGTTTTCTTCGCGGCCTCGTCCATCAGTTTGTACGGGTTACTCTGATCCGCCGCGTGCACCGCGGTGAGAGGGGCGATGACCAGCATGGCAACCATTAACAGTCGTTTAAACATGAATGACTTCTCCTGATATTAATTCGCAGCACCTGGGGTCGGCGCGGCATTGGTATGGTCTTCACTCTGCGCAGGGGCATTGTCAGACTTTTTATCATCCCCTTTACTGTTGTAAAGGAACTGACCAATCATATCTTCCAGCACCATGGCGGACTTGGTGTCCTGGATCACGCTCCCGTCCTTAAGGATAGTCGTTCCCAGCTCGGGGTCTTCAAAACCGACGTTAAGCGCCAGATATTGTTCGCCCAGCAGACCGGAAGTCCGGATAGACAGGGAGCTGGTGTCCGGAATGTGGTTGTAACGCTCTTCGATATCCATCGCGACGCGCGGCAGATAGGTCTTCTCATCCAGCGTAATGTCAGATACGCGGCCGATCACCACGCCGCCAATACGGACCGGTGAACGCGCCTTCAGCCCGCCGATGTTATCGAAGGTGGCATAGATGCGATACGTCGGCTCGGTGCGTACAGACGTGATATCTGCCGCTCTCAGGCAGATAAACAGCGCGGCCAGCAGCGCCAGCAGCAGGAATACACCGACCCAAATTTCATTTTTTCTCGTTTGCATGAACTCAATTCCCAAACATCAGTGCGGTGAGCACAAAATCCAGACCCAGTACGGCCAGCGACGAATGAACGACTGTACGTGTAGTAGCGCGGCTAATGCCCGCCGACGTCGGAATGGCATCGTAACCATTAAACAATGCAATCCAGGTAACCGTAATGGCAAATACCACGCTCTTAATCAGGCAGTTAACCAGATCCATTCGCAGGTCAATGGCGTCCTGCATGGCAGACCAGAAGAAACCGGCATCGATGCCTTTCCAGTGCACGCCAACCAGCGAACCGCCCCAGATACCCACGGCGACAAACAGTATCGTCAGCAGCGGTAAAGAGATGACCCCCGCCCAGAAACGCGGCGAGATCACGCGACGCAGCGGATCGACCGCCATCATCTCCATGCTGGAGAGCTGCTCGGTCGCGCGCATCAGGCCAATTTCAGCGGTTAAGGCTGACCCCGCGCGCCCGGCGAACAACAGCGCCGCCACAACGGGCCCCAGTTCACGCAGCAGCGAGAGCGCCACCAGCATCCCGAGGCTGGTTTCCGCACTGTAGGTTGTCAGAACCAGGTAGCCCTGCAGACCCAGCACCATCCCGATAAACAGACCGGAGACAATGATGATGAGCATCGACAGCACGCCGACATTATAAAGCTGCCGCACCAATAGCGGCGCGTGCTTACGGAATTCCGGCTTGCCGACCAGCGCGTTGAATAACATCAATCCGGCACGCCCGAACGTCCTGATGGTTTTTATGCCACGGTGTCCGAGAGCGGCCAACGCATTTAACAGCATGAGTGGCTTAACTCCCTATTCCCAGTAAATCGTCACGATAGTCGCCCGCCGGGTAGCGGAACGGCACAGGGCCATCGGCAATACCGTCAAGGAACTGCCGCACGCGTGGATCGCAATTTTCCTGCAGCGCCTGGGCGCTACCGTGTGCGACGATCTTTTTGTCCGCTACGATGTAGGCGTAATCGGCAATGCTCAGCACTTCAGGTACATCGTGAGACACCACAATGCAGGTGACGCCAAGCGCGCTATTCAGTTCAGAGATGAGCTTCACCAGCACGCCCATCGTGATGGGATCCTGCCCGACAAACGGTTCGTCGAACATGATTAAATCAGGTTCTAGTGCGATGGCGCGCGCCAGCGCGGCGCGGCGCGCCATGCCGCCGGACAGCTCCGAAGGCATCAGCTTCGCAGCACCCCGCAAGCCAACGGCTTCGAGCTTCATCATCACCGTGCTTTTCAGCAGTTCAGGTGGCAGACTGGTATGCTCGCGCAGCGGATAAGCCACGTTATCAAAGACGTTCATGTCGGTGAACAAGGCGCCCGACTGAAAGAGCATGCTCATGCGTTTGCGGACAGTATACAGGCGCGAGCGCGACATCTCCGGGATGTTTTCGCCATCAAAGAGGATTTCACCGCTATCCGGTGGGATCTGCCCACCAATAAGGCGAAGCAGGGTCGTTTTACCGATCCCGGACGGCCCCATAATGGCAGTGATCTTGCCACGCGGAACGGTCAACGAAATATCATCAAATATCAATCTGTTGGCGCGAGAAAAACTCACCCCGCGGACATCGACTAAATTCGCCATGGTTTGGCTCATTTATAGTTCCTTTCTTATCCTGCTCACGTTAAGGCATGTAGCCTGAATCAGCCCTAAACTCAGCATTTTTACAGAATAATAACCGTAGAGGTTAGCGAAAGCTGGCATTTGTTTTACTTTTCCGGCGCATAAAGTCAAAATTAGGAATTCGTTACGCCTCAGACTGTATGCAGTCCAGCCGTTCACGCGCGATGGACCGACGAGTATACCTGAAGAAAGGACTTTTGATGCTTTTAGCAACAGCACTGTTAATAATTGGTTTACTTTTGGTCGTCTACAGTGCTGACCGTTTAGTATTTGCTGCATCTATCCTGTGTCGCCTGACGGGCGTACCGCCTGTCGTCATCGGGATGACCGTGGTCAGTGTCGGAACGTCACTTCCTGAAATCATCGTCTCTGTCTCGGCATCGCTGCATGGTCAGTTAGACCTTGCAGTAGGCACCGCGATTGGCTCTAACATCGTCAATATACTCTTGATTTTAGGCCTGGCCGCACTGCTCCATCCATTTCGCGTGCATTCTGATGTTCTGCGCCGTGAATTGCCGCTAATGTTAATCGTAAGCCTGTTGGCAGGCTGCGTATTTTACGATGGCGTACTGAGCTACAGCGACGGTATTTTCCTGCTGGCGCTGGCCGTCATTTGGTTGCTGTATAGTGTTAAAATCGCCCGTCAGGCGGAAAAACAGGGTCAGGATAGCCTCACGCGTGAGCAGGTCGCCGAACTTCCGCGAGAAGGCACGCTGCCTGTTGCCCTGCTCTGGCTTGGCGTTGCGCTGCTCATCATGCCGATGGCAACGCGTATGGTCGTGGATAACGCGACGGTGCTGGCGAACTATTTCGCCATCAGTGAACTTACCATTGGTCTGACGGTGATTGCCATCGGTACCAGCCTGCCGGAGCTGGCCACGGCCATTGCGGGGGCACGTAAAGGCGAAGATGACATTGCCATTGGTAATATCATCGGTTCCAACATATTTAATATCGCCATTGTGATGGGCCTTCCGGCCCTCATTACGCCAGGGCCCTTTAATCCCCTGGCATTCTCGCGTGACTACGGCGTGATGTTATTGGTCAGCGTGATATTTGCCCTGCTCTGCTGGCGGCGGCAACGACAGATCGGCAAAGGCGCAGGCGCGCTGCTGACGGGTGGATTTATCGTATGGATGGCGATGCTGTACTGGCTCTCGCCTCTTCTCTCTGGGTAAACGGAAACGCATTATGTCGCAAATAGAATTGCAGCCGGGTTTTGACTTTCAGAAAGCAGGCAAAGAGGTTCTGGAGATTGAACGTGAAGGTCTGGCGCAGTTAGATCGGTACATTAATCAGGATTTTAGTCTGGCATGTGAGAAGATGTTCTACTGTGCCGGCAAAGTCGTGGTGATGGGGATGGGTAAGTCCGGCCACATTGGCCGTAAAATGGCGGCAACATTTGCCAGCACCGGAACCTCTTCCTTCTTTGTACACCCGGGGGAAGCCGCGCACGGCGACCTGGGTATGGTCACGCCGCAGGATATCGTCATCGCACTATCTAACTCCGGTGAGTCCAATGAAATTCTGGCGCTGATCCCGGTACTGAAACGACTGCAGGTGCCGCTTATTTGCATGACCAGCCGTCCGGAAAGTAGCATGGCGCGTGCGGCGGATATTCACCTGTGCGTGAAAGTGCCTAAGGAGGCCTGTCCGCTCGGCCTGGCGCCAACGTCCAGCACCACCGCAGCGCTGGTCATGGGTGATGCGCTTGCCGTCGCACTGCTTGAAGCCCGCGGTTTTACGCCGGAAGATTTCGCGCTTTCCCATCCGGGCGGCGCGCTGGGGCGCAAGCTACTGCTTCGGGTAAACGATATTATGCACACCGGGGATGAGATCCCTCACGTCAGCAAAGAAGCCTCCCTACGTGATGCGCTGCTGGAAATCACCCGTAAGAATCTGGGTATGACGGTCGTGTGCGACGATCTGATGAAAATTCAGGGTATCTTCACCGATGGCGACCTGCGCCGCGTGTTCGACATGGGTGTTGATGTCCGAACCCTGGGCATTGCCGACGTGATGACGCCGGGCGGTATCCGCGTGCGTCCGGGTACGCTGGCCGTGGATGTGCTGAACCTGATGCAGTCCCGCCATATCACCTCCGTTATGGTTGCCGATGGCGACCAGTTGCTGGGTGTGGTACATATGCATGATCTGCTGCGCGCAGGCGTAGTGTAATGAAGGATAAGACAATGAGTAATGCGGGTGCATCCCTTGCAACCTGTTATGGCCCGGTCAGTACCCAGATGATGACAAAGGCGAAAAACATTCGTCTGCTCATCCTGGATGTGGATGGCGTACTCTCCGATGGCCTGATTTACATGGGCAATAATGGTGAAGAGCTGAAAGCATTTAACGTCCGCGACGGCTATGGTATCCGCTGTGCGCTGACCTCGGGTATGGAGGTGGCTATCATCACCGGGCGAAAAGCTAAACTGGTAGAAGACCGCTGTGAAACCTTAGGCATTACCCATCTGTATCAGGGGCAGTCCGATAAGATGGCGGCGTTTAAGGATTTACTGGGTAAACTGGCTATCGCACCGGAAAACGTGGCCTACGTCGGGGACGATCTGATTGACTGGCCCGTGATGGCTGAGGTCGGGCTGAGCATCGCCGTTGCCGATGCGCATCCGCTGCTGATCCCGCGCGCTGACTACGTTACCCACATCAACGGGGGCCGTGGTGCCGTACGTGAAGTCTGCGATCTGCTCCTGCTGGCGCAGGGCAAGCTTGATGAGGCCAAAGGGCAATCAATATGAGTAAAACCAGACGCTGGATTATCATTTTGCTTTCGCTAGTCGCACTGGTATTGATTGGCGTGAACCTTGCCGATCGCGACGATACGCAAACGGAAGTGGTTAACAATAGCGATCCAACCTATAAAAGCGATCACAGCGAAACCGTGGTCTACAGCCCGGAAGGCGCGCTGAACTATCGCCTGATTGCCCAGCATGTTGAATATTTTTCAGATGACGGTATTTCGTGGTTTACCCAACCGGTGATGACCACATTCGATAAAGACAAAGTGCCGACGTGGTCAATTAAGTCAGATCGGGCCAAACTGACAAATGACCGTATGCTTTATCTGTACGGCCACGTTGAAGTCAACGCCCTGACCGCTGACTCGCAACTGCGAAAAATTACGACGGATAATGCCCAGATCAACCTGGTAACCCAGGACGTGACGTCGCAGGATCTGGTCACACTGTATGGCACAACATTTAATTCCAGCGGTTTGAGAATGCGCGGGAACTTACGCAGCAAGAACGCCGAGCTGATTGAAAAGGTTAGAACCTCCTATGAAATTCAAAACAAACAAACTCAGCCTTAAAGTAATTATCGCCAGCGCGATGCTGGCGACCAGTCTCCCCGCGCTTGCTTTAACGGGCGATACCGACCAGCCGATTCATATCGAGTCCGACACCCAGTCTCTCGATATGCAGGGTAACGTCGTCACCTTCACGGGTAACGTCGTCATGACCCAGGGCACCATCAAAATTAACGCTGACAAAGTGGTCGTTACCCGTCCGGGTGGCGAGCAGGGCAAAGAGATCATTGATGGTTATGGCAACCCGGCAACCTTCTACCAGATGCAGGACAACGGCAAGCCGGTGAAAGGCCGCGCCTCACATATGCACTACGAGCTGGCGAAGGACCTGGTAATCCTGACCGGAAACGCGTATCTGGAACAGCTGGACAGCAACATTACCGGCGACCAAATCACCTATCTGGTGAAAGAGCAAAAAATGCAGGCCTCCAGCGAGAAAGGTAAACGCGTCACGACCGTACTGGTTCCGTCGCAGCTGCAGGACAAAGGCAAGGGCCAGGCCCCGGCACAGAAGAAGAGTAACTAATCCGTTATGGCAACATTAACTGCAAAAAACCTCGCGAAGGCCTATAAGGGCCGCCGTGTCGTAGAAGATGTCAGTTTGACCGTCAACTCTGGCGAAATCGTGGGGCTGCTTGGCCCTAACGGTGCGGGTAAAACGACAACCTTCTACATGGTCGTTGGCATTGTGCCGCGCGATGCCGGCAACATAATCATTGACGATGAAGACATCAGTCTTCTGCCGCTTCACGCGCGCGCGCGTCGCGGGATCGGCTATCTGCCGCAGGAAGCCTCCATTTTCCGTCGACTTAGCGTTTACGACAACCTGATGGCGGTCCTGCAAATTCGTAACGATCTGACCAGCGAACAGCGTCAGGATCGTGCCAACGAGCTGATGGAAGAGTTCCACATTGAGCATCTGCGCGACAGCCTCGGTCAGGCACTCTCCGGGGGCGAACGCCGTCGCGTTGAGATCGCGCGTGCGCTGGCCGCAAACCCTAAATTTATCCTTCTGGATGAACCGTTTGCGGGTGTTGACCCGATCTCGGTTATCGACATTAAACGTATCATTGAACACCTGCGCGACAGCGGGCTTGGCGTACTGATCACCGACCACAACGTCCGTGAAACGCTGGCCGTGTGTGAACGCGCCTATATTGTGAGCCAGGGCAATCTGATCGCCCACGGTACGCCACAGCAGATCCTCGAAGACGATCATGTTAAGCGCGTCTATCTTGGGGAAGACTTCAGACTCTGATAGGGTAGAGGTAACGTAACGCCGAACCGGAGAAAAATGCTCTGAACATGAAGCAAGGTTTGCAATTAAGGCTCAGCCAACAACTGGCGATGACGCCGCAGCTACAGCAGGCAATTCGCCTGTTGCAACTGTCCACGTTAGAACTTCAGCAGGAGCTCCAGCAGGCGCTGGACAGCAACCCCCTGCTGGAACAAACCGATCTTCATGACGAGGTAGATACTCAGCAGTCACAGGACACTGAAGCGCTTGATACCGCCGACGCACTCGAACAAAAAGAGATGCCCGACGAGCTTCCGCTGGATGCCAGCTGGGATGAAATCTACACTGCCGGAACGCCTTCCGGTACGCGTGCGGACTACCAGGATGATGAGCTACCGGTCTATCAGGGAGAAACCACCCAGTCGCTGCAGGATTACCTGATGTGGCAGGTGGAACTCACTCCCTTCTCCGATACCGACCGCGCGATTGCCACCTCAATTGTCGATGCCGTTGACGACACCGGCTATTTGACCGTCACGCTTGACGATATTCTGGAAAGCATGGGCGACGAAGAGATAGAGCTTGAGGAAGTTGAAGCCGTTCTGAAGCGCATCCAGCGTTTCGATCCGGTAGGCGTAGCCGCAAAAGATCTGCGCGACTGCCTGCTGATCCAGCTTTCTCAGTTCAGCAAAGAGACGCCATGGCTCGACGAGGCGCGCGTGATCATTAGCGATCATCTGGATCTGCTGGCGAACCACGATTTCCGCACCCTGATGCGCGTCACGCGCCTGAAAGAAGATGTGCTGAAAGAAGCGGTGAATCTGATCCAGTCACTCGATCCACGCCCGGGACAGTCTATCCAGACCAGCGAGCCTGAGTACGTTATTCCGGACGTGCTGGTCAGAAAACACAATGGCCGCTGGGTCGTTGAACTGAATTCAGACAGCATCCCTCGCCTGCAAATCAACCAGCAGTATGCCTCCATGTGCACCAGCGTGCGTAACGACTCCGACAATCAATATATTCGTAGCAATCTTCAGGAAGCGCGATGGCTGATCAAAAGTCTTGAGAGCCGAAATGATACGCTGCTACGCGTCAGCCGCTGTATTGTCGAACAGCAGCAGGCTTTCTTTGAGCAGGGCGAAGAGTATATGAAACCGATGGTGCTGGCGGATATCGCCCAGGCCGTCGAGATGCATGAATCAACCATTTCCCGTGTCACCACGCAGAAGTATCTGCACAGTCCACGCGGTATTTTTGAGCTTAAGTATTTCTTCTCCAGCCATGTGAATACCGAGGGCGGCGGCGAAGCGTCGTCAACGGCCATTCGTGCCCTGGTGAAGAAGTTGATCGCCGCGGAGAACCCCGCGAAGCCGCTAAGCGACAGTAAGTTAACCACCATGCTGTCCGATCAGGGTATTATGGTGGCACGTCGTACTGTTGCGAAGTATCGAGAGTCTTTATCCATTCCGCCGTCCAACCAGCGTAAACAGCTGGTCTGACACAACCGATAAGGAAGACACTATGCAGCTCAACATCACTGGACAAAACGTCGAAATTACTGAGGCTTTACGCGAATTCGTGAACGCGAAGTTTGCAAAACTCGAGCAGTATTTCGAAAGGATCAATCAGGTCTATATTGTGTTGAAAGTGGAGAAAGTGACTCATATCTCGGATGCCACCCTGCATGTTAACGGGGGTGAACTGCATGCCAGTGCGGAAGGGCAAGACATGTACGCTGCTATCGACGGCTTGATTGATAAGCTTGCGCGACAGCTCAATAAACATAAAGATAAACTGAAACAACACTAATTGTCCGGGCAGTTAACGGGTGCAGGACGGCCTGTTGTGAAACACAACAGGCCATTTGTACAGTTAGCGCTTAGGTGAAATTATGATGAACAACGATTCCGCTCTTCAACTGAGCAATGTCCTTAACCAGGAATGTACCCGCAGTGCGGTTCACTGCCAGAGCAAAAAACGTGCGCTGGAGATCATCAGTGAACTGGCTGCTAAACAGCTGGGCCTGCCGCCGCAGGTGGTGTTCGAAGCGATTCTGACCCGTGAAAAAATGGGCAGTACCGGTATCGGCAACGGCATCGCGATCCCACACGGCAAACTGGAAGAGGATACCCTGCGTGCCGTTGGTGTGTTTGTGCAGCTTGAAACACCCATCGCCTTCGATGCCATTGATAACCAGCCCGTCGATCTCCTTTTCGCGCTGCTGGTGCCTGCCGATCAGACGAAAACCCACCTGCATACGCTGTCGCTGGTCGCAAAACGTCTGGCCGATAAAACTATTTGCCGTCGACTGCGCTCGGCCCAAAGTGATGAAGAGCTCTACCAAATTATCACTGAAGCAGAAGGCAATCAGGATGATGCATAACCAGGAGATGGCCTTCACATCTGTTGTCCTGAGGAGAAACGGAACATGGTGCTGATGATTGTCAGTGGCCGTTCAGGGTCGGGGAAATCCGTTGCTCTGCGCGCGCTGGAAGACATGGGTTTTTACTGCGTTGATAACCTGCCGGTCGTGTTGTTGCCCGATCTGGCCCGTACGCTTGCGGAGAGACAAACCTCTGCAGCCGTCAGTATCGACGTCCGTAACATGCCTGAATCGCCAGAGATCTTCGAACAGGCAATGAGCAACCTGCCTGACACGTTCTCGCCTCAGCTGCTGTTCCTTGATGCAGACCGCAATACGCTAATCCGTCGCTACAGCGATACCCGTCGCTTGCACCCGCTTTCCAGTAAGAACCTCTCTCTGGAGAGTGCTATCGATGAAGAGAGCGACCTGCTGGAGCCACTGCGTTCTCGTGCCGACCTGATTGTCGACACCTCTGAGATGTCCGTTCACGAGCTGGCAGAAATGCTGCGTACCCGGTTATTGGGTAAACGCGAGCGTGAACTGACGATGGTGTTCGAATCCTTTGGCTTCAAGCACGGTATCCCGATTGATGCGGATTATGTTTTCGACGTGCGCTTCCTGCCGAACCCGCACTGGGATCCGAAGCTGCGTCCCATGACCGGCCTGGACAAACCCGTCGCGGCCTTCCTCGACCGGCACACAGAAGTACACAATTTTATCTACCAGACGCGAAGCTACCTTGAGCTATGGTTACCTATGCTGGAGACAAACAATCGTAGCTACCTGACGGTAGCGATTGGCTGTACCGGTGGTAAACATCGTTCGGTTTATATCGCCGAACAGCTGGCCGACTATTTCCGCTCGCGCGGTAAGAACGTTCAGTCCCGTCATCGCACGCTGGAAAAACGTAAAACATGACCGTAAAACAGACCGTTGAGATCACCAATAAGCTGGGCATGCACGCCCGCCCGGCGATGAAGCTGTTTGAGCTGATGCAGGGTTTCGATGCAGAGGTTCTGCTGCGAAATGACGAAGGCACCGAAGCGGAAGCGAACAGCGTGATCGCGCTGCTGATGCTGGATTCCGCCAAAGGGCGCCAGATTGAAGTCGAAGCCACCGGACCTCAGGAAGAGGAAGCGTTGGCAGCGGTGATTGCGCTGTTTAATGCAGGGTTTGACGAAGATTAAGGTCAGCTATTAAGGCGGGTAGCGCTGCGCTTACCCGCCCTACATTAATTTATTGCTCTCCATAAACCCTTCCCCTCCCAACTGACGCATCTGGCGCATGATCCACGCCTGACGGCTACGCACGTACCCTGACGGGGCATTGGCTTTAAAACGGATGGGATTAGGCAGAACAGCCGCGAGCAGCGCCGCCTCCGACATGCTCAGCTTGCTGGCGGGTTTATTAAAATAGCGTTGAGATGCAGCTTCAACACCAAATACCCCGTCACCAAACTCGGCAACGTTGAGATACACGGTCAGAATGCGTTTTTTGCTCCAGACCGTTTCCATCCCCAGGGTCAACCCCGCTTCCAGCCCCTTTCGCACCCAGCTGCGGCCGTCCCACAGAAACAGATTTTTGGCCGTCTGCTGCGACAAGGTTGACGCACCGCGCACGCGGTTTTCATGACGTTCATTATGGGCTAGCGCCTTCTCAATGGCCGCAACGTCGAATCCCCAGTGCTCCGGGAATTTTTGATCCTCCGCCGCGATGACCGCGAGCCCCATGAGCGGTGAGATCTCGTCCATGCTCACCCAGTCAGAATGGGCAACATAGCCGAAATCACCGCTGAGCCACGCGCCGAGCTGACGCTCAACCATCACGGCAGAGAACGGGACCGGCATAATGCTGAACAGGGCGAGTCCACCGCCCCAAAACACCGCCAGCACCAGAACGATGCGCAACAGGATACGTTTTACCCACGCGCCAGCACCGGATTGACGACTCATTCAGCCAGCACCAGCACTCGGGCGACCAGCTTTTCGATCCCCATAGCCGCTTCTGCAATATTCTGCGCCAGCATATACGCAGGCGTGGTGACTATTTTGTTATCTTCATCAACCACAATGTCATCCACCGGGCACGGAACGTGTTCGCCCCCCATTTCCTCGACGATTTCCGCGGTATCAATATCCGTCCCGATGGTCAGGCGCAGCGGGAAATCAAAAATCCTGGGCAACATCGCCGGTGCGATACAGATAAAGCCCAGCGGTTTCCCTGCCGCATGCATGGCCTGCGACAGCGCTTTGAGATGAGGATCGATCTGACACTCCGCGCCCTGCTCGGCAAAGGTACTGAGATTTTTGGCCGCGCCAAATCCTCCCGGCACAATGAGCGCATCAAGCTCTGCGGCGTCTGCCTGAATAAGAGGATGGATATCACCTCGCGCAATACGCGCGGCTTCAATCAGCACGTTACGGGTTTCCGCCATTGGTTCACCGGTCAGATGGTTAATCACATCCGACTGATTTTTGTCTGGCGCAAAACAAATAACCTCCGCTCCCTGCTTAGCCAGGGCCAGCAGCGTGATTACGGCTTCATGTATCTCAGAACCATCGTAAACACCGCATCCGCTCAGCACGACACCAATCTTTTTCATCATGACAATCCTTTTCTGCAACTTGCTGAAGCACATTAATAATTTTGATTAAAACGCTATGCTTCACACATTTCACTGATTCATGTAACAAATCATTTAAGATTTGCTATCTTATCTGCGTGCGGCCTAAATTTTTCAGGCAGCGCCCTTTCGAAAATAACTTTAAAAAAACAGGCGCAGCCACGATTTCCCTGGTGTTGGCGCAGTATTCGCGCACCCCGGTTAAGCCGGGGTCATTTTTTTCTGGCGTCGACCCAGGCTTTAAGCACCGCAACATCGTTTTGCCACTCTTGTTTCATCTCTTCAACCCAATCACCCACGTTATCTTCCCATGCAGGTAAATCAGGCGACTGAATCTGTTGACCCAGTTGCTGAAGATGGCGCAAACCGACCGAGCCGGCGGCACCTTTGATTTTATGTCCTTCTTCGACGATGCCTTTCTGGTCCCGGGCCGTCAGGTTTGATTCCAGAACGCTCAGATAGCCCGGCATCATTTTTTCGAAGACCGCCAGACCATCGGTAATAAGTTTCGGGCCTACCAGATCGATATACTGCTCCAGCATCGCGGTATCGAGTATCGTTTGGGCTTTTGCGCTATCAACAGACGTCATGGTGCTCTCCTCTTCATCACGGGTATCCCAGAACTTCTTAATCATGGCGGTCAGAGCAGGCACCGCCAGCGGCTTGCTGAGTACATCGTCCATACCGGCATCGAGATACTCTTTTTTATCTTTTAGCACGTTCGCCGTCAGCGCCACCAGCGGCGGCAGTTCGTCGGCCGCGTACTGACGCGTCAGCTCACGCGAGATATCCAGCCCGGTCATATCCGGCAGCTGGATATCAAGCAGCACAAGGTCGTATTCGCCCGGTTCAAACATCTCCAGTGCGGCCTTACCGGTCATCGCGACATCCACGCTGTTGCCCAGTTTTTCCAGCACCGAGCGAGCCACAATCACGTTCAGCTCAATATCCTCCACCAGCAGAACGTGCAGGGCAGGCAGCGGCATATCGTCATTTTCGAAGGTATCTTCTACCTCTTCCGCCACCGCCGGCGCATGGACCGTCAGCGTGAAGGTTGACCCTTTGCCCGGCTGGCTGGCAACGGTGATATCGCCGCCCATGCTCTTCGCCAGACGTTTAGAGACCGCCAGGCCAATGCCTGTTCCGGTCGCCGGTTTTCCGCCGTTGCTGTCCTTCACCTGGTAGTACATGGCAAAGATTTTGTCCTGCTCCTCCTGCGGAATACCAATCCCGGAATCCTCCACCTCGAAGTGCAGCATATCTCCTTCGTCATAGCGTATGCGCACCGCCACCTGCCCCTTCTGGGTAAATTTCACCGCGTTGCTGATAAGGTTCCACAGGATCTGGCGCAGACGCGTGCCGTCAGTCACCACTTTATGCGGCAGCGGCAGGGTTGGCTCCATGACAAAACTCAGTCCTTTCTGCTGCGCCTGCAGGCCAGACAGGTTTTCGAGATCGGCAAGGAAGCTGGTGAAATCAACAGGCTGATTATCAAGCTGAACTTTACGGCGCTCCATCTTATCCATATCAATAATATCGTTGAAGATATTACCCAGCGTGACCGCTGAGACATGAATAGTCTTGAGGTATTTTTCCTGCTCTGCGGTCAGGTCGGTATCCAGCAGAATACGGCTCAGCCCGACAATGCCGTTAAGCGGCGTGCGCAGCTCGTGGCTGATGGTCGAGATAAAGGTGGTCTTGTCGCGACTGGCGCGCTCCAGGGCATCCTGATAGCGCTTACGCTCGGTGATATCGCGGCCAAAGCCCATCAGGCCGTGGCGTTTCCCCACGCGGTCATAGTACGGCACCTTACGGATCTCAAAACAGGCTTTGCGTCCGTCCGGGTAATCCAGCCACTGTTCATAGGTCAGCGAGACGTTATGACGGAAGACTTTTTCGTCGGTCTCCATGACCTTGGCCGCCGCCTCTTCAGAGTAAACGTCCTGCGGCTTCAGGTGAATCAGCTGCTTCTCGCTTTTCCCGGTGAGTAACTCCATCGCCCGGTTACAGCCGGAAAACTCTTTATCTTCATTGCGGTAAAACACCAGGTCCGGCGACGCATCGAGGAACGACCGCAGGAAAGAGGATTGCTGCTCAAGCTGGATCTGCGTGACCTCGCGCTCTTTCATTTCGATTTTCAGCTGCTCCAGCGTGGCCTGACGTTCGGCTTCCGCCTTCTCACGATCGGAGATCTCCTGATTCAGCTGCGCAATGTTGTCTTTGAGCTGGACGTTGAGCTTCAGGTCGCGCTCGCGCATCTCTTCCAGTTTATCGACCAGCTTAGACAAACGCTGACGGGACTCTTCCAGCTGTTCAACCACCACGGAAAGGAAATAGACCGCCCAGGGGGTAATGAGCAAGCCAAAGAAGATGGAGCGGATGACGTCGATACTCTCGACCTGACCATGCAGAACCATAGTAACGGCCATTTGCACGACAATGGCCAGAACGACCAGCGCCAGCGCAAGCAGCATGGAGAAACGCACCAGCCCAAGCTTCATCATCAGGTCGACGTAATACTGGGCAAGCATTCGAATTTGCTTCATAGAGGATCCCTTCACGACGTTATCGCTCAATAATACTCAAATTCAGGGCGAGGCGTTGAAGGTTGTGAGAAAAAGTGCGGGATGAAACAGGAGATTAGCCTCGCTTCCGGGTAACCGGAAGCGAGGAGAGGTCATTCAGGAGCGTTTCAACATCAGCCAGAGGCTGATCAGGAGGAAGCTGGCGCTTGGCAGCAGCGCACCAATTATCGGCGGAATGCCATAAACCAGCGTCAGCGGACCGAAGATCTGATCGAGCACGTAGAACACAAAGCCGAAGCTGATGCCGGTCACGACGCGAACCCCCATCGGCACGCTGCGCAACGGACCGAAGATAAACGACAGCGCCATCAGCATCATTACCGCCACGGACATTGGCTGGAAGATTTTGCTCCACATGTTGAGCTGATAACGTCCCGCATCCTGCCCGCTCGACTTCAGATATTTCACATAGTTGTGCAGACCGCTGATGGAGAGCGCGTCAGGATCCAAGGCAACAACACCGAGCTTGTCAGGCGTCAGGTTGGTCTTCCACGTGCCGGTTACCGTCTGAGAACCCGTAATCTGTTTCGGATCGGTCAGGTCGGATTCATCAACCTGGGACAACCGCCACTGCTTATGTTCGGCGTCAAATTTCGCCGAAGAGGCGTGGCGAACGGACTGCAGACGGCGCTGGTCATCGAAAGCGTAGATGCTCACCCCGCCTAGTTCATCATTCCCCTTCACCCGTTCGATGTAGACGAAGTTTTTACCGTCTTTAGCCCATAAACCTTGCTGAGTCGAGAGCAGTGAACCACCGTACATGGCCTGAGCACGGTAGTTACGCGCCATCTGTTCACCCTGAGGCGCAACCCATTCGCCAATCGCCATGGTCAACAGCACCAGTGGGATTGCGGTTTTCATCACCGACAGCGCAACCTGCATACGGGTAAAACCCGAGGCCTGCATTACGACCAGCTCGCTGCGCTGCGCCAGCATTCCCAGCCCCAGCAGCGCCCCCAGCAGGGCCGCCATCGGGAAGAAGATCTGCACATCTTTCGGCACGCTGAGCAGGGTATACATCCCCGCGCCCAGCGCGTCATAGCTCCCCTGCCCGGCTTTTTTCAGCTGATCGACAAATTTGATAATGCCGGAGAGCGACACCAGCATGAACAACGTCATCATGATGGTGGTAAAAATGGTTTTACCGATATAGCGATCAAGAACGCCAAACGCCTGCATTAGATGGCTCCTTTACGCGAGAATCGGGCACGTATACGGCGCACAGGCACCGTATCCCACAGGTTTAACCCCAGCGCCAGTAAGATGTACAGGCTGTTGACGAACCATGTCCAGACCATAGGGTCCAGCTTACCCTTCGCGCCGTTGGAACGAATCGAGGTTTGCAGCAGGAAATAGATCAGGTAAAGCAGCATCGCCGGCAGCATAGAGAGCACGCGTCCCTGACGCGGGTTCACCACGCTCAGCGGAACGACAATCAGCGCCATCATAAACACGGTGAAGACGAGCGTGATACGCCAGTGGAACTCAGCGCGCGCCCGGTCAGTATCGGTATTCCAGAGGGTACGCATGTCCATTTGCTCGGTATCCGTTGGATCGAGCGCCACGGTCTGATGGCCGATAATGGCCTGATAGTTCTGGAAATCGGTAATACGGAAGTCGCGCAGCATCGCGGTGCCTTCGAAACGGGTACCCTTGTTCAGCGTCACGACCTGTGAACCATCTTTGCGCTGAGCAAGCTGACCGGAGTCTGCAACCACCACTGAAGGACGCGCGTTTCCTTTGGGACGCAGCTGCGCAAGGAAGACGTCGTTGAATTTACTGCCGTCAACGCTCTCAATAAATAGCACGGAGTTTCCGTCGGTTGCCTGCTGGAACTGCCCCTGGGCTAACGCCGCCATGCCGGGGTTGGCTTTCGCTTCGGCCAGCACTTCGTCCTGATGGCGGGAAGACATGGGCCCCGCCCACATCACATTCACCGCCGCAACGATACCCGTGAACAGCGCCAGTATCATGGCGGCTTTCACCAGGACCGCTTTGCTCAGGCCGCAGGCGTGCATCACCGTGATTTCACTCTCGGTGTAGAGTTTCCCAAGCGTCATGAGCAGGCCAAGGAAAAGACTTAGCGGCAGGATAAGCTGCGCCATTTCCGGGATCCCTAAACCAAGCAGGGAAAGTACCAGATTTGTTGGAATTTCGCCGTCAACGGCCGCACCGAGGATCTTAACCAGCTTCTGACAGAAAAAAATCAGCAGCAGGATGAAAAGGATCGCCAGTTGGCTTTTGAGCGTCTCCCGCACCAGATATCTTATGATTATCACTTTAAATACGCCCGTAAAAACCCGTCTCTTTGCTGGAAAATCGCTTGTTTCATGGCTTAAACGTCATTTATTCTCTTGAGTCGTCGAAATCATCGCTAAGATTAAAACATCCGGCGGATTCACGCTTCAGGATTGTTTCTGACGTGTCGAAACCGTAGTAACGTAAGATTAACACGAAGTCACCACAACAGCGGACATGAGTTACGAAAGGTTTCAATTCTATCCGTAGCTGCCGCCGTTGTCTTTAAGATTCAGGAGCGTAGTGCATGGAGTTCAGTGTAAAAAGCGGTAGCCCGGAGAAACAGCGGAGTGCCTGCATCGTTGTGGGCGTCTTTGAACCACGCCGACTCTCCCCGATCGCCGAGCAACTCGATAAAATCAGTGACGGCTATATTAGCGCCCTGCTGCGCCGTGGCGAACTGGAAGGCAAACCTGGGCAGACGCTGTTACTGCACCATGTTCCGAACGTACTGTCAGAGCGTATTCTGCTGATTGGCTGCGGCAAAGAACGCGAGCTGGATGAACGTCAGTATAAGCAGGTGATTCAGAAAACAATCAATACGCTGAATGATACTGGCTCAATGGAAGCCGTCTGCTTCCTGACCGAGCTGCACGTCAAAGGGCGTAACACCTACTGGAAAGTGCGTCAGGCGGTTGAAACGGCAAAAGAGAGCCTGTACAGCTTCGATCAGCTGAAAACCAATAAAAGCGAGCCGCGTCGTCCGCTGCGTAAAATGGTCTTTAACGTGCCAACCCGTCGTGAACTGACCAGCGGTGAACGCGCTATTCAACACGGTCTGGCCATTGCAGCCGGCATTAAAGCGGCTAAAGATCTCGGCAACATGCCGCCGAACATCTGTAACGCGGCGTACCTGGCTTCTCAGGCGCGTCAGCTGGCCGACGCCTACAGCAAAAACGTCATTACCCGCGTCATCGGCGAACAGCAGATGAAAGAGCTGGGGATGCACTCTTATCTGGCGGTCGGTAACGGCTCGCAAAACGAATCCCTGATGTCGGTCATTGAGTACAAAGGCAACCCGTCCGAAGACGCACGCCCGATTGTGCTCGTCGGTAAAGGCCTGACCTTCGACTCCGGCGGTATCTCCATCAAGCCTGCCGAAGGCATGGATGAGATGAAGTACGACATGTGCGGTGCGGCGGCGGTTTACGGCGTGATGCGGATGGTTGCGGAACTTCAGTTGCCTATCAACGTGATCGGCGTTCTGGCGGGCTGCGAAAATATGCCTGGCGGCCGCGCCTATCGTCCGGGGGACGTTCTGACCACCATGTCCGGCCAGACCGTTGAAGTGCTGAATACCGACGCCGAAGGCCGTCTGGTACTCTGTGACGTGTTGACCTACGTTGAGCGCTTCGAGCCGGAAGCGGTGATTGACGTCGCCACGCTCACCGGAGCCTGTGTGATTGCGCTGGGCCATCACATTACCGGCCTGATGTCGAACCACAATCCGCTGGCGCACGAGCTGATTGGTGCGTCAGAGCAGGCCGGGGACCGCGCATGGCGTCTGCCGCTGGGTGACGAATATCAGGATCAGCTTGAGTCTAACTTTGCGGACATGGCGAACATTGGCGGACGTCCTGGCGGGGCGATCACCGCGGGCTGCTTCCTGGCGCGCTTCACCCGCAAGTACAACTGGGCGCACCTGGATATCGCGGGCACCGCGTGGCGCTCCGGCAAGGCCAAAGGCGCAACCGGTCGCCCGGTAGCGCTGTTGTCGCAGTTCCTGCTCAATCGTGCGGGTTTTAACGGCGACGAGTAAGTCAAAACGGCAGTAAACCGTAGGCCGGGTAAGGCGAAGCCGCCGCCCGGCTTAAGCATTTAAAGTGAGCACAAGAAGCACCATATATGAAGAATGCAACGTTCTACCTTCTGGACAACGACACCCATCAGGATGGCCTCAGCGCCGTCGAACAGCTGGTGTGTGAAATTGCCGCAGAACGTTGGCGCGCAGGCAAACGCGTGTTGATAGCCTGTGAAGATGAGCAGCAGGCGATTCGTCTCGATGAAGCGCTGTGGGCCCGCCCGCCGGAGAGTTTTGTTCCGCATAACCTGTCAGGCGAAGGTCCGCGCGGCGGGGCACCGGTTGAAATTGCCTGGCCGCAAAAGCGCAACAGTAGCGCGCGCGATATTCTGATTAGCCTGCGGATAGATTTTGCAGATTTTGCCACCGCTTTCACAGAAGTGGTAGACTTTGTCCCTTACGAAGAATCTTTGAAACAACTGGCGCGCGAACGCTACAAAGCGTACCGCCTGGCTGGTTTTAACCTGAATACGGCAACCTGGAAATAATGGAAAAGACATATAACCCACGCGATATCGAACAGCCGCTTTACGAGCACTGGGAACAGCAGGGCTATTTCAAGCCTAACGGCGACGAAAGCAAAGAGTCCTTCTGCATCATGATCCCGCCGCCGAACGTCACCGGCAGTTTGCATATGGGTCATGCTTTCCAGCAGACCATCATGGACACCATGATCCGTTACCAGCGCATGCAGGGCAAAAACACCCTGTGGCAGGCGGGGACTGACCACGCGGGTATCGCGACCCAGATGGTGGTTGAGCGTAAAATTGCCGCTGAAGAAGGAAAAACCCGCCACGACTACGGTCGCGACGCTTTTATCGACAAAATCTGGCAGTGGAAAGCGGAATCTGGCGGCACCATTACCCGTCAGATGCGTCGTCTCGGCAACTCCGTGGACTGGGAGCGCGAGCGCTTCACCATGGATGAAGGCCTGTCCAATGCCGTTAAAGAAGTCTTCGTTCGCCTGTATAAAGAAGACCTGATTTACCGCGGCAAACGCCTGGTAAACTGGGATCCGAAACTGCGCACCGCAATTTCTGACCTGGAAGTGGAAAACCGCGAGTCTAAAGGCTCCATGTGGCACATCCGCTATCCGCTGGCCGACGGTGCAAAAACCGCCGACGGCAAAGATTACCTGGTGGTCGCGACCACCCGTCCGGAAACCCTGCTGGGCGATACCGGCGTGGCCGTTAACCCGGAAGATCCGCGTTATAAAGATTTGATCGGCAAATTCGTGGTGCTGCCGCTGGTAAACCGCCGTATTCCGATTGTGGGCGACGAACACGCCGACATGGAAAAAGGCACCGGCTGCGTGAAAATCACCCCGGCGCACGACTTCAATGACTATGAAGTGGGTCGTCGTCACGCCCTGCCGATGATCAACATTCTTACCTTCGACGGCAATATCCGCGAAAGCGCAGAAGTGTACGACACCAAAGGCAACGAATCCGACGTTTATTCCAGCGACATCCCGGCGGAGTTCCAGAAGCTGGAACGTTTTGCCGCGCGTAAAGCGATCGTGGCTGCCGTTGACGCACTGGGCCTGCTGGAAGAGATCAAGCCTCACGACCTGACCGTGCCGTACGGCGACCGTGGTGGCGTGGTAATCGAGCCAATGCTGACCGACCAGTGGTACGTGCGTGCCGACGTGCTGGCGAAACCGGCTGTGGAAGCGGTTGAGAACGGCAGCATTCAGTTCGTGCCGAAGCAGTACGAAAACATGTACTTCTCCTGGATGCGCGATATTCAGGACTGGTGTATCTCTCGTCAGCTGTGGTGGGGTCACCGTATCCCGGCATGGTACGACAATGAAGGCAACGTCTACGTTGGTCGCAGCGAAGATGAAGTGCGTCAGGAAAACAACCTGAGCGCGGATGTTGCCCTGCGTCAGGACGAAGACGTGCTGGACACCTGGTTCTCCTCCGCGCTGTGGACCTTCTCCACCCTTGGCTGGCCAGAAAACACCGACGCGCTGCGTCAGTTCCATCCAACCAGCGTGATGGTGTCCGGTTTCGACATCATCTTCTTCTGGATTGCCCGCATGATCATGATGACCATGCACTTCATCAAAGACGAAGACGGCAAGCCGCAGGTTCCGTTCCATACCGTCTATATGACCGGTCTGATCCGCGACGACGAAGGCCAGAAGATGTCCAAGTCCAAGGGGAACGTTATTGACCCGCTGGACATGGTTGACGGTATCTCTCTGGAAGAGCTGCTGGAAAAACGTACCGGCAACATGATGCAGCCGCAGCTGGCGGAGAAAATCCGCAAGCGCACCGAGAAGCAGTTCCCGAACGGGATTGAGGCTCACGGTACCGACGCCCTGCGCTTCACCCTGGCGGCACTGGCCTCTACCGGCCGTGACATCAACTGGGACATGAAGCGTCTGGAAGGTTACCGTAACTTCTGTAACAAGCTGTGGAACGCCAGCCGCTTCGTGCTGATGAACACCGAAGATCAGGATTGTGGCTTCAACGGCGGCGAAATGACGCTGTCTCTGGCTGACCGCTGGATCCTGGCGGAATTCAACCAGACGGTGAAAGCGTTCCGTGAGGCGCTGGACAGCTACCGCTTCGACATCGCGGCGGGCATCCTGTATGAATTCACCTGGAACCAGTTCTGCGACTGGTATCTGGAGCTGGCGAAGCCGGTCATGAACGGCGGCACTGAAGCGGAACTGCGCGGCACGCGCAACACGTTGATTACCGTTCTGGAAGGCCTGCTGCGCCTGGCGCACCCGGTTATTCCATTCATCACCGAGACCATCTGGCAGCGCGTGAAGGTGATTGCCGGCATCAACGCAGATACCATCATGCTGCAGCCGTTCCCGGAATTCGATGCGGCGAAAGTGGATGAAGCGGCATCAGCGGATACCGAGTGGCTGAAGCAGGCGATCGTTGCGGTACGTAACATCCGTGCTGAAATGAACATTGCCCCTGGCAAACCGCTGGAGCTGCTGCTTCGTGGCTGCAGCGAAGCTGCCGTTCGTCGCGTCACAGAGAACAACACCTTCCTGAAAACTATGGCGCGTCTGGAAAGCATCACCGTGCTGCCTGCGGATGACAAAGGTCCGGTTTCCGTGACCAAAATCATCGACGGCGCCGAGCTGCTGATCCCGATGGCGGGTCTGATCGACAAAGACGCCGAGCTGGCTCGTCTGGCGAAAGAAGTGGCAAAAGTCGACGTGGAAATTGGCAAAATCGAAAGCAAGCTGGCGAACGAAGGCTTTGTCGCCCGCGCGCCGGAAGCGGTCATCGCGAAAGAGCGTGAGCGTCTGGTTGCCTTCGCCGATGCGAAGACCAAGCTGATTGAGCAGCAGGCGGTTATCGCTGCCCTGTAATGCTTTTACCCCTTACGCTTCAGAGCGTAAGGGGTATCCTTCCTGAAAACTCCTCGCTTGCACTCCCCTTTCTGCGGTGCTATTAACAGCAGTTATGTGTCAATTTTTGTAATGAGTAATGCTATGAGCGTGATTACCCCCGTCGCGACGACGATGCGCCGGATCGCTGAGCAGGACAACCCGGCTATCGCCGCCGTTATCCGCACCGTTTCTGCCGAATATGGCCTGACGGCTGACAAAGGCTACACGGTTGCCGACCCGAACCTGGACGCGCTTTACCAGCTCTACAGCCAGCCAGGGCACGCCTACTGGGTAATCGAGCAGAACGGCCAGGTTGTCGGAGGCGGCGGCGTGGCGCCCCTCAGCTGCAGCGAGCCGGATATCTGCGAGCTGCAGAAAATGTATTTCCTGCCAACGGCACGCGGACAAGGACTGGCAAAAAAGCTGGCGCTGATGGCGCTGGACCACGCGCGAAAGCAGGGTTTTACCCGCTGCTACCTTGAAACGACCGCCTTCCTCAAAGAGGCCATCGGCCTGTATGAACATCTGGGCTTTGAGCATATCGATGCGCCGCTGGGCTGTACCGGCCACGTTGATTGCGAAGTCAGAATGCTGAAAAGTCTGTAACTTTCGTTCCTGCCCTCTTCTGTTAAGCGGCTGTAAACTGAATGCTCTACACTCTCAGTTCACACCACAACGGGGGAAACACGATGTCGAAGATAAAAAGCTACGCCGCACCGCAGGCGGGTGCAGAACTTGAGCTGTACGAGTACGATGCGGGCGAACTAAAAGCAGAAGACGTCGAAGTACAGGTTGATTACTGCGGGATCTGCCACTCGGATCTCTCGATGATCGACAACGAATGGGGCTTCTCCAGCTATCCGCTGGTTGCCGGACACGAAGTCATTGGCCGCGTCGTGGCGCTCGGTAGCGCCGCGCAGGACAAAGGGCTGAAAGTGGGCCAGCGCGTGGGCATTGGCTGGACGGCACGCAGCTGTGGTCACTGCGATGCCTGTATCAGCGGCAATCAAATCAACTGCCTCGAAGGCGCCGTTCCCACCATTCTCAACAAAGGTGGTTTTGCCGATAAACTGCGCGCCGACTGGCAATGGGTCATCCCGCTGCCGGACAGCATTGATATCGAATCCGCCGGTCCGCTGCTGTGCGGCGGTATCACCGTCTTCAAACCGCTGCTGATGCACCATATCACCGCTACCAGCCGCGTCGGCGTCATTGGTATCGGCGGACTGGGGCATATTGCCATTAAGCTGCTGCACGCGATGGGCTGTGAAGTCACGGCGTTCAGCTCGAACCCGGCCAAAGAGAAAGAAGTGCTGGCGATGGGGGCGGATAAAGTGGTGAATAGCCGCGATCCGCAGGCGCTGAACGCGCTGGCGGGCCAGTTTGATCTGATCATCAACACCGTTAACGTGGATCTCGACTGGCAGCCGTACTTTGAAGCGCTGGCCTACGGCGGTAACTTCCACACCGTGGGTGCGGTGATGAAGCCGCTGCCGGTTCCGGCGTTTACCCTGATCGGTGGGGATCGCAGCATATCCGGTTCTGCTACCGGTACGCCGTACGAGCTGCGCAAACTGATGAAATTCGCCGGACGCACCAAAGTGGCGCCGACCACCGAACTGTATCCAATGTCGAAAATCAACGAAGCGATCCAGCACGTGCGCGACGGTAAAGCCCGCTACCGCGTGGTGCTGAAAGCGGATTTCTGATGTGAGTTTGCCGGGTGGCGGCTTCGCCTTACCCGGCCTACTTTCACTGCTGCGCCAATACGTTAAATACTTCCGCTACCGCGACCGCTCCCGGATCCATTACCCCATCCAGGTTCTCTTTATTGACATACGACGAGCGTCCCGCGCCGGCTTTCGCCATTTTCGCCGTTGCTTCGGCACCATGCTGTGCAGCCTTCGCCGCTGCCTCGATATCTCCCTTCAGCAACGCCTCCAGCGCCGGTTGCAGCGCGTCGATCAGCGTGCGATCGCCGAGATCTGCCCCGCCGTACTGCTTCATCTGCGCCAGTCCGCTGAGCAAGGCCTCAGGGAGTGGCTGACCATCGTGAAGCTTTTGCCCGGCCGCAGTGAAGAAGATCGACATCAGCACCCCGCTCGACCCGCCCATCACCGTCGCCAGCCGCTCGCCAACCAGCAGCAGCAGCTTAGACACATCATTAAGCGGGAGCGTGTTCTCCTCCAGTCGCTGCGCAATATCCCGCGCCCCTTGCGCAAAGGTGGAGCCGGTATCGCCATCACCCACTTTCGCATCCAGCGCGTTCAGGCGGTTTTCCAGCTGGATCAGCGTTTTTGTCACTGAGAAGACACACGCTCCTACCTGCGGATTGTCCGATGAGGTATATTCCACTCGATCATGAATGGCGCTGTGCTCAACGGTACGCAGTGGCGCAAACGCCACGGGCTTCTGCCAGCCCAGCGTCTCGACATCAGCGTAAATCGCCTTTTCGAAGAAATCAGTGAGCTTCAGCAGCGTCAGCGAAAAGCCTTTCATATCCAGCGCGCTGACCAGCGGCGCTGGGCCAATCAGGTACGCGATGTTCTCTTTCAGCGCCGAGTGCGCCAGCTCTTTGGTCAGCAGCGCCATCTCCAGCGCCGATACGCCGCCAAGATTGTTAATCAATACCGCAAAACGCCCCTCGCCCGCCTGCGCGCGTAACGGCGTCACCAGGGTGTCGATAATGGCTTTGCTGTTTTGCGTATCCACCACGGAAGCCCCGGGCTCGCCGTGAATGCCCAGGCCCAGCTCGACATGGCCTTGTTTAATCCGCCCCTCTTCATCGTCGCTGCCCGGCAGGTTGCACGTTTGCATCGCCACGCCCAGGCTCCAGAGGTTATCGCAGGCCTGTTGCGCAATATCCCGCACCTCGCTCAGCGATTTCCCCTGCTCCGCCGCATAGCCCGCAATCTTGTGCACCAGTGCCGTACCGGCAATACCGCGCGGCTGCTTGTTATCCGGCAGCGCGATATCGTCCGCCACGATCACCATCTCCACCTTAAGACCGTAACGTTTAGCCTTTTCCGCCGCCAGACCAAAGTTCAGGCGATCGCCGGTGTAGTTTTTTACGATCAGCAGACAGCCCCGGTCGCCCGTGACCGCCACAATGGCATTCAGCACCGCATCCACGCTCGGCGAAGCAAAAAGATCGCCACACACTGCCGCCGTCAGCATCCCTTTGCCGACAAACCCGGCGTGCGCGGGTTCGTGGCCTGAGCCGCCGCCGGAGATCACCGCCACGCGGCTTTTGTCCCAGTCGCCGCGTGCGACGATCCTGATGGCCGGATCGATATCAAGCTTGACGAGATTAGCGTGTGGTGCAGAAAGCAGTATGCCTTCAATGGCATCGTTGACCAGCTGTTTGCGATCGTTAAAGAAGAATCTGGACATAGTTTCCCACTATTTTGTGAACCGTATGCAAAAGCATAGTCCGCGCTGGATAATGCGCCGCAAAGTCAGGAATTTACTCAACCAAATTGCGGCCAGGTTGCCTATACTCCACCCAGGACTAAGAGAGGAAGCGCATCATGAGTACACCATTGTTAATTGCCAGGACGCTGGAAAAAGAGCTGTATTTACTGCCCGCGATGGCGAACCGCCACGGTCTGATCACCGGAGCGACCGGGACGGGGAAAACCGTCACCCTGCAAAAGCTGGCGGAGTCACTTTCAGAGATTGGCGTACCGGTCTTTATGGCTGACGTGAAAGGCGATTTAACCGGTGTGGCTCAGGATGGGACGGCATCTGAAAAACTGCTCGAGCGGCTGAAAAATATTGGCATCACGGACTGGACCCCGCACGGTAACCCGGTGGTGGTGTGGGATATCTTTGGTGAGAAAGGCCACCCGGTGCGCGCCACCGTCTCCGATCTCGGCCCACTGCTGCTGGCCCGTCTGCTTAACCTCAACGACGTGCAGTCCGGCGTGCTGAATATTATCTTCCGCATTGCCGACGATCAGGGACTGCTGCTGCTTGATTTCAAAGATCTACGCGCCATTACGCAATACATCGGCGATAACGCCAAATCCTTCCAGAACCAGTACGGCAATATCAGCAGCGCCTCGGTGGGCGCTATTCAGCGCGGTCTACTGACGCTTGAGCAGCAGGGCGCTGAGCATTTCTTTGGTGAACCCATGCTGGATATCAAAGACTGGATGCGCACCGACAGCAGTGGCAAAGGCATTATTAACATCCTGAGCTCAGAGAAGCTCTATCAGATGCCGAAACTCTATGCCGCCAGCCTGCTGTGGATGCTCTCCGAACTGTACGAACAGTTACCGGAAGCGGGCGATCTGGAAAAACCGAAGCTGGTGTTCTTCTTTGACGAAGCGCATCTGCTGTTTAACGACGCGCCGCAGGTATTGCTGGATAAGATCGAACAGGTTATCCGCCTGATCCGCTCCAAAGGCGTCGGCGTCTGGTTTGTCTCGCAAAACCCGTCGGATATCCCCGACAACGTGCTCGGGCAGCTCGGCAACCGCGTGCAGCATGCCCTGCGCGCCTTTACGCCAAAAGATCAGAAAGCGGTGAAAGCCGCCGCGCAAACCATGCGCGCCAATCCTGCCTTTGATACCGAAGCGGCGATTCAGGCGCTAGGCACCGGTGAAGCGCTGATCTCGTTCCTGGATGCGAAGGGCAGCCCGTCTGTGGTAGAACGCGCCATGGTGATCGCGCCTTGCTCGCGCATGGGGCCGGTGACCGACGATGAGCGCAACGGCCTGATTAACCACTCTCCGGTTTACGGGAAATACGAAGACGAGGTGGATCGCGAGTCCGCGTTCGAGATGCTGCAAAAAGGGGTCCAGGCGACAACGGAATCGCAGGATGCGCCTGCCGCTAAAGGGCAATCTGTCGCCGTCGATGACGGCATTCTCGGTGGGCTCAAAGACATTCTGTTCGGCAGCACCGGGCCGCGCGGCGGCAAGCGCGATGGAGTGGTGCAGACCATGGCGAAAAGCGCAGCCCGACAGGTCACCAATCAAATCGTGCGCGGCATGCTGGGGAGTTTGCTAGGCGGCCGTCGCCGCTAGACGCGGAATCCAGGGGCGGCCCAGCGCCGAACCCTGTACGCCGTTCTCCTGCAGATAGCGGTCAATTTCCACCATCCCCGTCCAGCGGTTTTCACACCATAGCGGTGCCAGAAGCGTTGGACGGCGGGCACTGGCCGAGATGCGATGGTAGACAATCTCCGCTGGCGTGTGGCGAATCATCTCCCCCGCCGTCACCGTATAGTCCTCAAGCTCGATACCGCTTAACCGCCCGGCCTCCCAGGCTTTCGCCATAATGCTGCCCTTCACGATATGCAGCGGGTGCAGCTTAATGCCGTCCACGCCGGTTTCAACCACCTTTTCCAGCGTTTCAAGACCATGCTGTTGACCCTCGCCGGGTAACCCAACAATCAGATGCGAGCAGACCTTCAGCCCGCGCTCTCGGGCCAGGCGCGTGGTGCGCTGGTAGCAGGCGAAATCATGACCACGGTTAATACGGTGCAGCGTTTTGTCGTGCGCGGTCTGCAAGCCCAGCTCCAGCCAGATCTCGTAGCCTTGTTCTTTGTACTCGCTGAGCAGGTCCAGCACCGCGTCCGGTACGCAGTCCGGGCGTGTGCCCACGCACAGCCCAACAATATTGGCCTGGCTGACGGCCTGCTGATACATCGAACGCAATACCTGCACCTCCGCCCACGTGCTGGTGTAGGCCTGGAAATAGGCCAGATATTGCTTCGCGCGGTTCACCAGGCTGGCCTGATGGGCAAGCTGTTCAGCGATAGATTTATGCCGCTGGGCCTCGTCAGCAAAGGACGCAACGTTACAGAAGGTGCAGCCGCCGCGCCCGATGGTGCCATCGCGATTCGGGCAGCTAAACCCGCCGTGCAGCGTCAGCTTATGAACCTTTTGCCCGTACCGCTGCAAAAGATCCCCACCAAACATATTGACTAATTTCTGTAACTGCATAATCTGATAGACCGTCCCGGAGAAAGGGGACAAGCCTGCCACTTTTAGCCTCTGTCGGCGATGACCTGGATCAATCGCCCTGGACGGCCTTTATCCATATGAATAAATACTCACGATTACTGCAATTTCATTCACGCCGCCTGTGATTACTTTTCCTTATGTTCTGATTGTTTTTTTCATTTATAGCGCCACCACTGAAAAACAGTGGGTTTATGCGGGTTTGCATCCATTGCCAGATTATTGTTCTGCTATAAAACCGCTATTCAGCACGCTACATTGATAATACCGCTTTCATATAGTGAGTCAGATCACACTCCGCTGCTCGCTCTCAGGTCATTCAATCAATGTAAAAATAGTTAAATACCATTATAATACAATCACATAGGATATCTTTAGCACATTTTTGTATAAATAAGATTGCCATTTGACCTGTGTACCAATTCCCGATAAGTTGGAAATCCGCTGGAAGCTTTCTGGATGAGCGGCCTGCTCATCATATTTATGCAGTAATTGAGATTCCCTCTGAAGCAAGTCCTCAAACTTGTTTACCTGCGCGAAAGGATGAAAAAGAGGGCGAATGCGAGGTCCGCGTATGAAACGCAAACCCCGTCGCCATGCTCTTTCTGTGCCTGTGCGCCACGGTAAAGTTCAGTGGGAGCCCGACGAGCCTGGGGAGGTTCACTGATATGTTGTACGATAAATCCCTTGAGAAGGATAACTGTGGTTTCGGCCTGATCGCCCACATAGAAGGCGAACCTAGCCACAAGGTAGTGCGTACTGCTATTCACGCACTGGCCCGTATGCAGCACCGTGGCGCCATCCTTGCCGATGGTAAAACCGGCGACGGTTGCGGCCTGCTGCTGCAAAAACCGGATCGTTTCTTCCGCATCGTGGCGGAAGAGCGCGGCTGGCGTTTAGCCAAAAACTACGCTGTCGGCATGCTGTTCCTGAATCAGGATCCTGAAAAGGCTGCCGCCTCACGCCGCATCGTCGAAGAAGAACTTCAGCGTGAAACCCTGTCGATTGTCGGCTGGCGCGATGTGCCAACCAACGAAGGGGTGCTCGGTGAAATCGCCCTCTCCTCGCTGCCTCGTATTGAACAGATTTTCGTCAACGCGCCTGCGGGCTGGCGTCCACGTGATATGGAACGCCGTCTGTTTATCGCCCGCCGCCGCATTGAAAAACGTCTCCAGGACGATAAAGAGTTCTACGTCTGTAGCCTCTCTAACCTGGTGAACATCTATAAAGGTCTGTGTATGCCGGCTGACCTGCCGCGCTTCTACCTGGACCTGGCGGACCTGCGTCTGGAATCGGCCATTTGCCTTTTCCACCAGCGCTTCTCCACCAACACCGTTCCACGCTGGCCGCTGGCTCAACCGTTCCGCTACCTGGCGCACAACGGCGAGATCAACACCATCACCGGTAACCGCCAGTGGGCCCGTGCCCGTACCTATAAGTTCCAGACGCCACTGATCCCTGACCTGCACGATGCCGCGCCGTTCGTGAACGAAACCGGCTCGGACTCCAGCTCGATGGATAATATGCTGGAACTGCTGCTGGCGGGCGGGATGGATATCGTGCGCGCCATGCGTCTGCTCGTGCCGCCGGCCTGGCAGAACAACCCGGATATGGATCCTGAGCTGCGCGCGTTCTTCGACTTCAACTCCATGCACATGGAGCCGTGGGACGGCCCAGCGGGCATCGTTATGTCCGACGGCCGTTTTGCTGCCTGTAACCTGGACCGTAACGGTCTGCGTCCGGCGCGCTACGTTATCACCAAAGACAAGCTCATCACCTGCGCCTCTGAAGTCGGCATCTGGGATTACCAGCCTGACGAAGTGGTCGAGAAAGGCCGCGTTGGTCCGGGCGAGCTGATGGTTATCGACACCCGCGGTGGGCGCATCCTGCACTCCGCCGAAACCGACAACGATCTGAAGAGCCGCCACCCGTACAAAGAGTGGATGGAGAAGAACGTGCGTCGCCTGGTGCCGTTCGAAGATCTTACGGACGAAGAAGTGGGCAGCCGCGAGCTGGACGACGATACTCTCGCGAGCTACCAGAAGCAGTTTAACTACAGCGCGGAAGAGCTGGACTCTGTCATCCGCGTGCTCGGTGAAAACGGCCAGGAAGCGGTCGGCTCGATGGGTGACGATACCCCGTTTGCCGTGCTCTCCAGCCAGCCGCGCATCATTTACGACTACTTCCGCCAGCAGTTCGCGCAGGTGACCAACCCGCCAATCGATCCGCTGCGTGAAGCACACGTGATGTCGCTGGCCACCAGCATCGGTCGTGAGATGAACGTCTTCTGCGAGGCCGAAGGCCAGGCGCATCGTCTGACCTTTAAATCGCCGATCCTGCTGTATTCAGATTTCAAACAGCTCACCACCATGAAAGAGGAGCACTACCGCGCCGACACGCTCGACATTACCTTCGACGTGAACGAAGCGAGCCTTGAAGAGACGGTGAATGCGCTGTGTGACAAAGCCGAACAGATGGTGCGTAACGGCACCGTGCTGCTGGTGTTGTCCGACCGTAATATCGCGAAAAACCGTCTGCCTGTACCTGCCCCGATGGCGGTCGGCGCTATCCAGACGCGTTTGGTCGATAAGAGCCTGCGCTGCGACGCGAACATCATTGTTGAAACCGCAAGCGCCCGCGACCCGCATCACTTTGCCGTGCTGTTGGGCTTCGGCGCGACGGCGATCTACCCGTACCTGGCCTACGAAACGCTGGCCCGTCTGGTGGATACCCGCGCGATCGACAAAGATTACCGCGCGGTGATGCTGAACTACCGTAACGGCATCAACAAAGGTCTGTACAAGATCATGTCCAAAATGGGCATCTCGACCATTGCCTCCTACCGCTGTTCTAAGCTGTTTGAAGCGGTCGGCCTGCATGACGAGGTTGCCAACCTCTGCTTCCAGGGCGTGGTCAGCCGCATCGGCGGCGCCGGTTTTGCGGACTTCCAGCAGGATCTGGTGAACCTGTCCAAGCGCGCCTGGCTGGCACGTAAGCCGCTGGTTCAGGGCGGTCTGCTGAAATACGTTCACGGTGGCGAATACCACGCCTATAACCCGGACGTGGTGCGCACGCTGCAGCAGGCGGTTCAGAGCGGTGAATACAGCGATTATCAGCAGTACGCTGAGCTGGTGAATAACCGTCCGGCGGCGACGCTGCGCGACCTTATTGCCCTCAATCCGGGCGATGAAGCGGTCAGCATTGACGAAGTTGAACCGGCATCGGAACTGTTCAAACGCTTCGATACCGCGGCGATGTCCATCGGCGCGCTGAGCCCGGAAGCCCACGAAGCGCTGGCGGAAGCCATGAACAGCATCGGCGGCAACTCCAACTCCGGCGAAGGCGGTGAAGACCCTGCGCGTTACGGCACCAACAAAGTGTCCCGTATCAAGCAGGTGGCATCCGGTCGCTTTGGCGTAACGCCTGCGTACCTGGTCAACGCCGACGTGATTCAGATTAAAGTTGCTCAGGGTGCTAAACCGGGCGAAGGCGGTCAGCTGCCGGGTGATAAAGTCACCCCGTACATCGCCAAACTGCGCTATTCCGTGCCGGGCGTGACGCTGATCTCCCCGCCGCCGCACCACGATATCTACTCTATCGAGGACCTGGCGCAGCTTATTTTCGACCTGAAACAGGTCAACCCGAAGGCGATGATCTCCGTGAAGCTGGTTTCCGAACCGGGCGTTGGCACCATCGCGACCGGCGTGGCGAAGGCCTATGCGGATCTCATCACCATTGCCGGTTATGACGGCGGTACCGGCGCAAGCCCGCTCTCCTCCGTGAAATATGCGGGCTGTCCGTGGGAGCTTGGCCTGGTGGAAACCCAGCAGGCGCTGGTGGCTAACGGTCTGCGTCATAAGATCCGTCTGCAGGTGGATGGCGGTCTGAAAACTGGCCTCGACATCATCAAGGCGGCGATCCTCGGTGCGGAAAGCTTCGGTTTCGGTACGGGTCCAATGGTCGCGCTGGGCTGTAAATACCTGCGTATTTGCCACCTGAACAACTGCGCAACCGGCGTTGCAACCCAGGACGAGAAGCTGCGTAAGAACCACTATCACGGCCTGCCGTTCAAAGTGACCAACTACTTTGAGTTCATCGCCCGTGAAACCCGCGAGCTGATGGCGCAGCTGGGCGTGAAACGTCTGGTGGACCTGATTGGCCGTACCGACCTGCTGAAAGAGCTGGAAGGCTTCACCGCCAAGCAGCAAAAGCTGGAGCTGTCTAAGCTGCTGGAAACCGCGCAGCCGCATCCTGGCAAAGCGGTCTACTGCACCGAGAACAACCCGCCGTTTGATAACGGCGTGCTGAACGCACAGCTGCTGCAGCAGGCGAAGCCGTACGTGGACGACAAGCAGAGCAAAACGTTCTGGTTTGATATCCGTAACACCGACCGTTCCGTGGGTGCATCGCTCTCCGGCTACATCGCGCAGACGCACGGTGACCAGGGGCTGGCGTCGGATCCGATTACCGCGCACTTCAGCGGTACCGCGGGTCAGAGCTTCGGCGTGTGGAACGCAGGTGGTGTTGAGCTGTACCTGACCGGCGATGCCAACGACTACGTCGGTAAAGGCATGGCGGGCGGTCTGCTGGCGGTGCGTCCTCCGGTCGGCTCAGCCTTCCGCAGCCATGAGGCCAGCATCATCGGTAACACCTGCCTGTACGGCGCGACCGGCGGTCGTCTGTTTGCAGCAGGCCGTGCGGGCGAGCGTTTTGCGGTGCGTAACTCCGGTGCCATCACCGTGGTGGAAGGCATTGGCGATAACGGTTGTGAATACATGACGGGCGGGATTGTTTGCGTTCTGGGTAAAACCGGCGTGAACTTCGGCGCGGGCATGACGGGCGGTTTTGCGTACGTCCTGGACGAAGACGGCGAGTTCCGCAAACGCGTGAACCCGGAGCTGGTGGAAGTGCTGGACGTTGACACGCTGGCCATTCACGAAGAACACCTGCGCGGTTTAATTACCGAACACGTGCAGCATACCGGTTCTTCGCGCGGCGAAGAGATCCTGGCGAACTGGCCGGCGTTCTCTGCGAAATTCGCGCTGGTTAAGCCGAAGTCCAGCGATGTTAAAGCCCTGTTGGGTCACCGTAGTCGTAGCGCAGCAGAGCTGCGCGTGCAGGCGCAGTAAGGAATTCAGATGAGCCAGAACGTATACCAGTTTATCGACCTGCAGCGTGTTGATCCGCCAAAGAAACCGCTGAAGATCCGCAAAATTGAATTTGTTGAAATCTACGAGCCGTTTTCAGAAGGCCAGGCCAAAGCACAGGCAGACCGCTGCCTGTCCTGCGGTAACCCTTACTGCGAATGGAAATGTCCGGTACACAACTACATCCCTAACTGGCTGAAGCTGGCCAACGAAGGACGTATTTTTGAAGCCGCCGAGCTGTCTCACCAGACCAATACCCTGCCGGAAGTGTGCGGCCGCGTGTGTCCTCAGGACCGTCTGTGCGAAGGCTCCTGTACGTTGAACGACGAGTTCGGTGCGGTGACCATCGGCAACATTGAGCGTTATATCAACGATAAAGCGTTCGAGATGGGCTGGCGTCCGGACATGACCGGCGTGAAGCAAACCGACAAGCGCGTGGCGATCATCGGCGCGGGCCCGGCGGGCCTGGCCTGTGCGGACGTACTGACCCGCAACGGCGTGAAGGCGGTGGTCTTTGACCGTCATCCGGAAATCGGCGGTCTGCTGACCTTCGGTATCCCGGCCTTCAAGCTGGAAAAAGAGGTCATGACCCGTCGCCGGGAAATCTTCACCGGCATGGGCATTGAGTTCAAACTGAACGTGGAAGTGGGCCGCGACGTGCAGCTCGACGACCTGCTGAAGGATTACGACGCCGTATTCCTGGGCGTGGGCACCTATCAGTCCATGCGCGGCGGTCTGGAAAACGAAGACGCGCCAGGCGTGTACGACGCGCTGCCGTTCCTGATTGCCAACACCAAGCAGATCATGGGCTACGGCGAAACCGCCGATGAGCCGTTCGTCAGCATGGAAGGCAAACGCGTGGTGGTGCTGGGCGGCGGTGATACCGCGATGGACTGCGTGCGTACCTCCATTCGTCAGAATGCGGCACACGTGATCTGCGCCTACCGTCGTGACGAAGAGAACATGCCGGGCTCTAAGCGCGAAGTGAAAAACGCGCGTGAAGAGGGCGTGGAGTTCCAGTTCAACATCCAGCCTCTGGGTATTGAAGTGAATGCCAACGGCAAAGTGAGCGGCGTGAAGATGGCGCGTACCGAGATGGGCGCACCGGATGCGAAAGGCCGTCGTCGCGCCGAGATCGTCGCCGGTTCTGAACACGTGATCCCGGCCGATGCCGTGGTGATGGCGTTTGGTTTCCGCCCTCACAGCATGGAGTGGCTGGCGAAGCACAGCGTTGAGTTGGATTCGCAGGGCCGCGTGATTGCGCCAGAAGGCAGCGACAACGCATTCCAGACCAGCAACCCGAAAATCTTCGCCGGTGGCGATATCGTTCGCGGTTCAGACCTGGTGGTGACGGCGATTGCCGAAGGCCGCAAGGCGGCTGACGGTATACTGAACTACCTGGAAGTGTAAAAAAACAGGCCCGATTGGGCCTGTTTTTTTATTTCACGACGCGAAGTGCCGGACGACCACCGCGCGGAGGCGGATCGTCATCAGGGTCATTGTCATCGTGATGATCGGGTTTATCACCATCGATAAGTGACATCACCGTGTCGCTTTCGCGCTCATCGGATGCGTTGTCATCATTCAGGCTGGCAACCTCTTCATCATACGCCGCTTCCGGCTCGAACATAGTTCCCGCACCGTTTTCACGCGCGTAAATTGCCAGCACAGCGGCCAGCGGAACGGAAACCTGACGCGGCACGCCGCCGAAACGCGCGTTGAAGCGCACTTCATCGTTCGCCAGCTCCAGGTTACCCACCGCGCGCGGGGCGATGTTCAGTACGATCTGCCCGTCACGTGCGTATTCCATTGGAACCAGCACGCCCGGCAACGTCACATCCACAACCAGGTGCGGCGTGAGCTGGTTATCCAGCAGCCATTCATAGAAGGCGCGCAGCAGATAAGGACGGCGTGGGGTAAGTTGTGACATTTCCACAGTCATTAGCCTCGGCCGAGACGCATTTCACGTTCCGGTTCAGTTAAGGATGCCAGGAAAGAGTCGCGCTCAAAGACGCGAGTCATGTAGCCCTTCAGCTCTTTCGCGCCAGGACCGCTGAACTCTACGCCCAGGGTCGGCAGACGCCACAGCAGCGGTGCCAGGTAGCAATCCACCAGGCTGAACTCATCGCTCAGGAAGAACGGTTTCTGACCAAACACCGGGGCGATTGCCAGCAGCTCTTCACGCAGTTGCTTACGCGCAGCGTCAGCTTCAGAAGCGGAACCGCTGGTAATCACGTTCATCAGCGAGTACCAGTCTTTTTCGATACGCTGCATGTACAGGCGGCTTTCACCACGCGCGACAGGGTAAACAGGCATCAGCGGCGGATGCGGGAAACGCTCATCCAGATATTCCATAATGATACGGGATTCCCACAGGGTCAGCTCGCGATCCACCAGCGTCGGTACGCTTTGGCTCGGGTTGAGATCGATCAGATCCTGAGGCGGGTTATCCTTTTCCACATGCTCGATCTCAAAACTGACACCCTTCTCGGCCAGCACGATACGAACCTGATGGCTATAAATGTCAGTAGGACCAGAAAACAGCGTCATTACCGAACGTTTGTTGGCAGCGACAGCCATGAAAACCTCCAGGTATATTCAGAATTTTTACTGCTACCAGCCCAACAGGGGCCAGCCAGATGTTGTATCGCCCATCCCAGAGAAAACACATTGTTCAAGAATCGAACAAAAATCGAGTATTCACCGATATTTGGGCAGAAAATTGGATGATAGTTTACCAGATTTTGATGGCTTTGTGGTGAGGGGATTCTGGAAATGTGGAAAAAGAGAAGATATATGCATGGATATTGTGGATAACCTGCGCATTATCCATAAAAAAACCCGCCGAAGCGGGTTTTTCGCCAATCGTTCTGCGTAAGCAGAATGGATTAACGTTTGGAGAACTGTGGACGACGACGTGCTTTACGCAGACCCACTTTCTTACGTTCAACCTGACGCGCGTCACGAGTAACGAAGCCAGCTTTACGCAGTTCAGAACGCAGGGATTCGTCGTACTCCATCAGAGCGCGGGTGATACCGTGACGGATCGCACCTGCCTGACCGGAGATACCACCACCTTTAACGGTGATGTACAGATCCAGTTTTTCTACCATGTCAACCAGTTCCAGCGGCTGGCGAACTACCATGCGGGCAGTTTCGCGACCGAAGTATTGTTCCAGAGAACGCTGGTTGATTACGATTTTACCACTGCCCGGTTTGATGAAAACGCGAGCTGCGGAACTTTTGCGGCGACCAGTGCCGTAGTATTGATTTTCAGCCATTGCCTATAATCCCGATTAGATGTCAAGAACTTGCGGTTGCTGTGCCGCGTGGTTGTGCTCGTTGCCTGCGTAAACTTTCAGTTTACGGAACATAGCACGACCCAGCGGGCCTTTTGGCAGCATGCCTTTAACCGCGATTTCAATCACACGCTCAGGACGGCGGGCAATCATCTCTTCAAAGGTCGCTTCTTTGATACCACCGATGTGGCCGGTGTGGTGGTAGTACATTTTGTCAGTACGCTTGTTGCCGGTTACAGCAACTTTATCAGCGTTCAGAACGATGATGTAATCACCGGTATCAACGTGCGGAGTGTATTCCGCTTTATGCTTACCGCGCAGGCGACGAGCCAGTTCAGTAGCCAGACGGCCCAGAGTTTTACCGGTCGCGTCAACAACATACCAGTCGCGCTGTACGGTTTCTGGTTTAGCTGTAAAAGTTTTCATTAAAAGCTTACCCAAATAATAAGTTACACGTTGGTGAACACCCAAACGTTTAGTCAGTTGAGGTTCACACGACAAAGTCCGGCAAACCTACCCCTTCGAATAGCACATGCCGACACATAGAAAGTTTCGGGAAAAAAACCTTCTCGTAACGTGGGGTCGCAAGATTATAGAGAAGTTGAGGTCAAAGATCGACCCTTAAATGTGATTTGGAATGGGTTTTTCGGGGCCACGGAAAATGCCGGGTGGCGGCTGCGCCTTACCCGGCCTACAAGGATCCCTTCTCAGGGAGAGGGTGGTATTTATTACGGCATATGCTCCAGCTTCAGGTACTCCTCGCTCTGCATCTCCTGCAGGCGAGACAGGCAGCGCTGGAACTCAAACTTCAGCCGCTCTCCCTGGTAAATCTCATATAAAGGTACCTCGGCGCTGACCACCAGCTTGACGTGGCGCTCATAAAACTCGTCCACCAGCGCAATGAAGCGTCGCGCCTCGCTCTCCATCAGCCGCGTCATCACCGGCACATCCAGCACCATCACGGTGTGGAACAGACGTGAAAGCGCAATGTAGTCGTGCTGGCTACGGGCATCCACGCAAAGCGTCGTAAAGGAGACCGCCAGCGTTTGGTTTTCGACGCCAAGGGTGGGGAGCGGGCGATGGTTAATCTCGAGTTCCGGGGCGTGCTCGCGTTTTGCTCCAGCCAGCGCCAGCCAAAGTTTATCCATCTCGCGGGTGGTATCGGCATTTAGCGGCGAAAGCCACAGGTGCGCCTGGGTCAGCGTGCGCAGACGATAATCGACACCGGCATCGACGTTCATAATGTCACAATGCTGTTTGATAGCGTCAATGGCAGGCAGGAAGCGTGCCCGCTGCAGGCCGTTGCGGTACAGATCGTCCGGCGGGATATTCGACGTGGCCACCAGCGTAATCCCGCGGGCAAATAGCGCCTTCATCAGGCCGCCTAACAGCATGGCATCGGTGATGTCAGACACAAAAAACTCATCGAAGCAGAGTACGTCCGTTTCCACCTTGAACCGGTCGGCCACAATCTCCAGCGGATCGCTTTTACCCTGCAGTGCGGTCAGCTCTTCATGCACCCGCAGCATAAAACGATGGAAGTGCAGACGCTGTTTACGTGTACCTGGCAGGCTCTGGTAGAACATGTCCATCAGCCAGGTTTTTCCGCGACCGACCCCGCCCCACATGTATAAACCGCGCGCCGGCGCGTGAGCCTGTGGCGCTTTTTTACCGAGCAACCGCCCAAACGCCGCCTTTAGCCCGCCATTCTGTTCGGTTTCAGCGGGTTTTGCCGTGAGCTCCTGGTAAATCATCTCCAGACGGTTTACCGCCTCACGTTGAACGTCATCGGGCTGATGAGTGCCCTCGCTAAGGGCCAGTTGATATCGCGATGCAGGGGACAGGTTTTGCATAATCTTATTGTTATTCCTTCAATTAACGCTCACCAGCAGACGTGACTGATGAAAAAAAGGCCGTTCTACACTACGCGATGATACGTCAGGATTCCACTTCTGCAGAAATAGCGGTTATAGTGGCATTATCAGGCACAGGCAGGAGCCGAGCCAACACCCTACGGAACAACAAGACAACGGGAGAAGTTCATGACCTGGGAATATGCGCTAATCGGTTTAGTCGTCGGCATCGTCATCGGTGCTGTGGCCATGCGTTTCGGTAATCGCAAATTGCGTCAGCAGCAGTCACTGCAGTACGAACTGGAAAAGAACAAAGCCGAGCTGGAAGAGTATCGTGAAGAGCTGGTCAGCCATTTTGCCCGCAGCGCCGAGCTGCTGGACAACATGGCGACCGACTATCGTCAGCTTTATCAACATATGGCAAAAAGCTCCAGCAGCCTGCTGCCGGAAATGACCGCTGAAACTAACCCATTCCGCAACCGTCTGGCTGACTCTGAGGCCGGTAACGATCAGGCGCCCGTTCAGATGCCTCGCGACTATTCCGATGGCGCGTCCGGCCTGCTGCGCGGTGGTGTAAAACGCGATTAAGCACACAACCTGAATTTATTTTACGGGCGCAGCGATTGCGCCCGTCCTTTCTTCATGACCCCAGCTATCATTTAGTTAAACACCTCATTGTTCAGCGGTTTAAAATTCAATAACATCAACGTGTTTTTGGGGCCGTTTTTCCTTTATTCCAGGTTACGAGAGTCAACATCGATGAAGAAAAAAAACCAGCTGTTGAGCGCTATCGCGTTAAGTGTCGGGTTATCTCTCTCGGCGTCCGTCCCTGTATTCGCTGCTCTCCCCTCCCAGGTGCCTGGCCAGGCGGCCATTCCAAGCCTCGCGCCCATGCTGGAAAAAGTGTTGCCTGCGGTCGTCAGCGTTCAGGTTGAAGGCACGGCGGTACAAAGCCAACGCGTCCCTGAAGAACTGAAAAAATATTTTGGCGATGAGTCTCCCGACCAGCAGGCGCAGCCTTTTGAAGGCCTGGGCTCTGGCGTCATTATTGATGCAGCTAAAGGCTATATTCTGACTAACAACCACGTCATCAGCCAGGCCGATAAAATAAGCGTCCAGCTAAACGATGGCCGCGAATTTGATGCCAAACTGATTGGCGGCGATGACCAGAGCGACATCGCGCTGCTGCAGGTGCAAAACCCGAGCAATCTGACCCAGATTGCCATCGCGGATTCTGACAAACTGCGCGTCGGCGACTTTGCCGTCGCCGTGGGCAACCCCTTTGGCTTAGGTCAAACCGCCACCTCTGGGATCGTCTCCGCGCTGGGGCGTAGCGGCCTGAATCTGGAGGGGCTGGAAAACTTTATCCAGACCGATGCCTCAATCAACCGTGGAAACTCCGGCGGGGCATTGCTCAACCTTAGCGGCGAGCTGATTGGGATTAACACGGCGATTCTGGCCCCGGGCGGCGGCAGCATCGGGATCGGTTTTGCTATCCCCAGCAATATGGCCAAAACCCTGGCGCAGCAGCTGATCCAGTTCGGTGAAATCAAACGCGGGCTGCTGGGGATTAAAGGTATGGAGATGAGCGCTGATATCGCAAAAGCGTTCAACATCAATGTACAGCGCGGGGCGTTTGTCAGTGAAGTGCTGCCAAACTCCGGTTCCGCAAAAGCGGGCGTGAAATCGGGGGATGTGATCGTCAGCCTGAACGACAAACCGCTGAACAGCTTTGCAGAACTGCGTTCGCGGATTGCCACAACCGAACCAGGCGCCAAAGTGAAGCTGGGCCTGATACGTGACGGTAAGCCGCTTGACGTTGAAGTGACGCTGGATAAGAGCACCTCTTCCTCGGCCAGCGCGGAGCTTATTGCCCCGGCGCTGCAAGGGGCTACGTTGAGCGACGGGCAGCTGAAAGACGGTACGAAAGGCATTAGCATCGACACCGTCGAGAAGAGCAGCCCTGCCGCGCAGGCCGGATTGCATCAGGATGACGTGATCATCGGTGTAAACCGCAATCGCGTGCAGTCTATTGCCGAACTGCGCAAAGTGCTGGAAAGCAAACCGGCGGTTATTGCCCTGCAGGTCATGCGTGGCAATGAGTCCATCTATATTCTGTTGCGCTAAGCATTTGCGATCCGGACATCACCGCTGCATGTGATGTCCGGATAACTCATGTTATGCTGCAAATCGTTCCTTTTTTAACGAAACGCGCATCATGCTTTCAAAGCTCTTACGTTCTATTGTCATCGGTTTGATTGTCGCTGGCCTGCTGCTGCTGGCGCTGCCGTCTTTACGTCAGTTCAATAAACTGTCTGCTCCCCAGTTTGATAGCACGGATGAAACGCCGGCCACCTATAACCAGGCCGTCCGCCGAGCCGCCCCCGCCGTAGTTAACGTCTATAACCGTGGCCTGAATAGCTCAGCCCACAACCAGCTGGAGATCCGCACCCTCGGCTCCGGCGTGATCATGGACGAGCGCGGCTACATTATTACTAACAAGCACGTGATAAATGACGCCGACCAGATCATCGTCGCCCTGCAGGATGGCCGCGTGTTTGAGGCATTACTCGTTGGGTCTGACAGCCTGACCGATCTGGCCGTCCTGAAGATTAACGCCACGGGCGGTTTGCCGGTCATCCCGATCAACCGTAAACGTACCCCGCATATTGGTGATGTCGTCCTGGCGATTGGTAACCCTTACAACCTGGGCCAGACCATCACCCAGGGGATTATCAGCGCGACCGGTCGTATCGGCCTCAACCCATCCGGACGGCAGAATTTCCTGCAAACCGATGCCTCCATCAACCACGGTAACTCCGGCGGTGCGCTGGTCAACTCGCTGGGCGAACTGATGGGCATCAACACCCTCTCGTTCGACAAGAGCAACGACGGTGAGACGCCTGAAGGGATCGGCTTTGCCATTCCGTTCCAGCTGGCGACCAAAATTATGGATAAATTGATCCGCGACGGACGCGTGATCCGCGGCTATATCGGTATCGGCGGACGCGAAATTGCGCCGATGCATACCCAGGGCGGCGGTATCGATCAGATCCAGGGCATCGTGGTTAACGAGGTGGCGCCGGGTGGTCCGGCGGCCAACGCGGGGATTCAGGTAAACGATGTGATTGTGTCGGTCAACGGCACGCCGGCGGTCTCTGCGCTGGAGACGATGGATCAGGTGGCAGAAATTCGCCCGGGTTCTATCATCCCTGTTGAGGTCATGCGCAACGATAAGAAACTGACGCTGCACGTAACGATTCAGGAATACCCGGCAACAAACTGACAGGCATAAAAAAACGGAGCGATAAGCTCCGTTTTTTGCCGGGAGACGGTTCGTATTACTTGTTAACGAACTCTTCGCCCAGGGTGATATCTTTCTTCAGCGTATCCAGCATGCCTTCCATCGCGTGTTGTTCAAACGCGCTCAGGGTACCAATGGATTTACGCTCTTCGATACCGTTTTTACCCAGCAGCAGCGGCTGAGAGAAGAAGCGAGCGTGTTCGCCATCGCCTTCAACGTAAGCGCATTCAACAACGCCTTTCTCGCCCTGCAGAGCGCGAACCAGTGACAGACCGAAACGTGCAGCCGCCTGGCCCATAGACAGGGTTGCAGAACCGCCACCCGCCTTCGCTTCCACCACTTCGGTGCCCGCGTTCTGGATGCGTTTAGTCAGGTCAGCCACTTCCTGCTCGGTGAAGCTCACGCCAGGGATCTGCGACAGCAGAGGCAGGATGGTAACGCCAGAGTGACCGCCGATGACCGGAACTTCCACTTCTGTTGGCTGTTTGCCTTTCAGCTCAGCAACAAAGGTGTTAGAACGGATGATATCCAGCGTGGTTACGCCGAACAGTTTGTTTTTGTCGTAAACACCTGCTTTCTTCAGCACTTCTGCCGCGATAGCAACGGTGGTGTTCACCGGGTTAGTGATGATACCGATGCATGCTTTCGGGCAGATTTCTGCAATCTGCTGCACCAGGTTTTTCACGATGCCCGCGTTGACGTTGAACAGGTCTGAACGATCCATGCCCGGCTTACGCGCCACGCCTGCAGAAATCAGCACCACGTCGGCACCCTGCAGTGCAGGACGTGCATCTTCACCGGAGAAGCCTTTGATTTTTACAGCAGTTGGGATGTGGCTCAGGTCAACCGCCACGCCTGGGGTTACCGGAGCAATATCGTACAGGGAGAGTTCTGAGCCTGAAGGCAGTTGGGTTTTCAGTAGTAGGGCAAGCGCCTGGCCGATACCACCAGCAGCGCCGAGGACTGCGACTTTCATCCTAAACTCCTTATTATGGTTAACTTAAGTATCTGTAAATCCGTTGCGGCGACCATAATTCAGCAAGTAAATAATTACAATTTTCGTAGCTAAAGAATTTGAGGTCACGCGACTTTATCTCTCACCAGAAAACTATCTGACGACAGAGGGCAACGCATTAAGAGGTGGTTACAATACACCCTGCCCCGCCACCAAAACAACATCATTTTGATAACATTTAATTTACTTTTAAGCTTATTTGCGCGGCGTGACCCAGGCATGTTTTCTGATAACGAAATCTGATAAAATCACTCCCTTTCATAACATTATTTCAGCCTGGCGCTGAGTAGATAATTTGCATAAAAATTCATCCACATGCATAATAATGTTGTTTCTATCGTCATATTCCGGGTGACTTATGCGAAGCTCGTCTAAGCAAGAAGAATTAGTTAAGGCGTTTAAAGCGCTACTTAAAGAAGAGAAATTCAGTTCTCAGGGAGAAATTGTTCAGGCGCTGCAGGAACAAGGCTTCGATAACATCAATCAGTCGAAAGTCTCCCGCATGTTAACGAAATTTGGCGCGGTGCGTACCCGTAACGCCAAGATGGAGATGGTCTATTGCCTGCCAGCAGAACTTGGCGTGCCGACCACCTCCAGCCCGCTCAAAAATCTGGTTCTGGATATCGATCATAACGACGCCGTAGTGGTGATCCACACAAGCCCCGGCGCCGCACAGCTGATTGCCCGCATGCTGGACTCGCTGGGTAAAACGGAGGGTATCCTCGGGACTATCGCCGGCGATGACACCATCTTTACCACACCGGCTAGCGGTTTTTCCGTGAAAGATCTCCACGAAGCGATTCTGGTTCTGTTCGAACAGGAACTCTAATCCCCTCTCCCCGTAGCGCCGCTGCGGGGATCGTTCTGCTTCCGCTGCGTTCTCCCCTCTTTTCTACTGCCCTTCATTTTGACAAATAGTGCTTTTTACCACTCATTAACATTCACATGGTGAATACTAAATCAAAGAATCGCACAAAAAATCAAAAGTTGATATCCATATGATTTCATTAGCTATCACCAACAAAAACGTGTAAAAAACACCCAATATTATGCAATTTGGTTATAAAAAAAGGACTGGTTAACACGTAATAACAATAGAAACCATTAGTCTGGTATTAATTTTTTCCGTTATTAGTGTATACTTGATTTTGTGATGAGGGTCACGAAACAAGACCCCACTAAAAAATTCGACGAGGTAAGAATCATGAAAATCAAATCAACTGTAGCGGCTCTGAGCGTCCTGTCTGTCCTGTCATTCGGTGCTTTCGCGGCTGACTCTATTAATGCTGACCAGGCGCAATCCCGTCAGGCCATCGGTACGGTTTCTGTCGGCGCGGTCGGCACATCGCCAATGGACATGCATGAGATGCTGAACAAAAAAGCGGAAGAACAGGGTGCATCATCCTATCGCATCATCGAAGCGCGTTCTGGCGACCACTGGCACGCCACCGCTGAGCTCTACAAATAAGTTTTAGTAATAGCTGAAAACGTAAATCTCCACTCAACGGCACCAGGCATAAAAATAGCGGTTCAACCCTTCTCGCCGTTGAGTAAAAACCCTATTCAGGAGTAAAGACTATGAAAACCAAATTGATCATCGCAACCCTCGGTCTGGCATCCGTTATCTCTTTCGGCGCAAGTGCAGCCGTACAGCAGGTGAATGCCGACCAGGCACAAAATCTACAGCGTATGGGCAGCGTCTCCGTGACGTCTGTCACTGGCTCACCGATGGATATCCGTCACGAACTGGCCGCCAAAGCTGAAAAAGCAGGCGCCAGCAGCTATCGCGTCACCGAACTGAATCAGGGTGACCACTGGCATGCAACTGCAGAACTGTATAAATAAACCCTCGTCGTATCTCATCATACGACTTGCCCCTGGCCTCATGGTCAGGGGCTTTTTTCATTCAGTGCCGCGCGTTAAAGCGCAACTGCCCTTCAAGCTCTTCTTCCGCTTCATCGAACAGCAATATCAGCGCGCCAAAACGTCTTCGCAGCTTATCGGGCAAATGGATAAACTCAATCTCCAGCGGGAGCGGCAACAGACTGCCGGTGACCACGTCCCAAAGCGTATCCAGATTCGTCACGCTTTCCCTTTCAAGATCAAACATCCGGATAAATTCCCGATAGAAGTCTTCCTGACTGTCGATCTCGTCAAAATCAAACGTATAGGTTTTCATTGCCAGCCACCCAGTCCAGGCGAGCGGCAGCTGCCGCCCTGTCTATTATAATCCCCCAATATGCAGGGTTTTAACTTCCAGATACTCTTCCAGTCCCAGCACGGAGCCTTCTCGTCCAAGACCTGACTCTTTTACTCCGCCAAAAGGCCCGAGCTCCGTGGAGACGGCGCACTCGTTAATGCCAATCATCCCGCTCTCGATGGCCTGTGAAACGCGGAAGACCCGTGAGAGATTCTGGGTATAAAAGTAAGCCGCCAGCCCATAAGGCGTATTGTTGGCGCGCTGGATGACCTCATCCTCCGAGGTGAAACGAAAGCACGCCGCCACCGGGCCAAACGTCTCTTCTTCTGCCAGCTTCATGCCTTCATGGCAGTCGCCCAATACGGTTGGCATCCAGAAATTCCCGCCAAGCGGATGGGGCTTACCTCCTGCCAGTACGGTTGCGCCCCGGGCAACGGCGTCGTCGACATGCTCACGCACTTTGTTCACCGCAGAAGGTTCAATCAGCGGCCCGACGACCACCCCCTCCTCAAGACCGTTACCCACCTTCAGCGCCTTCACGGCATCGGCAAGTTTATTCACAAATTTGTCGTAGACGGTTTCCTGAATATAAAAACGGTTCACGCTGACGCAGACCTGCCCGGCATTGCGAAACTTGTTGGCGATCGCGCCCTTAACCGCTGCGTCGATGTCCGCATCCTCAAAAACGATATACGGGGCATTTCCGCCCAGCTCCATCGAGACTTTCTTCATGGTTTCGGCTGCGTTACGCACCAGCGTTTTGCCGACGGAGGTTGAGCCGGTAAAGGAGATCTTACGCACGTCGCGACTTGCCATAATCGCATCGCTGATTTCATGCGTATTCCCGGCAACGGCGTTGAGAACGCCATCGGGCACACCCGCCTGTTTAGCCAATGTAAGCAGCGCAAAGGCGCTGAGCGGCGTGTTATTGGCCGGTTTAATTACCCCGGTACATCCTGCCGCCAGCGCCGGGCCTAACTTGCGGGTAAGCATGGCCATCGGGAAGTTCCACGGCGTTATCGCCGCGACCACGCCTACAGGTTCACGGGTCGCCAGAATGCGCGAGCCGGGTTTGATCGGTGGAATAATTTCACCGTTCGCGCGTTTAGCCTCTTCGGCAAACCACTGGATAAAGCTGGCGGCGTACTCCACTTCGCCCTCCGCTTCTTTCAGGGGTTTGCCCTGTTCGGTGGTCATTAACCGCCCGAGCCAGCTTTTATTCTCAATAATCAATTCATACCAGCGGTAGAGAATCGCCGAGCGTTCTTTCGCGGTTTTGGCACGCCATGCCGGGAAGGCTTTGGTAGCCGCTGCGATAGCCTCTTCGGTTTGTGATTTACCCGCTTTGGCAACTTTCGCGATGACTTCCCCGGTAGCGGGGTTAAACACATCGAAGGTCGTATCCAGCGTTTTCCAGATTCCGTTGACCAGATAGCCGGTCTGAAAAAGGATGTGGTCCTGAAGCGCCTGGGTCGTCATGTGTCCTCCCTTTCTGAAATGTAAGAACGTGCTGGAATAAGTATAGCCACAAAAAAACCGACGCTTTTGGCGTCGGTTTTTTTACTTCAGTCAGTTATCCGTGAGGGCATTCTGGTAGCGATGCAGCATAAACACTAGCCTTCCTACCGGCTCGGTCACCTGAGGCGGCGCTTCCCAGTGCTTGAGCTTTTCCTGATAGACATCGAGCTCTTCAAGCAGCTGCGTAAAGTAACGACGCCGTTTGTCATCGCTGCCGGCGGAAAGCACATGATCGGCGGTACGACGTAACTGGCGGTGGAAGGCCGACAGATCGTCGTTGATCGGCACGGGCGCGTTACGCAAACGCTGGTGCGCGATGATCAGGGTTAACGCCAGGCGGAATTTCGCGATGTCGCCCGGGAACTTGTTCAGCAGTAAAAACAGATGCTGGTAGAGCGCGGGAAGGTGGTTCTCTTTACGGCGCGCGGTATTGGTTGTCAAAGACGACACGGCGGCCGACACGAACTGGTTCAACAGCACGCGGCCCGTTCTTGCCTGCGAGTTATCCCGCACCAGCAGTATCACCATCATTGCCAGGAAACAGCCCACCAGCTGACCTAACGCGCTGTCGAGGAACTGGCTGAAATGGAAGGTCATCGGGTTATCGAGCACGATGATGTTAATCGTACTCGCCAGCGCACCCAGCGATCCCAGGCGCCGCTTTTGCACTTCAATGCCGATAAAGAACGCCATTACCGCCAGGCTAATACTGAGCAGCAGCATGCTCTGCTGCGTCGACGGGATGATGACCAGGAAATAGAGCGCGCCTATCGGCAGGGCAGAAATGGCGCCGTACAGGAAATCGATGGCGACCATACGCGGATTAGGCAGACGCATCGCCAGTGCAGTAACGACGGCAATCATCACCATCGCGCCGTTGCCGGACGTCCAGCCCGTCCACAGCCAGAACAACGTGCCGAGCATACAGGCAAGCGTCGTACGCCAGAAGTTGACCATCGCGTGATGGCGCTCGGCGGATTCCGCCTTGATCACCACTTCGCCCTGCAGTACCTCTTCTTCTGCCGCGCTGATTTTGGTGTTACCAATCACGCCGCGTTTCAGCAGCAGGTAGCGCGTCGCAGCGCCGACCCAGGTGTAGATCGTTACCGGCGTGTCGCGCTCCCCAGTCCAGGCAATCACCCGGCGCATACGCTTAAGCTGCTTATGCACGTCCTGCACGGTTTCCACCGGCTCGGCGAACAGTTCGCGGAACGTATCGGTGACCGCTTCCGGCCGGGTGTTCTGAATCAGATAGGTTTCACATGCCTGGGTAATCAGCGTCAGAGAGACAGTATTGAGGGCTTTAAGGCGACGATTTGCGCGGGCCCAGCGCGAGGACTCCATGTTAAGGTTGCTGCGCATCCCTTCCAGCGCCTGCGTGCGACGAACAAGCCCGCTCCAGGCTTTATCGACCTCTTCGCTGTCGCCGTGTTTAATACACAGCTGCATCAGCTGGTATTGAGCAACGATCAGCGCGTCAAGCTCACGGTCGACTTCCTGCTTGATGGAGCGCGGAGAGAACAGCAGATCCGCGACAATCGCACTCACGATACCAATGACAATCTCGCTGCAGCGCTCAACTGCAAACTGCGGGGCGAGCAGCGGCTCGGACTGAATGGTGATGACAATAATCAGCGCGGTATAGCCCGCCAGCCCCCAGGCGTAGGAGTTCTCAACTTTCACCAGAGACGAGATCCAGGTGCAGAAGCCCGCCCAGATACAGCACACCATCAGCATCAGCAGCGGCGTGCGGATCATCAGAATAATAATGGTGAGCGCCGCGAGACAGCCGATGAACGTCCCGATGATACGCAGCATCCCGCGATAGCGGATCGCGCCTGAATAGGGTTCCCCACCCGCGGCAAAGGCCGGACCCGCCGCGACAATAGCAGCCGTCAGCACTGCCCAGCGAGGGGTTTCAAGCTGGAAGTGGAAGCCAACAAACAGCGCCAGCACAATGGCACACGCCAGCTTCACGGCGAAGCGAATGTGCTGGCTGGCGATGGAAAAGATGCCCATAGCGATTAACCAAACTCGCGCAGACGGTGGGCGATTTTACGGAAGAACGAGTCCTGGCTGGCATCCCGATCTTTTTCACCGGTAATCACCACCGTCGCCGTGGTACCCGCAGGCCACAGGTTGCCCTGCTGTTCGTCCAGATGGATACGGACCGGCACGCGCTGGGCCAGACGCACCCACTCGAGGTTGGAATCCACCGTTGCCATCCCTTTGGCATCATTCGAACTGCTGGAGTTAGTCACCCCTGCGGCGACGCTGTCGACGGTACCTTTAAAGACGCGATTGCTGCCCAGCGGCGTAATTTCTGCCCGGTAGCCCGGTCGTACGCCTTCCAGCTTGGTCTCTTCCATATAGGCGAGTACGTAGAAGGAGTTCTGTTTCACCAGCGCCACGGCGGTTGAGCCACGGGTAATGAATTCCCCGGCATAGACGTTAAGGTTGGTCACCCAGCCATCGGACGGCGCGCGGATCACGGTACGCTCGAGATCGAGCTTCGCCAGATCGCGCGTTGCCTGCGCTTTCGCCAGCTGGTGCAGCACGGTTTGCAGCACGTTGTTGGACTGGTCAATCTCTTCACGGGACATTGCCTGAACGCCAAGCTGGTTACGGCGGCCAGCCTCGCGGCGTTTCTCCGCAGCCAGCGCCTGGTAATAGGCCACATCCGCTTCCGCCTCTTCCAGCGCTTTCTGGTAACGAGGCTGGTCGATGGTGAACAGAACCTGATCTTTTTTCACCAGCTGGTTATCGTGAACGTTGACCGCCGTGATAAGACCGGCCACGTCAGGGGCTATTGCCACCACATCGGCGCTGAAGCGTGCATCACGCGTCCACGGTGATTCGGTGTAATAAACCCAGGCGCGGAAAATAGCGATGAAGGCGAGGATAACCAGCGCCATTGTGATGGCAGTGCGGGAGATTTTTCTTGTTAGCGTTTTCACATCAACCTCAGACAAACATGCGCGATATCAGGTAAAACAGACAGCAATACAGCGCGGTATTGAACAATGCAGGGTGCCAGACGAAATCGTAGATCCCGGTAGGGACCAACACCTTGCGCACCAGCCAGAAGATCGCCAGTGATAAAAGAAGCTCGAAAAATATCGGTGGGAACGACAGACCGAACACCACGATAACGGGAAACAGACTCATGTTGACCTTGATAAGAGAGAGTGCAGGCTTCAGAATTTTTTTAGCGCACGCCATCGCAGGAGAGCAAGAAATGCCGGGCGAGAATGGCGCAGCCGTTATGTAATAAATAATATATTAACGTAACTGTTATGCTGTTATCTATAATATGTGATCTAAATCACTTTTAAGCCAGAGTGAACAATGGAACGTTTAAAACGCATGTCGGTCTTCGCCAAAGTGGTTGAACTGGGCTCCTTTACTGCCGCTGCACGCCAGCTTCAGATGAGCGTCTCATCCATCAGCCAGACGGTGTCCAAACTGGAAGATGAGCTTCAGGTCAAGCTGCTCAACCGCAGCACCCGCAGCATTGGCCTGACGGAAGCGGGCAAAATTTACTATCAGGGCTGTCGCCGTATGCTGCTGGAAGTGCAGGATGTTCACGAACAGCTCTACGCCTTCAACAACACCCCCATCGGCACGCTGCGCATCGGGTGTTCTTCAACTATGGCACAAAATGTTCTCGCTGCCATGACGGCGGATATGCTGAAAGAGTATCCCGGGCTTACCGTTAATCTGGTGACGGGTATCCCGGCACCGGACCTGATTGCCGACGGTCTGGACGTGGTGATCCGCGTCGGCGCGCTGCAGGATTCCAGCCTGTTCTCGCGTCGGCTGGGCAGCATGCCGATGGTCGTCTGCGCTTCGAAGAGCTATCTGGCCCAGTACGGTGTTCCGGAGAAACCCGCCGATCTCACCAACCACTCGTGGCTGGAATACAGCGTGCGGCCCGACAATGAATTTGAGCTGATTGCCCCGGAAGGGATCTCCACCAAACTGCTGCCGGAAGGGCGATTTGTCACTAACGATCCGATGACCATTTCGCGCTGGCTGGTGGCCGGCGCCGGGATTGCCTACGTGCCGTTAATGTGGGTCATCAACGAGATCAACAGCGGCGTGCTTGAGATCCTCTTCCCGCGCTACCAGTCCGATCCTCGTCCGGTGTACGCCCTGTATACCGAAAAAGACAAACTCCCGCTCAAGGTGCAGGTGTGTATTAACTATCTGACCGAGTATTTTGTTGACGTAGCAGAGCTGTTTCAGGGGATGCGGGGAAGAAGGAAAGAATAGGTTTTGTAATTCAAGACACCTCTCCCGGTTTGGGAGAGGGTTAGAGTGACGGGAAAACTTACGCCGTGCCGCCCACCGTCAGGTTGTCCACTTTCAGCGTTGGCTGGCCCACGCCAACCGGCAGGCTCTGGCCCTCTTTACCGCAGACGCCCACGCCGTTATCCAGCTTCAGATCGTTACCGACCATCGAGATCTGCTGCATGGCTTCAATACCGGAGCCAATCAGCGTCGCACCTTTCACCGCTTTGGTCACTTTGCCCTTCTCGATCAGGTACGCTTCTGAAGTAGAGAAGACAAACTTACCGGAGGTGATGTCCACCTGGCCGCCGCCAAAGTTTGGCGCAAAGATACCGTAATCAACGGATTCGATAATCTCCTGCGGCGTGGATTTACCCGGCAGCATATACGTGTTGGTCATGCGCGGCATCGGCAGGTGCGCGTAAGATTCGCGACGTCCGTTGCCCGTCGGCGCGACGCCCATCAGGCGCGCGTTGAGTTTGTCCTGCATGTAGCCTTTCAGCACGCCATTTTCGATCAGCACGTTGTACTGGCCGGGCGTACCTTCATCGTCGATAGCCACCGAGCCGCGACGATCGCGTATCGTGCCGTCATCCACCACGGTGCACAGTTCAGAGGAGACAAGCTGCCCGATCTGACCGCTGAACACCGACGTCCCGCGACGATTAAAGTCGCCTTCCAGGCCGTGGCCTACCGCCTCGTGTAGCAGCACGCCCGGCCAGCCAGCACCCAGCACCACCGGGAATGAGCCCGCCGGCGCCGCGACGGCATTCAGATTCACCAGCGCCATGCGCACGGCTTCTTTTGCCCACGCGTCAGCGCGCGCTTCACCGTCAACGTCGCCCAGGAACCAGTCATAGCCGAAACGACCGCCGCCACCGCTTGAGCCGCGCTCGCGTTTGCCATCGTCGTCGACCTGCACGCTGATGGAGAGACGTACCAGCGGGCGAACGTCTGCCGCCAGAGTGCCGTCCGTTGCCGCCACCAGAATCAGTTCATACACACCGCTCAGGCTGGCTGAAACTTCCTGCACGCGTTTATCCGCCGCGCGGGCGACTTTGTCCACGCGACGCAGGATATCCAGCTTCTCTTCACGGCTCATGCTCTGCAGAGGATCGATGCTGGTATAGAGCGCAGAGTGCTGCACTTCTCCAAGGGTTTTCACGCGACCATCGCCGGTATCACGCACAATGGTGCGCGCGGCCTGCGCGCTCTGCTCAAGTGCAGCCAGGCTAATCTGATCGGCATAGGCAAAACCGGTTTTCTCGCCGCTAACGGCGCGGACGCCGACGCCCTGGTCGATGTTGTAAGAGCCATCTTTAATGATGCTGTCTTCTAAAACCCAGGATTCGTGATAGCTCGACTGGAAATAAAGGTCGCCGTAGTCGAGACGGCGTTCGGTCAGTTGACCAAGAATGGAGAACAGGTCCTGATGATTCAGGCCGTTCGCGGCGAGCAAATGTTCACTTACCAGGTTCAGACTCATCGTATTGCTACTCGTTCGTTGCCGCCCGTGGCGGTATAAAGATCGTATTTATTGAGAGTGAGGCAATTACCTGCCCACGTCAAATCATTGCTGTGCATCTTTGCGCGGCTGGCGCAGCACCTCGTTAATCTGCGGTTTATCGACCGGACCGGTAATGCGGTAGCGCAGAATGGAGACCTTGCTCCACAGCGGCCCCAGCACTTTGCTGGCGGCAAACACCGCCGCACCGACAATCGGGTTCACCACAAAGGCCGCCGCAACGCCCACGCTCGCGGAAATTTCCGGTGCCACCACGGCTTCCATATCCAGTTCGCGGCGCACGAGGTTGACCGAGCCTTTCATGGCGATATCCGCTTCCAGGCCATCCACCAGCGTATCGTCCGTATGCAGAACGCCGTCCTTAATCCATGCCGTACTGCGGATGGAATCGTAGTAGAAACCTTCGCTGAACGTATCGCTGAAATCGAAGCGCAGCTTGCGCAGCAGCGCATCAAAACTCAGCAGGCGCAGGATCTGCCCGGCGCGCCCCGTGCTCACGTCGGCGATCTCACCTTTACCAAAGTGGGTTTTCAGAATGCCGTTCAGCGAGGCCTCATCCGGCTTCCACGGAGCGTCGCGCCAGTGAAGATCGTAATTAACATCAAATGACGAACCGCGCAGCGGCGTGCTGATACCAAAGAAATTGGCTGCCGCATCCAGCTTGTTGCCTTTGATGTCGCCCTTGAGGGACGTTCGCTGCTCGCCCGGGTTATTCACCCATTCCCCTGCGGCCGTCATGCGGCCAAAGCCGGTATCAACCAGGCCACCGGAGAGCGTAAGCGTGTTGGCCTGAATAGTGAAATCACCGTCAATACGGCCATATTTCTGCCCCCACAGCCAGCACTCAGCGCAGCGCAGCTGGAGATCGGGCCAGCCGCTAAAATCGACGCGGGAGGCATTACTCAGCGGAGACGCTTCTGCCGGTTTATCATTCCCGCTCGTGGCGCTTGCCGGGTTGTAGTAGAGATAGCGAATCGCCGCCTGCCATGGCGCGTGATTGCGCATGGTCAAAGTACCGTTGATCTCTCTGCCCTGGGCCTCTACCTTCGTGCCGTTAGCGCCAGGCTGCGAGACGATGCTCAGGTTGTTCCACTGCTGCCCGCCCAGCATCAGCGAAGGCGTACGTACGGTAATGGTTTGCGGGAACTGGGCGGTTTCATCAACGTTTTGCCCAACGCCTTTCTGGAACAGCGCTAGCCACTCTGCACCGTCCATCGGTGGGAGATTCAGCTCAACGCCCGTCTGCTCCGGCAGCGGCGGCGTGGAGCGGCTATCCGTTGTCCAGATGGCTTTGTCGAGGGTGAGCTTGCGGTTAAGCAACCAGCGGCTGTTGAAGTGGTTTGTCCCGCCCGCGCTGCCGGTCAGTGCGAAGCTGTTCAGGTTGCCATCGACGTTCAGCTTTACCGGCAGCGGCTGTCCGGCCTGTTTATCCAGCGGCGCTGGCAGCTGGCTTCGAATATTCTTCAGGTCACCCGTGATGTCGACCTTATACTGGGCGCCCGCGTGATAAGGCAGGTCGATTGCCACTTTACCCTGCCAGGCGACCGCGCCATCCACTGACGCCTCAATGGGCTTCGGCAGGACGTCCATACGCCCTGGCTGCCAGTTGCCGTCCAGATTGACGGCCACCTGATACGCCTTTTCACCCTCTGTGGTCGTGAAGTCGATATTCACGGGCTGATTAAACCAGCTGGCAGTAAGCGGCTCGCTCTTCATGTTACCGTTTTCAAAGCTGAACTGCCCGCTGAGATTTTTCAGCGTGCTCTCAAGGGGTTTGATGAACAGGCTGTTGTTTTTCAGGCGGACATCACCTTTGGCGGTGGTCATCTCTCCGTCCAGCGGGATATCAAGATGTAAGCGAGCATTCACATCGCCATCAAGCTGGAGCTGCTGAAGCGTCGCCGCCAGCGACTCTTTCAGCGGCGTCTCCTCAAAGTACGGTCCCACCGCCTTGCCGGGACCGTTGATCTCGGCATCAATCAGCAGCTTCTCTTTGGAGTAATCCGGGATGTTGGCCGTCAGGTTGCTGGCCGTCACGCCGCCCAGCGCTACGCTGTCGGACTTCATCCAGAGGCCGTCATTGAGGAAATTAAGTTCGATATCCAGGTTTTTCAGCGCGGGCCAGCCCGGCTGGAACGCGAAGGTAGCGTCATGCAGCGGGACCAGAACCTGGAACTGACCTTCATTGTGTTTGTACGGGAACAGATGGGGATTACCGCCGTAGACCAGCGTGGCATTATCCGCCTGACCGCCCTGAATCGCGCCGCTGAGATAGTCTACCAGCGCTTTCCCCATCAGGTTTTCAGGGAAATAGCGCCAGGCCTGGGAGCCATCATCGGTACTGATCCCGGCCAGAATCCCCAGCCATGGCTCATCGCCTTCAGGCTGCAGATAGCGGAAATCTCCGCGCGCGTGCACCGCTTTCGCTTTGACGTCGATATGCCGACCATCGAGCTGGAAACCCTTATCGTTACGGAGCCAGTTAAGCACTGCGTTGCCCTGTTCGATTTCCAGCGGCGCGCGGAAGACCGTCTCGTAAGGCATTTTGGCGTCGTGCATATCAACCGTCAGCCTGCCATTCTCCACGCTGCCTTCCAGCTTGCCGCTGAAGTGCTCCGCACCCGGCAGCAGCTTCCACTGTTTCCAGGCAAGATCTTTCCATGTCGCCTGGAAACGGGTTTTTTCCGTCGCCTGAAGCGGAATATCCAGCGCCAGAGAATCAATCTTTCCGCTCGGCTGCGTAGCCAGCCAGATCTCGCCCAGGTCAGGAGAGAGCTTTGCCGCCATCGAGCGTAGCCCTTCAATGGCGGCCAAATCCAGGTTACTGGCACGGATGCGCAGCTCGTCGCTGCGTTTACTGGCCGTGCCGCCAACGTCCTGCTCCGGCATCCAGGCCAGCGTCAGCGCACCGCGCGGCCACGGCTTGCCGTCCATCGTGATGCGCGTATCGGGAATGGCAAACTGCCAGCCCTCTTTCTCCTGCGTCACGTGCGCGGTGAGGTTATCGACGGAAAGCTGATGCTGTTGTTTTTCGCCTTTCCAGCTCGCGCCCCCCTGCTTGAGCCAGATATCACCGCTGGCAAATTCGCCTTTCGTCAGGGTCAACCAGCCCTCAAGGCTGAAGCGGGCCGTTTCCAGCTGCATGTTTTGCTGGAGCCAGTCGCCCAGCCACGGCTTGACGTCCACATCATCGGCCTGCAGCCAGACTTTGCCGTTATTTAACAGGCCGTCATCGTCGCGCAGATCCATACGCACCTGCATCACGCCGTGCTGGCCGTTCAGGCTCGAGAGATTGACCTGCCCCTCGGCGCGGTGCCGATCCTTACCGTTAAGCCAGGTAAGCTGCGGGATCGCCAGCTCGGCGCGCTGCCCGGAAAGGGTAATAAAGCTCACTTCGCTGTCGCGCAGATCGAAATGATCGAACTGGCGAAGGAAAAGATCGCTGAAGCGGTTGGCTTCAAGACCCTGACCGCTATCCCCGCCAGACAGCGGCGTATTGGTCAGGAACTTGAGTTGATAAAAGGTGAGATCGCGAAACTGCCAGCGCAGATGCAGCAGGCTTTGCCAGACGTCCAGCGCCAGGGTCACGCGTTTGATTTTCAGGTAGCCGCCATCTTTCAGGCTGGCGTTGATATCCCGGACATCGAGCGTCGGGCCAAAATTCTGCCAGTTAGCGCTAACCTGGCTTACGTTCACCGGCACGCCGGTGGTGGATTCGATTTTAGCCAGCAGCTGCGGTCGCCAGCTGTCCAGATGCGGTAATACGAGGCGTAGCCCGCTCACGAGCAACGCGACAATCACGACCAGCGTTGCCCCTGTAAGCAATAAAATCCCCGGCAATCGCCTCACGCATCTCTCCTTGTCAGCTTCGTCACGCAGCGTACTGCGCTTACATCATCACGACGTCAAACTGCTCCTGGTTATAGAGCGGTTCAATTTGTACTTTTACCTGTTTGCCGACAAAGATTTCCACTTCCGCCAGCGCGTGTGACTCTTCGCCTTTCAGCGCTTCAGCCACCGCAGGGGAAGCATAGACCAGAAAACGATCGGAGTCGTAGGCATGATGAACACGGACGATTTCACGCATAATTTCGTAGCAGACGGTCTCAACCGTCTTTACCGTTCCGCGTCCATGGCAGGTTGGGCATTCATTGCACAGCACATGCTCCACGCTCTCGCGGGTACGCTTACGCGTCATTTCCACCAGCCCCAGCTGCGAGAAGCCGTTAATGCTGGTTTTCACGCGGTCTTTGCTCAGCGCCTGCTCAAGCGAGTGCAGCACGCGGCGACGATGGTCTTCATTACTCATATCGATGAAGTCGATGATGATAATGCCGCCCAGATTGCGCAGACGAAGCTGGCGCGCAATGGCCTGCGTGGCTTCGATATTGGTGTTGAAGATGGTGTCATCGAGATTGCGATGGCCGACAAAAGCGCCGGTATTGATATCGACGGTAGTCATCGCTTCGGTCTGATCGATGATCAGATAGCCGCCTGACTTAAGCTCGACCTTACGCTCCAGCGCACGCTGGATCTCGTTTTCGACATCATAGAGATCGAAGATCGGCTGACGCCCGGTGTAGTGCTCCAGCAGGCCAGGCATCTCGGGGATATATTCGGCGGTAAACTCGAGCAGGGCCTCGTACGTCAGACGAGAGTCCACGCGAATGCGGTCGAGCTGCGCGTCGGCAAAGTCACGCAGAACGCGCTGCGCCAGCGCCAGCTCACCATAGAGCTGATAGCGGGTCTGGTTACGTTTTTTACGCTCCATCACTTTTGTCCAGACGCGCTTCAGGTAAGCCGCATCCGACGCCAAGTCTTCCTCGCTGATCCCTTCCGCGGCGGTACGGATGATAAATCCGCCCTGTTCATCGCAGTAGGCGCTGACCACTTTCTTCAGACGCTCGCGCTCGGTTTCACTCTCAATACGCTGCGAAACGCCCACGTGCGACGCGCCGGGCATAAAGACCAGATAGCGGGAAGGTAAGGTGATGTCGGTGGTCAGACGGGCGCCTTTGGTGCCGAGGGGATCTTTCACCACTTGCACCATCAGATCCTGTCCCTGACGCACCAGTTCAGAAATGTCGCGTACGGCAAACTGCTTTTGCTCTTCGCCCGCGACGCACTCGGTGTGCGGCATGATATCGGAGGCATGTAAAAATGCCGCCTTATCGAGTCCAATATCTACAAAAGCCGCCTGCATACCCGGTAGTACACGACTGACACGACCTTTGTAGATATTGCCTACTATTCCGCGCCGCGCTTCACGCTCAATATGAATTTCCTGAAGAATGCCACCATCGATATAGGCCACACGGGTTTCCGAGGGCGTTACGTTTACCAACAATTCAGCCGTCATAATTATCCCTTCCCTCACGCAGTGAGTTAAAATTGCTCAGCAACTCATACGTTTCCACCAGCGGTAAGCCGACTACGGCGTGATAGCTGCCATGAATCTTCCTGACAAAACAGCCACCCAGCCCCTGAATACCGTATGCACCTGCTTTATCCATCGGTTCACCGCTGGCAATATAAGCGGCGATGTCGTCGTCGGTAAGTACTCTGAAGGTCACTTCCGTCACCACCAGGCAGTCCAGCACGTGCTGGCTGTCAGCCAGCGCGACGGCCGTCATCACCTGATGCGTTTGTCCGGACAGCTTGCGCAGCATGCGCGCTGCATGATCGGCGTCGTGCGGTTTCTCCAGCACTTCACCGTTCAGGATAACGATGGTATCTGCCCCCAGCACGGGAAGATCGCGTGGCACACTGGCCACGCCCGCCTGCGCTTTCTCCCGCGCCAGACGTAACACGTACTGTTGAGCGCTTTCGCCCTCAGCACGTTTTTCTTCAATGCCGGTCACGATGCGTTCAAAAGATACCCCTAGCTGCGTCAGGAGTTCCTGACGGCGCGGGGAGCCGGAAGCGAGATACAAAGACGTCATAGAAACCTTTTATTGCACAGCAAACTGCTGGCGAACCTTACGCATCAGCAGGAATAACCAAGGCCAGAGCACACCGTTTACTACACTACTCCAGAACACTTCCGGTCGGAAAGAGACGTTGATCACTAAAAACTCTGCCCAGAAAACAACGATATCCGCAGCGAGCGACAATAGCATCACCACCAGGGCCTGTTGCCAGAGCGCAAGGTTACGAAAGAGCTGGAATTTGAGTGCGACGAGGTACGCAATAATGCTCATGGACAAGGCGCGCACGCCAAGCGTAGAGCCGCTAATGAGATCCAGTATGGCACCCATCACAAAACCTGTGCCGACATTTACGCGATGCGGCAGGGCAAGGATCCAGTAGAGCAAAATGAGCAATACCCAGTTTGGCCGGAAAACGAGAATGTCATCCGGCCAGGGCATAACCTGCAGTAACAGTGCAATAAGAAACGAGAGCCAGATGACCCAGCGTCCCTGGCTACGATAGCTTGCCACTACTGCCCTCCCGAAGAGAGTTTAGGCGGTGGCGGCGCATCCGGCAGCGGCTGCGTTAACCCGGTTGCCGGCGCCGGGACTGGCGCAGGCGGCCCCATGGAATCCGCAGGCGGAAGAACCTGCGGCATCATCTGCATCAGGCGCTCGTTTGCCACTCGATGGACCTCTTCAGGCGTCATCGGGTTAGCCCCGTTACGATCGGCACCCCACAGCAGCAGCAGATAGCGCAGACGCTGCAAACCAGCAGTTGGACGCGCCTGAATCACGGTATAGGCACGCTGGGTATCCAGCTTGACCGAAGAGACCACCGCAACCGGATAGCCTTCAGGGAAGCGTCCACCCAGACCAGACGTCACCAGCACGTCGCCTACGCGGATATCCGTGTTAGCCGGCAGGTGTTCCAGCTGCAGGTCGTCCGTACAGCCGTTACCGGCCGCGATCACGCGGATGTCATTGCGCAGGACCTGGATCGGCAGCGCATGCGTGGCATCGCAAATCAGCAGCACGCGGCTGGTCAGTTTAGCCACGGCAACAACCTGGCCTACTACGCCTTTATCGCTGATAACTGGCTGGCCTTCATACACCCCGTTCACGCTGCCTTTGTCGATCACAACCTGATCGCTATAGGGGTCGTTCACGGTGGAGATCACCTGCGTGACCATTTTCTGCTCATCCTGACGCAGCGGCGAGCCGAGCAGTTCACGCAGGCGCGCGTTTTCCTGCTTGTATTGCCCCAGCATCAGCAGTTCGCTGTTTTTCAGCAACAGTTCCTGACGTAATGCCCGGTTTTCGAGTTCGAGTTGGTCACGCGAAGACAGCGTTTGAGAAACGGAGTCGAGCAGTTCACGGGGACCATTTGAAACAAAGTAGAAAGGACTGACGGCGGTATCCATGTACGTTCTGATCTGGCTGAACGTACCGAGGCGGCTATCGGCAATAATGACCCCAAGCGCAACCAGAACCGCCAGAATGAGGCGAAACTGTAGCGATGGGCCACGGCTAAAAATTGGCTTCATAGGCTATGCGTATTCTCGCGTCAGAGAGAAAGGGTAGCAAATTGCTACCCTCTCAAACTCGACTACTCTTCGCTGAACAAATCGCCGCCGTGCATGTCGATCATTTCCAGCGCCTTGCCACCACCACGGGCGACGCAAGTCAGTGGATCTTCTGCAACTACGACAGGAATACCTGTCTCTTCCATTAACAGGCGGTCGAGGTTACGCAGCAGCGCACCACCACCGGTCAGAACCATACCGCGCTCGGAGATATCGGACGCCAGCTCTGGTGGACACTGTTCCAGCGCGACCATTACCGCGCTCACGATGCCCGTCAGTGGTTCCTGCAGTGCTTCCAGAATTTCGTTGGAGTTCAGGGTGAAACCGCGTGGAACACCCTCAGCCAGGTTACGGCCACGTACTTCGATCTCACGCACTTCATCGCCCGGATACGCAGAGCCGATTTCATGTTTGATACGCTCTGCGGTGGCTTCACCGATCAGAGAGCCGTAGTTACGGCGCACATAATTAATGATGGCTTCGTCGAAGCGGTCACCACCGATACGTACGGAAGAGGAGTACACCACGCCGTTCAGAGAGATAACGGCCACTTCAGTGGTACCACCACCGATATCCACCACCATGGAACCGGTCGCTTCAGACACAGGCAGACCTGCACCGATTGCCGCCGCCATTGGCTCTTCAATCAGGAACACTTCACGCGCACCTGCACCCTGGGCAGATTCACGGATTGCGCGACGTTCAACCTGGGTTGCGCCAACCGGCACACACACCAGAACACGCGGGCTTGGACGCATGAAGCTGTTGCTGTGAACCTGCTTGATGAAGTGCTGAAGCATTTTTTCAGTCACGAAGAAGTCGGCGATAACGCCGTCTTTCATTGGGCGGATAGCGGCAATGTTGCCTGGGGTACGACCCAGCATCTGCTTCGCGTCATGACCCACTGCGGCCACGCTTTTTGGCGAGCCTGCACGATCCTGACGAATGGCCACAACGGAAGGCTCATTCAATACGATGCCTTGTCCTTTTACATAAATAAGGGTATTCGCGGTACCCAGGTCAATGGACAGGTCATTGGAAAACATGCCACGAAATTTTTTCAACATACTAAGGGATAATCCTGAAAGCTGGGGCGGAAAACAAAATCCGCTTACTTTACCAACCACACGCAGCAGCGACAAGGCGCAAAAATCATCTGCAACGGTGAAAATTTATGCAGTACGTTTCCTGATGTTACAAAATCATCCCCTGACTCCTTCAGGGCTGAGTAAACAGTTGCGTTCCCCACTGACGTTTGTAACCCATTAAAGGTCGTTCACTGGCTTTTTGCTCGACATACTCAAAGCTACAGGCGCGATATTCTACGTGAAAACAGCGTAAACGGCAGGTCAAACAGAGTATCTTTGCAAATATTTTTTCACGTTGGTGTCAAGCGGTTGAGAGGCAGCAAAAAAATCCCCCTGACCACCCATCACGCCGCGCGCTGTTAACATCTGCCATTCGCTTCTGGAGCGCACGCCCGTGGCAAACACTTGTGTTCGCGTTCCCTTGCATGCTTCTACCAGACTCTGTACCAGAAGCTGGTTTTCCGTACGCTTCTCAATATTTCTTACCAGCCCCGGATGTAGCTTTAATAACTCCACATCCAGTTCCTTGATCCAGTTGGTACTGACCAGCGTTAAACCAGCCTGCGTCACCGCTACACGCGCACCGAGCGCATTGATCAAACGTACCACCGGACGTAACCGGCTGATGTGTTGACCTACATCGGCCTCAGCAAGTTCAAAAATAATGTGTTTGCGCTGTGATTTTTCGCATTGCATTAATGTATCACGTAGCCAGCGCTGAAAACGTGGGCGTATTAACGACTCAACAGTGACCTGTAACGCCAGGTTTTCTTCAGGCCAGAAGGATAAAAACGGAATCAGCCGGGTAATTTGCTGGCGGTCATACTCTTCTGACAGCCCAAATTGCAGCACCATCGGCAGATATTCCGCCGAAATGACCTCTTCGGTACCGTCAAAAATACGACACATCAGTTCACGGTGATGAACATTGCCGTTTTTCATCACCGCGGGTTTTTGATAAATACGCGGTCCGCCGCGGCTAAGCATTTGCTCAATCAGCGTTCGCCAGCGCACGTTGCCGCGCCCTTTTTCCGGCAGCGAGTCATCATACACCGCCCATCCGTTCGCCCCCTGTAAGACAGCGTTGCGGGTAGCGGCTTCCGCATGTTCCATTACCTGTTCTGTCGATTGTCCGCCACGCCAGGCGCAGATCCCCATATGGACCATATCGTCCCTGTCGAGCATTTTGCTCTGCGGCAGCGCATCCACCGCCTTCAGCAGCTGGCTGGCGATGCTTTCCGACTCCTTCAGCGTACGGTGCGGCAGTAACACGGCAAAGTCACTGCGGTGATAGCGGGCCAGTAATGCGCCCGGGTAGCGCATAATAAAGGTGGAGAGCAGATTGATTAGCGTAAAGAGATTTTCTTCCGCGGCCCGCTGTCCCCAGGTGTCGCGCAGGAGATCGAAATCGGGCAGGCGAATCATCATCACTACCCCATGTGTCCCCACTTTTTCTGAATCGTCGAGCAGCGTGGCCAGCTGATTATCAAAGAAAAGACGATTGTTAAGGCCAGTTTTATTATCCTGCGCAGCATAAGAGCGGATCAGCGTATCCATACGGCTGCGCTGGTCGCTGGCAAACTGGACTTCGGAGAGCAAGGTATCCAGCGCGCTGCTGGCGCGTGAAGGCCATTCATGAACCGAGCCGCGCACCTGCGGGCCGCGTTCACCGTTCAGGATACGTACGGAGCGCATCTCCAGCAGCTCCTGGCCGGAGAGCTGGCGGCGCAGCCAGCGGACCGCGAGAAAGATCAGCAGGACGATAAACGCCACCGCGACGGTGAGCGGCGCGGTGGTCATCATGGATCGGAAATAGCTGGCCATCGGATCGAGATAGACCATGCGTATGGTCATCCCTGGATTTTTGAGGGAATGCACCGTTACTTCCCGATACTGGCTCACCACGCCCGCAGGTCGATAGCTCCCCGGCCGTTCATGGCTTAAAACACGATGCTTTCCCTGCTGAATGTCGATCTGAACAATATCAACAGGTACCATCAACTCATCAAGCTCACTGGTAAGCGTTGGTAGCGGCGTCGTTAGCAGACGCGTATCAATCACCGACGCGACAGACTGTACCCGATTGACCAGTTTGTCCTGAATGGCGTTGTAAAAGCTGAGAGAGCAGCCCAGAAGGGTGACAAAAATGGTAAGACCCGTCAGCAAGGTGATAAAAGCTGAGAACTTCGTCGTTAATCGCATCCTTGAGATTACTCCGTGGGTTGATGGGGGTAGCGAGTAAGCGCTAACTTGCATTTCAAATGCGGCATACTACCAAATCGGGTGTATCTGGCAATTTATTGCGTTAAATCGGCACTGCGTTTCCCTGAGCGAGTATAGTCTTCAGAAATTATTTTCCAATCATATGAGTTGAGAGGACCCCGTATGCAGGCTTTGATCTTAGAACAGCAGGACGGCAAAACGCTCGCCTCAGTGCAGCCGGTAGAAGAGAGCCGCCTGCCGGAAGGCGAAGTAACCGTCGACATCGACTGGTCCAGTTTAAATTATAAAGATGCGCTGGCTATTACAGGTAAGGGTAAAATCATCCGAAATTTCCCTATGGTGCCTGGTATTGATTTCGCGGGCCGGGTTCATACCAGCGAGGATCCGCGCTTCCATCCGGGCCAGCAGGTGCTGCTCACCGGCTGGGGTGTGGGTGAAAATCACTGGGGTGGGCTGGCCACGCAGGCGCGCGTGAAGGGCGACTGGCTGGTGCCGATGCCGAAAGGCATGGATGGCCGCAAGGCGATGATCGTCGGTACAGCAGGCTTTACCGCCATGCTGTGCGTGATGGCGCTGGAAGATGCGGGTATCCGCCCTGAGTCGGGTGACATTGTCGTCACCGGCGCCAGCGGCGGCGTGGGCAGCACGGCTGTCACGCTGCTCCACAAGCTGGGCTATCAGGTCGCTGCGGTTTCCGGCCGTGAAAGCACCCATGACTATCTGCGCCAGCTCGGTGCAAACCGCATTCTCAGCCGTGACGAATTCGCTGAAACCCGTCCGCTGGAAAAACAGGTCTGGGCAGGGGCTGTGGATACCGTAGGTGATAAGGTGCTGGCAAAAGTCCTGGCGCAGATGAACTACGGCGGCTGCGTGGCAGCCTGCGGTCTGGCGGGCGGATTTGCCCTGCCAACCACCGTGATGCCGTTTATTCTGCGTAACGTCCGCCTGCAGGGCGTGGATTCCGTGATGACCCCTGCGGCTCGTCGCCATGAAGCCTGGGAACGGCTGGTGCGCGATCTGCCGGAATCTTTCTATACCCAGAGCGCGACGGAGATAAACCTGAGCCAGGCGCCGGAATATGCCTCTAAGATCATGGATAACCAGTTCCACGGTCGCGCGCTGGTGAAAATCGCCTAATCTTCAAATTTTCGTGACATATTCGCGCGAATCACTCTCCTCCGTCATGCTTAGGAAAACGCATGACGGAGGATGCCATGAAAAACCGAAAACTGACGGAAGCCGACGTAACGTCTGAGTCTGTCTTTATGCTACAGCGCCGCCAGATCCTGAAAATGCTTGGCATCAGCGCCACCGCGCTCTCGCTCTCGCCTTCGGCTCACGCCGACCTGCTCGACTGGTTTAAAGGCAACGATCGGCCAAAGGCTCCTTCCGGCGCCCCGCTCACCTTTACGAAACCAGCTGAATGGCAAAACAAACTGACGCTTACGCCGGAAGATAAAGTCACCGGCTACAACAACTTCTACGAATTTGGTCTCGACAAGGCCGATCCTGCCGCCAACGCGGGAAGCCTCAAAACCGATCCGTGGACGCTGAAGATTGATGGCGAAGTGGCGAAACCCCTGACGCTGGACCACCACGATCTCACCACCCGTTTCCCGCTCGAAGAGCGTATCTATCGCATGCGCTGCGTGGAGGCCTGGTCGATGGTAGTGCCCTGGGTCGGCTTCCCGCTGCATAAATTGCTGGCGATGGTTGAGCCCACCAGCAATGCAAAATATGTCGCCTTCCAGACGCGGTATGCGCCGGACGAGATGCCCGGGCAGAAAGATCGGTTTATCGGCGGCGGGCTTGATTATCCGTATGTGGAAGGGTTACGTCTCGACGAAGCTATGCACCCCCTCACCCTGCTGACCGTCGGCGTGTACGGTAAAGCGCTTCCGCCGCAGAACGGTGCCCCCATCCGTTTAACCGTACCGTGGAAATATGGCTTCAAAGGGATTAAATCTATCGTCAGCATCAAGCTTACCCGTGAACGTCCACCAACCACGTGGAATCTGGCGGCCCCGGACGAATACGGTTTCTTCGCCAACGTGAACCCGCATGTGGATCATCCACGCTGGTCGCAAGCGACCGAGCGGTTTATTGGTTCCGGCGGTGCGCTGGACGTGAAGCGCCAGCCGACGCTGCTGTTTAACGGTTATGCGGATGAAGTGGCCTCGCTTTATCGTGGTCTCAACTTACGGGAGAACTTCTGAGTGCGTTTAACGGCAAAACAGATTACCTGGCTGAAAGTGCTTCTGCACCTGGCCGGGGTATTTCCTTTTATATGGCTGTTCTGGGCCGCCAGCCAGGGGCTCTTTAGCGCAGACCCGGCCAAGGATATCCAGCATTTTACCGGTCGGATGGCTCTGAAATTTTTGCTGGCCACCTTGCTCGTCTCGCCGCTGGCGCGCTACGCTAAACAGCCCTTATTGATACGCACCCGTCGGCTGTTAGGACTATGGTGTTTTGCCTGGGCAACGCTGCACCTTACCAGCTATGCCCTGCTGGAACTGGGAATTAACAATCTGGCGCTGCTTGGCCGCGAACTGGTGACACGCCCTTATCTGACCCTGGGCATCGTGAGCTGGGTGATTTTACTGGCGTTAGCGCTGACCTCCACGCAATATGCACAGCGAAAACTGGGCAGGCGCTGGCAGCTGCTGCACAACTTCGTCTATCTTGTCGCGATCCTCGCTCCCCTTCATTACCTGTGGTCAGTGAAGATCCTCTCCCCGCAGCCGGTCCTGTACGCACTGGCCGCCGTGGCGCTTTTAGCATGGCGTTATAAGAAGTTCCGCCAGTGGTTGCGATAGTTCGCGAAACTGTGCGTTTTCCCGCAGATTACCCGTCAACCGCAAATCTTTTTCGGATAGCGGTTGATAATCTTCCCTGATAAGACCAGTATTTAGCTGCTAAATGCTACGAAATCGTTATAATGTGCGACCTTGGTTCGCCTGACAGCGGTTTTAAGCCTCTGAAAAGGTGACATTTGCGTTTCGAAGGTATATTTTGTTTTTTACCCGAAAATCGCAGGAGATAGCGGCATAATGACTGATAAGTTCCATATCTTAGTTTTGAACGGACCGAACCTGAACATGCTCGGCACCCGTGAGCCAGAGAAGTACGGCACGCTGACATTGAGTGAAATTGTTAACCGTCTTGGAACGGAAGCAGCGTCGCTGAATGTGGATTTGGATCATTTTCAGTCGAATGCGGAGTACGCACTCATCGACCGTATTCATCAGGCTAAAGACAATGTGGACTATATCCTGATCAATCCGGCCGCGTTTACGCACACAAGTGTTGCTATCCGCGACGCACTGCTCGCGGTGAGTATCCCGTTTATCGAGATCCACCTGAGTAACGTGCACGCCCGAGAGCCGTTCCGCCACCATTCGTATCTGTCGGATATCGCTGCTGGCGTTATCTGTGGACTGGGCGCAGACGGCTATTCATACGCTTTACAGACAGCGGTAAAACGCTTGTCACAATCACACTAAACAAGAGTACGGAACCCACTCATGGATATTCGTAAGATTAAAAAACTGATCGAGCTGGTTGAAGAATCAGGCATCTCCGAACTGGAAATTTCTGAAGGCGAAGAGTCTGTACGCATCAGCCGTGCAGCCCCAGCCGCTAGCTTCCCGGTAATGCAGCAGGCTTATGCTGCGCCAGTGCAGCAGCCTGCGCTCTCCGCAGCCGTTGCACCAGCAGCTGAAGCCGCACCTGCCGCTGCAGCAGAAATCAGTGGTCACATCGTACGTTCCCCAATGGTTGGTACTTTCTACCGCACCCCGAGCCCTGACGCGAAGGCGTTCATCGAAGTGGGTCAGAAAGTCAACGTCGGCGATACCCTGTGCATCGTTGAAGCGATGAAAATGATGAACCAGATCGAAGCAGACAAATCAGGTACTGTGAAAGCGATTCTGGTCGAAAGTGGTCAGCCGGTTGAATTTGACGAGCCGCTGGTCGTCATCGAGTAACGAGGCGTACATGCTGGATAAAATTGTTATCGCCAACCGCGGCGAGATCGCACTGCGTATTCTTCGTGCCTGTAAAGAACTGGGCATCAAGACCGTCGCTGTGCACTCAAGCGCGGATCGCGATTTAAAACACGTATTGCTTGCGGATGAGACGGTCTGTATTGGCCCGGCTCCGTCCGTAAAAAGCTATCTGAACATCCCGGCTATCATTAGTGCCGCTGAAATCACCGGCGCGGTGGCAATTCATCCGGGTTATGGCTTCCTCTCTGAGAACGCCAACTTTGCTGAGCAGGTTGAACGCTCTGGCTTCATTTTCATCGGCCCGAAAGCCGACACCATCCGCCTGATGGGCGACAAAGTGTCTGCAATCACCGCCATGAAAAAAGCCGGTGTTCCAACCGTACCAGGCTCTGACGGCCCTCTGACCGACGACATGGATGCTAACCGTGCTCATGCTAAACGCATTGGCTACCCGGTTATCATCAAGGCGTCCGGCGGCGGCGGCGGTCGCGGTATGCGCGTTGTGCGTAGCGATGCTGAACTGGCGCAGTCCATCTCCATGACCAAAGCAGAAGCGAAAGCCGCTTTCAGCAATGACATGGTATACATGGAAAAATACCTGGAAAACCCACGCCACATCGAAATTCAGGTGCTGGCTGACGGTCAGGGCAACGCAATCTATCTGGCAGAACGTGACTGCTCCATGCAGCGTCGTCACCAGAAAGTGGTCGAAGAAGCACCAGCGCCGGGCATTACCCCGGAACTGCGTCGCTACATCGGCGAGCGTTGCGCTAAAGCGTGTGTCGATATCGGCTATCGTGGAGCGGGTACCTTTGAGTTCCTGTTCGAGAACGGCGAGTTCTATTTCATCGAAATGAACACCCGTATTCAGGTTGAGCATCCGGTTACCGAAATGATCACCGGCGTTGACCTGATCAAAGAGCAGCTGCGTATCGCTGCAGGCCAGCCGCTTTCCATCAAGCAGGAAGAAGTTGTGGTGAAAGGCCATGCGGTAGAATGCCGTATCAACGCCGAAGACCCGAACACCTTCCTGCCAAGCCCGGGCAAAATCACGCGTTTCCACGCGCCGGGTGGCTTTGGCGTGCGCTGGGAGTCTCATATCTACGCCGGTTACACCGTACCGCCGTACTATGACTCAATGATCGGCAAGCTCATCTGCTACGGCGAAAATCGTGACGTGGCGATTGCCCGCATGAAGAATGCCCTGCAGGAGCTGATCATCGACGGTATCAAAACCAACGTTGATCTGCAGATGCGCATCATGAGCGACGAGCACTTCCAGAATGGTGGAACTAACATCCACTATCTGGAGAAAAAACTCGGTCTGAACGAGAAGTAAGAAACCTGTGTTGCTAAAAGGCCGGATTATCCGGCCTTTTTTATTTCTGGGGCCTGGAAAGGCTCATCATGTACAATCCCCGCTTTCTTCATCCACAAGGGACAATAAATGGACAAACGTTTTGTTCAGGCCCATAAAGAAGCGCGCTGGGCGCTGTGGCTGACCCTTCTCTATCTCGCAGCATGGTTGGTAACTGCTTACTTACCTGACTCCGCTATTGGCATCACCGGCCTGCCGCACTGGTTCGAAATGGCGTGCCTGTTGGTACCGCTGGTCTTCATCCTGCTGTGCTGGGCAATGGTGAAATTCATCTATCGCGATATCCCGCTGGAGGACGATGATGCAGCTTGAAGTCATTCTGCCGCTTATCGCTTACTTGTTAGTGGTGTTTGGTTTATCCGTTTACGCCATGCGTAAAAGAACGACGGGCACCTTCCTGAACGAGTATTTTCTTGGTAGCCGCTCGATGGGCGGCGTCGTGCTGGCCATGACGCTGACCGCGACCTACATCAGTGCCAGTTCGTTTATCGGCGGACCCGGAGCAGCCTATAAATATGGGTTAGGCTGGGTGCTTCTGGCGATGATCCAGCTTCCAGCCGTCTGGCTCTCACTGGGCATACTGGGCAAAAAATTTGCCATTCTGGCGCGCCGTTATAATGCCGTGACGCTCAATGATATGCTGTTTGCCCGCTATCAGAGCCGTTTACTGGTGTGGCTGGCCAGCTTAAGCCTGCTGGTGGCCTTTATTGGCGCAATGACGGTGCAGTTTATTGGCGGGGCACGTCTGCTGGAAACGGCGGCCGGGATCCCCTACGAAACAGGCTTGATCATCTTCGGAGTCAGCATTGCGCTGTATACCGCGTTCGGCGGATTCCGCGCCAGCGTGCTGAACGATACTATGCAGGGATTGGTGATGCTTGTTGGCACCATTGTTCTGCTGGTGGGCATTGTGCATGCTGCTGGTGGCCTGAGCCACGCAGTCGAAACGCTGGAAACCATCGACCCGAAACTGGTCTCTCCGCAGGGCGCAGATGACATCCTTTCGCCAACCTTTATGACCTCGTTCTGGGTGTTGGTGTGCTTTGGAGTGATTGGCCTGCCGCATACCGCCGTGCGCTGTATCTCTTACAAAGACAGCAAAGCCGTGCACAGAGGTATCATTATCGGCACTATCGTGGTTGCGATCCTGATGTTTGGTATGCACCTGGCGGGCGCGTTAGGTCGGGCAGTTATTCCTGACCTTACCGTACCCGATCTGGTTATCCCAACCCTGATGGTTAAAGTGCTGCCGCCATTTGCCGCCGGGATCTTCCTCGCCGCCCCGATGGCCGCCATTATGTCGACAATCAACGCTCAGCTGCTGCAAAGTTCCGCTACGATCATTAAAGATCTCTATCTGAACCTGCGTCCTGAGCAGGCAGAGAATGAACGGCGCCTGAAGCGCATGTCGGCCATTATTACTCTGGCGTTAGGGGCATTGCTGCTGTTAGCCGCATGGCGCCCGCCTGAGATGATCATCTGGCTGAACCTGCTGGCGTTTGGTGGGCTTGAAGCGGTATTCCTGTGGCCGCTGGTGTTAGGGCTCTACTGGGAACGCGCAAACGCTGCGGGCGCGCTGAGCGGCATGATTGTCGGCGGTGTGCTGTACGCCGTCCTTGCAACGTTTAAGATTCAGTACCTGGGCTTTCATCCGATTGTGCCTTCGTTACTGCTAAGTTTACTGGCGTTTGTGGTGGGGAACCGTTTCGGTCAGCCCGTCCCACAGCCCGCTATGATTTCTACTGATAAATAAAGAGTTTTGCCATGCCGTGGATCCAACTAAAACTGAACACAACCGGCGCTAACGCCGAGGAACTGAGCGATGCGCTGATGGAGGCCGGTTCGGTCTCTATCACCTTCCAGGACACGCATGACACGCCGGTCTTTGAGCCGTTGCCGGGCGAAACCCGCCTGTGGGGTGATACCGACGTTATTGGCCTGTTTGATGCCGAAACCGACATGAAAGAGGTTGTCGCAATTCTGGAGAATCATCCTCTGCTGGGTGCGGGTTTTGCCCACAAAATCGAACAGCTGGAAGATAAAGACTGGGAACGCGAGTGGATGGATAACTTCCACCCGATGCAGTTCGGCAAACGCCTGTGGATCTGCCCGAGCTGGCGCGACGTTCCTGATGAAAACGCGGTTAACGTCATGCTCGATCCGGGCCTGGCGTTTGGTACCGGCACTCACCCAACCACGTCCCTGTGCCTGCAGTGGCTGGATGGTCTGGATCTGGACGGTAAGACAGTGATCGACTTCGGCTGTGGATCCGGGATCCTCGCGATTGCTGCCCTGAAGCTGGGCGCGGCAAAAGCCATCGGGATCGATATCGATCCGCAGGCCATTCAGGCCAGCCGTGACAACGCCGAGCGTAATGGCGTTTCCGATCGACTGGAGCTGTATTTGCCGGATGCGCAGCCAGAAGCGATGAAAGCCGACGTGGTGGTCGCAAACATTCTGGCGGGCCCACTGCGCGAGCTGGCCCCGCTAATCAGCGTGCTGCCCGTTGAGGGCGGTCTGCTGGGGCTTTCCGGTATCCTGGCAAGCCAGGCCGACAGCGTATGTGAAGCCTACGCCGATCTCTTTGCCCTCGATCCGGTCGTGGAAAAAGAAGAGTGGTGCCGCATCACCGGCCGTAAAAAATAAGAATCTGGCGTGGTCATCTGACCACGCCTCTCTCCCTTTGATAATCCTCTCTCCCCCGGTCATTCTTCGGTAAAATAACCCCACAAATCACATTGGTTTGTATTACAAAAATTCACCGGAAGAATATGATGAAACACATTACAGGCAAGGCAGCGCTGCTGGCTCTGAGCATGATCTCGGCTTCAGCATTTGCATCACACTGGAACTACGAAGGGGAAGGTTCACCGGAACACTGGGGCGAGCTGGACGAGGCCTACAAGACCTGTCAAAGCGGAATGAACCAGTCTCCGATTAATATTGATTCCACCGCTAACGCCCATCTTTCCCCGCTGCAAACCCACTACGTTGATGGCCCTGTTACACTGACAAACAATGGCCATACCATTCAGGCTGGTGAACAGGCTGACACCCGCGATACCCTTACTCTTGATAAGCAAACCTGGACGTTACAACAGTTCCATTTTCACGCGCCGAGCGAAAATACCGTGCATGGCAAAAGGTACGCGATGGAAATGCATCTGGTTCATAAAAATGCCGGCGGGGAACTGACGGTGGTGGCGGTCATGTTTGATAAAGGGGCCACAAACCCGGAGCTTGAAAAACTGTGGCGCGTTATGCCTCAGCAGGCCGAGCAGAACGTCTCCATCAAACAGGATCTCAACCTGAACAAACTGCTGCCGAAAGATAAAACGTACTGGCGCTTTAGCGGTTCACTGACCACCCCGCCGTGTTCAGAAGGCGTCACCTGGATTGTGCTTAAGCAACCCTTGACGGTTTCTGCAGAACAACTTGCCAGATTCACCGGGACAATGCATCACGATAATAACCGTCCGGTACAGTCTCTGCATGGGCGTGTTGTGGTCGAATAACGCCCATCCAGAGGCTAAAGATCATGTTCTAAAATGCGACGCAGATCGCAAAGAAGACGGGAAATCTGCTGCTAAAAACAGCAGATTATCCCGCTCAGGTAAGCCCTTTATTCAGAAATGATGAGAAGTTACGGGAAATTGTAAGCGCCCATAAAATAGCCATTACCGCATAACACAATGATTTAAATAGTGAATAATTCTTAACGGAAAGATTGAGCGGCGATTCCTTGATCTACAACAGTGGATTGTTCAAAGTTTGGCCTTTCATCTCGTGCAAAAAATGCGTAATATACGCCGCCTTGCAGTCACAGTATGGTCATTTCTTAACTCATGCGCATCGGACACCACCAGCTTAGAAATCGCCTGATCGCAGCCCCAATGGCAGGTATTACAGACCGGCCGTTCAGGACGCTGTGCTATGAGATGGGAGCCGGTTTAACCGTATCCGAGATGATGTCGTCTAACCCGCAGGTTTGGGAAAGCGATAAATCCCGCCTTCGGATGGTGCACGTTGATGAACCAGGTATTCGCACCGTGCAAATTGCCGGAAGCGTGCCTGAAGAGATGGCAGATGCCGCGCGAATTAACGTGGAAAGTGGTGCCCAGATTATTGATATCAATATGGGGTGCCCGGCCAAAAAGGTGAATCGCAAGCTTGCAGGTTCAGCCCTTCTGCAATACCCCGACCAGGTGAAAGCTATCCTGACGGCGGTTGTCAGCGCGGTGGACGTTCCTGTTACGTTGAAGATTCGCACGGGTTGGTCGCCGGAACACCGTAACTGTGTAGAGATTGCCCAACTGGCCGAAGACTGTGGCATTCAGGCCCTGACCATTCATGGACGCACTCGCGCCTGTTTGTTCAACGGCGAAGCTGAATACGACAGCATTCGGGCAGTTAAGCAGAAAGTTTCCATTCCGATTATCGCGAATGGCGACATAACTGACCCGCTTAAAGCCAGGGCTGTACTCGACTATACGGGAGCTGATGCTCTGATGATAGGACGTGCAGCTCAGGGAAGACCCTGGATCTTCCGGGAAATCCAGCATTATCTGGACACTGGGGAGCTGCTTGCCCCGCTGCCTCTGGCAGAGGTTAAGCGCTTGCTTTGTTCGCATGTTCGGGAACTGCATGACCACTACGGTCAGGCAAAAGGGTACCGAATTGCGCGTAAACACGTCTCCTGGTATCTCCAGGAGCACGCTCCAGATGAACAGTTTCGGCGCACATTCAACGCCATAGAGGATGCCAGCGTACAGCTGGAGGCGTTGGAGGCATACTTCGAAAATCTTGCGTAATGAAATAAAGAGCTGACAGAACTATGTTCGAACAACGCGTAAATTCTGACGTACTGACCGTTTCTACCGTTAACTCTCAGGACCAGGTAACTCAAAAACCCCTGCGTGACTCGGTTAAACAGGCACTGAAGAACTATTTTGCTCAACTGAACGGTCAGGATGTTAATGACCTGTATGAGCTGGTACTGGCTGAAGTTGAACAGCCACTGTTGGACATGGTGATGCAATACACCCGCGGTAACCAGACCCGCGCTGCGCTGATGATGGGTATCAACCGTGGTACTCTGCGTAAGAAACTGAAAAAATACGGCATGAACTGATACTAATCAGTTAAATGCTTGTGTAAAAAGGCGCTCTTCGGCATGGGGAAGCGCCTTTTTTATTCCCCTGCTTCAGTCCGTCAACGCTTTGTAAACCTTCGCTTATCCCGCTTTAAAACCGCCGCTTTTGGTGTATATTTCCCCCCACTCTACTGGCGCTCTTCTCGCGGAATGACACAATGATTCGTAAATACTGGTGGCTGGTTGTCTTTGCAATCTCCGTTCTGATTTTCGATGCACTCCTGATGCAGTGGATTGAACTGATGAGCACCGAAACCGATAAGTGTCGCAATATGAACTCCGTGAATCCCCTGAAACTCGTGAACTGCTCAGAGCTCGACTAATCGCCTGATTGCGCAAATCTCCCCGTTATTACCCACTAAAAACGGGGATTTAAATCCCTTTGAGCCATTACCCGACGGTGATAATGTCTCGCCCTTCTCAACCGCTCTAGCGTAACCCCACACTCGAGTAGAACCGTCCATGCTGGTCAGCCAATACAACCATATCCTTGTCGTCCTCTCCTTTGTTGTTGCCATCCTTGCTGCGTATACCGCATTGAATATGGCTGCACGCGTTGCCGGAAGCGAGGGCGTCGCTGCCCGCGTCTGGCTGGCTGGCGGCGGTATTGCTATGGGTATTGGCGTGTGGGCCATGCACTTTATCGGCATGCTGGCGATGGACCTCTCCATGAGCATGAGCTACAACGCCACCCTGACGGTGTTATCCATGGTCATCGCCGTGGGTTCGTCACTGTTTGCGCTATGGCTCGTGAGCTGCGAGCAACTACGCCTGCGCCGACTGCTGCCCGGCGCGTTAGTGATGGGAAGCGGTATAGTTGCAATGCATTACACCGGTATGGCGGCGCTGGAAGTGATGCCCGGGATTATCTGGGACAAGGTCTGGGTGGCCATTTCGGTCGCGATTGCGCTTGCCGCTTCACTCGCGGCGTTATGGCTGACCTTCCGCCTGCGCCACGAAGCCGCGCAGGTCGTGCTGATGCGCATGGGTGCCGCCATCACGATGGGAATTGCCATTGCCGGTATGCACTATGCCGGGATGAAAGCGGCGCAGTTTCCGATGTCCACAATGGTTCATCATGAGGGTATCAACGGGAGCTGGCTGGCGGTGCTGGTCAGCGTCGTCGCGCTCTCTATTCTTGGGATCACCCTGCTGGTCTCGATGCTGGATGCCCGCCTTCAGGCTCGTACCGCCCTTTTGGCCTCGTCGCTTGCAGAAGCTAACCGGGAACTCGCTCAACTGGCTCTACACGATACCCTCACGCGTCTGCCCAACCGTATCCTGCTGGAAGACAGACTCGATCAGGCCATCAGCAAAGCCGATCGTGAAAGAACCCATTTTGCCCTGATGTTCATGGATCTTGACGGCTTTAAAGCCATCAATGATGCCTACGGCCATGATGTCGGTGACAGGCTGCTGGTCGCCGTTACACAGCGTCTGCTGCTTCTTCTGAAAGGCCAGTTCACCCTTGCACGTATTGGCGGTGATGAGTTTGTTCTGCTGGCAGAGGGAGAAGGTCCGGACGACGCGGCGTCGCTGGCGAATTCGCTGGTACGCGCGATCGATAGTCCATTCAATCTCAGTCCCTATGAACTGGTGGTTACCCTCAGCATTGGTATTGCGCTGTACCCTCACGACGGCAAAACCGAGCGTGAGCTGATGTTTAACGCCGACGCGGCGATGTATCACACGAAGCATATGGGCCGTAACGGTTACCATTTTTTCCAGCCCTCCATGAACACCCTGGCGCAGACCCATCTCCAGTTAATGAACGATTTGTGGATGGCAATCGAGCGCAATGAGCTGCGCCTGCTTTATCAGCCAAAATTCAACGCCCCCGCGGGTCCTGTCCTCGGATTCGAGGCGTTATTACGCTGGCAGCATCCTAAGCAGGGGTTACTGACCCCTGACCTTTTTCTGCCGCTGGCGGAAAAAACGGGGCTGATCATCCCCATAGGCAACTGGGTGATTAATGAAGCCTGTCGCCAGCTGCGGGAATGGCATCTGCAGGGGCATCAAAGCTGGTCAATGGCGGTAAACCTGTCGACACTGCAGTTTGAACAACCTTCGCTGGTTAAAACGGTTCTCGACTGCCTGGCACTTCACCAGGTGCCACCGGAATTGTTGATCCTCGAAGTGACGGAAACCACGGCGATGAGCAACCCGGATGAGAGCGTACGAGTGCTGACAGAGCTGACGGATGCGGGGGTGAAAGCCTCCATTGATGATTTTGGCACCGGATATTCAAGCCTGCTGTACCTCAAACGCTTACCGGCCTGCGAACTAAAAATCGACAGGGCGTTTGTACAAGAGCTTAGCGGGGAGAGTGAGGATGCGACTATTGTCTCAGCGATTGTAGCCCTTGCAAAAACACTTAACCTGAAAGTCGTGGCTGAAGGTGTAGAAACCGAAGCGCAGCAGGCCTTTTTGACCGAGCTAGGCTGTAACACCCTTCAGGGTTATCTGTTAGGTAAACCCGTCAGCGCGGAAACCATCGAAGCACTTTGTGCCCGAGGGGAAATGTTACCTGCCGCTGAGTAGTAAGCATCATCAGGCGACACGCGAATGACAGGAAGTGTCGCCAGAATGCTATCAACCAGGGCGGGGGCCTGCTGATAAAGATTAAAACTGTCGGTATTCATTAGCCAGTTTTTAATTATTCCGCTAAAAAACCCGTGGAATACAATCAAGGTGAGATCAACATTCACCTTTGGCGAAATGATATTCCGCGAAATACAGGTCTCCAGCGTGGCACGGAGCGTATCATCATTAAATCCAATACGTTTTCTGATTTCATGCTCTGAAATCATATCACCGCTAAATTCACACTTATGATACAGGATTTGTAAAAGCGCACATTGCCGGGGTTCATGGGCAATATACTGCAGCGCAGTAATAAATTGCTCACGAAGTTTTAACAAGGGATCGTCACTATCGGAAAGGGAAAGCCTGTCGCGGATAATGTCGCGAAGGGGTAATTGCTGTTCCCAGATGGCATTAAATATTTCAGATTTACTGGTGAAGTGCCAGTAGATAGCGCCGCGCGTCACCTTAGCAGCATCAGCGATATCCGTCAGCGTCGTGCTGGCTACGCCACGCGTCGCAAACTGTCCGATAGCCGCCTCAATCAGTTTCTGCCGGGTTTGTTGAGCTTCTTCTTTCTTTTTACGCGCCATAGGCAACTACTCGTGACTCAGAAGGTTTAAAGGTAATATTGCGTTCATGCAAATGTAAGTATTCACTAAAATCCGTTTTAATTTTGCACAAAAAAAGTCACCTCTATTAATTTATAATTAATACAAATACATTAAATCAATTAAATTGGCGACATGAATAACAAGAAGCATTAAACTCACTTACCTGATTAATATACATGAAGTATACCCCTGAATGGACATGGTCTGATTCTGATTTTTTCTGTAAGCATGGTCATTCGCACTTATAAATTAAAAAAGATTAAATACCCTCATTATTATACGCAGCTACATTTTATTTTTTATCCCTCTGCCCCGCTACCGATTCGCGGCATATATCGGTTTATGGGTATTTAAAGGAACAGTAATGACGAATCATTTCAGACGCTTGCCCTTATCCGGTTTCATTGTCTGCGCGGTACTGCTCACTGGATGCGATGGTCAGGAAAATCAACAACACCTGCAGGCACCTCAGGTCAGCGTGCATATTGTGCAAAGCGCGCCTCTGGCTGTCACCACTGAACTCCCGGGAAGAACAGATGCGTTCCGCGTTGCAGAGGTTCGTCCGCAGGTTAGCGGTATCATCCTGCGCCGCAACTTCACGGAAGGTAGCGATGTAAAAGCCGGGGATTCGCTTTATCAGATTGATCCTGCAACCTATCAGGCGGCATACGATAACGCGAAAGGCGAGCTGGCGAAGGCCCAGGCGGCGGCCAATATTGCGCACCTGACGGTGAAACGTTATCTCCCGCTGGTCGGCACACAGTATGTCAGCAAGCAAGAGTATGACCAGGCCGTCGCCACGGCCCAGCAGGCAGATGCCAGCGTCGTCGCCGCCAAAGCGGGCGTTGAAAGTGCACGAATCAATCTTGCTTATACCAAGGTGACGTCTCCCGTCGATGGTCGCATCGGCAAATCCAGCGTGACGGAAGGGGCGCTGGTGACGAACGGACAAACCGCTGCGCTGGCAACGGTCCAGCAGCTCGATCCTATTTATGTCGATGTCACCCAGTCCAGCAATGATTTTATGCGCCTTAAACAAACGAGCCTGCAAAAAGGCGATAACGCCAGCAGCGTTGAGCTACTGATGGAGAACGGACAGCCCTATCCGCTGAAAGGCAGATTGCAGTTCTCTGACGTCACGGTGGACGAAAGTACCGGCTCGATTACCCTGCGCGCCATTTTCCCGAATCCTCAACATCTGCTGTTACCCGGCATGTTCGTTCGCGCCCGCATTGATGAAGGTACGCAGCCGGATGCGATTCTGGTTCCCCAGCAAGGCGTGACCCGCACGCCGCGAGGCGAAGCCACCGTGATGGTGGTGAACGATAAAAACCAGGTTGAGTCTCGCACCATCGTTGCGCCTCAGGCGATTGGTGACCGCTGGCTGGTAACAGAAGGGCTGAAAAACGGTGACCGAGTGATCGTCAGCGGGCTACAGAAAGTCAGACCGGGGGTAACCGTCGTCGCCACGCCGGATACCACAACGACTCCAGCCGGTTAAGGGACGACGACATGGCTAATTTCTTTATTCAGAGACCGGTTTTCGCCTGGGTACTTGCCATCATTTTGATGATTGCAGGCGGACTGGCCATTCTCAAACTTCCCGTCGCACAGTATCCGACCATTGCACCTCCCGCCGTGGCGATATCCGCGACCTACCCGGGAGCAGATGCCCAGACGGTACAGGATACCGTGACCCAGGTTATCGAACAGAACATGAACGGTATCGATAACCTGATGTATATGTCCTCCACCAGCGATTCAGCGGGCAACGTCACCATCACTCTGACCTTCGAGTCAGGAACCGATCCGGATATCGCTCAGGTGCAGGTGCAAAACAAGCTGCAGCTCGCGATGCCGCTGCTGCCGCAAGAGGTGCAGCAGCAAGGAATTGGTGTGGAGAAATCCAGCAGCAGCTTCCTGCTGGTCGCCGGTTTTGTTTCTGACAACAAAAATCTCACGCAGAACGACATCTCTGATTACGTCGCCTCAAACGTCAAAGATGCCATCAGCCGAACGTCTGGCGTCGGCGACGTTCAGCTGTTTGGTGCTCAGTATGCGATGCGCATCTGGCTCGACAGCAACGCGATGAACAAATACCAGCTGACGCCGCTGGATATTATCAGCCAGCTGAAAACGCAGAACGACCAGATAGCGGCAGGCCAGCTGGGCGGAACGCCGTCCATCCCCGGTCAGCAGCTGAATGCCTCGATCATCGCGCAAACTCGCCTGAAATCACCGGGGGAATTTGGCCGCGTGACGCTCAAGGTGAATCAGGACGGCTCGATGGTTCATCTTAAGGATGTGGCTCGCATTGAGCTCGGTGGCGAAAACTACAACATGGTCACTAAACTCAACGGGCAGGCAGCAACCGGTCTCGGGATCAAGCTGGCAACCGGAGCAAATGCGCTGGACACCGCGGCTGCCATTAAGAGCAAGCTGGCGCAACTGCAGCAGTTCTTCCCACAGGGTCTGAAAGTTGTCTATCCCTATGACACCACGCCTTTTGTAAAAATCTCTATCCACGAAGTGGTGAAGACCCTGTTTGAAGCAATCATTCTCGTCTTCCTGGTCATGTACCTCTTCCTGCAAAACCTGCGGGCAACGCTCATCCCGACTATCGCGGTGCCGGTCGTTCTGCTGGGTACCTTCGCGGTTCTGGCGGCATTTGGTTTCTCCATCAATACCCTGACGATGTTCGGCATGGTGCTGGCGATAGGTCTGCTGGTCGATGACGCTATCGTGGTCGTTGAGAACGTTGAACGCGTCATGGTCGAGGATAACCTGCCGCCCAAAGAGGCTACGCAGAAGTCGATGGAGCAGATCCAGGGTGCGCTGGTGGGGATCGCCATGGTGCTCTCGGCGGTCTTTATTCCAATGGCCTTTTTTGGCGGCTCGACTGGAGCAATATATCGCCAGTTCTCACTGACTATCGTGTCCGCTATGGCGCTGTCCGTACTGGTTGCGTTAATCCTGACGCCCGCACTCTGCGCAACGTTGCTTAAGCCCGTATCCGACGACCATCGTGAGAAAAAAGGTGGCTTTTTCAGCTGGTTTAATGCGCTCTTTGATAAAAGCGTGGAGCACTACAGCAACAGCGTGAGCGGTATTTTGCGCAAGACAGGGCGCTATCTGGTGGTGTACGTCATCATCGTCGGTGGGATGGCGGTGCTCTTCCTGCGCTTACCTACCTCCTTTCTGCCCGAAGAGGATCAGGGGGTGTTCATGACGATGGTTCAACTCCCGGCAGGTGCAACTCAGACGCGTACTCAACAGGTGCTCGACCAGGTACAGGACTATTACCTGAACAAAGAGAAGGCGAACGTCCAATCCGTCTTTACCGTAAATGGCTTTAGCTTTAGCGGCCAGGGTCAGAACGCCGGCATTGCCTTCGTCAGCCTGAAGCCCTGGGAGGAACGCCCGGGACAGAAAAACGGCGTTGAGGCGATTGTCGGTCGCGCGACTAAAGCCTTCAGTCAGATTAAAGATGGCCTCGTGTTCCCGTTTAACCTGCCTGCAATTATCGAACTGGGTACCGCTACGGGCTTCGATTTTGAATTGATCGATCAGGCTAACCTGGGGCATACCCAGCTGACTCAGGCGCGTAACCAACTGCTTAACATGGTGAAAGAGCACTCTTATCTGCTGGTTAGCGTGCGTCCTAACGGTCTTGAAGATACGCCCCAGTTCAAGCTGGATGTCGACCAGGAGAAAGCACAGGCGCTGGGCGTCAGTCTTTCTGACGTCAACCAGACGATTTCAACCGCCTTAGGTGGCACCTATGTGAACGACTTTATCGATCATGGGCGCGTGAAAAAAGTCTACGTACAGGCCGACGCAAAATTCCGTATGTTGCCAGGAGATATTAACAACCTTTACGTGCGCAGCGCGAATGGAGAAATGGTCCCTTTCTCAGCCTTTAGCAACGCTCGCTGGGTCTATGGTTCACCCCGACTGGAGCGCTATAACGGGATGCCCTCTATGGAGATCCTCGGTGAGTCAGCCCCGGGTAAAAGTACCGGTGAGGCTATGATTATGATGGAAAGCCTCGCGGCAAAACTGCCTTCCGGTATCGGATATGACTGGACGGGGATGTCTTATCAGGAGCGGCTTTCGGGTAACCAGGCACCTGCCCTGTACGCCATTTCACTGATCGTGGTGTTCCTGTGTCTGGCAGCGCTGTATGAAAGCTGGTCCATTCCGTTCTCCGTTATGCTGGTTGTGCCGCTGGGGGTCATTGGGGCGCTTCTCGCAGCGTCGCTGCGTGGATTAAACAATGACGTCTATTTCCAGGTCGGCCTGCTGACGACGATTGGTTTATCGGCGAAAAACGCCATTTTGATCGTCGAATTTGCTAAGGACCTGATGGAGAAAGAAGGTAAAGGCATCATTGAAGCCACACTGGAGGCGTCAAGGATGCGCCTTCGACCGATCCTGATGACTTCCCTGGCTTTTATCCTTGGCGTCATGCCGCTGGTGATCAGCTCCGGGGCCGGGAGCGGCGCGCAAAACGCCGTCGGTACGGGCGTGATGGGGGGGATGCTTTCCGCAACGCTTCTGGCGATTTTCTTCGTGCCCGTCTTCTTTGTGGTTGTCCGTCGACGCTTTACCCGTCATAAAGATTAACATGTCCCTAAAAAGGCACCTCGGGTGCCTTTTTTATTTTTAAGATAAACAATGAATTAGGCATTAAGCAAAAGTCATGTTAAAAATACGATGATTTGCATTAAGTAAAAACACTCTATTATCCCTTCATAATGTCTCCATTAATTCGTCCTGAAACCGACTTTTCTCCACGATTTTTACAAACTACATAATTTGAGATTATTCCTCGTGTAACGTGGACTTACCCCGGTGGTAAAATAACCTTCAGTTCGTTAATTGCCCTCCTGGCTTTATAGCGGACGAGAAATAATACTGAGGTAACATCATGAAAAGATTCATTTCCGTTGCACTCCTCGCTGCGCTGCTTGCTGGTTGCGCGCACGACTCTCCATGTGTACCGGTTTACGACGACCAGGGCCGACTGGTTCATACCAATACCTGTATGAAAGGCACCACCCAGGATAACTGGGAAACTGCGGGTGCTATCGCCGGCGGTGCTGCCGCAGTGGCGGGTTTGACGCTGGGTATTGTTGCCCTGACGAAGTAACTGCTGTTAAGAAAGCGCGGCTCTGACCGCGCTTTTGCTTTTAATCAGTGCACTATTTTCAAATAAGTAAAAAAATAGCCCCGTATTTATTCACGCTGTTCATTTCATGCTGAAGCCAGTCACATCTTTTTCGTATACTCATTTAAATTACCGGTTCTATTGTGATGATTTTCACACATTAATATTATTGAATATCCTGCCAATATTCACGCTGGAAACCATCTCGTCTTTTTCCTGACGCGACTCAAAACTTTTGCTCCAATTTGTGGCGCAGGTTGTAATTTCGCACCGTTTCAGGGCGCTCGTTTTATTTAAGCCTGTCTACACTCAGCATTAAGCGTTCACTCGTCTCTTATTTTGTCGAACGCAAAACTGGCATTACGTTTGCTTTATAAACGTTGGCCAAAGCCACAGACAGGTTAAGCGTTTAAAAACGCCTCTATAACGATAAATTTCGCCACACAGGATGCATTATGAAAAAGACGATGATAGCCAGCCTGGCCGCTGCAGGCATGTTGTTTGCCGTAGCCGGTCAAGCCCATGCGGGAACGACACTGGATGCCGTTAAAAAGAAAGGTTTTGTTCAATGCGGTATCAGTGACGGTTTGCCTGGCTTCTCTTATGCCGATGCGAACGGCAAATTTACCGGTATTGATGTGGATGTCTGCCGTGGCGTTGCAGCCGCCGTTTTTGGTGATGACAGCAAAGTAAAATACACCCCGCTGACGGCGAAAGAACGCTTTACGGCACTGCAGTCCGGCGAGGTCGACATGCTCTCCCGTAATACCACCTGGACTTCCTCCCGTGATGCAGGCATGGGGATGTCATTTACGGGCGTGACCTATTATGACGGCATCGGCTTCCTGACCCACAACAAAGCCGGCCTGAAAAGCGCCAAGGAGCTGGATGGGGCCACCGTTTGTATCCAGGCGGGCACCGATACCGAGCTGAACGTCGCCGATTATTTCAAAGCAAATAACATGAAATATACGCCAGTGACATTCGACCGCTCGGATGAATCGGCTAAAGCGCTGGAATCCGGCCGTTGCGACACGCTGGCCTCTGACCAGTCACAGCTGTATGCCTTACGCATTAAGCTGAGCAACCCGGCAGAATGGATTGTTCTGCCTGAAGTGATCTCCAAAGAACCTCTCGGACCGGTGGTACGTCGTGGCGATGAAGACTGGTTCTCCATTGTTCGCTGGACGCTATTCGCCATGCTGAACGCAGAAGAGATGGGCATCAACTCGAAAAACGTGGATGAGAAAGCGGCTAAACCATCCAACCCGGATATGGCACACCTGCTGGGTACAGAAGGTGATTTCGGCAAGGATCTGAAGCTGGATAACAAGTGGGCTTACAACATCATCAAACAGGTGGGCAACTACTCTGAGATCTTTGAACGCAACGTGGGATCGGAAAGCCCGCTGAAGATCAAACGCGGCCAGAACAATCTCTGGAACAACGGCGGTATTCAGTACGCACCACCAGTACGTTAAGTCATAGCTGTAACGGGCACTGCTCCGGCAGTGCCCACTCCAGAGTCATGGTTACTGAGGTTTCTTATGTCCCATCGCCGCTCAGCCGTAAAAGGATCGCTATCCTTTTCTCATCCCGCGGTCCGCGCCTGGCTATTCCAGATTATTGCTATTGTTGCGGTTGTTCTCATCGCCGTGTATCTCATCCATAACACCATCACCAACCTGAATAATCGCGGCATTACCTCCGGTTTCGCGTTTTTAGATCGCAGCGCGGGGTTTGGCATTGTTCAGCATCTTATTGATTACCAGGAAGGTGACACGTATGGACGCGTGTTCGTGGTCGGTTTACTGAATACGCTGTTGGTATCGGCGCTTTGTATCATCTTCGCGTCGATTCTGGGCTTCTTTATTGGTCTGGCGCGTCTTTCTGAAAACTGGCTCCTGCGGAAGCTGTCGACTGTTTATATTGAAACGTTCCGCAATATCCCCCCGCTCCTGCAGATCTTCTTCTGGTATTTTGCCGTATTGCGTAACCTACCCGGCCCCCGTCAGGCCGTCGACGCGTTTGAGCTTTTTTTCCTGAGTAACCGTGGGTTGTCTATCCCTTCTCCTCTGCCGGGTGAAGGTCTGTACGCTTTTATCGGCGCGATTGTGATAGCGTTTGCTCTGTCTGCCGGGGTATTCCGTTTTAACCGCAAGCATCAGATCAAAACCGGTCAGCTTCGCAGAACCTGGCCCACGGCAGTTATCCTGCTCGTTAGCCTGCCGCTGGTGGCACACTGGCTGTTTGGGGCCGCGTTGCACTGGGATGTTCCACACCTACGAGGCTTTAACTTCCAGGGTGGAATGGTGTTAATTCCCGAGCTGGCAGCTCTAACATTGGCGCTGTCGATTTATACGTCCGCGTTTATTGCCGAGATTATTCGTGCCGGGATCCAGGCCGTACCTTACGGGCAGCACGAGGCGGCACGCTCGCTGGGATTACCCCATACCGTGACGCTTCGCCAGGTCATTATTCCGCAGGCGTTGCGGGTCATCATTCCGCCTCTGACCAGCCAGTATCTCAACATCGTTAAAAACTCGTCGCTGGCCGCCGCTATTGGTTATCCGGATATGGTGTCACTCTTCGCCGGAACCGTGCTTAACCAGACCGGACAAGCCATTGAAACCATCGCCATCACGATGTCTGTCTATCTGATCATCAGCCTGGTGATTTCATTTCTGATGAACCTCTATAACCGTCGTATAGCACTGGTCGAGCGCTAAGGATTTATGATGACAAAAGCGATACTGTCGCACTCCTCGCGCCCTGCCAACTCGACAGGTGGACGTTTCATTCTCTGGGCGCGCAAGAACCTGTTCTCCAGCTGGAGTAACAGCCTGCTGACGATTGTCTGCCTGTGGCTCATGTGGGAATTGATTCCTCCCCTGCTGAACTGGGCGTTTTTACAGGCCAACTGGGTCGGTTCAACTCGGGCAGACTGTACAAAAGCCGGCGCCTGCTGGGTGTTTATCCATGAACGCTTCGGTCAGTTCATGTATGGGCTGTATCCCCACGAACAGCGCTGGCGGATTAATCTGGCGCTGGTTATCGGCCTGCTCTCTGTCGCAGTCATGTTCTGGAAAAAGCTGCCTCACCGTGGACGCTATATTGCCGTCTGGGCGGTGGTTTATCCGATTATTGTCTGGGTGCTGTTGTATGGCGGTTTCCTGGGGCTGGAACGCGTTGAAACACGCCAGTGGGGCGGGCTGACGCTGACGCTGATTATCGCTTCTGTGGGGATAGCCGGTGCGCTACCGTGGGGGATTTTACTGGCCTTGGGACGGCGTTCAAAAATGCCGATTGTACGCGTGCTCTCCGTTATCTTCATTGAGTTCTGGCGTGGCGTCCCGCTTATCACCGTCCTGTTCATGTCGTCGGTCATGCTGCCGCTATTTATGGCAGAAGGTACAACGATCGACAAACTGATCCGTGCCCTGGTCGGGGTAATTCTCTTCCAGTCCGCCTATGTTGCAGAAGTTGTGCGCGGTGGTCTGCAGGCGTTGCCTAAAGGCCAGTACGAAGCGGCGGAATCACTGGCTCTCGGCTACTGGAAAACGCAGGGGCTGGTCATTCTTCCCCAGGCACTCAAGCTGGTCATCCCGGGTCTGGTCAACACGATCATTGCCCTCTTCAAGGATACCAGCCTGGTGATCATCATTGGATTGTTCGATCTCTTTAGCAGCGTGCAACAGGCGACCGTTGACCCAGTCTGGCTGGGTATGTCCACCGAAGGATATGTCTTTGCTGCCCTGATCTACTGGATCTTTTGTTTTAGCATGTCGCGCTACAGCCAGCATCTGGAAAAGCGCTTTAACACCGGGCGTACACCGCACTGAGGAAATTATGAGCCAAATAACTATGACACCCGCCGACGCGATGATTACGCTGGAAAATGTGAATAAATGGTACGGACAGTTTCATGTCCTGAAGGACATTAATCTTAAGGTAAAGCAGGGAGAACGCATCGTCCTTTGCGGCCCTTCCGGCTCCGGGAAATCCACAACCATTCGCTGTATTAATCATCTTGAAGAACATCAGCAAGGACGCATCGTGGTTGATGGCATCGAGCTGAATGAAGATATCCGCAATATCGAACGCGTGCGTCAGGAAGTGGGTATGGTCTTTCAGCACTTTAATCTGTTTCCGCACCTGACCGTTCTGCAGAACTGTACGCTTGCACCGATTTGGGTACGGAAGATGCCGAAAAAGGAAGCCGAGGCGTTGGCAATGCACTATCTGGAGCGAGTGCGCATCGCAGAGCATGCCAATAAGTTCCCTGGCCAGATATCGGGTGGCCAGCAGCAGCGTGTGGCTATCGCCCGTTCACTGTGTATGAAACCGAAAATTATGCTGTTTGATGAACCGACATCTGCCCTCGATCCGGAAATGGTGAAAGAGGTTCTGGACACCATGATTGGGCTGGCACAATCCGGCATGACCATGCTGTGTGTGACTCACGAGATGGGATTTGCGCGAACCGTCGCCGATCGGGTGATCTTTATGGACCGTGGGGAGATTGTTGAGCAGGCGCCACCGGATGAGTTCTTTGCGCATCCGAAGTCAGAGCGTACGCGAGCATTCCTGTCGCAGGTGATTCACTAATCAGCAGTTTCTGCCCGGTAGCGCTGCGCTTACCGGGCTTACGGCTTTCACGAGAATCATAACGCAAAAAGGCCATCCTTTCGGATGGCCTTCTCACTTATTTGATGTCTGGCAGTTCCCTACTCTCACATGGGGAGACCCCACACTACCATCGGCGCTACGGCGTTTCACTTCTGAGTTCGGCATGGGGTCAGGTGGGACCACCGCGCTAAAGCCGCCAGACAAATTCTTTTACTTCTTGCCGAACTTTAACCTAAGTATAAAGTGGTGCTGATACCCAGAGTCGAACTGGGGACCTCACCCTTACCAAGGGTGCGCTCTACCAACTGAGCCATATCAGCACGCTAAAT
>NZ_JAJNOG010000007.1:0-247911 GCF_027947695.1 Enterobacter sp. PI-10 | reverse complement strand
AGGCGCATAGTAGCGACCTCACTGCGCCTTGTCAAAGGGTGAAAACGCACTTTTCATTCGTTTGTCGACAATTTCAGCAAATCGCTGATTTTATAGTAAATTTGCGTTGAAATTACACAGCAAAATGCGCCGCCCGCAGGCGGCGCTCAGGATTAGAACAGAACGGAGTAGTTCAGACCAAACGTCCGTCCACGGCCTTTATAGGTATACAGACCCGGTGCACCGTAGGTTGGGCTATACAGCCCCGGCGCGCGCTGGCCCCAGGCGGTGGTGTAGTCTTTGTCCAGCAGGTTTTCCACGCTGAAGCTGACCTTACCCACCGGCAGGGCGTAGCTGCCCAGGAAGTCGACCGTGTTATAGCCATCAATCTTCTTGCCGTCGGCGTCAGAGACGTCAAAGGTCTGCGTGCTCTGCACGCGCAGGGTCCAGTCGCCCGGCGCCCAGTTGACCCACGCGCTGGCTTTCGACGGGCTGGCGCTGTCAACCGTCAGCTTCTCCCATTTCCCGTTTTCGCGGGTTTCTGACTTGATGGCGTTAAAGTTCGCGCCCGTGCTCCAGTCGCTGTCGGTGAAGAAATAGTCCACCTGACCTTCCACCCCGTAGATACGACGCTTGTCGTCTTCCAGGTTGATGGTCATATCCGTCTTGTTGATGGTGATGGTTTTATCCGAGAGCGAGTAATATGCCGCGACCTGGGTGCGCAGGTTATCCCCGGTGTAGCGCCAGCCCAGCTCATAAGCGTTGACCTTGATACCGTCCAGCTTTGAGTCGTTCACGTTGACGCTGTTCAGCAGGCGATAGTGACCGTTGTTGAGCTGATAGGTGCCGGAGCCGTAGTACTTCGCCAGGTCCGGAATTTCGAAGCCCTGGGAGAAGTTAAACCACAGCTGCTGCTGTTCGGTCAGGCGACCGAGGATCCCGGCGTTAAACAGGAAGTTGTTGTAATCGGTTTTACCGCCCGGCACCGCGTCGGCGGAGGCTGCTTTCCCGGTGGCGATGGCCTGCTGCTGGGTGTAACCGACAAAATCGTCTACCTTGTTCTCGGTGTACTGGTAGCGCACGCCGCCGCTCAGGGTGATGGCGTCAATATCGTAGCTGGCCTGCAGGAACGGGGCGAGGTTGGTGATGCTGTAGCCCGGGTAGCGGCCCACGTTGTAGGCGTTATCCAGCTCCATGCCGCCGCTCGCCGCGGCCTTGCTCAGGTTAAAGAACTGCTGGTTGGCGTCGAAGGTTTCGTGGTCGGCATCCACACCCCAGGTCAGCGTTAAATCGTCCACCGGCTTGCTGTTCAGCGTCAGCTTGCCGCCGTAAAAATCGGTTTTCTGCTGGGACGCGCCGATGCTGCTCACCACGCCTTTGGTCAGGGTCGGGAACGGGTAGTAGGTCAGGCTCTCGTCTCGATAGTAAATCTGCGCGACCAGATCCTGGCCCCAGAAGTCGGTATTGGAATACTGCAGGTTGATCAGATGGCGCTCGGTACCCGGCACGCGGTCAGAGTCCAGGTTACCTTTGTTGTACGCGGTCGCATCCCCCGTGACCGCCGAGAAGTTCTTCCCGAGATACAGACCATGCTTACCGTCGGACTCGCTCTTGTAGTACTGGGTAGTCAGCTGCAGCTGCTGATGATCGTCGATGTTAATGGTGCCTGTGCCCATCACGTCAATACGGTCAGAATACTGTAATCCGGTCTGGGTGTTATCGATGATCACCTCGTTGCCGTTGCCGTCATACCAGCCGCCGTAGCGCTGATACGACACCGACAGACGACCGGAAGCGTTATCGTTGCCGCCGCTGACCGCTGCCGACACGTTCTCATCGTGGTCGTTATGGCTATTAAACCCGCTCTTTGTCCCGGTCTGGAACTCGACCTCGGTCTCCGGCTGGCCCTTTTTGGTGACGATGTTCACCAGGCCACCGGTGCTGCCGCCGCCGTAGAGTGACGTGGCGCCGGAGATCACTTCGATACGGTCAATGTTGAACGGATCGATAGAGTCCAGCTGGCGGCTGTCGCTGCGGGACGAGTTCAGGCGCACGCCGTCCACCATCACCATCATGGAGCGGCCGCGCAGGTTCATGCCGTAGTTGGTACGCCCCTGGCTGCTGACGTCCATGCCCGGAATCAGCTGCGCCAGCACTTCTTTAATCTCTTTCCCGCCCTGAACCTGCTGCTCAATTTCAGCCCGCTCAATGACCCAGGTGGTCTGCGCCATCTCCGCCACGCTGCGTTGCGCGCGGCTGGCGGAGACCACGATATTTTCTTCCTTTTGTTCTTCCGCCCACGCAGAGGTAGAAAGCATTGCAAGCAAGCAAGGATTTAAAACCCAAAGATGAGAACGTTTCATTGTTATGTTGACCCTGATTGTGTGTGTCAGTACTCGGTGGTTTTTGCTAAGGATTTAAAAACCTGACTGTTCTCCGGGCTGGTGGTGCTTCGCCAGTGGATAACGCCAGGGGTGGTAGCCAGTTCAAACGGCTCGTCGCCGTGCGCGCGATTCAAAATTCGCGCCGCACGCCAGGCCATCAGGCTGAGCTGGGGTTCGGCAATGCCGAGACGGTGCATCCCGGCATTCACGGCAAACAGGCGGTTGCTCTGCGGGCCGTCCCATTCGAGGGTGAAATCGTTGTTGATGCAGAAGGCTTCGTCCGTATCCAGATGCAGGCGGTGAGACAGCGGCGCGAGGAACGCAGGCTGCACGGCGCGATAGCCGGTGGCGAAGATCGTCACGTCGCTCTCCAGCTGCTCGCGGCCGCCGTCGAGGTGATGCTGTATGCTCAGGCGCTGTCCGTTTTCCAGGCGCGTCAGGGCCGTCACCGAGCGGGACGGCATCAGGTGCGCCCAGGGTTTTTCACGCAGCACTTCAAAGCGGTGGTACATGGCGCGGTAAATCGCCAGCAGGGACTCGGTGGTGATGCCGTCGGAGGTCATCTTCTGCTCGTGCAGCATCTGACGACGCGCCTCTGCACCGAGCGTAGAGAAGCTGTCCACGTACTCCGGCGTGAAATACTCGTTAGCAAAGGCGGCTTCATCCAGCGCGTTGTAGTTGTTGCGGCGCGAGACCCAGTTCAGGCTCAGCGGCTGGCCCCATTCGCCACGGAAAATATTCAGGAACAGGTCGGCGCCGCTCTGGCCGCCGCCGACGACGGTAACGCGCTTGCCCGTAAGGTCCGGCGTGCGCAGCATCATCTCGCTGGCGTGGAAGCAGGTATCGTCCTGAGTCGTGACGCAGTCCGGCAGGTTAATCTGTTTGCCAATCCCCACGCAGACGTGGCGCGCCAGGAAGCGGTCGCGCTGGGTCACCACCTCAAACAGGCCGCTTTTCTCATCAAAGCTCACCTGCTGCACCTGCTGGCTGAAGGCGAGGTTGGTGAGGTTGTCTGCCGCCCAGCACAGGTAGTCCGCAAACTCTTCGCGGGAGACGGTGCGCTGCTCGGTGGTCAGGAAGCGGTAGAACTTTTTGCGCTGCACCAGGTAGTTCAGGAAGCTGTGGCGGTTGGTCGGCTCAACGGCGCTGACCAGATCCTTCAGGAAGCTGGTCTGCATGTGGCAGTCCGGCACCATCATTCCCGGGTGCCAGGAGAAGTGCGGTTTACGCTCGAGGAACAGCGAGCTAAAGCCGTCCAGCCCTTCCGCCAGCGCGGCGACGCTGAGGTTAAAAGGGCCGATACCAATGCCGATGAAATCATAGGTTTTCATTGCGCTGACTCCCTGGAGGCCAGAAAAAGAGGGTTGTCTAGGTCGGTGACGTAGTTCGGCAGCATGCGGCTGCCGCCGTCGTGTTCGGAGAAGGTCAGTTTGACCGGGTTGAGGATCACGCGAATAATCTGCGGCTTGAAGAGATCGAATTTGGCGAAGCGTTCCGCAAGCTCGGGGTGCGCGGCCATATAGCGGTGCAGAACCCCGGCGAGGATCTGATAGAAACGCGTTTCGCTGACGCCGCTTTGCAGCGTGAGGCGCGAGATAAAACGCAGCACCGTCACAAAGTTGCCGGTTTGCAGATCGTGGATGATGTAATCCGCGCTCAGGCGCGCCGTGACGGCCTTCACCTGTTCCGGCAGGCTCTGGGCCTGCGGGAAATCCTCGTCCACCAGGCGCATATCGCCCTGGAAATCCTTCAGCAGGATGCGTTGGGGAATGTAGTCATTCATCACCAGCGTCACGTTCTGCCCGTGGGCGATCAGCGCCACGCCGTAGCGGCAGAGCAGGTGATAGAACGGTATAACCGTTGCCTCAAACAGCTTTTCCAGCCACGCTTCGGCGCTTAACCCCGAGCGTTTAATCCACGCGTCGATCAGCGGGCGCCCGTCGTTGTCGGTTTCCATTAGCGCCGCCAGCAGCACCGCCTGTTCGCCGTCCTGAAGATAACAGGATGGGTTCTCGCGCCAGATCACCCCCAGCATCTCCTGATAGCGATAGGGCGCTTTCGGCAGCGCCGCATAGCCCGGATGCGACAGGTATCCGGCGGCGGGTTCGCCCAGTACCTGCGCGCCAGAGCGCGCAAGCGTAGCGTCGCTGGCGAACTGCTGCTGCAGCCAGCGCGAGGCCAGCGGCCCGGCGGCAATGTATTTGCCCGGAATACCGCGATAGCAGGAGGTGTTGTAAATAGTCAGCGGAAGCTTGATGTCATACGGCGCGCGACGGCTGGCGTTGGTGAGCGTGCGCAGGGACTGCTGCGCCAGATACTCGTCGCCAAATTCGCCCAGCTCAACCATCTCACCGCGCGCCAGCTGCGCCAGGAAATGAATGGCGATCTTCTGCTGCCACTGCCACGGGTGCAGCGGTACGGGCAGCCAGCCGTCGTTGAGACCCAGCGCCTGCCAGCGGGCGTCAAAGCGGGTGCGCTCGGCGTTGTCCATGGCGCTGGCCAGCAGGGCGCTGATATCGCAATCGACGTCGCTGCTCCAGACCAGATGCTCCCGCTGAACGGCGACCCAGTGCAGACGAAAACGTCCGCGGTATTCCGGCGCGTACTGACGCAGCGCGTCCAGACCCCAGCCGCGGCGGCCTTTGTTGAAAATAAACTTCGGGTGGCCGCGCATCAGACACTGTAATTCGTCCGGGTCGAGGTGGATCAGCGCATCCGCGTCCAGCGCTTCACGCGCCTGCAGCAGCTGTATGTCGCCTCGCAACGTGGCGTAGAGATCTTCCATGTGCTCCGCCGTTTGCGCGTCGCTCATCTCCAGCACCGCTGCCAGCTGCAGCAGCGCGCTCTCCGCCTCCACGGCGGCACCGCTGGCGGCGATCAGGCTGTTCGGGTCGATATGCAGCCAGCCCCAGATCCCGCGCGCGGCGCTAAACTGCCAGGACTCGTTGCCCATGGTGATGCGCCATGCGTCAGACGAAACTGGCTCGGCGCGCAGGGTGCGTTCATACTCCAGCTCGGCGATGATCTTCGCCACCATCTCGCGGTTCACTTTCTCCCAGAGCGCGTTCACAGGCCCACCTCGCTGAAGAAGCGGTGACGCTGGCTCATGATGAGGCGCGAGCGCTTGTGCGGGAAGTCGAACTCTTTCACGGTGTCGAAACCGGCAGAGGCCAGATGGCGGAACAGGCGCTGGTTGTCGAAGCGCGGCTCGGCGACGATGCGCGCGGTGCGCGGTTCATCGAGATACAGATAGTGGCTCAGGCCGCGCAGCCAGCTGCGGATGTACTGCGCGCCGCGCCAGTTCTCTTCGCCCACCAGCATGTGTAGCCCGCGGTCAAACGGCTGCCAGCGATAGTGGCGGCCAATGCGGTCTTCCGCCGCCCAGTAGAGTTCAAAATAGCCGAACGGCTGGTCGTCGAAGCAGCCGATAACCGGGTAGCAGTAGGTCGAGTCGAGCTGACGGCGCAGGTAGTTTTCCTGCTCGGCCTGCGGGCCCGCCATCTCCCAGAAGGCGTTCACGCGCGGGTTGTTCATCCAGCGGGTAAAACGCTCGCCGTCCAGCGCCACGTCGGCCACGCGGAAGCTGAGGGTGCGCTTAATCTGCGGATCGTAACGGCGATACACTTCGCCCTGCGGGCGGCGAGGGCGCAGCGGGAAGTACAGCTGACGGCTCTCGTCAAACTGCATTCCGCCGCTCGCCTGCGGCCGTTCGCCTTTCAGCCACAGCGGCAGCTGCCAGAAGGCGTCGCGCGTCAGATAATCTCCGTGGGCCAGGCCAAACAGCGCCCGAGCCTGGGGTTCATCCTGCCAGTCCGCCCACGGCAACGTAATGCCGGTCAGCGCGGGGGCGGCAACAAACAGCTGATCCAGCGCTTGCACCAACCAGCCGTCCGGGAGCCCCTTCAGACGCTCCAGCACCGCGCTGCCGTCGAGACCCAACGTCAGCGGCAGCGCGCGATCCGTTGCGGTGCAGCGAAAGCCGTAGCCGGAATGGACAATATTCGCGATGGCCATCACGCCTTCTCCTTGTAAAACGGGTTGCTAAAGTCGAAATAGATCACCGCCGGATCGGCGATGGTGTTTTCATTGCGATCGTGCAGGTAGCAGAAGAAGTTGCCTTTGCAGTTCCAGGTCGGGCTGTCGAGAACGTAGTCGAGGCAGCGGGTCTGCTTCGCCGTGCGGCGCAGTTGGGCCAGCGCAGCACGCACCCGGGACATCAGGCTCTCTTCGCTGTCGAAACCGGCGGCAGCGAGGGCGGCGGTTACGGCAAGGGTAGAGTTCAGCAGCAGGTAGTAAGGGAAGTAGCGCAGCAGCTGGCTCTCGCCGAAGCGGTTTTCCACCTCAGTTTCGCCAGCATCTTTCAGCCACGCGTCGGCACTTTCGGTCCACGCGCTGCCCTGGCAGTCGCGGTAGATAAGTCCGATCGGGAAATCCTGCTGCATCTCAACGAGGATATTTTGCTGGTGCGCCAGCAGGACCAGGCCGTAGTCCGCCTCGGCGCTGAACAGCGGGATTAATACGCGGTCGCAATAGGCGTCCAGCCAGCAGCGGGCGGCCTGGGCGAGCGGTAAATCAAGACGCTGGCTCAGACGGCGCACCGCCGCGGCCAGCAGGCTGTCGCCGCCGTCCGGCGCGGCCTGCGTCAGGCTCACCAGCACGTTGGTCTGGGTGTCTGGCGTATCGAACAGCAGATTAACGCGCAGGGCCATCAGGCTCTCTTCCTGAATAGCGCCGTTGTCATCGCGCAGTCCTGCCCAGCCGTCTTCCTGCATCACGCGCATGGTCGGGTAGCGCGCCTGTAATTCCTGCCAGCGTTCCGTTTTTGCCAGACGCGCCAGGCGCATGCCGCGCTTCACCTCTTTCACCGACAGCGTGCGCACGGAGTTGGTCAGGCGCACGCTGAGAGAGAACTTAATCATGTCGCTGTTGGTTTCGCTGTAAAGCGAGCGTGACGAGCTGGTGGGCAGCCACTGCGCGCCCGCTTCACCCAGGTCCTGCAGTGAACCGTTTTCTGCCAGACGCTGGCACCAGTCCTGCTCCAGCAGATAGTCGGCCTGCCACGGATGCATGGGCAGCAGCCAGCGGGTGTCGGTGAATTGGCCGAGCAGCTCGGGCGCGCTCTGGGCCGCAAAGCGCAGCAGACGTTCGCGCAGGGAGACGTTCAGGCTGTCGCCGGCAACGAGCGTGCTCTCAACGGCAAACCAGCGCAGCGGGAAGCGGGAGGCGAAATCGGGCAGGTAGCGGCGCGCCTCGGCTTCGTTGAACGGCTCGTGCGACTTCGGTGCCGGGTGAAACGCGTGGCCGACCAGCAGCGCCTGTTCCGCGTCGGCAAACGTCAGCGGCTTATCGCGCAGTGTTGCCCAGTTGTGGCGTAAATCAATCGCCTGCCAGGTGTGGGCATGGCTTTCGAGAACGCGCTGCTTAAAACGCGCCAGCGTGTCGGCATCCAGCGAGCCTTTTACGGACGGTTTTTCGAGAATTAAATCAACCAGTTGAGAGAATGTGACGGCGTCACCGTTATCATTCTTGCTATGAATAAGCGTTGCCGGGAAACGGTACTGATGGTGCTGGGTGGGAGAGAAATAGCGTACCGGCACCCGAAGCGCCTGGGTCTGGGAAAGCGGGATATGGATCTCAGATAGCGCATCCGCATCGGTAGCGGGGAGATAGCGCCAGTCCTTCGTTTCGCGCAACAGGGCGTTTAAAAAACACTGGGCTGCAACGTCTGTACCGGCGGCGCGGAGCAGAGCACGCATAGATGTACCTCATTCCATGATTGATAATAATTCTCGTTATGATATTCATTCTGTTTACAGTCGCAACCATTTTTGCAATATTTGTTTTCATAAACTTCATAATTTCCACACATTTATTGACACTATGTTCACATTCTCATGCGCGCTGACTCTGAAATATTGACCGAAAACGTCACCTCAAAAGCCAACTGGCCCCTGGCGTTATGTGCGGGTTTATTAGGTGTCGGGCAAAACGGCCTGCTGGTGATGCTCCCGCAGCTGGTGAACCTGACCGGGCTGTCGCTCTCGGTCTGGGCCGGACTATTGATGTTTGGATCCATGCTCTTTTTACCCGCATCGCCCTGGTGGGGGCGTCAAAGCGAGCGAAAGGGCTGTAAGTACGTGATGCTCGCCTCGCTGGGCGGCTATCTGGCCAGTTTTGTAGTGATGGCGCTGATGGTCTGGGCGATGGCGGCCGGAAGGCTGGATACCGTCTGGGGACTGGCGGGGCTTATATTCTCGCGCCTGCTCTACGGACTGACGGTCTCGGGGCTGGTGCCTGCAGCCCAGACGTGGGCAATTCAGCGTGCGGGACTGGAGAAAAGAATGGCCGCGCTGGCGACGATAAGCTCCGGCCTGAGCTGCGGGCGTTTGCTCGGCCCGCCGCTGGCGGCGCTGATGCTCAGCGTTAATCCGGTGGCGCCGCTCTGGCTGATGGCGGTTGCGCCGCTTATCGCTCTGCTGCTGGTGCTTCGCGAAGTCGCTGATCCGCCGCTGCCGCCGGTAGCTCACCAGGCAACCCGTCTGCAGGCCTCCATGCTGCCGTTCCTGCTGCTGGCGCTGCTGCTGGCGGCGCTGGTGAGCCTGATGCAGCTTGGCCTGTCGCCGCATCTTAGCCCGTTGCTGGACGGCAACGCCCGGGAGATCAGCCATCATGTCGCGTTTCTGCTGAGCCTTGCCGCGCTGGCCACGCTCGCGGCACAGTTTCTGGTGGTCCGCCCGCAGCATTTCACCCCGATGACGTTGCTCTGCATCGCGGCGGTGTTGATGGTGGCAGGACTAGGGCTGATAACTGTCGCCGGTTTAGCGCTGTTCTACGTGGGGATTGTTATCACGTCACTCGGGGCGGCGATGGCCACGCCGGGCTACCAGCTGCTGCTTAACGACAGGCTGACCACCGGGAAAGGGGCGGGCGTTATCGCCACCAGCCACACGTTAGGCTACGGCGTCAGCGCGCTGCTGGTGCCCGTGGTGACGCGTTTTTACGGCGAGCAGTCTTTAACGGTAGCCGCATGGGGAATGGCATTGCTGTTTTTAGCGTTGAGCATAGGGGTACGGTCAACCGAACGTCCCCCTGCTGAAAAACCTTAATGGATCTGACGGGAGGAATGGCCGCCAGACTCCTCATTTTGCCGCAGACGCTGCAGGGGATCCTGCTGATAAAACTGGCAGAAACGCTGCCACAGCGCCGGGAAACGGGGCGCGAAGAGTTCGGGTGCGCTGAAGAAATACTCCGAGAGCACCGCAAAGCATTCGGCCGGGTCGGTTGCCGCATAGGCGTCAATGCTGGCCGCGCTTTCGCCGACCAGGTCTATTTCATCCTGGATGTTATCCATCGCCGCGTGCAGATCGTGCTCCCAGCCCGCCACTTCGCGAAGCGGGATAAATGGAACGCCGCTGGCGCGATCGCCGTTGCGGGTATCCAGCTTGTGGGCTACCTCATGGATAATCAGGTTAAAACCGGACGCATCGAACGAGTCCTGAATGTCGAGCCAGTTCAGAATAATCGGCCCCTGCTGCCAGCTTTGTCCGGACTGCACCACGCGCTGGTTGTGCACCAGCCCGATATCGTCCTGCCATTCGTCATCCACCACGAAAGGTGCGGGATAGATAAGCACTTCGTGGAAACCGTCCAGCCACTCAATGCCGAGCTCAAGCACCGGAAGACAGAAAAGCAGGGCGATGCGGGCGTTTTTAAGCGGATCGAGCTCGAAACCCTGCAGTGGAACCAGGCGTTTTTGCTGTAAAAAACGATCCGCAAGCTGAACCAGTTTCGCTTGTTCATCCGGCTTAAGATTAGCCAGAACAGGGATTGTCAGCGCGTCATTCCATGGCAGCGCCATATCCCGGCCAGCTTCATTCGTTTTCCAGGGCCACTTTATCATCGCTTTGCTCGCAAACTCGTTACTTGAACAAAAATGGGAAAGTCAGGTTCGGTTAAGATGCCAGAAAATCGCGCACTGCGACAATTCCAGCCTGAATAAACTATCATTCGTACGTAGCGGTGGGTAGCGGTTTGCGGGCATCACCTTCATTTTGTGAAGTCTGTCGTAGCCTTCATCCACAGGTTCAGTGAAGAAATCAGTACGGTATTGAAAAGATGAGCGATTTTAAAGGTAACAAGCAGGACCTGCCCAGTCGGCTGTGTGTGCACTGCCAGCGACCCATGACGTGGCGCAAGAAATGGGCTAAATGCTGGAATGAGGTTAAATACTGTTCCGAGCGCTGTCGCAGGAGCCACCGTTGACCGAGCTGCGTCTGATCCTGGGCGATCAGCTTAATCCGCATCACAGCTGGTTTGATACCTGCAGTCCGAACGTCATTTACGTGATGCTGGAACTCCGGGCCGAAACCGCCTATGTGCTTCATCACGCCCAGAAAGTTATCGCTATCTTCGCCGCCATGCGCGCGTTTGCCTCTGCATTAAAGGAGAAGGGGCATCGGATGAGGTATGTCCGGCTCTCTGACGGCTCAAACCGCGGCGCGCTTGAAGACAATCTCAACGCGCTTGTCGCGCATTACAGCGCGGGTAGGGTGATATGGCAGGAGCCCGACGAATGGCGTCTGGATACGCAGCTGCAGGCGTGGGCGAAGACGGCCTCCGTTGAAGCGGCCTGCGTCAGCAGCGAGCATTTTTTCACCACGCGGGAACAGGTCAGCGCGTTCTTTGCAACGCGCAAAAGCTGGCGAATGGAGTACTTTTACCGGGAAATGCGTCGTCAGCACGGCATTCTTTTGACATCAGAAGACGAGCCGGAGGGAGGTAAATGGAATTTCGATGCCGAAAATCGCAAGCGCTGGTCCGGCGAGCCGCCCGCGCCGGGCGATTCGCGTCCCGGGCACGATTATTCAGCCTTATGGGCGGAGATCCAACGCTGTGGGGTAAAGACCTTCGGCGAATCGCAGGCCGACAATTTTCGCTGGCCGCTTAACCGTTCGGAAGCCAAAGCCAGGCTGGAGGAATTTATCACTCACGTGCTCCCCCATTTTGGCGCCTGGCAGGACGCGATGCACGCGGAGGAACCTTTCCTTTTCCACTCGTTAATTTCATTCGCGCTAAACACCAAAATGCTTAATCCGCGGGAAGTGGTCGCAGCCGCCCAGCAGGCATGGCGTTCGGGCCATGCGCCGCTGCCCGCCGTTGAAGGGTTTATCCGACAAATTCTCGGCTGGCGGGAGTACGTGCGTGGGATCTACTGGTCGCAGATGCCGGGCTATCGGGAGCTGAATGCCTTAGACCAGCACGCTCCGCTGCCGGACTGGTTCTGGACCGGCAGGACGCAGATGCGCTGCCTGTCACATGCTATTGGGCAGTCGCTCACGGAGGCTTACGCCCACCATATCCAGCGCCTGATGGTCATCGGCAACTTTAGCCTGCTCAGCGGCCTGTCGCCGCAGGCGGTTCATGAATGGTATCTGGGGGTCTATATTGATGCCTTTGAATGGGTGGAGCTGCCCAACACTCTCGGCATGAGCCAGTTTGGCGATGGCGGGTTACTGGCGAGTAAACCCTACGTCTCCAGCGCGTCATATATTCATAAGATGAGTAATTATTGTCAGGGATGCCGGTATCAACATAACCAGCGCACTGGGGAGCTGGCGTGCCCCTTTAATGCCCTTTACTGGGATTTCTTTGCGCGCAATCAGGCGCGTCTGGGTAACAATCCCCGCCTGGGCATTGTCTTTAAACAGCTTGTGGACATGAAGGAAGAGGAGCGGCAGGCCATTGCCGATCGTGCAGGGTATGTTCGCCTGCATCTCAACGACCTCTGACCTATTTCATCGCCGTACAGGTTGCGGTGGTTCAGTAAGACGCTATTATTTTTGACTTTGTTGCGTATTCCCTGACAGGACATCCAGACGCTATGCCCGTGAATTTTGACCTTAACGATCTTTATGCTTTCAGAGCGTTAGTGGAATACGGTAACTTCCGTGTTGCTGCTGAATCTATCTGCTTATCCCAGTCTGCCCTGAGCCGGAGGATTGAAAAGCTGGAAGCCGCGCTGGGAAACCGGCTGTTTGATCGTACCACCCGCCGCGTGGCCTTAACGTTATACGGGCAAAACTTTGCCGAGCGCTCCGCGCAGCTGCTCGACAACGTTGAGTCAATGCTGGCGGATGTCGATAAAGCCAGCGAAGAGCGGACGGGGCTGATCACGGTTGCCACGGTACCTTCCGCCGCCTGTTACTTTATGCCTGATGTGATCCGTCGCTTTCAGTCTCGCTATCCGCGCGTGCGCATTAAGCTCATCGACAGCAGCGCGGGGAATGTGATTGACGCCGTGGCCCGAAGCCAGGCGGATTTTGGTATCTGCTTCGCAGGAAACCTGCCGTCTGAAATCGAATTTTTCCCGCTGGTGGAGGATGTCTACGTCGCGGCGTGCAGAAAGGATCATCCGCTGGCGCAGAAGAGTCACCTGACGTGGCAGGCATTTTATCAGCATGATTATATCTCTCTCGATAAAACGTCAGGTAACCGCAATCTGCTCGATCGGATGCTGGGTGATATCGTTCCCGAGCGGCCCAGCGTCTGCGAAACACGTCACGTTACCACGATGCTCGGTATGGTTGAGGCGGGGATCGGCATCGCTGCCGTTCCCGCCATGTCGATGCCGACCTCAGAGCACACGCTGCTGACGCATCTGCCGCTGGTGGCGCCGGAGGTCAAACGCACCGTAGGGCTTATCCGGCGCCGGGGGCGCATCCAGTCATATATCGCGGCTGAACTGGAAAAGCAGATCACCGAGCAGTATCGCCGGACGTAACGGGGATCATCCCCGTCTTCTCGATGACGGCGCGTGAGGGCGGTGAGGCAAGATAGGTCAACAGCGCTTTCCCCTCGTCAGGATGTTCAGCGTGACGGGTAACCGCGCCCGCGAAGCGCGTGATGTATTGCAGATTATCCGGGATTTTGCCGATAAAGGTGACGCCCTGAACGGGCAGCAGCTCGCTAACCTGCTGGAAGCCCACGGCGTATTTTCCTTTCGCCACTTCAGAGGCGACCGGGATACGCTCGACCATTGTCGCTTTACCCGCCACTTCTTTTTCAATCCCCAGCTTTTTGAACAACGTCTGGCTGACGTACCTGCCGCTGGCGCTGTCAGAGTAGGCGATGGAGCTGGCCTGCAGCAGCGTTTTACGCAGATCCGCCTCGCTGCTGATATCAGGGACATCCGCACCTTTTTTCACCACCATGCCAACGGGAGAGTCCGCGAGTTCAGTTCGCGAACCCGGCTGGGTCTGGCTGGCTTTTTCGAGCTTCTCCAGCGCATCGCCCACCATAATCACCACGTCGGCCTTCTCGCCGCGCGCCAGGCGGTTTGGGATCGCCTGCGGCGTAGCGCCCATTGAGGGGCCGGGGATGATCACGATTTTATCCCCGGTCTGGCGTTCATATTCCGGAGCCAGTTTTTCAAGGGCGGCTTTGAAGCCACCTGAGATCATGACCTTTACGTCCTGGGCAAAGGCATTGACGCTCAGGAACATCAGCACCAGCGCGCTGGCGGTATAGCGATAAGTGCTTTTCATACTGCCCCCTGTGACTTGACGGTGTTTTGCAGCGATACCGCACGGCGGCGGTAGAGGTAGAGCGTGGCCAGCAGGGCACACACCGCGGCGAAGCTCATCCAGTAGCCAGGCGAAGCTTTGTCACCGGTGTATTCAATCAGCGCGGTGGACATCACCGGGGTAAAGCCGCCAAAGACCGCCGTTGCCAGGCTGTAAGCCAGCGAGAAGCCCGCCACGCGCACTTCGGCAGGCATGATCTCCGTCAGGGCCGGAATCATCGCGCCGTTATACAGGCCGTAGAGGAAGGAGAGCCACAGCAGCACGCTCAGCATCATGGAGAAGCTGGGCGCGTTCGCCAGCAGCGTCAGGGCCGGGTAGCTGGTCGCCAGCGCCAGCAGGGTCATGGCAATCAGCACCGGCTTGCGCCCGAAACGGTCCGACAGGGCACCGCCCACCGGCAGCCAGATGAAGTTAGAAACCGCCACCAGCAGCGTGACCAGCAGGCTGTCCGACGCGCTCAGCATCAGCACTTTTTTGCCAAAGGTGGGAGCGTAGACGGTGATCAGGTAGAACGCGGTGGTGGTCATCGCTACCATCAGCATGCCCGCGACCACCACCTGCCAGTTGCCAAGCAGCGTTTTAAAGACCTGACGCATCTCCAGATGCTGGCGGCGCGCGCTGAACTCTTCCGTCTCCTCCAGCTTGCGGCGCAGGAAGAAGATAAACGGCACGATTAAACAGCCGAACAGGAACGGGATGCGCCAGCCCCATTCACGAATGGCGCTCTCCGCCATCAGGGCATTCAGCGCAAAGCCCATCGCCGCGGCGACCATAATGGCGACCTGCTGGCTACCGGACTGCCAGCTGGTGTAAAAACCCTTGCGGCCCGGCGTGGCGATTTCAGCCAGATAGACCGACACGCCTCCAAGCTCCGCGCCGGCGGAAAAGCCCTGCAGCAGACGGCCCGTCAGCACCAGCAGCGGCGCCCACAGGCCGATGCTTTGATAAGAGGGGATAAGCACAATCAGAAACGTCCCCGCCGCCATGATGGACAGCGTGACGATCAGCCCCTTTCTGCGCCCCACCTTGTCGATATAGGCGCCAAGCACGATGGCCCCGATGGGACGCATCAAAAAGCCCGCGCCGAAGACGGCGAAGGTCATCATCAGCGACGCAAATTCACTGCTCGCCGGGAAGAACGTGTGGGCGATGTAGGTGGCATAGAAGCCGAACAGAAAGAAATCGAATTGCTCAAGAAAGTTGCCGGACGTGACGCGAAGTATCGCGCCCGCCTTCGAACGTACGGTTGCAGGTGAGGTTGAGGAAAACATGGTTATCTCCAGTTTTATTGTTGACGTTTTACGCGTCTGTTTCTGAAAACTGGATCAGGATGAGGAATTAGATAAGCGCAAATGCCACATCGACTGATGCATTTCTTGCATGAATATAATCCGACGAATAAATACAATTAATGGCAACAATAACTTAACAAACCATTGGCTTTTTATTCACCAATATTCTGTAAGTCTCTGATATTGCGATTTTGTGATGTGGCGCAGAGGCGCGTTTCAGAATGAGCTGGGTAACCGCTTCATTACCCGGCGGATGCAATTTAGCGCAGCGCCCTGGCAATCGCGCTAAACATCAGAGAGGCTTCCAGCGGCTGGGCGCTGAAGGACGGTTCCGCCTGCGGCCAGGTAGACCACTGGACGATGACCAGATTTTCCTTTGGGTTCACCACGATCATCTGCCCGAAAATGCCCAGCGCCCAGAGCGAACCTTTCAGCGAATGCTGTGCCGTCGGCTCTACGCCCGTGGCGTTGGCGGGCACTTCATTGTTCCACCACTGATAGCCGTACAGCCCCTCGGGATGGGCGTCTGAGACCGAGCCTTTGGCCTTCGTCCAGTCTGACGACTGCCTGATCCAGTTTTCCGGCAGTATGGTCTTACCGTTCGGCAGCGTACCGTTGTTCAGGATAAATTGCCCGAAGCGTCCCCAGTCCTCCAGCGTGGCGTTAAAGCCGTGCGCGCCGACGTCGTGCTGGCCTTTGCTGTAGGCATGCCACGCGCCGTCGCTCGCCATGCCGTAAGGCTGCCAGATGCTTTTCTCCAGATAGGCTGCTAGCGTCATGCCGGTGGCCCGCTCCAGCACGTCACCCAGCAGCCAGGCACCGCCCGAAGAGTAAGACCAGTTCTCTCCGGCCGGATGCGCCCTGCGCAGCCCCTTCACCAGCTTGCGCACGCAGTCATAGGTACCCGGCTTCGCCTCGCACTCGGTGAGCTGCGCAAAGTCGGAGTGGGGGTTGGTGTAATCCTCGTTCCACGCCACGCCGGAGGTATGGGTGATAAGCTGCTTAAGCGTCACGCCGTCCCACGCGGTGCCTTTCAGATCGGGTTCATACCGCGTGATCCGATCGTCAAGCGAGTGGATCTTTCCCTCTTTGAGGGCTACGCCCACCAGCGCCGATACCACCGATTTCCCAACCGAGCGCGAGGTCCAGAGCGTCGAGTCGGTATTGCCCTCTCCAAGATACTTCCAGGCGATTTTGCCGTCCTTCAGCACCAGCATGCCGCTGACGTTCTGCCGCTGGAGGTAGTCCTTAAGGCCGTAGCGCCTGCCGTTGACCTGATAGTGTGCGTCCGTGAGCGGCTTGTCCGACATTTCCAGCGGCGCGGCGCTACCGTGGCGGAAAACGTCCCCGGGGTAGTTGCGGTAGTCATTGCGAAAGCCCACCACGCGATCGGCCTGACTCCAGGTGAGCATCTTATGGGTGTCAGGCAGCGTGGTGTCGAAGGGGGCAGGGCAAGCGCTGAGGTCGGTGCCTTTACAGGCGGCCACTGCCGCAGGGGAGATTAGGGTGCTGAAGATAAGGCCCGCCAGCAGGGCATGGTTTACTTTTCTGTTTTTCATATCCGTCTCTTACAGGTTAGGAACGGCTTCAGTTTAAAAACCCCGGAGCTATAATAAAAAACGCATAGCGGGGGAAAATCCCCCCAAAAAACAGAGGGAGCGTAGCGTGGCGGGACTGATTTACTCTTTTGCACAGCTCGAGGCATTTACCGCCGTGGCCGAGAACGGGAGCCTGAGTAAAGCCGCGGTGGCGCTGAAGAAGGACCGAACGACGCTTCGCGATCTGGTTGATTTTCTTGAGGATGGGTTGGGCTACGCGCTGTTTATTCGCGACGGCCGCACCCTGCGGCTCACGCCCGAAGGGGAACAGCTTCAGCGCCAGGCGCACCTGCTGATGCGGCAGGTAAAAGCCTTTGAGGCGTTTGCCAGAGAGGTGCCGCACGGTGCCACGCAGGACCTGACGCTGGCCTACGATCCTTTTACGCCCAGAGCCTTTCTGCACGGGGTGATTGCTGAAATGGCGGTGCGAAAAATCCGCCTGAGCCTTATCTGCGCCTCGCGGGATGAATCGGAACGGCTGCTGGCGAATAACGACGCGGATCTGGCCATCTGCCAGGCACGCAACCGCAGCGTGGGCAATGATATGGAGTGGCGTGCCCTGGGTGCCATCGATATGGATTTTTATGCCGCCAGCGGGCTGTTTGCGGACAGTGCTTCACCTCTGTCGCTGCTCGATCTTTCCCTGGTACCTCAGGTCGTCATGCACCCCGCCTCGGACGAGCCGGTGGCGCGCCGCCTGCAAATTTCCGGGCATACCCTCTTTACCAATGAGCCGGAGATGCTGCGCGGTCTGCTGGAGCGCGGCTGCGGCTGGGGATTCTTACCGACGCATTTTCACGCCGGGCAGTGGCAAAACGTAAAAAGGCTGCACACCGAAGTGGGCAGCCAGGGAATTGGTCAGACGATGGTCACCATCTGGAAGCCGGGGAGCGACAAGCGCAGCACAATCGCTGAAACGCTGTCGCTCCTGCCGAACGTATGGAAGCACTCAGCGCTGTGAACAGCCTTTACACTGCTGGTTCTGGATCTGCTGGAAGAAATCGTTGCCTTTGTCATCCACCAGGATAAACGCCGGGAAGTTCTCGACTTCGATTTTCCAGATGGCTTCCATTCCCAGCTCCGGATACGCGACGCACTCCAGGCTCTTAATGCTGTTTTGCGCCAGCACCGCGGCCGGGCCGCCGATGCTGCCCAGGTAGAAGCCGCCGTGCTTATGGCAGGCGTCCGTCACCTGCTGGCTGCGGTTGCCTTTGGCCAGCATGATCATGCTTGCGCCGTGGGACTGCAGCAGGTCCACATACGAATCCATGCGTCCCGCCGTGGTTGGGCCAAGTGAGCCAGACGCGTAGCCTTCCGGCGTTTTGGCCGGGCCCGCGTAGTAGATCGGGTGATCTTTGACGTACTGCGGCAGTTCCTCACCGTTGTCGATTAGCTCTTTCAGCTTCGCGTGGGCGATGTCGCGCGCCACTATGATGGTCCCGTTCAGCGACAGGCGGGTAGAGACCGGGTGCGCGGAAAGCTGCGCCAGGATCTCGTTCATCGGCTTGTTCAGATCGATGCTGACCACGTCGCCTTCGCCCTGCTGGCGCAGTGACTCCGGAATGTACTGGCCTGGGTTGTGCTCCAGCTTCTCAATCCAGATCCCGTCGCGGTTGATTTTCGCTTTGATGTTGCGGTCCGCGGAGCATGAGACGCCCATGCCAATCGGGCAGGACGCGCCGTGGCGCGGCAGGCGGATCACGCGGATGTCGTGGGCGAAGTATTTACCGCCAAACTGCGCGCCCAGGCCGAGGTTCTGTGCTTCCTGAAGCAGCTCCTGTTCGAGCTGAACGTCGCGGAAAGCCTGGCCGTGTTCGTTACCTTCCGTCGGTAGGGTGTCGTAGTAGCGCGTGGAGGCCAGCTTCACGGTTTTCAGCGTGGCTTCCGCCGAGGTTCCGCCGATAACAAAGGCAATGTGGTACGGCGGGCAGGCTGCTGTCCCCAGGGTACGCATCTTCTCAACCAGGTAATTTTTCAGCTTAGCCGGGGTGATCAGCGCTTTGGTTTCCTGGTAGAGATAGGTTTTGTTGGCAGAACCGCCGCCTTTTGCCATGCACAGGAATTTGTATTCGTCCCCGTCCACGCTGTAGAGGTCAATCTGCGCCGGCAGGTTGGTGCCGGTATTCACCTCTTTATACATGTCCAGCGCGGCGTTCTGGGAGTAGCGCAGGTTGTCTTCAATGTAGGTGTTATACACGCCCTGGCTCAGGGCCGCTTCGTCGCCGCCGCCGGTCCAGACGCGCTGGCCTTTTTTACCCATGACGATCGCGGTGCCGGTATCCTGGCAGGTCGGCAGCACGCCTTTGGCCGCGATTTCAGAGTTACGCAGGAACTGCAGGGCAACGTATTTGTCGTTCTGGCTGGCTTCCGGGTCGTTGAGAATGGCGGCAACCTGCTTCTGATGGGAAGGACGCAGCATAAACGCGGCGTCATGGAAGGCCTGTTGCGCCAGCAGGGTCAGGGCTTCCGGCTCCACCTTCAGGATTTCCTGGCCTTCGAACTCGGTAACGGAGACGTGCTCTTTGGTCAGCAGGTAGTATTCGGTGTCGTCATGCGCAAGAGGGAAGGGGTTCTGGTAGATAAACGGTTTGTTTGACATAGCGTATTGCTCCACAAAAAATAAAACCGCCGGAGGAGAAGTCCGGCGGTCAGGAATCAGAACATCATGGACATCCACGGATAGCCAATCAGCAGCAGGGCCGCCAGGAAGATAGCACCGAAGATGGTGCCGAGGCGCCAGTAGTCTTTGGTTGGCAGGTAGCCGCTACCGTAGTAGATCGGGCTTGGACCAGTACCGTACGGGGTGATGATCCCCATCACGCCCAGCGAGGTCACCATCAGCAGAACAAACACTTCCATATTCATGCCCGGGATGGTGGAAGCGATGGTCAGCATCGCTGGCAGTAGCGCCGTAGTGTGCGCGGTGGTGCTGGCAAACAGGTAGTGCAGCAGGTAGAACGCCAGCAGTAGGACGATGGTCGCCACGCCCGGAGAGATACCGCTCATCAGCAGACCGCCTTCTTTACCCAGCCAGCTGATAAAGCCGGTAGAGGAGAGACCGTCCGCCAGCGCAACCAGGGTGGCGAACCAGACGAAGGTGTTCCACGCGGCTTTGTTACCGGTGATGTCGTTCCACTCCAGTACGCCGGTCCACAGCATCAGGCCGACGATGAGCAGGGCAGCCATAGCGGGTTCAATCCACGCGGCGGCGAAGATCCACATCAGCAGCGCGCAGCACACGAACACCAGCAGCAGAATTTCATTGCGGGACAGTTTGCCGAGTTTTTCCAGTTCGCGGGTCGCCCACAGCGGCACTTCGTTGTTGACCTTAACTTCAGGCGGGTAGAACCAGTATGCCAGCAGCGGCATGGTCAGAATCAGCAGGATACCCAGCGGCAGGAAGGCGAGGAACCAGGTGCCCCAGGAGATATCAATCCCAACCGTACTTTTCACCAGCGCCAGGGCCAGCAGGTTTGGCGCGAGGGCGGAGAGGAACATTGAACTGGTGATACAGGCCGCGGTGATCGCCACCCACATTAGGTACGAACCAATCTTACGCGCGCTTGGGTCATTAGGTTTTGAACCGTACAGCGGCGGCAGGTTAGCGATGATCGGGTAGATGGTCCCGCCGCTACGTGCGGTGTTGGACGGGGTGAACGGCGCCAGCAGCAGGTCAGCAAACGTAATTGCGTAACCGAGCGTCAGGCTCCGACGGCCGAGGTATTTCACCAGAATCAGCGCCAGACGGCGGCCGAAGCGGGTTTTGTCATAGCCTGCGGCGAACATAAAGGCACCGAAAATCAGCCAGACGGTAGAGTTACCAAACCCGCTCACCGCCCACTTAAAGGAGGCGCCTGCCAGCTTGAATTTCGGATCGGCCAGCTGTTCAGGGCTAAACAGCACCCACTGGCTGCACAGGGCAATGGCGACCACGCCGGTCAGACCGATCACCGCACCCGGCAGCGGTTCGAAGATCAAACCGACGATCACGCCGACAAAGATTGCGAAGTAGTGCCACGCGTAAGGAGGCAGGCCTTCCGGTACCGGAACAAACAGCAGCAGTACGGCGACGATGACGGGCAGTGCCATCATCAGCAGACGTTTTGCGTTTCCATTTGATGCCTGGTTCGCCACAGGGGGCGTTACAGCAGTTTTTGTATTCATAGTTTCACGTCTTAAGTTGTCAAAGATTCGGTCGTACTGAAAAACAAAATCACTTTCTTAAGTTTCTTTGCTTTCTTTAGTTATTAAAGGTGCGGTTTTGTATTTTCAGTAATAGCAATTTAACGCTTTTGTGGAGGCGCTAAATTAAAAATTGATGATGTTTTTATATTGCGCTTTTGGATGCCATAACTATTGATCGCGATCAAAAAAACAGAATTGCAGCGTTATTTTTATGCTTTTATTAATAACCACTCAGGCGTATGTGGGTATTGCCTGTTTTATTGGTTTGTTTTATCATTTTCGTAACATCTATGTTTTCTTTGTTTTTTATGTTGCTGTTTTTAAAGGTTTTGCAAGTGTGATGGAAATTGGTTTTACCAATTTTTATTTAACTAATTTTAAATTATTGTGAATGACTGAATTACATTCGCTAACACCAATGTGTTATTTGTGTTATTGCAGGGATTAAATAGTTTTTTAACTAACGTAATAACTTTAGAAACTAAAAAAATCATTATATTAATATTATGACATCGGCAAATAACGACGAACTAAAAAATCAATCCGATAACGAATTCTTAATTTTTTAAAAGTTTGGAGTTTCTATTATGAGCACTAACGAACGCATTCTTAGCCCCTTCACATTACCGAATGGCACTGAACTGAAAAACCGTTTGTTAATGGCCCCTATGACCACCTGCACCGGCTATTACGACGGCACCGTTACCAGCGAACTGGTGGAGTACTATCGTGCCCGCTCCGGCAGTATCGGCACCATCATTGTGGAATGCTGCTTCGTCGACGATCTCGGTCTGGCCTTCCCGGGCGCGATCGGGATTGATAATGACGAGAAAATTGCAGGGCTGGCGAAAATCGCGGAGGCGATTAAATCTAAAGGCTCTAAGGCCCTGCTGCAGATCTACCACGGCGGCCGCATGGTTGACCCGAAACTGATCGGTGGCCGTACGCCGGTTGGTCCAAGCGCTGTTGCCGCGCCGCGTGAGGGCGCTGCAACGCCCGTGGCGCTGACTGGCGAAGAAGTCGAAGGCATGATCGGCAAGTTTGGTGAAGCGGTGCGCCGCGCCATCCAGGCCGGCTTCGACGGCGTGGAAATCCACGGGGCAAACACCTATCTGATTCAGCAATTCTATTCGCCAAACTCTAACCAGCGTGACGACGAGTGGGGCGGCAGCCGCGATAACCGCGCGAAGTTCCCGCTGGCGGTTCTGGACATCACCCACAAAATGGTGCGCCAGTACGCGGACGACGCCTTTATTATTGGCTATCGCTTCTCCCCTGAAGAGCTTGAAGTGCCGGGCATCCGCTTTGAAGACACCATGTACCTGCTGGAAAAACTGGCGGCGCGCGGCGTGGATTACCTGCACTTCTCCGTCGGCGCGACCCTGCGTCCTTCCATTGTCGACACCCAGGACCCGACGCCGCTTATCGAAAAATACTGCGCGATGCGTTCTGAAACGCTGGCGCAGGTTCCGGTCATGGGCGTGGGCGGCGTAGTGAATGCCGCCGATGCCAATGAAGCACTCGACCACGGCTACGACCTGATTGCCGTTGGCCGCGCCACCATCGCTTATCCGGACTGGGCAGACCGCATCGCGGCCGGCGAAAGCCTTGAGCTGTTTATGGACAGCACCCAGCGCGAGGCGCTGAACATTCCTGAACCGCTGTGGCGCTTCTCGCTGGTGGAAGCGATGATCCGCGACATGAGCATGGGCGAATCAAAATTCAAACCGGGTACCTTTGCTGAGAAAGTGCAGGATGACGCTAACGAACTGGTGATTAACGTCAGCCTGGAAACCGACCGCATTGCGGACATCGAGCTGGCCTCCGGCCCGAGCGAAGACGTTGAGTTCGTCACCAGCTTTGAAGAGATCCGTACCCGCATTCTGGATGCTAATACTCCGCACGTGGATGCCATCACCGGCGCAACCAGCCAGAGTGAAGCGGTGAAGAAAGCGGTCTCTAAAGCGATGCTGAAATCCAGCAAAGCGCTGGCCGCGGAAGAGGGCGTTGACCCGAACGAAACCCGCAGCGTGGACGTGGTGGTTGTCGGCAGCGGCGGCGCCGGGCTGGCGGCGGCGATTCAGGCTCACGACGAAGGCGCGAGCGTGCTGATCGTCGAGAAAATGCCGACCATCGGCGGGAACACCATTAAAGCCTCTGCCGGTATGAACGCTGCCGAAACCCGCTTCCAGCGCGTGAAGGGCATTCAGGACAGCAAAGAGCTGTTCTACCAGGAAAGCCTGAAAGGCGGCGGCAACAAGAACAACCCGGAACTGCTGCGCCGCTTCGTCGAGAACGCGCCGCAGGCGATTGAGTGGCTGGCAACCCGCGGCATCATGCTGAACGACATCACCACCACCGGCGGGATGAGCATTGACCGTACTCACCGTCCAAAAGACGGTTCTGCGGTGGGCGGTTACCTGATTAGCGGCCTGGTGCGTAACGTCAACAAACGCAACATCGAGGTAATGTTGGATACCTCCGTCAGCGACATTATCTTCGAAAACGGTGAAGTCACCGGCGTGCGCCTGACCACCGAAGAGAATGAAACTGTCACCGTGGCAGCGAAAAGTGTGATTGTCGCCACAGGCGGCTTCAGCGCCAACAGCCAGATGGTCGTGAAATACCGTCCGGATCTGGAAGGTTTCGTCACCACCAACCACAAAGGGGCGACCGGTGGCGGTATCGCGCTGCTAGAGCGCATCGGGGCTGGCACTGTCGATATGGGCGAGATTCAAATTCACCCAACCGTTGAGCAGAAAACCTCGTACCTGATTTCCGAATCCATCCGCGGGGGCGGGGCGATTCTGGTCAATCAGAAAGGGGAGCGCTTCTACAACGAAATGTCGACCCGCGATAAAGTCTCGGCGTCAATCATCGCGCTGCCGGAGAAATACGCTTACATCGTCTTTGACGAGCACGTACGCGCCAAAAACAAAGCTGCGGATGAGTACATCGCCAAAGGCTTCGTGACCAGCGCCAGCTCGCCTAAAGCCCTGGCGGAAGCGCTCGGTATGGATCACCACGCTTTCCTGGCGACCCTGGAACGTTACAACGGTTTCGTTGAAAAACAGCACGATGACGACTTTGGTCGTACCACCGCGCTGCGTGCGCCAATCAATGAAGGGCCATTCTACGCCATTCAGATTGCGCCGGGCGTGCACCACACCATGGGCGGCGTGACCATCAACACCGAAACCTGCGTGCTGGATAGCAACCACAACGTGCTGCCAGGCGCGTTTGCAGCCGGTGAAGTGGTCGGCGGGATCCACGGTGCTAACCGTATCGGCGGTAACGCGGTGGCAGATATCATTATTTTTGGTACCCTTGCAGGACATCAGGCGGCTCTGCGTTCGAAAAAGATGTAAGGCACCTGCTTCCCAGGCCGGATACGCGCAGCGCTATCCGGCATTTTCCCCGGCGGCGCGGTGCCAGCCGGGGGCTACAGCTGAGGACTCCTGCCATGCCTGATAGCCATCGCGTTTACAGCTACTCCGCCGTCCTGATGGGGTCTCCCATCCTCCTGAAGCTCTTCTCCCATGACGAAGCCCTCGCGTCCCGCGTGTTTCGCCTGATCAAACAGTATGAAGACCTGCTCACCGTCAACCGCGCGCGCTCGCAGGTGATGGACATCAACCATGCGGCGGGCCAGCATCCGGTCACCGTCAGTCGGCCGGTGTTTGATCTGATCCGCTGTGCAAAAGCGGCAAGCCTGCTCAAGGACAGCGCCTTTAACCTGGCGATCGGTCCGCTGGTGAAGCGCTGGAAAATTGGCTTTCAGGGGGACAGCGTTCCGCCTGCCGATGAAATCGCCTCGCTGCTGGCGATTACCCGCCCCGAGGATGTTCTCCTTGATGAGGCCAGCAGCAGCGTGTTTCTGACCCGGGCGGGGATGGAGATCGATCTGGGGGCGATTGCCAAAGGCTACATCGCCGACAGGGTGCGGGATTACCTGCATAAAGAGGGCGCGGAGCTGGGGCTGATTAACCTCGGCGGAAACATTCAGACCTTAGGCTCCCCGGAAGGGGGCTGGAGCGTTGGGCTGAAAAAACCGTTCGCCGGGGATGCGCTGATCGGCACGATGGTCGTAGAGAACCTGTCCGTCGTCACGTCGGGAACTTACGAGCGCTACTTTGAACAAGACGGCAAACGCTATCACCACATTCTCGATCCGCGCACCGGTTACCCGCTCGATAACGAACTGGACAGCGTGACCATCATTTCAAAAGATTCCATCGACGGCGATATCTGGACCACGCTGATGTACGGCATGGGCGTGGAGAAGGGCCGCGCTGCGCTGCGCGCGCGTCCCGACATAGAAGCGATCTTTGTGACCAAAACAAAAGAAGTGGTGTTCTCTTCAGCACACCACTTCCGCTTTACCCTGCTGGATGATACCTACCGCGTTACTGACAGTATTGCTTGAGCAGGCCCGTTTGCTCCGGCTGGAGGCGGTAGCGATACACCGGACGCCCGGTGGCGCCGTAGTGAATGCTGGTGAACAGAATATTGATTTGCGCCAGCCAGATCAGATATTTGCGGCAGGACACGCGGGAAATATTGACCGCGTTTGCCAGATCGTCGGTAGAAAACTCCGTCTCCGGGTGTGCGTCAATCCACTGGCAAATCGTGCGAAGCGTTTGCGGCGTTAACCCTTTCGGCAGCTTTTTGCTGTCCGCCAGTTCCGGTGCCCCGCCGTGGATCAGACGGTCGACGTCCGCCTGCTCGTAATACTGATGCGACCCCATCAGGCTGTGCTTTGCCTTCCAGCCGTTCAGCGCCTCTTCAAAGCGCGGGAACTGGAACGGCTTGATCAAATAATCCACCACGCCGTAGTGAATGGAGGTCTGGATCGTGGCGGCGTCGGCGGCCGAGGTGATCATGATCACGTCGATTGGGCGGCCGGATGCGCGAATGACGGGCAGCAGATCCAGCCCGTTATCCTGCTGCATATAGACATCCAGCAGCACCAGATCGACAGGATGGCTGGGGTCATTAATGATGGCCTCGGCCTGGTTTAGCGTGGAGGCGACGCCACAGCAGGTAAAGCCTTCAACGCGGTTGACGTACAGACGGTTGAGGTCGGCCACCATGGCGTCATCATCGACAATTAACACATTTATCACGCGATTTTCCTCTCGCTATCCCAGGGGATGTGAACAAAAAATTGGGTAAATACGCCGGGCTCAGACTCGACGGAGATATCGCCGCCAAGGTTCTGAATCTGCTGGCGAGCAAGGAACAGCCCAACGCCGCGGTTTTCACCTTTTGTTGAGAAGCCCTTTGTAAAAATAGACTCCAGCTGAGTGGGATCAATGCCGGGGCCATCGTCGCTGACTTCACAGCTGAGCCAGCCGTTCTGATAATGCAGCAGCAGGCCGATCTCGCCCTCCTGCTGTCCTTCCATCGCGTCGAGCGCATTTTCAATGAGGTTGCCCAGCGCGGTGATCAGCACCGCGACCTGCTCTTCACTTGCGGTATCCGGTATCTGGCTTTCATCCGCCAGCGTCAGGGTGACGCCCGCTTCTTTCGCCCGGTTGATTTTACCCAGCAGGAACCCGGCAACCACCGGGGATTTTACCTTGCTCTGTATCGTACCGATATCCGTCTGGTAATGATGTGCCGTCTGGAGAATGTACTCTTCCAGCTTGTCGTAGCGCTTAATATTCAGCAGGCCGAGTATCACATGCAGTTTATTCATAAACTCGTGGGTGTGGGCGCGCAGGGCATCGACGTAGTTAACCATGCCGTCCAGACGCTGCATCAGCTGGCTGATTTCCGTTTTATCACGAAAGGTGGTGATGGCGCCGATCACCCGATCCTGACTTTTCACGGGGACCATGTTGCACAGCAATAGCCTACCGTTGCAGCTGATCTCCTGATCCTGGCGCGCAACGCCCGTCTTCGAGACGTCACGCAGGCTGGCCAGCAGGGGCGCGCTGGCGTTTACGGTCTGCTTGCCGGAGGGGAGAAGCAATATTTCTCTGGCGGTCTGGTTGATCATCGTCACGCGCCCGTGAATATCGACGGCCAGAACCCCTTCGCGAAGCGACTGCAGCATTGCCTGACGCTGTTCGAACAGGGCGGAAATTTCGTAAGGTTCGAGCCCGAACAGGATGCGTTTCAGTACCCGCACCAGACCCCAAATTGCCATGGAGCTCATAAAAATACTGAATAAAATGGTCCAGACGGCGTTTAGCCGCCCGCGGGCAATCTGCTCTTCAACCTTATTCAGGGAGATACCGACTACCACCACGCCGATCTGCTCGTGCTGGCCGTCGTAGACGGGCGTAAAAACGCGCAGCGCTTCGGCGAGCGCGCCCCGGTTAACCGATACGTTCTCTTTGCCTTCCAGCGCAGGGGTTAAATCATCGCCGATAAAATGCAGCCCCAGCAGCGCCTCGTTCGGGTGTGAATAGCGGATCCCGCGCATATCGGTGACCACGGTGAACAGCAGATCGTTTCGCTTCGTCACCGCCTGGGCGATAGGCTGAATAATATTCTCCTGCGGTGCCTGCATCAGGCCGCGCTGTATCTCGGGGCTGTCGGCGAGGGTGCGGGCAATGCCGAGCGCAGTATCTTTAACATCATCACGGGTCGCCCGGGTGATTTGTACGGAGTAGAGCGCAAAGACCACCAGCAGCACAGAGGCAATAATCGCGCACACCATCAGCGTGACCAGCGTATTGAGTTTCATGGGGCGCTTGCGCGTCGGAAGGAAAGGCTGCAAATCGCTCATCAACACTCCGCGATGATTAAGAAAGGGGGTAATTATCGCCGATGACGCGCTTTTCTTAAAGCCATGTAAAGGCGTGGATTTGGTCCTCTTTTCGTGACCCTCCTCGCAGGTCATCTATATAAAACACTTTATAGTGTGTGGGTACTCATAATAAGGAGGCTGTTTATGAGCGTTATGCTTACCGGTTCGGTCAGGGAAAGACGGCACGCCAGCACGATGAATATTGATAGATTGTCCACGCTGGACATGCTGAAAGTCATTCACCAGGATGATGCACTCATTTCTGCTGCTATTACCCCCTGTTTAGATACTATTGCACGCGTGGTAGACAACGCCGCCGCGGCGCTCAGCCACGGCGGTCGCCTGGTCATCGTTGGCGAGGGGCCGTCTGGGCGCGTTGCGCAACAGGTTACCGATGAGTATGCGCCGGGCAAAACCCCGGTGATTGCCGTTACGGCACAAGAAGGGGAAGGGAGCTACGAGCGCGGCGTTGCCGATCTGCAGGCCATTAAGTTTGGTGAACACGATATGATGCTGGCCGTGACCGTCAGCGGAAAAACGCCGTGGGTCTGGGGGGCAATGCGCCATGCGTGGTCGCTGGGTTCGCCTGTGGCCATCATTACCGGCGATGCGCAAAGTGAAGCCGCGCATCTGGCGAGCATGGTTATCGCTCCGGAGCTGGGTGCCGATGTCGTCGCAGGCTATATCAACACCAAAGCGGGGATCGCGCAGAAAATGATCCTCTCAATGATCGCTACAGGGCTGGCCGTTCGGACCGGACGGGTTTATAGCAACCTGCGCGTGGATCTTGAGGCAAGCAACACCAAATGGGCCGAACGCCAAATCGCCATCGTGATGGAAGCGGGGGGATGCTCCCGGGCTGAAGCAAAAGCCGCGCTGGAGAGCTGTAACCATCACTGTAAAACGGCGGTATTGATGGTGCTCACAGGGCTGGATGCGTGGAAGGCCCATGAACTGCTGGCGCAGAATAACGGGTTTATTCGGGTGGCGCTGCAGGAAGCGCCATAATAAAAATGAAGAAATAAAAAAGGCCGCAATTGCGGCCTTTGGTATTTTGGGGATTAGAACTGATAAACAAGACCGACTGCTAAGATGTCATCGGTGCTGATGCCATTCGCGTTGTAGAAATTGTCATCTTCATCCAGCAGGTTGATTTTGTAGTCAACATAGGTGGACATATTTTTGTTGAAATAATAGGTCGCACCCACGTCAGCATATTTCACCAGATCTTTATCACTTCCGTAGAAGGAATTCAGATCCTTACCTTTAGACATCAGGAAAGAGACCGCAGGGCGCAGGCCGAAATCAAACTGATACTGCGCTGTCACTTCAAAGTTCTGAGTTTTATTAGCAACGCCGAAGTCACCGTAAGGCGTCATATTGCGGGTTTCTGCATACATGGTTGCCAGATAGATATCGTTGGCATCGTATTTCAAGCCAACAGTCCAGACGTCAGCCTTGTCACCACCGGCTGTTGTTTTGGTAACCTGGTCGTTGGTACGGTCAGATGAAGCATATGCAGCGGCGGCGTTGAATCCCATACCGAAATCGTAGGAGGTTGAAATACCCCAACCGTCTCCGTTTTCTTTGCGGATATCACGGCCATTGTTAGTACCTTCCTGATCGTTAGAGGCGCTTTCGTTATTGCCTTGATACTGAATAGCGAAATCCAGGCCCTGAGCCAGACCAAAGAAATCATTATTACGGTAGGTTGCAACACCGTTTGTACGGCCGGTCATAAAGTTATCGGTATAGGTATAGGAATCTCCGCCGAACTCAGGCAGCATATCGGTCCAGCCTTCAACATCGTAAACCACGCCGTAGTTACGACCGTAGTCGAATGAACCGTATTCACCAAATTTCAGACCAGCGAAGCCAAGGCGTGTCCATGACTGATTGCCTGAGTTCTCTGTTTTGTTAGCCTGAATATTATATTCCCACTGGCCATAGCCGCTAAGCAGGTCGTTGATCTGCGTTTCGCCTTTGAAGCCCAGACGAACGTAGCTTACGTCTCCATCTGAACCCGTGTCGTCAGAGAAATAATGCAGACCATCTACTTTACCGTACAGGTCGAGTTTATTGCCATTGCTGTTGTAAACTTCAGCCGCATTTGCTATGCCTGCAATTAATAATGCAGGTGCAATAATTGCCAAAACTTTTCTTTTCATTATATATTCCCTTGAAAGATAATTTATATGAATATATGTAATCACTCTCCGCAATTACAGGATGGATACTATTCCAGGATGTGTTATTTAGTTCTAAAAACAAATGTAATTAAAACCTTTTAAATATTGCTAAATATTTCAATTAGTCTCTTTATTTTTCCTGTGAATTAGTTGCTTGAATTTATAGGGTGTAATTATTATTAAGTATTTCGAATTTCTATTTTTTAATTGGTTTAATTTACCTGTGTTATAATTCTTTCTCTTTTAGACGACAGGACATGACGATGGAACTTGCCCGGTGGCAGCAACGATTTGAGCACTGGCTCGAGGAGAATCACAGCACCGACGATACCGCACATGATATTTCGCATTTTCGTCGGGTCTGGATGACGGCGCAAAAAATCATGGTTCACCACATGGTCGAGCCGCTGGTGATTCTGACCGCATGCTATTTTCACGATATTGTCAGCCTGCCGAAAAATCATCCTGAACGCAGCCGGTCGTCACGGCTCGCGGCGCTTAAGACGAGCGACATTCTGCGCCACGACTTCCCGGACTTTCCGCCAGAGCATATTGCCGCCGTCGGGCACGCGATTGAGGCGCACAGCTTCAGCGCCGGGATTGCGCCGCAGAGCATGGAGGCCAAAATTGTGCAGGATGCAGACCGGCTGGAAGCGTTAGGCGCTATCGGCCTGGCGCGCGTTTTTGCCGTCTCGGGCGCGCTGGGCGTGTCGCTTTTTGATGCTAACGATCCCTTCGCCGATGCGCGTCCCCTCGACGACCGTGCGTTTGCCCTCGACCATTTTCAGACCAAGCTGCTGCGATTGCCTGATACAATGCAAACGGACATGGGCCGCGAACTGGCACGTCACAATGCCGATTTCCTGATCCAGTTTATGGCGAAACTCAGCGCCGAATTACACGGCGACTGCCTCGGGCTGGATAGCCAGGTGCTGAGCCGTTTCCGTCGCAGTTTGCGCAACTGAACTGTGGTAATCTGTTCCCAGTCTTTATTCTCCGGTTAAAAGAATGCAGGAAAATCGATCAGTGACAGAGCCCGCGCCCGCGCAGGCTGAGAAATCAACGGCAACGGTGCAGGCCTTACTGCGCCAGCTGTTGGATATCTATGATGCTAAAACGCTGGCCAGCCTGCTGGTGGAGCACGGCGAGAGCCACTGGAGCCCGGCGATCCTTAAACGCCTGCTGACCAGCGAGCGAGCAGGGCGTCGCCTGAGTGAAGGCGAGTATCATTATCTGCAAAACCTGCTTCCGCGACCTTCTGCCGCGCACCCGAACTATGCCTTCCGCTTTATCGATCTTTTTGCCGGTATCGGCGGCATTCGGCACGGTTTTGAAGCCATCGGCGGACAGTGCGTGTTTACCAGCGAGTGGAACAAACATGCCGTACGCACCTACAAGGCTAACTGGTACTGCGATCCGAACGAGCATCATTTCAACGCGGATATCCGCGATGTGACCCTGAGCCATAAAAGCGGCGTGAGCGATGAACAGGCCGCCGAGCACATTCGTCAGACGATCCCGGCGCATGACGTGCTGCTGGCAGGCTTCCCTTGTCAGCCCTTCTCGCTGGCGGGCGTCTCCAAAAAGAATGCCCTTGGACGCGCCCACGGTTTCGCCTGCGATACGCAGGGAACGCTTTTTTTTGATGTGGCGCGCATTATTGACGCCCGTCGTCCGGCCATTTTTGTACTGGAAAACGTCAAAAACTTAAAAAGCCACGACGGCGGGAAAACCTTCCGCATTATCATGCAAACCCTGGATGAGCTGGGTTATGACGTGGCCGATTCAGAGGACATGGGCGCGGACGATCCTAAAATCATTGATGGGAAACATTTCCTGCCCCAGCATCGCGAACGTATCGTGCTGGTGGGCTTCCGCCGCGATCTCAATCTGAAAGGGGATTTCACCCTGCGGGATATTCCTTCTCTGTATCCCGAGCGCCGTCCCACCGTGGCCGATCTTCTTGAACCGGTCGTCGACGCGAAATTTATCCTGACCCCGGTGCTGTGGAAATACCTTTACCGCTATGCCAAGAAGCACCAGGCGAAAGGCAACGGCTTCGGCTTTGGGATGGTAAACCCTAACGATCCGCACAGCGTCACCCGCACGCTGTCTGCTCGCTACTACAAAGACGGCGCGGAAATCCTGATCGACAGAGGCTGGGACAAAGCGCTGGGTGAAAAAGATTTCGACGATCCGCACAACCAGCGTCACCGTCCGCGACGCTTAACGCCGCGGGAATGCGCCCGATTGATGGGTTTTGAAACGCCGCAAGGCTACGGTTTCCGCATTCCGGTTTCGGATACCCAGGCGTACCGGCAGTTTGGTAATTCGGTGGTCGTTCCCGCGTTTGCGGCGGTCGCAAAGCTGCTGGCCTCGCGCATCAGGCAGGCGGTGGCGCTCCGCCAGAGTGAGGCCGTCAATGACGGACGTTCACGATAAGGCGACGCGCAGCAAAAACATGCGTGCCATCGGCACGCGTGACACCGCGATTGAAAAGCGCCTGGCCGCGCTGCTGACGCAGGCGGGGTTTGACTTCCGCGTGCAGGATCCCACCCTGGCGGGACGCCCGGATTTCGTCATCGACGCCTGGCAGTGCATCATCTTTACCCACGGCTGTTTCTGGCACCATCACGACTGCTACCTGTTTAAAGTCCCCGCGACGCGCACCGATTTCTGGCTGGATAAGATTGCTAAAAACGTCGAGCGCGACAAGCGGGACCTCTCGACGCTTATTGAGCAGGGCTGGCGGGTGCTGATTGTCTGGGAGTGTGCGCTGAGAGGCAGATTAAAGCTGAATGATACCGATCTGACCGAACGGCTTGAAGAGTGGATCTGCGGCGGCGGCCAGACCGCGCAGATCGACACGCAAGGCATTCACCTGCTTACGGTTTCTCCGCCTCGCAAGGCGTGACCACCGGTTTTGCCGGCAGCAAATATTTGCCCAGCGTGACCAGCACGACGGCAAACACAATGATCCCTAATGCAATCCATTCCACTGGAGAAAGCGTTTCTCCCCCCAGTCCAGTCCCGAGCAGCACGGCCACGACCGGGTTGACGTAAGCGTAGCTAGTGGCGACAGCCGGAGAGACATTGCGGATCAGGAACATATAGGCGTTAATGGCGATGATAGAGCCGAACAGCGCCAGGTAGCCTACCGCCAGAAAGCCCGACAGCGGCGGCAGGGTTGTCAGCTTTTCTCCCGTAAGCATGGAGGCGAGCAGCAGTACAATCCCGGCGGCAAGCATCTCGATTGCGCCCGCCATCATGCCGGTAGGCAGTTCGATACGCGAACCGTACACGGAACCAAACGCCCAGCTCATCGAGCCAATCAGGATGATGACTGCACCCCACGGATTCCCGCTCAGGTTACCGCCGCTATTCAGCAGAATGATGCCGGCAAGGCCAATCCCAATACCCAGCCACTCCAGCTTGCGGGTGCGGATACCAAAGAGGCGGCTGAAGCACAGGGTAAACAGCGGTACGGTGGCAACGACCACGGCGGCGATCCCGGACGGTACGTTCTGGTGCTCGGCAATCGTCACAAATCCGTTCCCCACAGCCAGCAGCAGCAGGCCGATCAGGGCGGCATTCAGCATCGGGCGCAGCGGGGGAAGCTTATGCCCGCGCAGCATCAGGAAGGCCAGCAGCAGGATGCCCGCCGAAAGGAAGCGGATACCCGCCATCATCAGCGGCGGCCAGCTTTCCACGCCGATGCGAATGACAAAGTAGGTTGAGCCCCAGATGATGTACAGCGAAAAGAGTGCCCCGATGAGCGGTAGCAATTGCCGGAAACGCATAATCCCTCACGTCGAAATAAAAAGGTCGCTGATAGTAAACGCGAAAACTATCGCGCTGGCGAGCCCTTTAATTGTGTAGCTGATGTGAATTTTTTGTTGACGTAAGGTGCCTGTTTCCGGGTTTGCGCTTTTGCTCCATACTATTCACTTAATTACCAAAAAATGAAGGATTAAGATTTTGGCAGGAAGTAGCTTATTAACATTGCTGGATGATATAGCCACCCTACTGGACGACATTTCAGTGATGGGGAAACTGGCGGCGAAGAAAACCGCAGGCGTGCTGGGCGATGATTTATCGCTTAACGCGCAGCAGGTGAGTGGGGTGAGGGCAAACCGTGAACTGCCGGTGGTGTGGGGCGTGGCGAAAGGCTCCTTCCTGAATAAGGTGATCCTGGTGCCGCTGGCGCTGCTGATCAGCGCGTTTATTCCCTGGGCCATCACGCCGTTACTGATGATCGGTGGGGCATTTCTCTGCTTCGAGGGCGTGGAGAAGGTGCTCCACTCCTTTAGCGCGCGCAAGCAGAGCGATACGCCGGAGGTACGCCAGCAGCGTCTTGAAGCGCTGGCCGCGCAGGATCCGAAAACCTTCGAGCGTGATAAGGTCAAAGGCGCCATTCGGACCGACTTTATCCTGTCTGCGGAAATCGTCGCGATTACGCTGGGGATTGTCTCTGACGCGCCGCTTCTGAACCAGGTGCTGATCCTCTCCGGCATTGCGATTCTGGTCACCGTGGGCGTGTACGGTCTGGTGGGGCTGATCGTCAAGCTGGACGATATTGGCTACTGGCTGGAAGAAAAGTCGAGCGCGGTAGCAAGAGGCATCGGCAAAAGCCTGCTGGTGCTGGCGCCCTGGCTGATGAAGAGTTTGTCGGTGGTGGGCACGCTGGCGATGTTCCTCGTGGGCGGCGGAATTGTGGTTCACGGTATTGCGCCGCTGCACCATGCCATCGAACATTTCTCCTCCACGCAGGGGGCCGTTATCGCGGCAATTCTGCCTACGCTGCTGAATCTTGTGCTGGGCTTTATCATTGGCGCTATCGTCGTCGCGGCGGTGAAGCTGGTTGAGAAAATTCGCGGCACGTCGCACTAATTGTTACCCGCGGCAGGATGCAAAAAGACCATTCCTCGTCTAAATTGAAACAGTTTCACCCTGATACAGGAGGCAGGTATGGTCTTTTTGGTCAGTGATGAAGTTAAGCCTAAAAAGGGTGGCCCACGTATGATCGTCACCGGGTATTCCAGCGGAATGGTGGAATGCCGGTGGCACGATGGCTATAGCATCAAGCGGGAAGCATTCCGTGAAGATGAGCTTCAGCCGGGTGATGGGCAGCACAAGCGGGACAAGGCTTAATCACATAACGCCCGGCTTTGCCGGGCGTTTTTATCTCTAGTACTGGGTGTTAGGTAGCGATCATGGAGTGTGTGTGCAGCGCGATACCTTTGTTGTAAGACAATCTTTTTTGCAATGGCTGCATAAGCGTAGCAATCCGGGGCGGATTGTTAATCTCTGTTTTCTGATCGTTCTGGTATTTTCCACTCTACTTACCTGGCGTGAGGTGGTGGTGCTGGAAGAGGCATACATCTCCAGCCAGCGCAATCATCTGGATACGGTGGCCAGTTCTCTGGACAGGCAGTTACAGAACAGCATCGACAGGCTGCTGTTATTTCGCCAGGGCATGCATGACGCAATCGAGACGCCGCTGGCCTTTGAAGTCTTACAGGATGCGGTGTCACGCTTTAATACCGTCCGCATGCTCCCCACCTGGCAGCTTGCCGTTGATAAAAAACGTACCCTTCCCATTAACGGGGTCTCGGACGCCTTTGTCGAAAAAACCACGCTTCTCAATCGGGACGCTGAACGCATAAGCCATGAAATTTCTGCCGCGCTCGAAGTGGGCTATTTGCTCAGACTGGCGTCGTCGAGAGCGCAAACGGAAGCGCGAGTGATCTACGTCTCCCGCGCCGGATTTTTCCTTTCCACGGATACGCCGGATCGGGCGGGTGATATTACCGCCCGCTATTATAATCTGGTCACGCAGTCCTGGTTTACCCAGCAGTCAGAACGTAACAACCGCGCCCGCGCCGTGCGCTGGTTTATCTCCACGCCTTCATCCTGGACCGGGGATGAACGAACGATCACCGCCAGCGTCCCCATCTATTTCGATCGTTACTGGTACGGCGTCGTGGCGATGGACTTTACATTGAGCACGATGCAGCGTCTGCTGGCCGATGCGACGGAAGACCGAACGGAGGGAGAGTATCAGCTGTATGATACCCGGCTAAATATGATCGCCACCTCAGCCCACGCGGGAAGCCCGGTTAACCATTTTGACGAACGCGAAGCGGCGCAGATTGCCCAGGCGATTGAGCATGATACCGGCGGCGGTATCCGCCTCGGGAGCCGGTTTATTACCTGGGAGCGGCTCGATCACTTCGATGGCGTCGTCCTGCGGATCCACACTCTGCATGAAGGGGTACAGGACGACTTCGGTAGCATCAGTATCGTACTGGCGCTGCTGTGGGCGCTCTTTACCGCCATGCTGTTGATCTCGTGGCTGGTGATCCGCCGGATGGTGAGTAACATGTATACGCTTCAGCACTCCCTCCAGTGGCAGGCCTGGCACGATCCGCTTACGCGGCTGAATAATCGCGGCGCGCTGTTCGACCACGCAAAAATGCTGGCAGAAACCTGTCGCCAGCAGTCGCTGCCGTTCTCGGTGATTCAGATTGATCTCGACCATTTTAAAAACATCAACGACCGCTTCGGCCATCAGGCCGGTGATAAGGTGCTCTCCCACACGGCAGGACTGATTGCCAGCGCGTTACGCAAGAATGATGTGGCAGGGCGCGTGGGCGGGGAAGAGTTTTGCGTCGTCCTGCCGGGGATTGGTCTGGAGGAGGCGAGAGGCGTCGCGGATCGCATTCGTTGCCGAATCAACAGTAAGGAGATCCTGGTGAAGAAGAGCACGACCCTGCGCATCAGCGCGTCGCTGGGGGTCAGCAGCGCGGATGAAGCGGGTAACTACGATTTTGAGCAGCTGCAGTCCGTGGCGGACGTCCGGCTCTATGAGGCCAAGCAGAGCGGGCGTAACCGGGTCGTGTGGCGAGATCAGGACAGGAAGTGATCCAGCCCCTCCCGCCAGCCTGCCGGGCCGGGCTGCTGGGTGTGATAAACGCGGGCAGGGTTATCATCCCGTAGCGTGATGCCCTGGCGGTTAATCCCCTTGATGACCACCGCGAAGTCAACGCTGTCGAGCAGCGGCGCATCGTTAGGACCGTCGCCGAGCCCCAGCGTGGTGGGCTCGATCTCGTCCTGCTCGCCATACTGTTCAATCAGCCAGTTCACCGCTACGTCTTTGCCGCAGCGGGCGTCCAGAATATGCCAGAACCGCGCACCCTGCAGGCATTTCAGGCCGATATTCGCCAGTTCCTCTTCAAACTGAACCATTTTCTCGTCGGTATCGCGCCAGATGAGCGTGACGGACGCTTCATGCTTGCGGGCAAGCGACGAACGGTAGCGCGTCAGCCCGGTCCACTCGCTGATAACGTGCTCATCCACATCGTCAAAGGTGGTGAATTTAAAGCCCGTCTGCAGACGAATCTGCTCGATCCGAGGACGAATATCCCGATGTGTCATCCCTCTGGTCTGGCGCTGAACCTTATCCCAGCGCACGTCAGGCTGAATCACCGCGCCGTTCTCGGCAATAAAAGGCAAGCCTTCAAGCCCAAGATCCTGCTGGATATCCAGCATCTCTGCCGCGGTCTTGCTGCTGCAGAGAATGACCGGAATCTGATTATCCAGCAGTTTGTCCAGCCAGGGCATGGCGGGTTGCCACTCATAGGTATGAATATCCAGCAACGAGCCGTCCAAGTCAGAAAAAATCAGCAAGTTATCCCGCAGTGAAGGCATAGTGGCTCCCGGTAACGGCTGCGTCCTTATCTAAGAAAATTCCTAAAAAATAACCGAATTGTTAACAGGAGAAATGAGAGTATTCCCTGGCAAACCCGCATTCGGCGTATGTTATTGCTCATAGCGAAAAGCATTATGTTAAAAATATTATATTCAGCATAAGAATATATGCTTGTCAGACAAATTCGTTGGGGATAGTGTGGCTTGTACATCAGATTTCCTGGTGTAACGAATTTTCAAGTGCTTCTTGCATAAGCAAGTTTTGATCCCGGTCATCCCCATGACCGGGATTTTTTTCGCCCTAACGATTGGCTTCAGACACGCTAAAGTCGTGAATATCGAGCTCGAAGGCCTCCGCCAGCTCACGATAGGTGTGATAATCCCTTCCGTTGACAATGACGCGGTCCGAATTGTCGTCCGACCGGCGGACTTCTGACTCACTGATCTCATTGATGGCGGCCAGCAGGGCATCGACATCCACCTCGACTTCGCGCTTGATGGTGTCGCTGTACTCTTTATCGGTCTTCATTGCGGGACTCCTCTTTCAACCTGCAAACGTGTCCAGGGTTAAGTATAGCCTGTGTATAAAAACGCCATTCACGCCGGGCGGCGATGTGCGTTTTTGCGTTTTGTTCTACACTGGCTCAAAACCAGAGGAGGAATGTATGAAGGTCAACGATCGGGTAACCGTTAAAACGGACGGTGGGCCGCGCCGCCCGGGTGTGGTGCTGGCAATTGAAGAGTTTAGTGAAGGGACAATGTACCTGGTATCACTGGAAGACTACCCGCTCGGCATTTGGTTTTTTAACGAACTGGGGCATCCTGACGGTATCTTTGTTGAGAAAGCAGACTAACACGGTGTCGGGTAGCACATCGCGGCCCGACATCCTCTGCAGAAGCAAAAATCTCTGGCCAGGCCAGAGATCAAAGGTAGGGCGCACAGGGTCTTAAGCGACTAACGCATGTTGACGAAAATCCCGTTCGTCACATTATCGGTCAGGCGTACCACATGGTAGATCACTTGCTTATTATGCGTTTTAATTTTCCGTTTAATATTTCCTTTGTGTGACGAAACGGTTTTCGCTTTAATATTCATCTGGTCGGAGATCTGAATAGTTCCTTGTCCCGCCATCCACATTCGCAGCATACTTGATTCAGTCCTGCTTAATGATAGGGTGGGTAAGTTAACCGCTCCTACATTTTTAACTTCTTTATTCAAATAATCACCCAAAATGTCATCCAGCGACTCGGGTTTAATCGATTTAGAACTGATCAATAAATTTTTACGGACCAACAAATACTCATCGAAATGGATATTCGCGATCGCCATAAAAACAATAAACAGGGTTTTTGGATGCTGATTAATGATTTGCTTAATGTGCTGACTGTTGGCTGGATCGTGAATGAAACAGTCCTCATTAATAAACACCACGCCTGGTTTTAGTTCGTCACAAGCGGCTGCGAGTTCGTCAACGGTGTGTGCATCGTTGATGTCTCTCTTTCTTACCCCTCTGCTTGCCAGGTACCCGGTTAACCCTAGCCGGGTGTAGCTGCATAAATCCATAATGATCGTTGACATGGCATACCCTCACTCAATGCGTAACGATAATTCACCATCTGCCTGAGAGCTCAAAACAGCCATACGGGATGGAAAAAAATAATAAACCTGTGAGCATGACAAAGACTTTCAGGCGGACTCACTATCCCGTAAAGTTACGTATAATTTGCCAGGAATCTTCTTAAAGTAAAGTAAATATTAAGTATTGTGAGGTGGTTAGAAACAATTAAACCGCGTCAGATATATCCTGGAAGATGTTTTTCGCATTTTATTTTAGGAATATCCTCAGAAAGACAATAGCAACAGTGAGGGCTATTATTTACGTGGCAGCTCGCTGACAATATCCGCTAACAGGTTGAATATCTCGCCGAATAAATGTTCACAGAAGGGAGCGATCAGTGGCATCAGTAATGACATTAATAAAATTCCGACCGTCAGCGTCAGCGGAAAACCAATGACAAACACCGAAAGCTGCGGCGCCATTCGGTTGAGTAAACCTAAAGCCAGGTTGACGGTCAGCAGCAGGGTGATGATGGGTAACGCCAGCATCAGCCCGTTCAGGAAGATCAGCCCCGCCGCTCGGGTGAGCGCCAGGAAAGCGTTGCTGTTCACCGGGTTTTCGCCAATCGGCAGGGTATGGAACGTGTCCACCAGCATGGAGATTAGCCACAGATGGCCGTTGAACGACAGGAACAGCAGCATGGCGAGCAGATCGATAATGCGCGCCAGAACGGGCATGTTGAGATGACTGCCGGGATCGACAAACGTGGCAAAAGATAACCCCATCTGCAGGCCAATCAGTTCCCCCGCGGTACGCACGGCGGCAAAGGCCAGCTGCATGGTAAAGCCGACGGCGACGCCAATCATAACCTGCTGCAAGGCCACCCACACCGCGTTCGCCGAGAAGATCGGAATATCCACGGGGGGCAGAGAGGGCGCGACGATAATGGAGATAATAATCCCCAGTCCCACCTTGACGCGCTTGGGTATCGATTTCTCGCTGAGAATGGGGGCGGTGGAGATCAGCGCCATGATGCGCAGCATCGGCCAGAAGTAGACGCCGAGCCACTGAACCCACTGGTCGCTGGTGAAGTGCAGCATCGTCAGGTCAGCCGATGATGTACGGCAGGTTGGTAAACAGGTTGCGCATATAGTCCAGCAACAGGTTCAGCATCCACGGCCCGGCTACGATGATCGCCACGAACACGGCGATGATTTTCGGGATGAATGACAGCGTCATTTCGTTTATCTGGGTGGCGGCCTGCAGAATACTGATAATCAGACCGGTAACCAGCGCGACAAGCAGCAGCGGCGCGGCAACGGCAATCGCGATTTTCATCGCCTCCGTGCCCATCATCATGACCGATTCGGGTGTCATTGCCGTTCCTTAACTGTAGAAACTCTGCGCCAGCGAGCTGACCAGCAGCTGCCAGCCGTCGACCAGCACAAAGAGCATGATCTTAAAGGGCAGGGCAATGGTCGCGGGCGGCACCATCATCATCCCGAGCGCCATCAGGACACTGGCGATCACCAGATCGATAATCAGGAACGGAATAAAAATGGTAAAGCCAATCTGGAACGCGGTTTTCAGCTCGCTGGTGACATAGGCGGGCAGCAGAATACGCATTGGCACCGCTTCCGGTCCCTGCAGCTCACCGGTGTTGGACAGGCGGGCGAAAAGGGCCAGGTCGGCTTCGCGCGTCTGGCGCAGCATAAATTCCCTCAGCGGCTGTGCGCCTTTATCGAGCGCCTCCTGCATGGAGATTTTGTCTTCGCTGAACGGCTGATAGGCGTCGGTATAAATCTTATCGATCACCGGCGACATAATGAAAAAGGTCAAAAACAGCGCCAGCCCGAGCAGAACCTGGTTTGGCGGAGCGGAAGGGGTGCCCAGCGCGTTTCGCAGCAGACCGAAAACGATGATGATGCGGGTGAAGCTGGTCATCATCAGCAGGATGGCCGGAATAAACGTCAGCGAGGTGATGAACACCAGCGTCTGAACGGGAAGTGACCAGCTTTGTCCGCCGCCCGCGAGAGGGGTTGAGACCAGACCGGGCAGCTGTGCATAGACCGCGGGAGCAAACAGGGCAACGCCCGCAAGCGTCAGGGATAACAAACGGCGCATCAGGATCTCCCGGAACGCTTAAGCAAACTCTTCATGACGGACTGAAAATCCGCAGGGGCCTCTGCGCGCTCGTCCACCACAACAGGGGCGGGCGGCAGCTTGTGTAATACGCTGATGTTTGAGGCCGTTACGCCCAGAACCAGACGCGCATCTTCCACCTCGACGATGACCACGCGTTCGCGTGGACCCAGGGTGGTGCTGGCGCTGACCTTCAGGCCGCGGGCACCGGCGGTTTTACCCGCCAGGCCAAAGCGTTTTGCCAGCCAGGCGGCGATAAGAATAAAGGCAATAATACTGAACAACGCCCCGCTCACCTGGAGCAGAGGTGAGCCGGGAACGGCAGAAGGCTGTGATATTGTTGCCTGGGTTTTCATGCTTAACGGCTCAGACGACGCATACGTTCAGACGGGGTAATGATGTCGGTGATGCGTACGCCGTATTTATCGGCAACCACTACGACTTCACCCTGGGCAATCAGATAGCCGTTGATCAGGATATCCAGCGGCTCACCGGCCAGACCGTCAAGGGCCACCACGGAACCCTGCGTCAGGCGCAGCAGCTCTTTAATGGTCATACGGGTGCGTCCCAGCTCAACGGTCAGCTTAACCGGGATGTCCATGATCAGGTCGATGTCCTGCAGCGTGCCGCTGACGTCACCGCCGCCGAGCTGCTGGAATACGGCATCCGCTGCGCTTTTGGCCGGGGTCGCTTTTTGCTCGTTTAACGCGTCAGCCCACAGATCGTCCAGTGCTCCGCTGTTTTCATCGGACGGATTGTTCATGTCACTCATTTGGGCTGTTCCTCATTCAGCGAATTCAAAATCGGGTTGATCAAGTGCTCAACGCGTAACGCATACTGACCGTTAATCGTGCCGTACTGGCTTGTCAGCACGGGGACACCATCCACATGGGCAATAATGCGGTCGGGTTTTTCTATCGGCAAAACATCGCCGGGTTGTAATTTCAGGATCTGAGATAACCGCAGCGGGATATCGGCGAAGCTCGCCACCAGTTCAAGCTGCGAATGCTGGACCTGGCGGACCAGGTTTTCACGCCAGTTCTGGTCTTCGTTGCGGGAGTTCTCCAGCGGCGGGTTAACCAGCAGCTCGCGCAGCGGTTCGATCATGCTGAACGGCAGGCAGATGTTGAACTCGCCGGTCAGGTTACCGATCTCAACGTGGAACGGCGTGTTAACAACGATATCGTTCGGGGAGGTGGTGATATTGGTAAATTTCACCTGCATCTCAGAACGGACGTACTCCACTTCCAGCGGGTTAATCGCTTTCCACGCGTCGCTGTATGATTCCAGCGCCAGCTTCAGCATGCGGTTAATAACGCGCTGTTCGGTGTGGGTGAATTCACGACCTTCTACTTTGGTCGGGAAACGCCCGTCGCCGCCGAACAGGTTATCCACCGCGATGAACACCAGGCTTGGCGAAAACACCACCAGACCGGTGCCGCGCAGCGGCTTCAGATGAATCAGGTTAAGGTTGGTTGGCACCGGCAGGTTGCGGGCAAACTCATGGTACGGCTGAATGCGGATCGCACCGACCGTAATATCCGGGCTACGACGCAGCAGGTTAAACAGCCCCATACGGAACTGACGTGCAAAACGTTCGTTAATGATCTCCAGCGCCTGCAGACGTTCACGTACCACGCGACGCTGGGTATTCGGGTCATAGGGACGAATATCGCTATCGCCGCCAATGCCCGGTTGCGGATCATCACTTTTATCGCTGTCGCCGTTGAGCAGCGCATCGATTTCTGCCTGAGAAAGAATACTGTCGCCCATGTCGTTACCGCAGAATGAATGCTGTATACAGAACGTCAGTGACTTCCTGCTTAGGTTGGCCGTTTACCAGCGGGGTCGCCAGCGTTTGTTTAATAGCGTCGACCAGCTTTTGCTTACCCACATCGGTGGCCAGCGCTGAAGCGTCCTGACGAGAGAACAGCAGCAACAGACGACTACGCACTTCAGGAAGGTAATCGTTCAGACGTGAACGGGTGGCTTCATCTTTCAGGCGCAGCGTAATGCCAACATAAAGCACGCGATCCGCATCACCGAGATTGACGGTGAAGGTATCCAGCGGGAAGAACACTGGAGCCGGCGGAGGAGGTGCTTCAGCTTTGGCCGCAGCGGTGGTCGGTTCCTGCTGCATACGCCAGTAACTATAGCCCGCGGTAGCGCAGGCGGCGAGCGTGATCAACACCAGCAGCGGGATCCAGATGGAACGCTTACTTTTTTTGGTGATAGCGGAGTCAGTCATCTGATACGAGCTTCCTGTTTCGGTACAGCTTAATAAGGTGATTATCCCGTGTCCTGCTGTCGTCAAAGCGTGGAAAAGACGGGGATAATCACGCTACCTCTGGCGTTTAGGCGAAGATGTCTACGGCACTGTTACCGCGCGCTGCGGACTGCAGGGCGGAAGGAACAGGCAGCAACTCATCGCTCTCTTCATTAAAACCGCCGGTATTGCCGGAACGCGAAGCCTGGTGCTGCTGCTGGGATGAGGACTGCTGCTGCCCGGCGAAGCTCTCGCTGCTGACGCTGCTCTGTGCAAGCTGAATGCCGTTTTCCGCCAGTGAGGTCCGCAGTACCGGCAGCGCGGCTTCCAGCGCCGCACGAACATGGCTGTGCGCAGAGACCATCTGCAGCTGGGCCTGGTTGTCATCCAGCTTAAGCGAAATTTGCACCTGACCCAGATCTTCCGGGTGCAGGCGCAGCTCTGCCGTCTGCTGGCCCTGCTTAGTGAACAGCGTGATGTGCTGGCTCAGAGACTGCTGCCACTCGTGGGTTCCCAGAGGCTGGCTTAACACCGGCGCGGTGGCAACGGTAGCGGCCGTCTGGCTGGTCGCATGGCTGGACATAATCGGTGCCAGGGTGGCCGTTGGTGATGATGAGGAGGACGAACTGGCGAGCTCCTGCTTCTCTGCTGCCGCGGCCATGGCCGGTGTAGCAGGCACGTTGCCCGACAGAGCGGGTTCGTTGGTTTTCGCCTGGCTCTGATAAGGCGTAGAACTCTGCGCTTTATCGTGGCTTCCCGCGGACGCGTTCAGGGACGGCTGGCCCACGCCGTTTTGCGAAAGCGTCGCGGAACTCAGCGTTGAGGTGGCGGAAACGCCCTCACTGCCTGCCGCGCGAGAAGCGGTAGTTTGCTGGTGAGGCAGCATCGCCATCAGCGCGCTTAATCCGGCCACTTCTTCTTCGCTCAGCTCGCTTTTACCGTCATCTTTGCTGTTCGCCGCATTCAGCGTCTTCAGCGCGTCGCCCTTAGACAGCGGCACCAGCCCGGAAACCAGCGTATCAAGCGACGTGACGGGCGACGTTTCATCGCCATTGAGCGCCGTCTGGCGCGAGAGCAGGTCGGCAATTTTGGCCTGCAGGGTGGTATCACCTTTTGCGTCCTGGGCCACTTTTGACAGTTTACTGCCGGCGGCTTTCAGGTCAGCCAGGGTCAGCGGCGCATCTTTGCCCTTGCCCGTTGCGTCCGACAGGGCGCCCGCCAGCAGAGAGAGAAAGTCCTGAGCACCGTCGGTGCCTTTCCCTGTTTGCGTGCCGCCTGACAGGTCGCTGTCGCTCATCAGCAGTTGTTGCAGTGTGATCATTCCGGTTTCCTCATTGATGCGCGCTGGGCAAACTCATCCATTTTCTTCTGATCCAGACGGTTTTCCGCCAGGGTCGTTGCCGCGATCTGTCGGTCCTGTAAAGTCTGCCAGGCCTGCAGCCGCTGCTTCTTCTCGCGCCAGAAATTCAGCGCGGTATCGACTTTCTGGGTCCACTGGTTAAGCTGCTGGCGATGCTGATCTATCGCCTTCTCCAGCGTCTGGATAAACTGCTGATAGTTAATCCAGCGCTGGCTTCCAATGCCCTGTGTCATATCGGTATTGAGGTTGGTGCGATATTCATGCTGATAGTCGATTAACATCTTCAACTGTTCTTCAGCCTGCTGGCACCCGCGTCGCATTGCGCCAAGCTGCAATGCGGCATCATCAACTTCTTTTTCAGCCAGATCTTTCAGCGTTGATAACGCGCTGTTTTGCGCCATGACCTTCGCCCTCCACCTGTGTTACACCTGCGGGAAAATCAGCTCCAGTGCCTGAATTGAATCTTCCCAGTCGGCGCGTTCAAAAATGCCTTGTTGCAAAAATGCTTCCAGCTGCGGCCACAGGCTAATCGCCTTGTCGAGCATCGGGTCGCTGCCTTTGGCATACGCCCCCACGCTGACCAGATCGCGGTTGCGCTGGAAGCTGGAAAGCAGTTGTTTGAAGTTACGCACGCGAGCGTAGTGCTTCTCGGTAATCAGCGCCGTCATTGCGCGGCTGATAGAGGCTTCAATATCTATCGCCGGATAGTGCCCGGCTTCGGCCAGACGACGCGACAGCACAATGTGACCGTCAAGGATCGCGCGCGCGGAGTCGGCAATCGGGTCCTGCTGATCATCGCCTTCCGTCAGAACCGTGTAGAACGCGGTGATGGAGCCGCCGCCGCTGATGCCGTTCCCCGCGCGTTCCACCAGCGCAGGAAGTTTGGCGAAGACCGAAGGCGGGTAGCCTTTGGTTGCCGGTGGCTCACCGATGGCCAGCGCGATTTCACGCTGCGCCATCGCGTAACGGGTCAGGGAATCCATGATCAGCAGCACGTGCTTGCCGCGGTCACGAAAATCTTCGGCGATGCGGGTGGCGTACGCGGCACCCTGCATACGCAGCAGCGGCGACACGTCCGCCGGCGCGGCGATTACCACCGAGCGGGCACGGCCTTCCGCACCCAGAATGTTTTCAATAAAGTCTTTTACTTCACGACCGCGTTCGCCAATCAGCCCCACGACGATCACATCGGCCTGGGTATAGCGCGCCATCATGCCGAGCAGAACGGATTTACCCACGCCAGACCCGGCGAACAGGCCCATACGTTGTCCACGTCCCACGGTGAGCAGGGCGTTAATCGGGCGCACGCCGGTGTCAAGCACATGCTCGATAGGGGTACGCTGCAGGGGGTTGAACGGTTGGGTGATCAGCGCACCGGTTTCGGTGGTGTCCGGGGAGGGCAGGCCGTCGAGCGGTTTACCGCTGCCGTCCAGCACGCGGCCCAGCAGGGCAGGGCCAAGCGGCAGCTGTTTCCCACTTTGCAGCCCATCGCCAGAAATGTTTTTGGCATAGACGCGCGCGCCGGGCAGAATGCCTTCCACCTCTTCAAGCGGCATCAGGAACAGGCGCTGGCCGTTAAACCCGACCACTTCGCTTTCAACTTCACGCGTTTCCAGACCATCCTGACGCTCAATCACGCAGGTCGCACCCAGCGGCAGCTGCAGGCCGGTGGCTTCGAGAACCAGCCCGGTGGCGCGCGTGAGTCGCCCATAACGACGAACAGATGGCAGTTGCGCCATCTTCGTCTCAAAGTTGTCGAGCGTGGTGAGCCAGCGGGTGAGGCGAGCGGTCATCAGACGACTCCCGGTGCCGCCAGGCGGCACAGTTCCTGCCAGCGGGTAGCAACGCTGGCATCCAGGTCGCCTTCATCGGCAGAGACTTTGCAGCCGCCGTGATGTAACGACGGGTCGCCGCGCAGACGCCAGCCGTGCAGGTTCAGCGTCGCGCCCAGGCTCTCTTCCACGCGCTGTAGATCGTCCGGATGGACGCGCAGCTGAGGTTTCCCGCTGAACAGCGGCTCCTGCTGAAGCAGACCCTGAATTTGTTTGATAAGTGCGGTGTTATCCACCACGGGCGTCTGGCCGATCACCTGACGCGCGGCTTCCAGCGCCATCTGCATCAGTCGTGAGGCAATCACGCTGTCCAGCGCGTCAAGAGTGTGCTGGAACTCGCTGACCAGCTGCTGCATGCGGGCATGGATCGGCGCCTGCTGCTGGCGCGCCTGATCGATACCATGCTCTAACCCTTTCGCCAGACCTTCCTGATATCCCTGCTCGTGGCCTTTCTGCCGGCCTTCGTTCAGACCGGCATTGTAACCCTGCTCGTGCGCCTGCATTTGCAGCTGAGCCAGCATTTGAGCTTGCTGCTCTTCTTCGCTCAGCTCGGGCTGCTCGACGTCCGGGTCAAGCTCCTCGGTCGGTATCACGGCTGGCGTGAACTCGGAGAGGGGAGGAGCCAGATCGTCCGGCGTCCAGCGTTTCCACGGCAGCTCATTAGACATAGGTGTCGTCTCCGCTGCCAATCACCATCTCGCCGGTTTCCGCCAGACGACGAACAATAAGCAGAATGGCTTTCTGTTCGTTTTCCACCTGAGACAGACGAACCGGGCCGCGGTTGGCAAGGTCGTCGCGCAGGATATCGGCCGCACGCTGAGACATGTTGCGCAGGAACTTCTCGCGCAGCGGCTGCTCGGCGCCTTTGAGGGCGATAAGCAGCGATTCGGAATCCACTTCCTGGAGCAGGCGCTGGATGCTGCGATCGTCCACTTCGACAAGGTTTTCGAACAGGAACATCTCGTCGATGATTTTCTGTGCCAGCTCGCCGTCGAATTCGCGAACCGCCGTAATGACGGCCTCTTCCTGCTGCGTTTTCATCAGGTTGATGATTTCCGCCGCCGTTCTCACGCCGCCCATTTTGCTGCGCTTGAGGTTCTGACCGTCGAGCAGGTTGTTCAGCACCTCGGTCAGCTCCGCCAGCGCGGCCGGCTGGACGCCGCCGAAGGTGGCGATACGCAGCATCACATCGTGACGCAGACGCTCTTCGAACAGCGCCAGAATATCGGCCGCCTGACCACGTTTGAGGTGGACAAGGATGGTGGCAATAATCTGCGGGTGCTCGTCGCGAATAAGGTCGGCGGCACTCTGCGGTTCCATAAAGTTGAGCGTTTCGATACCGCTGGCGGTATCGCGGGTTTCCAGAATGTCTTCCAGCAGGCTGGAGGCACGCTCTTCGCCCAGCGCCTTGACCAGCACGGAACGGAGGTAGTCGTTGGCGTTGACGTTCAGCGCGGCAAACTGTTCGGCTTCCTGTTCAAACTCTGCCAGCACTTCGGTCAGCTGCTTGTTGGAGATCTGACGCACGTTGGCCATGGCCGCACTGAGAATTTGCACTTCTCGCTGGGAGAGGTGTTTAAACACCTCTGCCGCACGATCTTCGCCAATGGTCATCAGCAGGATGACGCTTTTATCGGTGCCCGTAAGCGTATTACTCATGTTCGTTACCCATCCACTGGCGGATGACCAGCGCCACGACGCGCGGATCGTTATCTGACATTTCGCGAATGCGCTGGCTCATGACCTCAGCGCCCATGCGCTGGTTAGCACGACGCTGCTGCATCTGTTCATCTTTGCTGAGGCGCACTTCAACCGCTTCTTCCGTTTCCTGACGCGCATTCATCTGCTCGCGAGCCGCTTTTTCGGCTTCAGCACGGCGCTGGAGCTGCGGACGAACGCCCTTACGCCACAGCAGCCACGCGACAATCAGCACCAGCAGCCAGCGTCCTGCGGACATCAGCTGATCGATAAACGCCTGCTGTTGCCAGAACGGCAGTTCACCGCCGGTCTCATCAACCGAGTTGAACGGTGAGTTCACCACGTTGAGGGTATCGCCGCGCTTCTCGGAGTAACCCATCGCTTCGCGGGTCAGGTTTTCAATCTGCTTCATCTGCTCCGCCGTCAACGGCAACGGTTTGCCATCCGCCAGCGTTTTGTAGTTCACCACCACCGCAACAGAGAGACGCTGAATATCGCCCACGTTCAGTTTAGTGTGGCGAATCGTTCTATCCACTTCGTAGTTCGTGGTTTCATTACGGCTGGTGTTTCGTGGGCCGCTGTTATTCGTCGTAGAGGTGGTCTGCTGGTTATTCTGCTGACCGTTCTGCTGATTGGCCGGCGGCGTAGTGATCGGCGCCGCGTTAGCCGGGGCAGGCTGGTTAGACAGCGCGCCCGGCACGCCGCCCGGGTTTGCACCGCCAATCTGCTCGCTGGTATTGATCTGGCGCGAACGCATCACCGCCTGAGCCGCATCGCCGTTCGGGCTGTATTGTTCTTCAGTTTGTTCTTTATTCGCGAAGTCGATCTGCGCGGTAACCTGCGCGTGCACGTTGCTGTTGCCCACTACCGGGCCCAGGATCGCTTCGATACGACGCTGGAGACGGCTTTCGACATCGGCGGCATATTTCAGCTGTGCGTCATTCAGATCGCGACCGGCGGTATTGGATTGCGTCAGCAGGTGACCGCTCTGGTCAACCAGCGTCACGTTACCCGGCGGCAGACCGGCCACGGCGCTGGAGACGAGGTGCGTCACCGCGCTGATTTGCCCTTCGTCCAGCGCGCGGCCGGGTTCGAGGTTCACGGTAACGGAAGCCGAAGGTGATTTCTGTTCGCGGACAAATAAGGAAGGCTTAGGCATCGCCAGATGCACGCGGGCACTCTTCACCGGGCCTAATGTTTCAATGGTGCGGGCCAGTTCACCTTCCAGCGCACGCTGGTAGTTCACCTGCTCGCTGAACTGGCTGATACCGAATTTTTCCTGATCCAGCAGCTCAAAGCCCACCGCGCCGCCTTTCGGCAGCCCCTGCTGAGCCAGACGCAGACGCAGTTCGTGCACCTTATCTGCCGGTACCTCAAGCGCACCGCCATTATCGGCAAAGCGATAAGGGATGTTCATCTGGGTAAGCTGGGTGACGATGGCGCCGCCATCCTGATCGGAAAGATTGCTGTAGAGCGTCCGGTAATCAGGGCTTTTCGCCCACAGGACCATCGCTACAAGGATCGCAATTGCGGCAGCGCCTGCCACGATCAACGGGATTTTAGGATTCGCGCGAAGGCGGTTCATCCACTCGAGTGATTTATTCTGCGGCGCTGTCGATGCTGTTGCACTCATTGCGCACCTCTTAAATCCTGGTGGTTTACGTTATTCGTGTAGAGAAACAAAACTGACTCCCGGGTCGGCAAACACGACAAAAGTTCCATATTGATGGCCCTGCCATTATTTGATGATTCGTGATTTTCTATGCGTCAAATAACCTGGTTTTTTCATGCTATTTACCGCCATTATCTTATTGACAAGCTGTTAGTCTTGACCGCGTAAAAAACCATCCAGGGGAGAGTCATGGCTATACAGGGCATTGAAGGGGTAATCAGTCAGCTGCAGGCAACGGCAATGACGGCCCGTAATCAGAATGTGGCAGATCAGCAGCCGAGCATCAGCTTCGCAGGGCAACTGCATGCCGCTCTTGACCGTATCAGTGATACCCAGACCGCAGCGCGCACTCAGGCCGAAAAGTTCACCCTCGGCGAGCCGGGCGTGGCGTTGAATGATGTGATGACCGATTTGCAAAAAGCCTCGGTTTCCCTGCAGATGGGGATCCAGGTGCGTAATAAGCTGGTGTCGGCCTATCAGGAAGTGATGGGGATGCAGGTTTAGGTTAACTAACCTAATGATTTTTATAATTAATAACCGCCCCTACCCACGATGTGGGGCATGAGCGGGGCAAATCCTCTTCGTTTTGGTTCTGGACAGGTGCCTCATCGGTTCATTTGCCTTCCAGAACCGAACTCTCTGGTTCATATCTCGCGTTATGTTACGTCTTCATGATGGAGATATATGTTTCACCGGGACTGCCCTGATAAATTGTAACTCCTTTATTTTACAGGGATTGAAAAGTGAAAAGAGCGTTTCTGGTTTCTTCCGCAATTTTACTGGCAGGTTGTTCCGCTAAATACAGCACAAATAATATTCAGGAGCGTACAGAGCACCTGGTAAAAGATGTCTCGGTTGTAATTTCTCAGCCAATTGATGGCGTTTATGAGACTCACACATATTCAGGTTCTGGCAGAGCAACGGCCGACGCTGTAAAAGCGGCATTTTTACGGCATTCCGATAATGTTACTGTTTTTGCTGACTGTGATGATGTTACATGTCTGAAAGCTAACCATTCAATCAGCCGCGGATATTATGTGGTTCCGCAGATACTGCATTGGGAAGATCGCGCAACTGAGTGGTCTGGCATTCCTGACAAAATTGAAGTGAAAATCACTGTTTATAATGCTGAATCCAATAATCGGGTTGCATCGACCATTATCAACGGCAAAAGCAAGTGGGCTACCTTCGGTGGCGATCACCCGCAGGATTTGTTGCCGGAGCCGATAAACATGTTCGTCTCTAGCCTGTATTAGTAATCCTTCAGACTCCTTGCGAAACCCCATATAACAGGGGTTTTTGTCTGCACGTGGTAGACAGGAGCCTCAGGAGAGTGCGTGATAGTTATAGTTTAAGACCTGTCGATCTCCGCTGGCAGCCGCAGCGCTTTAATGCCACAATATTTTTTTCTTCGAATGCAGGAAAGATGATGAAAAAAATAGCAATTGCTGGCGCGCTGCTGGCACTGACCGGGTGCGTTCAGGTCGATAATTATAAAGACGTGATCAAGCACCCTGTCCCGGCGCAGCTGGCGGGATACTGGCAGTCGAAAGGGCCGCAGAGCAACATGGTCAGTCCGAAGGCGATTGCCACGCTGGTGGTGACGGAGGAGGGCGATACGCTGGACTGCCGTCAATGGCAGCGCGTGATTGCCGTGCCGGGTAAAATCATGCTGCGTTCAGACAGTTATTACAACGTGACGCGTAAGCTGGATATCTATCCGCTGGAGCGCGATGGCTCGACGCTTGAGTACGACGGGCTGGAGCTGCAGAAGGTCGATCGCCCAACGGTTGAGTGTGCCGATTACCTGAGCAAGAATCCGCTGGAGAGTAAGCTGCCCTAAGGGTAAAAGCAAAACGGCAACATCGTTGCCGTTTTTGGTGTTTGCGCCCTCTCCCTGTGGGAGAGGGACGGGGTGAGGGCATCAGGCCGCACGTTTCCCGTTCTACAGCGCTTCCTCTATTACCCACACGCTCACGCTTCCGCCTTTGCATGTAAACGTCCCTTCGCCATCCGCCGCCGTGGTGATGGTTTCTTCGCGATTGCCGAGAAAATCCCGCCACGTTTTGTTGCCATAGTTTTCCCCAAGACAAATCACTTTTTCACCGTCGTCCCCGTTCGACATCACCACCACGCAGCCGGGATCGTCTTCCGTGCCGCTGCGGCTGAAGGCGATGCAGTTTGGATGGTCGAAAAACAGCGTTTGCACGCCGTGGGCAAAACGCTGGCGCGCGAGGATCAGCTCGTGAAGCTGCTCAATGACCGGCATATCAATATGGTACGTTTCACCATCTCCTCCCGCGTCGTCATAGCTGGCGCCGAAGAGATCCGGATAAAAGACGCTCGGCACGCCATTTTCCCGCAGCAGGATCAGCGCGTAGGCCAGCGGCTTAAACCAGGCTTCGACCGGTGCTTCAAGCGCCTGCAAAGGCTGGGTATCATGGTTCGCGACGAGGGTGACCGCATGAAACGGATCGGCTTCTACCAGGGTGCCGGTGAAGATTTGGCTCATGTCGTAATCCCGACCCTGACGTGACGCCTCGTGGAATTTCATCTGCAGGGGGGCATCAAACAGCATGGTTTTGCCTGCGACCTGGTCAATATAGGCCTGAAGTTTATCTACCTCATGGGACCAGTACTCCGCCACGATAAACAGCGGCTGGTCGGCCACTTCCTGGACGTGCTCAATCCACTCTTTGTAAAACCAGGCGGGAATATGCTTGACGGCGTCCAGACGAAAACCGTCGCAGCCCGTCTGTTCCATGACCCAGCGGGCCCAGTATTTGATCTCCTCGGTCACGGCGTGATTGCGAAAGTCGATATTTTCGCCCATCAGATAATCGAAGTTACCCATCTCATCATCAACCTGATCGTTCCAGCCTTCGCCGGTGTAGTCGTTGACGATTTTAAAGATGCCGTCTTCATCGGGGTTTTCAATGTGGTCGACGCCGCTGAAGCATTTGTAGTCCCAGATAAACTGCGAATACTGCCCGGCGCGGGCAGGGAAGGTGTAGCGGGTCCAGGCTTCACACTCGATGACCTCGTCATCGATTTGCGTGCGGTCCTGCTCGTTCACGCGCTGAACGCGCACGGGCTCTTTTTCATCGGCGCCCATTTTGTGGTTGACCACCACGTCCAGCAGCACGGCAATGTCGTTGCTCTTGAGGGCATCAATGGCCTCCAGCAGCTGTGCTTTGTCGCCGTATTTCGTGGCGATACTGCCTTTCTGGTCAAACTCGCCAAGGTCGAACAGGTCATAGGTGTCATAGCCGACAGAATACCCGCCGGATGCCCCTTTACAGGCGGGCGGCAGCCAGATCATGTTGATGCCGATTTCGTTAAGATTGGGAGCTAACGCCGTGACCTCTCGCCACAATTCACCGCCAGCAGGGTAGTACCAGTGAAAACATTGTAACAGGGTGGGGTTTTTCATCATCCTTGCTCCAGAAGCCATTGGCAGACTTCTGGAGTATGGATGAAGAAATCATAGTTGTGTGTCGCGGGTCAAACTTTCTGGATAAAGAATATTCCCGGACAGCTTTCCATAGGTAGACGTGATGGATTGCTGTTTACCGGTTTGATCAATCAGATTACGCAGTTCGTCCATCCGGACTTTCAGCAGAGCCTTTAGCGCATTCTCATTTTCAAGGATCATTTCCAGCAGCGCACGCGCTTGCTCAACCTGAGCCGGAGGGCATGACATGATGGGTGTTTGCGAAATTTTTTCCACCAGTTGAACGTAATGCATTTCCTGCTCGATAAGCGCATCCCATTGACCAGAATGTGCGAGATTGAGCATAGCAATGCTCTGAGCATGTAACGCCTGCCAGTGGCTAAGCGCTGCGCTGGGATTATTCATCAAAATTATCCTGAAATAGAGGACGCATTGGGGCCGATTTGCTTCCACGCATCCGCAATGTTGTTTAATAAACCCTCGACTTCAACAATTGCGTCTACGTCGTTACTGACATTCGCCAGCAACAAACGTCGAACCATATATTCGTACAAGGAGGCAAGATTACCGGACAACTCGCTCTCAACCTCCATGTTCAGTCCTGCTTTTAAACCGTTGTCGATGATGTTGATGGCTTTCGTTAACGCTTCGCCTTTCTCACGAATTTGTCCGGCTTCCATGAACAAACGCGCGCGAACAAGGGCGCTATGCGCCCCGTCGAATAACATGACAATCAGCTGGTGTGGACTGGCATTCATGACTGCGCTTTCGACTCCTATCTGCTGATAGGATTGAACACCAGAGGTCTTATACATATCCACTCCTGAAGGCTACGACTACTTTTGTGAGAACTGTTGGGTCAGGTAGTTGGCTGTACTGGTCATTTTGGTGACTAATACGTCCAGACTGGTGAACTGGGTTTTGTAACGCGCCATGGTGGCATCAATAGTGGCTTCCATAGCATCGTAACGCTCACCCAGCGTTTTTAGCGTTTTGTTGATCCCGTCTTTCGCGTTCTGGATCACCCCGGCGCTGCCGGTACTGGTGCTGAGCATGGTGGTCAGCGTGTTGTTCATCTGGGTGGCCATACCGGTTTTCTTTCCGTCACCGACAAAATACTGCTGTACGGCGTTCGGGTTATCGGTCAGCGCTTTTTTCAGCTTATCGGTATCGACTTTCAGGTTACCGACGGTACCGTCAGAACCTTTTACCGGGTCCTGGGTAATTCCCAGCTGGGCCATGATCTGTACCGAGCCGCTCTGCACTTCGGTCAGCAGACCGCGCAGCTGAGACTGGATCCCGCGCACGTTCGCATCACCAACAAGTGCCCCGTTGCTGGCTGACTGGCTGCCGGAGCCAGCATCAACCGGAACATATTTCGTCAGGCTGTTAATGGTGGACTGCAGCGAGTTATACGCCGTGACCCAGTCCGTGATCGCTTTCTGGTTAGCATCCGTTGCGCGAGTCACCTCTAATGTTTCATCTGCCTTGCTTTCTGCTTTCAGCGAGAAAGTCACGCCAGGCAGGGCATCGGTAATGGTATTCGACTGGCGCTCGATGGAGATGTTGTTCACTACCACAATCGCGTTCTGCGCGTCGGTGTTCACCGTCAGCGCGCCCGTTTTGGTGGCGGAATCGTAGCCAATTGCGCTTTGCAGCTTGGCGTCGCCGGTGACGCTTACCGTCATCGCACCATCCGTACCGGTGGTTTTTGATGACAGCATCAGGCGGTAATCACCGTCTTTCGCTTTAATGACGCTGGCGGTGACGTTGCCGTTCGCTTTATTAATGGCGCTCGCGATCCCGGCCAGAGACGTATCGCCATCCGCCAGGGTGACCTCTAAAGGCGTTTTCGTGCCCGGCTGGGTGATGGTGATTTTACGCGTTGTACCTGTCGTATCGCCCAGCAGATCCGTGTTGTTTGCATAGGAGCCGGTAGTGAGTGCCTGTGCCTTGGCAACCTGGTTGACGTTTACAACAAAGGAACCTACAGATGCGTCAGCCGTTGTCGTGGCGGTAAAGGCCGTGTTGGTACTGCTAACGGACGTTGAGTTCCAGGTGGTTGCTTTACCCAGCGCAGCGGTCGCGGTCTGCAGCGATGTCATGGCGCTCTGCAGCTTGCCGTAAGCGCTTAACTGCGCGTTATACGTTGATTGCTGGGAAGTAATCGTCGTCAGCTTGGTTCTTTCTGCTGCATCCAACTGATTATATAAATCCCCGAGTCCTGCAGAACCTATCCCGAGGTTACTGATAGTAGCCATGCATATTTTCCTTAAAATACGAAAGTAGTTCAGGACTCTTATCGGCCTCTCAACGTAAAAGTTTACGATGCTGAGAAAAAAATAATCCAAAGAATAGACGCGTCCTGGCGGGGTAAATGAAAGGATTGCACTTTAGGATCATTATCTGCGCTTTGAAAACACGAATAAGTGTGTGCCTTTTTTGCATCTCTTTGCGCGTTAAAAAAGCATAAATAATAACGTTCTGTTGGGCCTTAATTGATCTTTTAAAAATAAATCTCTTAATAATCAGTTGGTTGTAATTTTTTCAAAATTGATTCTAAAGTCTTTTGGGGACCCGTCGATAACCTTGTTGACGGTGAGAGACGCTGTGAGTGTTAGGCACCGGACCTAAAACCCAATTTTTGAAGGAAAGAAAATTATGGCAGTTATCAATACTAACCTGTTGTCCCTGACCACTCAGAACAACCTGAACAAATCTCAGTCTTCTCTGGGCACTGCTATCGAGCGTCTGTCTTCCGGTCTGCGTATTAACAGCGCGAAAGACGATGCTGCTGGCCAGGCGATTGCAAACCGCATGACCGCTCAGATCAAAGGTATGAACCAGGCAGCACGTAACGCCAACGACGGTATCTCCATGGCGCAGACTGCTGAAGGCTCTCTGAACGAAATCAACAACAACCTGCAGCGCGTTCGTGAACTGGCTGTTCAGGCAAGCAACGGCACCAACAGCACCTCTGACCTGGCTTCTCTGCAGGATGAAGTTACCGCTCGTCTGGCTGAAATCAACCGCGTTGCGGGCAAAACTGACTTCAACGGCATCAAACTGCTGGACGGCACTGCTGGTACTGCTGGCGTAGTTAAAATTCAGGTTGGCGTTAACGACGGCGACACCATCGATCTGGACCTGAGCGGTGCTAAAGCTGACACCACCACTCTGGGCGTGAACGCTATCGACCTGAAAACTATGACCGCTACCGACCTGGGCACCATCGACGCAGCTATCGCTAAAGTTGATAAAGCACGTTCTGGCCTGGGTGCTGTGCAGAACCGTTTCACTTCTGCAATCAACAACCTGAACAACACTTCTAACAACCTGTCTGCTGCTCAGTCCCGTATCCAGGACGCTGACTACGCAACTGAAGTTTCCAACATGTCCCGCGCGCAGATCCTGCAGCAGGCTGGTACTTCTGTTCTGTCTCAGGCAAACCAGGTTCCACAGACCGTTCTGTCTCTGCTGCGTTAATTTTACGCGTGAAACCCCGCTTCGGCGGGGTTTTTTTATCTCTGCTATTTGAGAATCCGCCTGTGAAACAAATCAGTGTCACTCAACCAAAGCTGGTCGCAGATTTTTCATGTGTCGGTGGGGAATGCCGTGAACATTGTTGTCAGGGCTGGACCATCGCGTTTGATAAATCCTCCGTTAATCGCTATCTGAACAGTAAAAATGCCGCTATTCGTCAGACGGCGAAAACGGCGATAAAAGTCACCAAAAAAAACTATGACCACTGGGGTGAAGTGATTTTCCATACGGAAAGTAAAAACTGCCCGTTTATGGATACGGAAAAACTCTGTTCTGTTCATGGCGCCATGGGCGTCCAGGCCTTAAGCCCAACCTGTTCGACATTTCCACGGACAAGCCGGGTCTATAAAAATGAAATCGAAAAATCGCTGAACCTGTCGTGTCCGGAAGTGACCCGACTTCTGTTGAACGATCGGGAGTCTATGTCGTTGATGGAATCTGTCATTGTTCAGCAGGACGTCAATAATGCGCCGATGATTGATTTGAAGGCCAAGGTCATCAATCTCTTCTGCCAGAATATTTTCAGCGTTGAGGGCGTCAGCGTTGAAGAACAGGTTTACGCCGTAGTGAAATTCCTCATGGTGGCGGAAAAGCTCGATAATATCGCAGAGAATATCGGCACGCTCGAAACGGTCTATTTCTCACTGGTTAACGAACTGGTGAGCGGTAAAATCAAAACGGAATTAGGCGGCTTTAATCAGAACTATAGCCTGAAGTTCGCGTTAATTTCGCTCATCCAGAGCTACTTCACCAAGAAAGTAACAGCCCGCGGCGGTGCGGTATTAAACCGTTATTTTACCCAGCTTTATCAACAATTTGAGTCTGCGGGTGACACCGTGCCGGCAGAGAAGGTCATGGAAAACATCGAGTCCGTCTGGCGCGATGTGGCGGGCAGTTATCTGGCGACCAATGACCATTTATTCAAGAACTTTTTTAAATACAAACTGTGGGAGCAGGGCTTCCCGCAGAACAACGGCCGCAGCATGTTGAATAACCTTTATTTAATCGTTGCTGAGTTCTATTTCCTTAAAACGTTACTTGCCGGTCAGGCACTCGTGGCGGGGAAAATTGAACAAGATAATATCATTGATGTTATTTACAGCTTCCACTCCCTTAGCCAGCATAATCAGGAAGCGGGAAAGCTCTTTCATCAACATATAGATAGCGTCAAACTGGGCGACGATCTTTCATTGTTACAACTGTTAATTTAGGCAGAAATGTTGCCCCTGTTGTGGGCAACCTCAGAATAACCTCACTTTATCCCCCTTTTTCATCCAATTGAACGCCCTGCAGAATCGGATAATCATGCCGATAACTCAACTAACGCAGGGCTGTTTATCGTGAATTCACTCTATACCGCTGAAGGTGTAATGGATAAACACTCGCTGTGGCAGCGTTATGTCCCGCTGGTGCGTCACGAAGCATTGCGCCTCCAGGTGCGCTTGCCGGCGAGCGTGGAACTCGACGATCTGCTACAGGCGGGCGGTATCGGGTTATTGAATGCAGTTGACCGATACGACGCTCTGCAAGGAACGGCATTTACGACTTACGCAGTTCAGCGTATTCGTGGTGCGATGCTGGACGAGCTGCGCAGCCGCGACTGGGTGCCGCGCAGTGTTCGCCGCAACGCGCGCGAAGTGGCGCATGCGATGGGGCAGCTGGAACAGGAACTGGGACGTAACGCAACTGAAACCGAAGTGGCGGAACGTCTTGGCATTGCTGTTGAAGAGTATCGTCAGATGTTGCTCGATACCAATAATAGCCAACTCTTCTCTTATGATGAGTGGCGCGAAGAGCATGGCGATAGCATCGAGCTGGTGACGGACGAGCACCAGCAGGAGAACCCGTTACACCATTTAATGGAAGGGAATTTACGCCAGCGCGTCATGGAGGCTATTGAAGCTCTGCCTGAACGCGAACAGCTGGTATTGACCCTTTATTACCAGGAAGAGCTTAACCTCAAAGAGATTGGCGCTGTTCTGGAGGTGGGAGAGTCGCGGGTGAGCCAGCTGCACAGCCAGGCCATTAAACGCTTACGAACCAAGCTGGGTAAGTTATAGGTGATTGATTCACCTTAAAAATGCCGCACAACGTATTGACAACCAGGAGTTATCATGACGGTGCAGCAATCTAAAAGACGGCCTTTAAGCCGCTACCTGAAAGACTTTAAACACAGCCAGACGCATTGCGCCCACTGTAACAAGTTACTCGATCGTATCACGCTGGTTCGCCGGGGCGAAATCGTCAATAAGATTGCGATTTCGCGTCTCGACACGTTGATGGACGAAGCAGCATGGCTCGAAGAGCAAAAAGAGTGGGTGGCGCTTTGCCGTTTCTGTGGGGATCTCCACTGCAAAGAGCAAAGCGACTTCTTCGATATTATCGGCTTCAAACAGTTCCTGTTTGAACAAACGGAGATGAGCCACGGCACCGTTCGCGAATATGTCGTTCGCCTGCGCCGCCTTGGGCAACATCTGACCGTAAACAATATTTCTCGCGATCTGCTGAAAACCGGTTATCTGGATGAAAATCTGGAGCCGTGGCTGCCTGCGACCAGCACCAACAACTACCGAATTGCGCTGCGCAAGTATGCGCAATACAAGGTACAAATGCCGGGTGCCATAAAGCAGAAAGCCCACGCCGGAACAACTTCTGATATATATTAAAAAAGAATAAGATGTAGCGCAGTCGCCTTTGACGTTGCAGGCGATTTCTCTACACTACGTAAAAATTCCACTATATCGGGGTATTTATGAAATTTGCACTTCTGGGTCGTCAGGCGCTGATGGGTGTTATGGCCGTTGCGCTGGTTGCGGGCATGAGCGTGAAAACGTTCGCCGCAGAAAACCTGCTGAATAAAGTAAAAGAGCGCGGTACGCTGCTGGTCGGGCTGGAAGGAACCTATCCTCCGTTCAGCTTCCAGGGCGATGACGGTAAGCTGACCGGTTTTGAAGTGGAGTTTGCTGAAGAGCTGGCGAAGCACCTCGGCGTGAAAGCGTCCCTGAAACCGACCAAGTGGGACGGTATGCTGGCGTCGCTGGATTCCAAACGTATTGATGTGGTGATCAATCAGGTGACCATTTCTGACGAGCGTAAGAAGAAATATGACTTCTCTACGCCGTACACCGTGTCCGGTATTCAGGCGCTGGTGAAGAAAGGCAACGAAGGCGGAATTAAAACTGCCGCGGACCTGAAAGGGAAGAAAGTCGGTGTTGGTCTGGGTACTAACTATGAAGAGTGGCTGCGCCAGAACGTGCAGGGCGTGGATATCCGCACCTATGATGACGACCCGACGAAATACCAGGATCTGCGCGTGGGCCGTATCGACGCCATTCTGGTTGACCGCCTGGCCGCGCTGGATCTGGTGAAGAAAACCAACAATACCCTGGCGGTAGCGGGTGATGCGTTCTCTCGTCAGGAATCAGGCGTTGCCGTTCGTAAAGGTAACGAAGACCTGGTTAAAGCGATTGATTCCGCGATTGCTGACATGCAAAAAGACGGTAGCCTGAAAGCGCTCTCCGAGAAGTGGTTCGGTGCAGACGTCACGAAATAAATTTCTGCCGTAAAAAAAGGCGCTTTTAAAAGCGCCTTTTTTATTTCTTTCGCGTCTGCGTGCATAATGAAAAATATCACATTTTGTCAGAGTTACCGGAGAACCCATGTCACTACAGAATTTAACGCGCTTTCCCCGCCTGGAGTTCATCGGCGCGCCGACGCCGCTGGAGTACCTGCCGCGATTTTCTGATTATTTAGGGCGCGATATTTTTATTAAGCGTGATGACGTGACGCCGATGGCGATGGGGGGCAACAAGCTGCGCAAGCTGGAGTTTCTGGCTGCTGACGCCCTGCGCGAAGGCGCGGATACGCTCATTACTGCCGGGGCCATCCAGTCCAACCACGTTCGCCAGACGGCGGCCGTGGCGGCAAAGCTTGGGCTCCACTGCGTGGCGTTGCTGGAAAACCCGATTGGCACGCGGGCAGAAAACTATCTCACCAACGGTAACCGTCTGCTGCTGGATCTGTTTAATGTGCAGGTAGAAATGGTGGATGCGTTGACCGATCCGGCCGCCCAGCTCGACGAGCTGGCGACGCGTCTGGAAGCGCAGGGGTTCCGCCCCTACGTTATTCCTGTCGGCGGTTCGAACGCGCTGGGCGCGCTGGGGTATGTGGAAAGTGCGCTGGAAATTGCGCAGCAGTGCGAGGGCGCAGTGAGCCTCTCCTCCGTGGTTGTCGCGTCCGGAAGCGCGGGCACGCATGCCGGGCTGGCGGTGGGGCTCGAACAACTGCTGCCGGACGTCGAGCTTATCGGGGTGACGGTGTCCCGCAGCGTAGCGGATCAGAAGCCAAAAGTGGTTACGTTACAGCAGGCGGTCGCAGAGCAGCTGGAGCTGAAGGCAAAGGCCGATATTCTGCTCTGGGATGACTATTTTGCGCCGGGTTACGGTACGCCTAACGAAGAGGGCATGGAAGCGGTGAAGCTGCTGGCGCGCCTCGAGGGGATATTGCTCGATCCGGTCTATACCGGCAAAGCGATGGCCGGACTGATTGACGGCATTGCGCAGAAACGCTTTAAGGATGAAGGGCCGATTTTATTTGTCCATACCGGCGGGGCGCCTGCGCTGTTTGCCTACCATCCTCATGTCTAAAAATCAGGTCGAAAAATAATAATGCAAGAAAGTATTCAACTGGTTATTGATTCTCTGCCGTTTCTGCTGAAAGGTGCGGTATTTACGTTACAGCTCAGTATCGGCGGGATGTTCTTTGGGCTGGTTCTGGGATTTGTGCTGGCCTTAATGCGCATGTCGCCCATCCTGCCGGTGCGCTGGCTGGCGCGTTTTTATATCTCCGTGTTTCGCGGTACGCCGCTTATCGCCCAGCTCTTTATGATCTACTACGGCTTGCCGCAGTTTGGTATCGAGCTGGATCCGATTCCGGCAGCGATGATTGGTCTGTCGCTCAATACCGCGGCGTACACCTCTGAAACTCTGCGTGCGGCCATCTCCTCCATTGACAAAGGACAGTGGGAAGCGGCGGCCAGTATCGGGATGACGCCATGGCAGACGCTGCGCCGGGCCATTCTGCCTCAGGCGGCGCGCGTAGCGCTACCGCCGCTCAGCAACAGCTTTATTAGCCTGGTGAAAGATACTTCCCTGGCAGCAACGATTCAGGTTCCGGAACTTTTCCGTCAGGCACAGCTTATTACTTCGCGCACGCTTGAAGTCTTTACCATGTATCTGGCCGCCTCGCTAATTTACTGGGTGATGGCGACGGTACTGTCTGCTCTGCAAAACTACTTCGAAAACCAGCTTAACCGCCAGGAGCGTGATCCAAAATGAGTGCTATCGACGTCAAAAACCTGGTGAAAAAATTCCACGGTCAAACGGTGCTCCACGGGATCGATCTGGAAGTAGAGCAGGGAGAAGTGGTGGCGATTATCGGACCGAGCGGTTCGGGAAAGACGACGCTGCTGCGCAGCATTAACCTGCTTGAACAGCCGGAAGGCGGCACCATCCGGGTAGGCGAGATAACGATTGATACAGGGAAATCAATCAGCCAGCAGAAAGGTTTAATTCGCCGCCTGCGCCAGCATGTCGGTTTCGTTTTCCAGAACTTTAATCTCTTCCCGCACCGTACGGTGCTGGAGAACATTATCGAAGGGCCGGTTATCGTTAAAGGTGAGCCAAAAGAGGAAGCGACGGCGCGCGCGCGCGAACTGCTCGCCAAAGTCGGGCTGGCGGGGAAAGAGACCAGCTATCCGCGCCGTCTGTCGGGCGGCCAACAGCAGCGCGTGGCGATAGCGCGCGCGCTGGCGATGCGTCCTGACGTGATCCTGTTTGATGAACCGACCTCCGCGCTCGATCCTGAACTGGTGGGTGAAGTGCTGAACACCATTCGCCAGCTGGCGCAGGAAAAAAGGACGATGGTGATCGTAACGCATGAAATGAGCTTTGCACGCGATGTTGCTGACAGAGCCATCTTCATGGATCAGGGTCGGATTGTTGAGCAGGGGCCGGCGAAAAGTCTGTTCGCCAATCCTCAACAGCCGCGAACCCGTCAGTTCCTTGAAAAATTCCTTATGCAGTAGCATTTATGCACTAATTTGCTCCAGAAATTTAGGCTGGAGCAAATTATTCTCCCTACGGGCGCCGTCCTTTGATTTTTTATTCCGCCCAGCTCGGATAAACCTTATCAATAGTAAAGTTAATTGTGCTATTGCCGATATTTTGTAGTTAGAAAAAAGTTTTATGTGTTAGGTTATATTCACCATAATAATGATTATCTTTTCAGAGGCTTCATTTAGTAGGTATGAAGGATTCAGACTTTTTCAACTGGCGACGGGACTGCTCACTCCGGTTTCAGCAATTGACGAGTACCGATGAGGTATATCAGGAGCTAGAGCGGCAAACTCAGGCGCTGGAATTCGATTATTACGCGCTCTGCGTGCGGCATCCCGTGCCCTTTACGCGCCCTAAAATCTCTTTGCAGACTACTTATCCAAAGCCGTGGATGGCGCAATATCATTCCGCGAACTATTTCGCTATCGATCCGGTTTTAAAAGCAGAAAATTTCATCCAGGGTCATCTACCCTGGACAGACGCATTATTTGCCGAGGCGCAGGAATTATGGCATAGCGCCCAGGACCACGGTTTACGCGCGGGAATAACGCAGTGCCTGATGCTGCCTAACCACGCGCTTGGCTTCCTGTCAGTATCTCGTACGAGTCTTAAGGAAGGGCCATTTGCCCGTGAGGAAATAGAACTGCGGTTGCAAATGCTGGTGCAAATGGCTTTAACGTCTCTGACGCGTTTTGAAGATGAGATGGTCATGCCGCCAGAAATGAAATTCAGTAAACGCGAGCGCGAAATTCTGAAATGGACTGCGGAAGGGAAGACGTCAGCGGAAATAGCGATCATTCTCTCTATCTCAGAGAATACCGTTAACTTCCATCAGAAAAATATGCAGAAGAAATTCAATGCGCCTAACAAAACCCAGATTGCGTGTTACGCGGCGGCAACGGGGCTGATCTGACAGGATAATACGTTCTGCGTGACAGACGAGGGAACGGCTGAATGCACTGCATCCAGCCGTTTTTTGTTACTGGCGGTAGGCTTGTTTGATTTGCTTAACGGTGTTAGCAAATACCGCAGATTCAGCCTGGTCTTCCATCTCCGCGATTTGTTTTTCCATTTTAATGATCACACGACCGGCATCAGCTTGGCCCATCGCCTGCAGCATCAACGTTAGCAATGCTTTCAGGCAGTTTACTTCCTGTGCCAGTTCCTGGTTATTCTCCGCAGTGGCAAATTCAGGTGTGCTCATTTATTTTCCTCATTATTAAACGGCGCTTAAGCGCGACGACGAAAGTCAAGGCGGCGGAGTATACCACAAGCTGAAGCAAAAAATGCAGTGGTTGTTTTTTGTACTTTTACGTGGAGGTTTAATTGCGTAAACAGAACGTACCGGTAAACTTAACCGCCGTTAAAGGCTATTAATTGTTTATGCCCGGTTCGCTTGCCGTTAATTATTGTTACAAAAATTTGAGATCTGTTTTTTTGCAGGAAAAGCCTGCAAGTTTTTTGTAACTTTTTGAATACAGATGCTTAAAAAAAGCTGCAAAAGCCCTGACTGCATGGTCTCTCTTTCCACGGACTGTACAGCCTAATTTCCAAAAACGAGAGCAAAATCGAATAGCCGGTTTTTTAACGTTTTAATCTTGTGAGGAAAACCGTTAATATAAACCAAATTATCACTCAGTAGCGTTATCCCTATTCTGGAGACATTTCCTTTGATCAACGTCCTTCTTGTTGATGACCACGAACTGGTGCGCGCAGGGATACGACGCATTCTTGAAGATATTAAAGGTATTAAAGTTGCCGGTGAGGCGTGCTGTGGCGAAGATGCGGTAAAATGGTGCCGCACAAACTCGGCAGATGTGGTACTGATGGATATGAACATGCCCGGTATCGGTGGTCTTGAAGCAACACGCAAAATCGCGCGTACGTTTGTTGATACAAAAGTCATCATGCTGACCGTGCATACCGAAAACCCACTGCCCGCGAAAGTGATGCAGGCGGGCGCAGCGGGCTATCTGAGCAAAGGAGCGGCGCCGCAGGAAGTCGTCAATGCGATCCGTTCCGTGTATGCAGGACAGCGTTACATTGCTTCCGACATCGCACAGCAGATGGCCCTGAGCCAGATCGAGCCCGAGAAAACCGAATCACCGTTTGCCAGTTTGTCCGAGCGTGAATTGCAGATTATGCTGATGATCACTAAAGGTCAGAAGGTGAATGAGATCTCGGAACAGCTGAATCTCAGCCCGAAAACGGTCAACAGCTATCGTTACCGTATGTTCAGTAAACTGAACATTCATGGTGATGTGGAACTGACGCATCTGGCCATCCGGCATGGTTTGTGTAATGCGGAGACGTTGTTAAGTCAGTGAGTGATGTGTTCGATTCAAAAACATTTCTGAAAACCGTAACCAGCCAGCCTGGCGTCTATCGCATGTATGACGCTGGCGGTACGGTTATCTACGTGGGGAAGGCAAAAGATCTTAAAAAACGTCTCTCCAGCTATTTTCGCAGCAATCTGGCCTCCCGTAAGACCGAAGCGCTGGTCTCACTCATCCAGAATATTGATGTCACCGTCACGCACACGGAGACAGAAGCGCTGCTGCTAGAGCACAACTATATTAAGCTCTACCAGCCGCGCTATAACGTCCTGTTGCGTGATGATAAATCCTACCCGTTTATTTTTCTGAGCGGCGACACCCATCCGCGCCTCGCCATGCACCGCGGTGCGAAACATGCAAAGGGTGAATATTTCGGGCCGTTCCCTAACGGCTATGCCGTGCGTGAAACGCTGGCGCTGCTGCAAAAAATCTTCCCAATCCGCCAGTGTGAAAACAGCGTTTACCGTAACCGCTCGCGCCCGTGCCTTCAGTACCAGATTGGTCGCTGCCTGGGGCCGTGTGTAGCCGGGCTGGTGAGTGAAGAGGAGTATGCTCAGCAGGTGGAGTATGTGCGCCTGTTCTTAGCTGGAAAAGACGATCAGGTCTTAACGCAGCTTATCGCGCGGATGGAAAAAGCCAGTGCCGCACTCGAGTTCGAAGAGGCCGCACGGATCCGCGACCAAATCCAGGCGGTGCGCAGAGTCACTGAGAAACAGTTTGTCTCGAATACCGGTGACGATCTCGACGTTATCGGCGTAGCCTTTGACGCCGGGATGGCCTGCGTGCACGTGCTGTTTATTCGCCAGGGCAAAGTGCTCGGCAGCCGCAGCTATTTTCCGAAAGTGCCTGGCGGTACCGAACTGGGTGAAGTGGTGGAAACCTTTGTCGGCCAGTTCTATCTGCAGGGGAGCCAGATGCGCACGCTGCCTTCTGAGATCCTGCTCGATTTTAATCTTGACGATAAAACCCTGCTGGGCGAGTCGCTCTCTGAGCTGGCGGGCCGTCGGGTCAATGTACAAACCAAACCGCGCGGCGATCGTGCGCGTTATCTGAAGCTAGCGCGAACCAACGCGGCGACGGCGCTCACCACTAAGCTCTCGCAGCAGTCGACGGTGCACCAGCGTTTAACGGCCCTGGCAACGCTGCTGAAGCTGCCGGAAGTGAAACGGATGGAGTGTTTCGACATCAGCCATACGATGGGGGAACAGACGGTGGCGTCCTGCGTGGTGTTCGATGCTAACGGCCCGCTGCGCGCCGAGTATCGTCGCTATAACATCACCGGCATCACGCCGGGCGATGACTATGCGGCGATGAATCAGGTGCTGCGTCGTCGCTATGGTAAAGCCATTGAGGAGAGCAAAATCCCGGATGTGATCCTGATTGACGGTGGAAAAGGGCAGCTCGGCCAGGCGAAAGCGGTATTTGAATCGCTTGATGTCAGCTGGGATAAAAAACATCCGCTGCTGCTGGGTGTCGCAAAAGGGGCCGATCGTAAGGCCGGTCTGGAGACACTGTTCTTCGAGCCGGAAGGTGAGGGCTTCAGCCTGCCGTCGGATTCGCCGGCGCTTCACGTCATCCAGCATATTCGCGATGAATCACACGATCATGCCATCAGCGGTCACCGCAAAAAACGGGCGAAGGTGAAAAATACCAGTAGCCTGGAAACGATTGAAGGCGTGGGGCCAAAACGTCGCCAGATGCTGCTGAAATATATGGGCGGATTGCAAGGATTACTCAACGCCAGCATGGAGGAAATTGCAAAAGTGCCGGGTATTTCGCAAGGGCTGGCAGAAAAGATCTACTACTCGTTGAAACATTGAGGGCTCTGTAGCAACATAGAGCTAAATTTTACTGACAACAAATAGTTACCGTCACTATGCAATATAATATCCCTACGTTGCTCACTCTTTTTCGTGTTGTACTCATCCCGTTCTTTGTGCTGGCGTTTTACCTGCCGGTTGTCTGGGCACCCTTTGCGTGCGCATTGATCTTCCTTATCGCAGCGGTAACAGACTGGTTTGATGGCTATCTGGCGCGCCGCTGGAATCAAAGCACCCGTTTCGGCGCCTTCCTCGATCCGGTGGCGGATAAAGTGATGGTCGCGATTGCCATGGTGCTGGTGGCCGAGCACTATCATACCTGGTGGGTGACGCTGCCTGCGGCAACCATGATTGGCCGTGAGATTATTATCTCTGCGCTTCGCGAGTGGATGGCGGAGCTGGGAAAACGCAGCAGCGTGGCGGTCTCGTGGATTGGTAAAGTGAAAACGACGGCGCAGATGGCGGCGCTGGTCTGGATGCTCTGGCGTCCGAACGCCTGGGTTGAGTGGGCGGGAATTGGCCTGCTGTGGGTAGCGGCAGTGCTGACGCTGTGGTCAATGCTGCAATATTTGAACGCTGCCCGAGGGGATTTGCTTGATCAGTGATCGTTTCGCCGTAATTTTCAGCAAACGATCCGGGGATGCAAAAAATAACGTTGACTCATAACGTCATATCAGTAGAATGCAACGCATCGAACGGCGGCACAGTCAGCCGGACGATAATGAAATCAAGTGGTTAGACATTTACTTGATGACATGCGGGAATAGCTCAGTTGGTAGAGCACGACCTTGCCAAGGTCGGGGTCGCGAGTTCGAGTCTCGTTTCCCGCTCCAGATTAAAGACATGCGCAGTAGCGGGTGTCAGTTTGAAAAGTTTTACGGCGCGTTAGCAAAGCGGTTATGTAGCGGATTGCAAATCCGTCTAGTCCGGTTCGACTCCGGAACGCGCCTCCACTTTCTTCCCTGGCCGGATGGTGGAATCGGTAGACACAAGGGATTTAAAATCCCTCGGCGTTCGCGCTGTGTGGGTTCAAGTCCCACTCCGGCTACCATGGGAAACAAAGAATAATCAAAGCAATAAGCAGTGTCGTGAAACCACCGAAAGGTGGTTTTTTTGTGCCTATCTTTCGCCATTCAACTTCGCCACAACAAGAGGGCACTACTGCCCAGCGACCACCACTTAAATGTGGACCACGCGAAAAGTTGCGGTTGATTTCATCCTATTTGATGCCTTTCCGTCATTCTATTATGACAGGAAGACGTTAAGCCTAAGTCTTTAACATCAAGCCCACCAATCGGTGGGTTTTTTGATGGAGTATGAGCAATTGAGGTCTTCAACGTTCGTCAAAAACCTTGAGTATCGCGATTCGGTATATAAAGTAACCAAGGACAATGAGAGCACCAGACGCTGCACCCCAGATAAAACGGGATTCGTCTTTTGAAAATGAAAAGAAATAAATACAGGACAATAGGCCCGCAGAAGCAATTCCCATCCCCAACCCGCGCAGAATTCTGGATGCTATTAATTTGATAATGTCCTGAGTGTTCATAATCCACCAAAAAAGTATTTACATACTTCGTTAAATTCATGCTTGTTTACATCTGCTACGCTGCATGCGTCAAGAAAAGGTTTCAATTTTTCTTCAACAAGAAAATACAGAAGATCTAAATCACCCATACTCTTAAGTCGGTAGTAGAGTACAGGGTTCTGGTTTTCAAGCTTTCTAGCCGTATAGATAGCTCTCGATGTTTCTGCACCAATCGTGAGAGCGCTTCCGATGACCACGCCAGCGGCGAACGAGGTCATAATGCGTGACGATACGGCAGCGCCTAGTTTTACTCCGGTTAACTCAGCGAATATGAATTTACCAGCCATTACGCCAGTAAAATTTTGTGCAATGCCCTGAATATTATCAATGTTCACTTTTGACATGAACTCTCTGATAACGGCGTTAACTATTTTTTGAGCTTCCTGATTAACCGATATGCCTCGTTTGAGCATGTTCGCCATCCTCACACGATCATCAAAATTAGCATGGCGATGAGCCGTGTCTATGAAGTCATAACCGAGGTAATACATGCTAACCGGAAAAGAGAGCATTCCCTGCGCTACAGAAACCAGGAAGCCGGAATCGCCAGCATCAAGGCTCTTCAGCATCCTTTTTGCCAGGGATTTCGCGCTGTCCATTCCTAACCTTCCTTATGGTTTTTGTTTGTGTAACATACAGAATGATAATGAGGATACTACGAAAAAGAAAAAGCAAAGCCCCACCGAAGTTGAGGGGGATTGTAGTGTTACACTTTTGTCGAAGCGTCGACACCACGTAGACGCTGCTTTTGAAGCAGCCATTCAAACGCTTCACCTTCCGCTTGATTGTAAGAAAAACTTAATTTAGTTCTCCAAAAATAGTGGTAGCAGAAGTGCAACCATCACCAGTGATTACCCTATAAGAGAGTCATACGTATCATAAATTTATGATACGTATGACTCTCTTATAGTTTTTAAAACCCCTCGGCGTTCGCGCTGTGTGGGTTCAAGTCCCACTCCGGTTACCATGGGAAACAAAGAATAATCAAAGCAATAAGCAGTGTCGTGAAACCACCGAAAGGTGGTTTTTTTGTGCCTCTGGCTTAGCGCGAAGCGATCATATCTCATCATCATCCCGATCCTGCTGTGCCCGAGAATTTGCTGCCATACCAGAACGGTAAGCCTAACTTTCTAATATCAAGCCCGGAAAGCAGGGCGATTTTCAGATAACCTGCAACCAATCTTAAACAAACATTTCACTCGTCAGACACAGGTTGCCGCCGCTGATAAACTGGTTGGTATCCACCCCGGAGAGCGGAAGGTTATTGTCATGCAATATGAAGAACAGCAGCTTATCAACGGCCTTTTCGAGCGTCTTAAACAGGCCGGACAACAAAACAGCCAACGGGATGCAGATGCGGAGCGTCAGATCGCTGAATTCGTCAGACAGCAGCCTGCGGCCCCCTACTATATGGCGCAATCGATTTTGATTCAGGAAGCGGCGTTGAAACGCCTGCAGTCCAGGGTTCAGGAGCTGGAAAGCGAATTAGCCGCGCAAAAAAGCAAACCCTCGACGGGCGGCAGTTTCCTCGGCGGCCTGTTTGGTGGCGGGAAAAGTAACCCGCAGCCTGAAAACAGCTGGAATGCCCAGCCGCAACAGCCGCCGGCGCAGAATTACTCTCGGGCGCCAGCGCCGGCTACTCGCGGCGGCGGTTTTATGGCTGGCGCGCTCCAGACAGCCGCTGGCGTGGCCGGTGGCATCGCGCTGGCCGAGATGCTTACCAGCATGTTCCATCAGTCGCGGCCGGAAGAGATAGTGAACATCATCGAAGAACCGACAATACCCGTCGGTGGTGAACCGTTTGTCGGTAATCAATACGGCGACTTCAATAACGTCTCTGACACCCGTTTCCTCAACCAGAACGATCCGCTCGGCAATAATAACGACGCCTGGCAGAACGACGATGTAGATGACGACTACAGCAATGACGACGACAGTTTTATTTAACGACGTTATCGTGTGACTACCGAAATGAAGTGAACCCCGAAAGTTGGATATCCTACGATTAGGGGTTTTGCGTTTCCGGGTCAAAAGAATCCTTCGACGCTACCCCTGAAGGCTCATAAATTAGATTCGTTTTACTACTTTCCTTACTAGCAAACCTGTAAGAATTGCCGGAAGCAATTTAAATAAAGAGGCGATATCGACTAAGGTATCCTCCAATTTTTCTATTCCGTATATGCCGAAATGGTCCATCGCTGTATAAGCGCATTCGGCAGGTATCAAATCACACCCCGCCCAAATACGCCTTCCTCACCTCCTGATTCCCCAGCAGCTCCTCGCCGCTGCCGGTCAACCTGATCTGTCCGTTTACCATCACATACCCGCGGTCAGAGAGCTTCAACGCGTGATGCGCATTCTGTTCCACCAGAAAGATAGTCATGCCGTTACGGGCCAGCTCGCGCAGAGTCTGGAAGATCTGTTTCACCACAATCGGCGCCAGACCGAGGCTCGGTTCATCCAGCAGCAGCAGCTTCGGACGGCTCATAAGCGCTCGGGCGATCGCCAGCATCTGCTGTTCGCCACCGGACATCGTCATCGCGCGCTGCTTGCGCCGCTCTTTCAGGCGAGGGAAAAGGTCAAACATGGTTTGCATATCTTCAGCCGCAAACTGGCTGCCGATGGGGATGGTCCCCATCAGCAGATTCTCTTCAACGGTCATATCCGGAAAAATTCGTCTGCCTTCAGGCGCCTGCGCAATGCCGCCGGACGCGACGTAGTGGGTGGATTTATGGCTGATATCTTCCCCGCCGAAAAGGATCTGCCCGCTGCGGATACGCGGCTGGCCAAAGATGGACATCAGCAATGTCGATTTTCCCGCGCCGTTTGCGCCAATCAGCGCCACGGTTTCCCCCTTATTCACCTCGAGGGAGACCTGCTTCAGTGCCTGAATGACACCGTAAAAGACATCCACTTCGCGAAAAGCCAGCAGCGGTTCGCTCATAGGGAGACCTCACTTTCGTCCGTACCCAGGTAGGCGGCAATGACCTTTTCATCATGCTGGATCTGCTCGGGTTTCCCCCTGGCAATCACATCGCCGTGGTCGAGCACGATAATGTCGTCCGAAATTTCCATCACCATCCCCATATCATGCTCAATCAGTAATACCGTGATGTCATGATGATCCCGCAGAAAGCGAATAATGCTGCTCAGCTTGTGCGTTTCAACCGGGTTCAGTCCGGCGGCGGGTTCATCCAGGCAGATCATTTCCGGCCCGGTACACATTGCCCGCGCGATTTCCAGTCGCCGCTGCTGGCCGTAGGACATCTCTCCCGCCAGGCGATTGGCGCACTCCACCAGATCCACCACTTCCAGCCAGTAGAAGGCTCTGTCCAGGGCGTCGCTTTCTGCCCGCCGGTAGGACGGCGTATTCAGGATCCCGGCAAGCAGATTGCGGTTAACGCGCATATGCTGCGCCACCAGCAGGTTTTCCACGACCGACATCTCGCGAAAAAGACGGATATTTTGAAACGTGCGCGCCAGCCCGGCACGGTTGACCAGGTGGGTTCCGCCGAACATTTTGTAGAAAAGACGCTGCCCGAACTGCGCGGGGTTAATCCAGTCGCCGGGCTGGAATTTTTGTCCGAGGACCTGAATGACGTTGGTCGTTTTATGGCGGGTATTAAATAAAATGTTGCCGCCGGAGGCTCTGTAGAAGCCCGTCAGGCAGTTAAACACGGTGGTTTTTCCCGCTCCGTTTGGCCCAATCAGGGCGGTAATGGAGCCACGCTTCACGTCCAGGTTGACGTCGTTTAGCGCTTTAATCCCGCCGAAGTGCATCATCAGATGTTCAACGCGTAGTATCGTTCCGTTCATGGCGCGACGCCCTTACGCACGGCAAACCCGCTGCGGTTAATGCGGATCAAACCGCGTGGACGCCAGATCATCATCACCACCATCAGCATGCCAAACAGCAGGACGCGGTACTCGGCAAAACTGCGCAGCAGTTCCGGCGTTACCGTGAGCACAAAGGCGGCCAGCACCACGCCAAGCGTAGAGCCCATACCGCCCAGCACCACAATGGCGAGGATCAGTGCCGATTCAAAGAAGGTAAACGAGGTAGGATTCACGAACCCCTGATAGGTGGCGAAGAACACCCCGGCAATGCCCGCGGTCGACGCGCCCAGCGTAAAGGCGGAAAGCTTAACCAGAACATGATTCAGCCCCATTGAGCGGCAGGCAATTTCGTCTTCACGCAGCGCTTCCCACGCCCGACCAATCGGCATTCGCGTCAGGCGGTGCTTAATGTAGAGCACCAGCATCACCACCAGGAACAGCACCGCGTAGATGAAAATAAACTTCATGTTCGGGTTGTAGGTCAGGTGGAAAAATTCGTGGAAGGGCACGCCGCCTTCTTTCGCGCGTCGTCCAAATTCCAGGCCGAAAAAAGTGGGGGGAGGGGCCGACACGCCGTTGGGTCCGCCGGTGAAGGTCAGCCAGTTGTTCAGTATCAGGCGAATAATCTCCCCGAACCCGAGGGTGACGATGGCCAGATAGTCACCGTGCATGCGCAGTACCGGGAAACCGAGCAGGGCGCCTGCGGCGGCGGCCATGATCGCCGCCAGCGGCAGCATGCTCCAGAAGCCTAAGCCGAGATACTGGTACCCCAGCGCCAGACCGTACGCCCCAATCGCGTAGAACGCGACATATCCCAGATCCAGCAGACCGGCCAGACCCACGACGATGTTCAGCCCCAGACCGAGAAGCACGTAGATCAGCCCGAGAATGGCGACGGTCAGCACATATTTAGTGGCAACAAACGGAAAGCAAATCGCAAGAGCAATCACCAGAGGAATAATCCAGCGCATGCGGCTTTTGTATTCCGGTGGACGGACATATACGCCTGCGCTATCGGCTTCGAAGCGTGCCTGGAAACGGGCGCCCGCGGCGGTACCTAAAAAGGCGCTCAACAGAAAACGTCCGAGCATTACGGTGCCAACCATCCAGGCCAGGCGCTGCCCGGCGAAGGTAAAGCTGTACCCGTCCAGCACCACGCCCGCGATGGGACCGAAGATAATCAGCGCAACCAGCCCGGAAAAGATCGCGTCCAGCATGCAGCGTTTAAGTGAAAAGCCGTGTGATGTCATCATTCTCTCCTTCACACCTTGGCCACAACCGGGCGCCCGAGCAGTCCCTGGGGACGGAAAATAAGGATCATGACCAGCAGGCCGAACGAGAAGACGTCTTTATAGTCCGAGTTCACCATGCCCGAGAACTGGGCTTCCGCCACCCCCAGGATAAGGCCACCGAGCATGGCGCCAGGGAGGGAGCCGATGCCGCCGAGTACCGCCGCCGTAAAGGCTTTAATGCCGATCACGAACCCGACGTAGAAATCAAAGGTGCCGTAGTTCATGGTGATCAGTACCCCCGCCAGGCCCGCCATCGCCGCGCCGATAACAAAGACAAGCGAAATAATCCGGTCGGTGTTAATCCCCAGAATGGAGGCCATCTTACGATCCTGCTGGACCGCGCGGCACATTCGCCCCAGCCGGGTACGATTGATTATCCAGGTGAGCACCAGCATGCCGGCAAACGAGGCCAACAGAATAAACACTTTGGTGTAGGTTATCTGCACGAACCCGTCGCCCAGATGCAGGCGAATCACGCCGTCCAGCATGGTCGGCACCCCTTGCTGGCGCGGGCCCTGGCTCAGCTGCGCGTAGTTTTGCAGGATAAGCGACATCCCGATGGCGGAGATCAGCGGCGCCAGGCGCGTGGAGTTACGCAGCGGCTTGTAGGCGATACGCTCGATGGTCCAGCCGTACACCCCGGTGACCACAATCGTGAACACCAGCGTCCCGAGGATCAGCAGCGGGAAGGACTGCAGTCCGAAGAACGAGAGCAGCGCCAGGCCAATGGCGCAGAGATAGGCGGAAATCATATACACTTCGCCGTGGGCGAAATTAATCATGCCGATAATGCCGTACACCATGGTATAGCCGATGGCGATCAGGCCGTAGACGGAACCCAGCGTTAAGCCATTGATTAACTGTTGCAGGAAGAATGTACTCATCTTAGCGCGCTCGTTTTATAGGCCGCGCGAGACGCGCAGCCTGATGTTTATTACGCGCCGACGGGTAGGCCCGCCGACGTTGAGCGTGACTCCGTCCCGTTACTGCACTTCCTTATATTTTCCTTTGTCGTCCCACTGGTAAACAACGTAGTCAGACACTTTCAGATCGCCTTTGCTGTCCCAGGCTTTTTTGCCCATCACCGTGTCGACGGAATTGGCCTTCAGCCACTCGCTGGCTTTGGCAGAGTCCTTGCCGCCGGTGGCCTTGAAGGCCGCGGCAATGGCCTGTACGGAGGCATAGGAGTAAAGGGTGTAACCTTCCGGCTCGAATTTACCGGCGCGGAATTTCTCGATTACCGCTTTACCGTCCGGGATCAGGCGCGGGTCTTTACCGAAGGTCATGTAAATGCCGTTGGTGTACTGCGGGCCGCCCGCCGCGGTCACCATCTCCTCGTTGACGATACAGTCACCGGAGAAGAATTTGGCCTGCACGCCCTGTTCACGCATCTGGCGAACCAGCGGACCGGCTTCCGGGTGACAGCCACCGAAGAATACGACGTCCGGTTTTTGCGCGCCGATCTTGGTGACCAGCGCGTTAAAGTCTTTTTCACCGCGGGATAACCCTTCGTACATCACATCCTGAACCCCGCGTTTCGCCAGCGCCGCTTTGGTAGCGTCAGCCAGACCCTGACCATAGGTGTCTTTGTCGTGAATAATCACCACGCGCTTGGCTTTCAGCTTGTCGATGATGAAGTCGCTGGCAACCTGGCCCTGCTGGTCGTCGCGGCCGCACATGCGGAACATGTCGCTCATACCGCGTTCGGTAATCAGCGGGTTAGTGGAGCCGGGGGTAATCGCAATAATACCTGCGTCGCTATACACCTCGGAGGCGGGCATGGTGGAAGAGGAGCAGAAATGGCCGACCACGGCGTTGACTTTATCCTGGTCAACTAAACGGTTAGCGACGGCCACGGCCTGCTTGGGCTCGCAGGCATCATCCCCCTGAACCAGTTTGATCTTCTCGCCATTAATGCCGCCTGCGGCATTAATGTCTTCAGCGGCCTGCGTTGCGCCGTGCCAGTACTGATCGCCATAGGTGGCATTCGGACCCGTGAACGGCCCGGCCACGCCAATCACAATATCTGCCCGGGCGGAAAACGCCGTCACCAGGCAACCGGCCAACACAAGAGAAAGAGGAGTTCTGATAAATTTCAGCGACATTATTATGTTCCTTAGCAAAGAGGTTTTTGCACCACGGCGTAAACCCGAACGCCCGACGGCGCAGCCAATCCGAAACACGAGCAAGAACAAAACGCACTAAACGAACAAGATACAGACGGCATCCTGCATATTACGGCGAGATTTCCCTGCGCAGAGACGCGCGAAGAACGTTAAGCAAAAACGTTGCCAGAATGGTTAACCCATTGACGGGCATGTGACATGTTTGAGTATAGAGCGCCGCGTTATGCCGCCTTAGGGGAGGAGAAGAAATTACAGCGGAGATCACATATCGTTAACAATAAAGCCCATAAGTTGTGCAAAGGTCACGGTTTGCACGTTTTTGCAGCAATAAAGACCTAAACTTCAGCCCGGAGAGGGGTGAGATATGTGTTAGGATCGTTTCCTTTTTTGCAGGAGTATCAGCGATGACTGAAGGCCCATTGAATGAAAGCGAAATGGCGTGGCTTGAAGAGACGTTAACGTCTTACGGTCATGATGACGCGTCAGTGATTGACGTGTCCGAACTGGACGGCATGCTTACCGCAGTGCTTTCCGGTCCTGTTGTCGTTGAGCCAGATGCCTGGCTGGTGGCGGTTTGGGGTGGCGAGAAGTACATTCCGCGCTGGAAAAACGATCGTGAGATGAACCGTTTTATCGATCTCTGCTTTAAGCACATGAACGATATTGCCGAGCGCCTGAGCGAATACCCGGATCAGTTCGAACCGATGTTTGGTTATAACGACGTGGACGGCGAGAGCTATACCGTAGTGGAAGAGTGGTGCTATGGCTACATGCGCGGCGTGGCGCTGACGGACTGGTCTGCCTTGCCGGAAGCCCTGAAGGCCGATCTTGATGTGATTGCGCTGCACGGGGCGGAAGAGAACAGCGAAAAGCTGGATGAACTGTCCGAAGAAGAATATATCGCCAGCATCGAGAGCATCCAGACTGCGGCGCTGCGCCTGTATAATTACTGGGTAAACAACCCGCAGCAGCCGGAAGCGAAGAAGCCGATTGTGAACGGCACGAAAGTCGGGCGTAACGATCCGTGTCCTTGCGGCAGCGGGAAGAAGTTTAAGAGCTGCTGTTTGCACTGATCAATTTTTTATTAACTTAGGTGGATTTGTTTCGTTCACCTCCAGTCAGTAGAAAATAATACGATCTTTACCTGTGAACGAGATAAGGGGGCCACCGCGGCCCCCTTATCGATCCCCGCGGCCCCGCGGAAAATCGGTGCTTCGCACTGCGCTCACCTCACGACCGTCTGCCTGCGGTCGGCTCAACTCGACATCCTGTCTCGCTTCGCCTCTGGCCGCCATCCATGGCGTCCAGCCCTTGTCCCCCGATCTCCGGTTCGCCGATTTTAGCGGGGATGCAACCCCCGTGCCCCATGCAGACTATGAAGAAGGTGGAGGGAGCGGGAGTCCGGCTAAAATCGCCGAATCGTTTCCTGGAGGCCGGGGCGACGCGCACGGATGCGCGGCGAGGGCGGCTTTACAGGGACGTTGCATCCGCCCGTCCCCGAAAAGCCGTAAGGAATAAGATGAGGGCACAGCGAAGCGGCGATTTTCTTGCCGGGAGCCGGGATTGTTAAGGGGGCGGCGATAGCCCCCTTAACACGTTCACCGCAGCGGGCAAAACAGGTAGCAGAAGAGTATAAGTGAACGGAATTATCCCCCGATATTACATATAAAATGGACTTGCCATTGAGATAAACAATTCAACCCACTTCCGGCAGCATCCCTGCTGCAATCAACACCTGCACCAGAATAATCACCACCCCGCAGCCAAACACAACGCACAGCAGCGGTTTTCCGCCCGCCACGCGGTACCCCTGCTGAGGGTGCTGCTGACGGCTTTTCCATGCCAGCAGGGAGGGGAGGAGGAGGGCAAGGATCGAGAGCGCTACCCCTGCGTACCCCAGCGCCATCACAAACCCGCGCGGGTAAAACAGCGCGAACGCCAGCGGTGGCAGGAAGGTGATTGCGCCCGTCTGTAACCGTCCCGCGGCGGTATTGCGACGCTGGAACAGGTCGGCCAGGTAATCAAACAGGCCGAGCGCCACGCCCAGGAACGAGGTTGCTAGCGCCAGGTCGGCAAACAGGTGTACCGCCAGCTCAACGTGCGGGGAGGTGACGACCTCGCGCAGGGCCAGCAGAAAACCGTTCAGGCCAGCGTGTTGCGCCATAAGCCCAATAAAGGTTGAAGAGTCAATGCTGCCCAGCGTTACCAGCTGCCAGAAAATATAGGCGATCAGCGGGATCGCGCTGCCGATAACAAAAACGCGGCGCAGCTTGCGGATATCGCCGTTCATATAGCTGACGATGCTCGGCACGCTGCCGTGGAAGCCAAACGAGGTGAAAATGACCGGGATAGCGGAGAGCGCCAGACCTTTTTCCAGCGGCAGCGTCAGCAGGTTGACCTTGTGCACGTGCGGGGCCAGCAGCACCAGCATGATAATCAGGAAGAGAATTTTGGCGCTGAACAGAAAGCGGTTAAACAGATCGACCAGCGACGTTCCCACGCAGACCACGCCGCCGCCGATGAGTGCAAAGAAGATGGCGCCCGTTGCAGGGGTAATGTCAGAGCCAAACCAGTCGTTGACGCTGGAGGCAATCAATTCCCCAGCGCCGCTAATGTAAGCGGCGGTCAGGGCGTACATCAGGAACATCATGCTAAAGCCGGTTATCCACTGGCCGTAGCGTCCCAGATAGCGCGCCGCAAGCGAACCCAGACCGGTGTCGGCGGGCACGTGCTGGTAAACCTCAAGCAGCAGCAGGGCGGTGTAACACATCAGCGCCCAGAGCGTTCCCAGCAGCAGCAGGGTCATGCCAAATCCCACGCCCGCGGCTGCCAGTGGCATTGCCAGCATTCCTGCGCCAATCGTCGTTCCGGCGACGATAAAAATACTTCCCAGGGTTCTGTTTTTCACGCTTTCCTCTACAACGATGCTTAACCGCGACAAAATCTGCGGCGCAGAGTAAGGGAAAAGCCGTAGTTCGTCAAATCCCCGTTACAACTAGTGTAATGAATGGTTTACGAAATGATGACCCTCTGATCCTTTATAGGCCTCTCCCTACTTCATAAGGGCAATGTTGCTGCGCGACGTTCCGGCGTAACGTAAACACTAAGTATAAATTATCAAATTAAGTGAGGGTTTTATGGCAGGTGAGAATCCTTTTACCGCGGCGTGGAGTCGGGGAGGTAACCTGTTGTGCCATGGCCACTGGATAATCAGCTGGCAAAACCAGCCCCTGAACCTTCCCGAATCCCGGCGCGAAAAGGATATGGGCACCTGGGCAATCTATTCGGTTATTGATCCTGAAGATGAAACTTTTGCGCAAGGCTTACAGGAAGATGAGTGGATAATCGAGAATGTCGACTGGTTGACGGATATGTTCTACGAGAGGGGGATTCCGCTGGAGACGGCCAGTTACCGCTATTTTTACCAGGCCGTGAATCCCCACGACTGGCGCTGCACCAGCTGTGCCGGGTGTATGTAAATTAACGCGGTGCAGGGAACCCGCACCGCGCTGATATTAATTCTGAGTATCGAGAGTGGAAAGTTCTTTATCAATAAAGTAAAGACCTTCGCCAGATTTCCCCACCAGCGATAATTTATCCAGCACGGATTTAAACAGCTTCTCTTCTTCGTGTTGTTCAGCGACGTACCACTGCAGGAAATTAAATGTTGGATAATCCTGGCTGGTCATCGCAGCATGAACCAGTTTGTTAATTTTCTGGGTGATCAGCTGCTCGTGCTCGTAGGTGGCGCGGAACAGTTCATCGAGGGAATTATACTCAGCAAACGGTGAGGCCACGGTTTCAATGCGCGGCAGGCTGCCCGTATCCGTAAGATAATCAAACAGACGCTGCATGTGGGTCATCTCTTCCTGAGCGTGACGACGCAGAAACGCGGCCGCACCTTCGAAGCTGTGGTAGCTGCACCAGGCGCTCATCTGCTGGTAGAGCAGGGATGAAAAAAGCTCAAGATTCATTTGTGCGTTGAGCTTGTCGATCATTTCAGTTTTCAGCATGGTGACGCTCCGGATTATTATTTCTGGTCCACAATGAGCGACACTATAATTTGTTATTTAATTATTTGCAAAACGTAAAATTATTATTTTATTTATTCAAAATACGAATGGGAATAAAACGCATTGGCGATTTTTATAATGTATTAATGAGAATTATTTTTGTTCGTAATGAAATAAACTGCCAGCACACGCTGGCAGCTTCGATTAATACCACGGATTATTTGACTTAGGATTAACGGCGTAACCCATACATTTGTACTGGATAGTCACGCTCTCGTTCAGGCACAGAGAACCGCTTGTCAGGGTACAGGTTTTAATGGGCTGACCATAGGCTGAGGCGGTAGCATACCCCATGCTCTGACACGCTTTTACCGCCGTGCCGTTATTCACATACTCATCGGAATATGCATTTTGCAGCGCTGCCTGGCCGTAGTCGAGGCGGACGATTCCGTTTGGGGCATCGAGACTACTGACTTCAGCCTGGCGGTTAATACTACACCCCGCGAGCAGCAGGATTGTGCCGGCTACAATGACTCTTTTCATGGTTCGCTCTGAGTGGATGGAAATACGTTATCGTACCCGCAGATGCCCGCTGCAATGCCTGGAATAGCCAGACAATCTGCCCTCACTCTTTGCAACGGGTCCGGGATGAACGCTGTCAGGCCACACGCGGATAAAATTGTGATGCATGTCACAAAAATATTGATTTTTGTGACAATGGTCATATTATAGGCACGTTGACAATAAAGTTGTATAACAAGTTAATGGAGCCTCATCGTGAAACTGCGCAAAATCCTGAAAAGCATGTGGGCCAATTACTGCCGCACGTTCAAAGACGTGCCGCCGGGCGCCATGTTCTGATAAAAAACCTGCTTCGGCAGGTTTTTTTATACCTGCAGGCGTTGAAGGGGAGATGTCAGGGGGCGTGTTTTGCTAATATGGCGGCCTTTAAATAAGGAGAAAGCCCCATGTCACAAAACCTGAGCGCCGATCAGGAACTGGTCTCTGACGTTGTCGCCTGTCAGCTGGTTATCAAACAAATCCTTGATGTTCTGGACGTGATTGCGCCGGTTGAAGTGCGCGAGAAGATGTCTACCCAGCTCAAAAACATCGATTTCGCCAGCCATCCTGCTGCCGCTGATCCGGTAACGCTTCGTGCGATCCAGAAAGCCATCGCGCTGATCGAGCTGCGATTCACGCCGCAGGGTGAGTCCCACTGACGCAGGGAAATGGGCGACGGTAGTGTCGCCCTTTGATGCTGTCAGAAGAACGTCTGGACCAACAGGTAGCTCGCCGCGCACGCGCAGCTCACCCCAATCAGCCCTGGCAAAATGAAGCTGTGGTTGATGATAAATTTCCCGATGCGGGTCGTGCCTGACCGGTCAAAGCCGATGCAGGCCAAATCACTTGGATAGGTTGGCAGCACAAAATAGCCGTATGATGCCGGGAAAAAGGCGATCAGCATTTTCGGGTCGATGCCCAGCATGAGGCCCATAGGCGCAACGGCCGTCAGCGCCGCCGCCTGGCTGTTCACCAGTTTTGACACCAGAAACAGTACAATGGCATACGTCCACGGGTGGCTTTTCACCACGCCTTCCAGCGCCAGCTTTAACTCCTCGAGATGTGCCTGAAAAAAGGTATCGCTCATCCACGCCACGCCGAACACCGAGAAGATCGCGACCATACCGGCTTTGAACACCGCGCCGTTGGAAATGGCCGACGCATTGACCTTGCAGGCCATCAGCATCACCGCGCCCGCAATTAACATCATCATCTGAATGACAAGGTTCATCGACAGCGCCGTCATTTTACCTTTCACTTCAAAGGCAGGGCGCAGTTCAGGGAATGCCCCCAGCAAAACGACCAGGGCAATACCGGCAAAGAAAATCCACGTGGACCAGTAGGCCTGTTTAGGAAAACGTTGATTCATTAACGTCTCCGTTCCGCCGTAGATAAATTCGCGCTGCTTGGGCTCTTTCAGCTTTTCCTGAAACTCCATGTCATCGGCCAGATCTTTCCCACGGCGTAAGCTCCACAGGGCCGCTATGGCCACGCCAAAAAGTGAAGCGGGAACCGAGACGGCAAGTATTTCCAGGATCCCCCACGCGTGGCCGAGCCCATGCTGGGCCGCCAGGATGGAGACCAGCGACACGACGGCAACGGAAACGGGGGAGGCCGTGATCGCCATCTGCGACGCGACCGATGCCACGGCCATAGGGCGCTCCGGGCGGATCCCTTTTTTCAGGGCGATATCCGCAATGATGGGGAACATGGTGTAGACCACATGCCCGGTGCCGCACAGAAAGGTTAGCATCCAGGTGGTGAAAGGGGCGAGCAGGGTGATGTGCTGCGGGTGTTTGCGCAGAAGACGTTCAGCAAACTGCATCATGACGTTGAGACCGCCCGCCGTTTGCAGGGTAGCGGCACAGCCAATCACCGCAAGGATGGTCAGCATAACGTCAACCGGCGGTTTACCCGGCTGCAGACCAAAGACAAAACATAAAATAAAAAGACCAATACCGCTGATTAACCCAAGTCCCATTCCGCCGAAACGCGTACCCGTCAGCAGGCAGAGGAGAATGACAACAAACTCAATGGTGATCATGATGCTCCCTCGTCAATGATTATGTAACTAAATAAATCATCACACGTTGTGTGGTTAATCATTGGGAGCCAGATCTGATTTGTTAAATTTCAGCAAAAGCAGAAGGTTGGAGACGTGAAGGGAGCCTGCTCCTCCGGATAGGAGCAGGCCAAAAAACTCAGTGGTGCTGCACCGCCACGATGTCGAGCAGATGACGGTCGGTTTGCTCAGGACATAAACCCGCCTGCTGCGCATTATGGATCTCATCCGCCAGCGTCTTCAGCAGAAGGCCATCCTGCTGCTGCTCTTTATCCATATCGCGTAAGAATCTGAGCGTCGTAATGTCCTGCTGCGCTTTGGCTTCATCGGCCAGTTTGCTGAGGGTGCTGCAGCGTTGTTCATACTCTTCAAGCGTTTTCTGAAACAGTTCTTCCAGGCAAGAGTAGTTCTCGTTGATCCCATCAAGAGCTTTAACGACAGGATTTGCCCCTGCGGCTTTCAGGAAGTTAAAGACACGCATCATATGAGTGACGTTACTTTGCGCCTGAGAGCGAAAGAATGTGGCAGATCCCGTGAGGCTATTCTCGGCACACCATGCACTTAAGTGAAGGTGCAGATTCGAGGCGTAGAACTCAAGGTTCATCTGCGCGTTAAGTTTTTGCATCATCGTTTGGGTAGCCATACTCATATCCTTATTGACTGTGGGACGTGATGTCCGTTGCTTAACCTGAGCGCCAGGCAAATATGAAGAAAAGAGCAGAAATACACATTCTGCCGTGACCGAAGTCGACCGAAATACACTTCCTGTGTTCGATATAAATAAGCATACCCTTGTCTGTGGTCTAAGAAAACTCTTAATTAGGCTGTGTTTACCATACATTACAAAGCTTAATATAGTACAGAAAAGCAATTAGCTCGCCATGAAGTGAGTGCTTTTTAAGTTTCTAAATATTAAGGTTTTTTACTGAGGTGACACACTGTTACTCTTTCGAAAATATTAAGTTGGGATAATGCTCCGTGAAAAAGAGAAATACGGCTTAATCGTTTCGAATATATGATGTGCCAATAAAATTGCGCTAAATCAAATTCTGCGGAATAACGTTTTTCCAGGTGCATTATACATTCTTGATAAAACAGCATGTGAACCCGTTTAACGCCAGGCGCCGTTTTGCCCGCTAAGGAGCATCAGGGATATCTTAGCTAATCTTATGGATAATTCTGCTTAACCACCTTCTATTTGTCTGACAAATCCTGCCTCTTTTATGTCATTTTTCGCTGAATTTATGTACGCAATTACTGTAATTCTGCGGTGTGATGGGGCTCTCTTATGGATGATTAATTTCCCGCTAAAACTATCACCAGCAATAACGCTTATGACGAGGTAAGCGCTAATGCCTTGTTTTAAGTCCGATTAAATAAGAAGCACGCACATATTCCCTACAGAAAAGAATGCTAAAGCTGGAGTTTACCATGCACAAATTTACTAAAGCGCTGGCGGCCATCGGTCTGGCTGCCGTTATGTCACAATCCGCTATCGCTGAGAATTTAAAACTCGGTTTTTTGGTAAAACAGCCCGAAGAGCCCTGGTTCCAGACTGAGTGGAAATTCGCAGATAAAGCCGGGAAAGATTTAGGTTTTGAAGTCATTAAAATCGCCGTGCCTGACGGCGAAAAAACCCTGAACGCCATCGACAGCCTTGCGGCCAGCGGTGCAAAAGGTTTCGTTATCTGTACCCCTGATCCAAAGCTGGGATCGGCGATTGCGGCGAAGGCGCGCGGTTACGACATGAAGGTCATCGCGGTTGACGATCAGTTCGTCAACGCTAAAGGCAAGCCGATGGATACCGTCCCGCTGGTCATGATGGCGGCGACAAAAATTGGCGAACGCCAGGGCCAGGAGCTCTATAAAGAGATGCAAAAGCGCGGCTGGGATGTCAAAGAGACCGCGGTGATGGCTATCACGGCTGACGAGCTAGACACCGCACGTCGTCGTACTACCGGTTCAATGGATGCGCTAAAAGCAGCCGGCTTCCCGGAAAAACAGATCTATAAGGTCCCAACCAAATCCAACGATATCCCAGGCGCTTTCGACGCCGCAAACTCTATGCTCGTCCAGCATCCGGAGGTCAAACACTGGCTGGTGGTCGGCATGAACGACAACACCGTGCTGGGCGGGGTACGCGCGACGGAAGGCCAGGGCTTCAAAGCGCCTGACGTGATCGGGATTGGCATCAACGGCGTTGACGCCGTCAGCGAGCTGTCCAAAGCGCAGGCTACCGGTTTCTACGGTTCTCTGCTGCCAAGCCCGGACGTTCACGGCTACAAATCCAGTGAGATGCTCTACAACTGGGTCACCAAAGGGGCCGAACCGCCGAAATTTACCGAAGTGACCGACGTGGTGCTGATCACCCGCGACAACTTCAAAGAGGAGCTGGCGAAAAAAGGACTGGGCGGTAAGTAATACGCTGTGATTGCGCCCCTCATACATCGTGAGGGGCCAGACGTACACACTACAGGAATCACGGAGACGTTATGCGACAGTCTGATCCGTATCTCTCTTTTCGCGGCATCGGGAAAACTTTCCCCGGTGTGAACGCGCTGACCGATATCAGCTTCGACTGCTATGCCGGCCAGGTTCACGCCCTGATGGGGGAAAACGGCGCGGGTAAATCCACGCTGTTGAAGATCCTCAGCGGCAACTACGCGCCCACGACCGGCACGCTGGCCATTCGCGGCGAAGAGATGGCGTTTGCCGATACCACGGCGGCGCTCAATGCCGGGGTGGCGATCATCTACCAGGAGCTGCACCTCATTCCCGAGATGACCGTGGCGGAAAATATCTATCTAGGACAGCTCCCGCATAAAGGCGGCGTGGTGAATCGTTCGCTACTCAATTATGAAGCGGGGCTGCAGCTTAAACACCTGGGTCTGGACGTCGATCCCCAGACGCCGCTGAAATATCTCTCCATCGGCCAGTGGCAGATGGTTGAAATTGCCAAGGCGCTGGCGCGTAACGCCAGAATTATTGCCTTTGATGAACCCACCAGTTCGCTCTCTAAGCGTGAAATCGAAAATCTGTTCCGCGTGATCCGCGAATTGCGTCAGGAAGGCCGTACGATCCTGTACGTTTCGCACCGAATGGAAGAGATTTTTGCCCTGAGCGATGCCATCACCGTGTTTAAAGATGGACGCTATGTGCGCACCTTTACCGACATGGCGCAGGTGAACCATGACCAGCTGGTTCAGGCAATGGTCGGACGCGATCTGGGCGATATTTATCACTGGCAGCCGCGCCCGTACGGCCCGGAACGCCTGCGCCTGGATAACGTCAAAGCGCCGGGCGTCAGAACACCGATTTCGTTATCCGTTCGCAGCGGTGAAATCGTCGGCCTGTTTGGTCTGGTGGGGGCGGGGCGCAGCGAATTGATGAAAGGTCTGTTCGGCGGTACCCGTATTACCGATGGCCAGGTCTCCATTGACGGCGAACGGGTAGATATTCAGAAACCGGCCCACGCGATCGGGGCGGGCATGATGCTCTGCCCGGAAGACCGTAAAGCAGAGGGGATCATTCCGGTGCATTCGGTACGCGACAACATCAATATTTCCGCTCGCCGCAAGTTTATTCGCGCAGGCTGCCTGATAAACGATAGCTGGGAGTCGAGCAACGCCGACCACCATATTCGCTCGCTGAATATCAAAACGCCGGGTCCGGAACAGCTGATCATGAATCTTTCCGGCGGAAATCAGCAGAAAGCCATTTTAGGCCGCTGGCTGTCGGAGGATATGAAGGTGATTTTGCTGGACGAGCCGACGCGCGGTATCGATGTGGGGGCAAAACACGAGATCTATAACGTGATCTATGAACTGGCAAAGCGCGGCGTGGCGGTGCTCTTCGCCTCCAGCGATCTGCCGGAGGTGCTTGGCGTGGCCGACCGCATTGTGGTGATGCGTGAAGGCGAAATTGCCGGTGAATTACTTCATGAACAGGCGAATGAACAACAGGCGTTGAACCTCGCCATGCCTAAAGTCAGCCAGGCTGTCGCCTGAGTAAGGAGTTAATGATGTCCTCTGTTACTACATCCGGGGCGCCGAAATCGAAATCGGCGCTGAGTTTTGGGCGTATCTGGGATCAGTACGGCATGCTGGTCGTCTTTGCCGCGCTGTTCCTCGCCTGTGCTATTTTCGTCCCTAATTTTGCCACCTTCATTAATATGAAGGGACTGGGGCTGGCTATTTCCATGTCCGGGATGGTGGCCTGCGGTATGCTGTTCTGTCTGGCCTCCGGCGATTTTGACCTGTCGGTGGCGTCGGTGATTGCCTGTGCGGGCGTCACGACGGCCGTGGTGATCAACATGACGGAGAGCCTGTGGATTGGCGTCCTGGCCGGGCTGCTGCTCGGCGTCATCAGCGGTCTGGTGAACGGTTTTGTTATCGCTCGCCTGAAGATTAACGCCCTGATAACCACGCTTGCGACAATGCAAATTGTCCGCGGGCTGGCCTACATCATCTCCGACGGTAAAGCCGTGGGGATTGAAGACGAGCGCTTCTTTACCCTGGGTTACGCCAACTGGCTGGGTCTGCCCGCGCCTATCTGGCTGACCGTGGCCTGCCTGATCCTGTTCGGCTTCCTGCTTAACCGGACCACCTTTGGCCGTAACACGCTGGCGATCGGCGGTAATGAAGAGGCGGCACGCCTGGCAGGGGTACCGGTGGTGCGAACCAAGATTATTATCTTTGTGCTCTCAGGGCTGGTTTCTGCCGCCGCGGGGATTATTCTTGCTTCGCGTATGACCAGCGGCCAGCCGATGACCTCTATCGGTTATGAGCTGATCGTCATTTCGGCCTGCGTTTTAGGGGGCGTTTCCCTCAAGGGAGGCATCGGAAAAATCTCATATGTTGTGGCCGGTATCCTGATTTTAGGCACGGTGGAGAACGCCATGAACCTGCTGAATATTTCGCCGTTCTCTCAGTACGTGGTACGTGGCCTGATCCTGCTGGCAGCGGTGATTTTCGACCGTTACAAGCAAAAAGCGAAGCGTACCGTGTAACCCTTTTTTCCGTCTTTTATTGCTCAACTTATAACCATAGTTGACCCCTGAACCGCCCCGCCAGTAAAACTGGCGGGGCGGTTGTCAAATGGCGAGCCACGTCACACTGTCTATACTTACATGGCTATGAAAGAGGTAAAGGCGTTTACCTCTCGTAAACCGTAAGGAGGAAAAGGGTGGCTGACATGTTAACCGCACCGCCTGTACTGCCCGGACATTATGCTTTCTTTTTTGATCTCGACGGCACGCTCGCCGGGATAAAACCGCACCCCGATCAGGTGTCTATTCCGGAGGCGGTGTTACAGGATTTGCATCAGCTCTCGCTCATGAACGAGGGAGCACTGGCATTGATATCAGGGCGCTCAATGGCCGAGCTGGATATGCTCGCCAGTCCTTACCACTTTCCGCTGGCCGGTGTACACGGAGCGGAGCGCCGCGACATCCATGATCACACGCATATCGTTTCACTCCCCGACGCACTCACGCAAACGCTGCATAAGCAGCTCTCTGCGGCGCTGGCCGTACTGCCCGGCACCGAGCTGGAAGCCAAAGGCATGGCCTTTGCCCTGCATTATCGTCAGGCGCCGCAGCACGAAGATGCCGTGCTCGCGCTTGCTCATACGGTTGCGGATGCACATCCACAGCTGGCGCTGCAGCCGGGCAAATGCGTAGTCGAGTTAAAACCGAAGGGGATTAATAAAGGTGCAGCCATCGCCGCATTTATGGCGGAGGCACCATTTAAGGGCCGGACGCCTGTTTTCTTAGGGGATGACCTGACCGATGAGGCCGGGTTTCGCGTGGTGAATCAGGCCGGAGGTATCGCCGTCAAGGTGGGGCCTGGTGACACCGTTGCCGAATGGCGACTGGCGGATGTCGCCAGCGTCTGGCAGTGGATATCTGACATCGCTAACCAGCAACAACAACAAATAGCGCAAAGCAAAGGGGGAAACCATTATGGGTCGCTTAGTCGTCGTCTCTAACCGAATCGCACCGCCTGATGACAAAAAAGCCAGTGCAGGTGGCCTGGCGGTAGGGGTGTTAGGTGCCTTGAAAGCCGCTGGCGGGCTGTGGTTTGGCTGGAGTGGGGAAATCAGTGAAGAAGAGAAGCCGCTTAAAAAGGTGACGCGCGGAAACATTACGTGGGCTTCATTTGCATTAAAAGAGAAAGACTATGACGAGTATTACTCGCAGTTCTCGAATGCCGTCCTGTGGCCTGCGTTTCACTATCGTCTTGACCTGGTCAAATTTCAGCGTGAATCCTTCGAAGGCTACTCGCGCGTGAATGCGCTGCTGGCGGATAAACTGCTGCCATTAATAGAAGAAGACGATATTTTATGGATCCACGATTATCACCTGCTACCCTTCGCGAGAGAGCTGCGAAAGAGGGGGGTGAATAACCGGATTGGCTTCTTCCTGCACATTCCTTTTCCGACGCCGGAAATTTTTACCGCGCTGCCACCGCATGAAGAGCTGCTGGAGGCGCTGTGTGACTACGATTTGCTTGGCTTCCAGACGGAAAATGACCGCCTGGCATTCCTTGACTCCGTGTCAGGGAAAGCCCGTCTGGTGACAAAAGGCGGAAAAACTCACACGGCCTGGGGGAAAACCTTCCACACCGAGGTGTATCCAATAGGAATCGAACCAGACGAGATCGCGGAGCAGGCCTCAGGTCCGCTGCCGCCGAAGCTTGCGCAGCTTAAGAATGAACTTAAGCACGTGAAAAATATCTTCTCGGTTGAGCGCCTTGATTATTCCAAAGGGCTGCCGGAACGCTTCCTGGCGTATGAAACGCTGCTGGATAAATATCCGCAGCACCACGGTAAAATCCGCTATACCCAGATCGCGCCGACGTCGCGCGGTGAGGTTCAGGCCTATCAGGATATTCGCCACCAGCTGGAAACAGAGGCAGGGCGCATAAATGGCCGCTACGGCCAGCTGGGCTGGACGCCGCTCTTTTACCTGAATCAGCACTTTGACCGTAAGATCCTGATGAAGGTTTTCCGCTATGCGGACGTTGGGCTGGTCACGCCGCTGCGCGACGGGATGAACCTGGTGGCGAAAGAGTATGTGGCGGCCCAGGATCCTGCCGACCCGGGTGTTCTGGTGCTGTCCCAGTTTGCCGGGGCTGCAAATGAGCTCACGTCTGCGCTTATTGTTAATCCTTACGACAGGGATGACGTGGCTAACGCGCTGAATCGTGCCCTGACAATGCCGCTCACGGAACGTATTTCCCGCCATGCCGACATGATGGAGACGATCCGGAAGAACGACATTAACCACTGGCAGGCGCGTTTTATTCAGGATCTCCGGGATATCGCTCCGCAAAGCCATGAAGGCGATCTGCAAAAAAAGATCGCGACCTTCCCTAAACTTGCCTGATTTTCCGCTGGGGGGTTAATTCCCCCCAAGCGGTACTAACAGAACATCGACCTGGCTTGATGTGACAATAGATTTCGCCGCGCAGGCTGCGCGCGAAAAAAAGCTGTGGTTATGATTCCCGCAAATCACTAAATCAATATTTTGTTTGCGACACATGTCGAGAATATGGGCGTTAAGCTCCCCGGTCGCAATAATTGTCTCATAAACCGGATATTGTGCCTTTTCCACTAATTCACGCAGAAATTGCTGCGTTTCTTCCTGCAGAACCTCACGAATATCCTCCAGCATGGGGGCAGCCAGCTGATTATACATCTCAGGCTCTGCGGCGAGTGTGATGAGGCTGATGCGGGCATTGTGGGGCCTGGCAATGGAAACGGCTCTGGCGACGAGCTGATGGCTTTCGGGAGAAACTGCTACGGAAACAAGAAGATGGGAGTAACTCATGGCGCACTCCTTAGATGTCTGAAAGACAGCGTTTAACCACCTTTACCGCGAAATCTCCACTTCTGCAAGAGCTGAATGCGACATTAGTGTGAAGCTTATCATAATTATTCATTAATTATTCTTATAAGAAGAATAACTGAAAAATGCGCCTAAATGAAAAAAATTAACAACTTAACGAACATCACACAAATGCATGTTTTCAATGTTTAATCATTCTTAAGCGTTACAAAGTCATTTCTAATAATTTCAGTGTGAAACAGTGTTTTGAGACTGTCCTCATAACTCTCTGTTTTTTCACGGTAAGAAAAATGTTTTACGCAGAGTCAACTGGCGTGAATGTTTCAGACAGAGGTTCATGACAGAGCAAGCATGTAACGTGCCAGTTATTTTAAGCCATCTGCATGAGTATTCGTCATTTAAGAATACAAAACAGTTCCAATTGGCTAATAAGTGAGCAAATTACAAGTCATACTGATGGATTTATGGGTCATATTCGCTTAAATTATGTGATGTGCGTCACATTTTTTTTAAATTTGAGGGTGGCTGGATTGTATGTGGCAAAACTGACGAGTAGAGTTTGCGTCGAATTAGGAAAAATCTTAGTTATTTGTAAGAAATGATAAAACACGTAAGAGACGCATCCGCGGTTTCTCTCTTACGGTTTCAGTGAATACAAACCTAAATTCAACTATGCATTTAGCCTTTTCTTTTTTATACCGGGTGATTTCCCGGCGACATCACGGGGTGCGGTCTTTCCGCATAAAAATAATAGTTGGTTATTCGGGATGGGAACAATGCATACATCCGAGTTGCTAAAACATATCTATGACATCAATTTGTCGTATTTACTGCTCGCGCAGCGTTTGATTAGTCAGGACAAGGCGTCCGCGATGTTTCGTCTGGGTATTAACGAAGAAATGGCAACCATGCTGGGCGGCTTAACCCTCCCGCAGATGGTTAAACTGGCTGAAACGAATCAACTGGTTTGCCAGTTCCGTTTCGATGATTCACAGACAATAACGCGTCTGACGCAGGAGTCCCGTGTAGACGATCTTCAACAGATCCATACCGGTATTCTTCTTTCCACTCGCTTGCTTAACGAAATCAGCCAGCCTGATGACGTAGCCCGTAAGAAAAGGGCCTAGCAATGAGCGAGAAAAGCATTGTTCAGGAAGCGCGTGACATACAGTTGGCCATGGAGCTGATTACACTGGGTGCTCGTTTACAAATGCTGGAAAGCGAGACTCAGCTGAGCCGTGGTCGTCTCATCAAACTGTACAAAGAGTTACGTGGTAGTCCCCCGCCGAAAGGCATGCTGCCGTTTTCTACCGACTGGTTTATGACGTGGGAGCAGAATATTCACGCTTCCATGTTCTGTAATGCCTGGCAGTATCTTCTCAAAACCGGTTTGTGTAGCGGCGTTGACGCCGTGATCAAAGCATACAAACTTTACCTTGAACAATGCCCACAGCAGGAAGAAGGCCCTCTGCTGGCGCTGACCCGCGCATGGACGCTGGTGCGTTTTGTTGAGAGCGGAATGCTTGAACTGTCGCGCTGCAACTGCTGCGATGGCAATTTTATTACCCATGCTCATCAACCTGCAGGCAGCTTCGCCTGTAGTTTATGTCAGCCTCCATCCCGCGCAGTAAAAAGACGTAAACTTTCCCGGGATGCTGCCGATATTATTCCACAACTGCTGGATGAACAGATCGAACAGGCTGTTTAACCCGAACGTGTGGGAAAGATTCCAGCAGCGGTAAGCAATTACCGCTGCTTTTTTTTACCCCGCAATCGGTCAACGCTGCGAGCTGGACATCCTTGCCATAGTCACTAGCGGAAGGATGATGTCGTGCTTATCTTATTAGGTTACCTGGTAGTTCTCGGTACAGTTTTCGGCGGTTACATGATGACCGGCGGGCACCTTGGAGCACTCTATCAACCGGCTGAACTTATTATCATCGGCGGCGCAGGGGTAGGGGCTTTTATCGTTGGTAACAACGGTAAATCGATCAAGGGCACGCTGAAAGCAATTCCGTTGCTGTTCCGTCGCTCGAAATACACGAAAAGCATGTATATGGATCTGCTGGCACTGCTCTATCGCCTGATGGCGAAGTCGCGTCAGCAGGGCATGTTCTCGCTTGAACGGGATATCGAAAACCCGAAAGAGAGCGAAATTTTTGCCAGCTATCCGCGCATTCTTGCTGACGCCATGATGCTGGATTTCATCGTCGACTATCTGCGACTGATCATCAGCGGCAACATGAATACCTTCGAAATCGAAGCGCTGATGGACGAAGAGATCGAAACCCACGAAAGCGAATCAGAAGTGCCGGCCAATAGCCTGGCGCTGGTCGGCGACTCGCTTCCGGCATTCGGTATCGTTGCAGCGGTGATGGGGGTGGTTCACGCCCTGGCCTCGGCAGACCGTCCGGCAGCCGAGCTCGGTGCGCTGATTGCCCACGCGATGGTGGGAACCTTCCTCGGTATTTTGCTGGCGTACGGCTTCATCTCTCCGCTGGCAAGCGTTCTGCGCCAGAAGAGCGCCGAAACCACCAAAATGATGCAGTGCGTGAAGATTACGCTGCTCTCTAACCTCAACGGTTACGCGCCACCGATCGCGGTTGAGTTTGGCCGTAAAACGCTTTACTCCAGCGAGCGTCCGTCGTTTATCGAGCTTGAAGAACACGTGCGTGCGGTGAAAAACCCAAACCAACAGACGACAACTGAGGACGCATGAAAAACCAGTCCCATCCGATCGTCATCGTAAAAAAACGCAAGCACAAGGGCGGCGGGCATGGCGCACACGGCTCGTGGAAAATTGCGTACGCCGACTTTATGACGGCAATGATGGCGTTCTTTCTGGTGATGTGGCTGATCTCCATCTCCAGCCCAAAAGAACTGATCCAGATTGCCGAATATTTCCGCACGCCGCTGGCAACGGCGGTAGCCGGCGGGCCGCGTATCTCTAACAGCGACAGCCCGATCCCGGGCGGCGGCGATGATTACACCCAGCAGAAGGGTGAGGTGAAAAAAGAGCCGAACATCGACGAGCTGAAAAGAAAGATGGAGCAGGCGCGCCTGAAGAAACTGCGTGGCGATCTCGATCAGCTGATTGAAGCAGATCCGAAACTGCGCGCGCTGCGCCCGCATCTGAAGATCGACCTGGTGCAGGAAGGACTGCGTATTCAGATTATCGACAGCCAGAACCGCCCAATGTTTAAAACCGGGAGTGCGGAAGTCGAACCGTATATGCGCGACATTCTGCGTGCCATTGCACCGGTGCTGAACGGCATTCCTAACCGAATCAGCCTGTCAGGACACACGGATGATTTCCCGTACGCCAGTGGGGAGAAAGGATACAGCAACTGGGAGCTTTCTGCCGATCGTGCCAACGCCTCGCGTCGCGAGCTGGTGGTAGGTGGGCTTGATGATGGCAAGGTACTGCGCGTAGTCGGCATGGCCGCAACCATGCGCGTTTCCGACCGCGGGCCGGATGATGCCATCAACCGTCGTATCAGTCTTTTAGTGCTGAACCAGCAGGCGGAGCAGGCCATCCTGCATGAAAACGCCGAAAGTCAGAATGAGTCACTGGACGATTTAAAACAGCCTGGGGCCGTTCCTTCGGCTGCCGTTCCAACATCGCCACCAGCCAATCCGAGGTGATAGCGTGAGCATGGATATTAGCGATTTTTACCAGACATTCTTTGATGAAGCCGACGAATTGTTGGCCGATATGGAGCAACACTTGCTCGATTTGGTGCCCGAAGCACCGGACTCCGAGCAGCTCAATGCCATCTTCCGTGCGGCGCACTCTATTAAAGGCGGAGCCGGAACGTTTGGATTTACCATCCTGCAGGAAACGACCCATTTAATGGAAAACCTGCTTGATGAAGCGCGACGCGGTGAGATGCAGCTCAATACCGACATTATCAACCTGTTTTTGGAAACCAAAGATATTATGCAGGAACAGCTCGACGCCTATAAAAGTTCGGCAGAGCCTGATGCCGCCAGCTTTGAATACATCTGCAATGCGCTGCGCCAGCTCGCCCTGGAAGCAAAAGGTGAGGTCGCTGCAGCCGTTGTCCCTGCGGCGAAACTGAGCGTTGTCGATGCTGTTGCTGTCGATGAGGCCGCGCCAGCCGCTGCACAGGCGGGAAAACTGCGCGTTGTGCTGTCACGCCTCAAAGAGAATGAAGTTAACCTGCTGGAAGAAGAGCTGGGCAACCTGGCGAAGTTAAGCAACGTGGTAAAAGGCAAAGACAGCCTGGCCGCGACGCTTGATGACGGTATTGGCCAGGACGATATCGTAGCGGTGTTGTGCTTTGTGATTGAAGCTGACCAGATTGCTTTCGAAACCGAAACTGCTGCGGTTGACGCCCCTGCCGCTGCGGAAGAGGTGGCTGTTGTGGCTCAGGCCGCCGCACCGGCTGTGGCATCTGCGGCCCCGGCGCTGAAGGCCGTGCCAAAAGAGGCTGCGGCACCCGGTGGACGTGGTGAGAAACCTGCCGCTCGCTCCAGCGAGTCAACCAGTATCCGCGTTGCCGTTGAGAAGGTTGACCAGCTGATTAACCTGGTTGGCGAACTGGTGATCACCCAGTCGATGCTGGCGCAACGTTCTAACGAACTGGATCCGGTCACGCACGGCGACCTGATTACCAGCATGGGTCAGCTGCAGCGTAACGCCCGCGACCTGCAGGAATCGGTCATGTCCATCCGTATGATGCCGATGGAATATGTCTTCAGCCGCTTCCCGCGTCTGGTCCGCGACCTTGCCAGCAAGCTGAACAAACAAATTGAACTGACCCTGATGGGCAGCTCAACCGAACTGGATAAGAGCCTGATCGAGCGCATTATTGACCCGTTAACGCACCTGGTGCGTAACAGCCTCGACCACGGGATCGAACTGCCGGAAAACCGCATTGCCGCCGGTAAATCCCCGGTCGGCAACCTGATCCTCTCTGCGGAACACCAGGGCGGAAACATCTGCATCGAAGTGACCGACGACGGCGCGGGTCTTAACCGCGAGCGCATCCTGGCAAAAGCGATTTCGCAGGGGATGGCGGTCAATGAAAACATGACCGACGAAGAAGTGGGCATGCTGATCTTCGCGCCGGGCTTCTCTACCGCGGAGCAGGTGACCGACGTCTCCGGACGCGGCGTTGGCATGGATGTGGTGAAACGTAACATCCAGGAGATGGGCGGCCACGTTGAGATCCAGTCTAAACAGGGTTCCGGCACCACCATTCGCATCCTGCTGCCGCTGACGCTGGCGATCCTCGACGGCATGTCGGTCAAAGTGGCGGACGAAGTCTTTATCCTGCCGCTGAACGCCGTGATGGAATCCCTGCAGCCGCGTGAAGAAGATCTGCATCCGCTGGCGGGCGGCGAGCGCGTCCTCGAAGTGCGCGGTGAGTACCTGCCGCTGGTGGAACTGTGGAAAGTGTTCGAAGTGGACGGGGCGAAGACCGAGGCCACGCAGGGCATCGTTGTGATCCTGCAAAGCGCGGGGCGACGCTACGCGCTGCTGGTCGATCAGCTGATTGGTCAGCACCAGGTGGTGGTGAAGAACCTCGAAAGCAACTACCGCAAAGTGCCGGGTATTTCTGCCGCCACCATTCTGGGTGATGGTAGCGTGGCGCTGATCGTCGACGTGTCGGCGCTTCAGGGATTAAATCGTGAACAACGTGTGGCGTACACAGCCGCCTGATTAAGTAGAAGGTAATAACATGACCGGTATGAGTAATGTAACGAAACTGGCGGGCGAGCCATCAGGGCAGGAATTCCTGGTATTCACTTTAGGCGATGAGGAGTACGGCATCGATATCCTGAAAGTGCAGGAAATCCGTGGTTACGACCAGGTTACCCGCATCGCTAACACGCCTGCGTTTATTAAAGGTGTCACTAACCTGCGTGGCGTCATTGTGCCAATCGTGGACCTGCGCGTGAAGTTCAGCCAGGGCGACGTTGACTACGACGACAACACCGTGGTGATCGTTCTGAATCTGGGGCAGCGCGTGGTAGGTATCGTGGTGGATGGCGTCTCTGATGTGCTTTCCCTGACCTCTGACCAAATTCGTCCTGCACCGGAGTTTGCGGTCACGCTGTCGACCGAATATCTGACCGGACTGGGCGCGCTCGGCGAGCGTATGCTGATTCTGGTGAATATTGAGAAGCTGCTGAACAGCGATGAGATGGCGCTGCTGGACATCGCCGCGAGTCACGTCGCGTAAGTAAATGCAAAACGGCAACCGAGGTTGCCGTTTTTTGTATTTGCTCCCTCATCCTGTGGGTGAGGGCATCAGGCCTCACCCTTTTTTTCACCTTACGCTTCCTGCTTTACCAGTTCAGCTTCAGCGTCCGCTTCCCGCGCACCTTCATTCTGCGACAGCATCGCGGTCGCAATACCATTCCCCAGAACGTTAATTGCGGAACGGCCCATATCCAGGAAGTGGTCGATCCCCATGAGGAGCAGAATACCCGCCACCGGAATATTAAAGCTCGGAATGGTTGCTGCCAGCACCACCAGGGAAGAACGCGGTACGCCTGCAATCCCTTTCGACGCCAGCATCAGAGTCAGCATCAGCACCGTCACTTCAGAGAAGCTCAGGTGAATGTTGTATGCCTGCGCGATAAACATCGAGGCGAATGAGCAGTACACCATCGAACCTACCAGGTTGAAGGAGTAGCCAATCGGCAGAACGAAAGAGGCGATGTTGCGCGAGCAGCCAAAGCGCTCCAGCTGTTCCAGCGTTTTAGGATAGGCGGCTTCAGAGCTGCTGGTGGTAAACGCCACCAGAACAGGGTCTTTCAGCATGCTGACCAGGCGAAACACCTCTTTTTTCAGCACCATGTAACCCACGGCCAGCAGCACCATGCAGGTAAGAAGAATGGCAACATAGTAGCCACCAATAAACGAGGCGTAGTTCAGCAGAATGCCCAGACCCTGCGTGGCAATGACGGAGGAAATCGCCGCGAAAATGGCCAGCGGCGCAACGTACATCACATAACCCGTGACCTTCAGCATGATATGGGAAACCACATCCAGCGCGGCCACCAGCGGGGCGTTGAATTTCTGTCCCAGCGACGCGCCGCCAATGCCGAAGAACATCGAGAACACCACAATCTGCAGGATCTCATTGTTTGACATCGCCCCTGCGATACTGGTTGGAATGGTGTGCGACAGGAACGCTTTCAGCGTCATGCCTCCAACGGCCAGACCGGTATCTACCGCCTCGGTAGGGATCGTCAGGTTCAGACCGCTCCCCGGATGCTCCAGCGTGACGATAAACAGTCCGACCAGAATAGAGAGCACGGATGAGCTGATAAACCACACCATCGCTTTACCGCCGACGCGGCCAATGGTGGAAGTTTCGCCCAGCTTCATAATGCCAACGGTGAGCGTACTAAAGACCAACGGTGCAATGACCATTTTGATCAGACGGAGGAAAATATCGGTCAGAAGGGTAATATTATCCGACCAGGCTTTGATGGCATCCGCAGATGCATACTCATGAATTGCTGCCCCTGAAAGAATACCCGCCAGCATGAATATCACGATGAAGAGTGTGAGTTTGTTTGCACTTGCCACGAAAAAAGACCCTCTATGCGCTTCAGATGTAGCCCGCGTCGATACATATAAATTTTTTATTACGACGCAGGAAATTATTCGGCACATAAATTGACGCAAAGTGTAGGGGGATACAACTCCTTTTTAAGTTTTATTAATTTTGTTGTTAATGTGCAGACGATATATTGCGATCGTCGTCACACTTTAATGGATATATTCTCCTCAGATATAATAAAATCGCTGCCTGTTTAAATTTAACTATCTGTTATTTATAGGGAAAATTAGTCAATAAGACATATGGCTTATGCGCTGTATGGCAGGTGGTCGAAGCGATATCCGTAAACTAAATTCTCAATAACCCCCCTCAGAGGAACATTAAGCGGGGCTAACATCTTGAACGACAAAAATAAAACGTGGCAAGGGAACGGAGACGTCTTCTGGAGGGTGGTAAATGAAAAGAAAACTCCTTTTGATCTGCGCAGGCACCTTACTGACTGCGACAACGGTCCATCAGGCGCTGGCCGTCACCAGCAGCGGCACCATCGGGGCGACGCTGACGCTCACGAATGGTTGTCTGATAAACGGATCGCCCACGCAAAACGGCATTAACTTCGGGACACTGGATTTCGGCACCCATCCCGCAACGTTTTCCACTCTGACCACGCAGCTAACCGGCGCCAGCGGCGGAAACACCTTCACCATTCAATGTACAACCGCCAGCTATACGGTGGCGATCACCGGCAACACCAACTCTACCGCCCCCGGCACCGTTGTCGGCACCCCGGGAACACCTGCGCGCTATCTGGTTAACACCGCCAACGCGGCTCAGGGTGTGGCATACAGCCTGTACAGCGACAGCGGGTTTAACAGCGTGATTGCCAATAATGCCGCGCTGCCGATCGCCTCAACGGCCGGAGGTGTGGACAGTTACACCCTCTACGGACGGATTACCGGCGGCGGTAACAGCGTGACGGTCGTCCCGGGCACCTACACCGACACGATAAACGTCAGCGTAACCTATTAGTCCTGCACCGCCATGAAGGCAACTCTTACTGGTCTGCGCAATCGCGCAGAGGGAATCGTGCAGCCTTTTTTCGCGCTGATCGCCGGATTGCTCATGATGCCCGCAGCGGATGCGGTGACATCCCAGTCCTTTAAGGTCAGCGCGACGATTGTTCCAGGGTGCGCGGTGGCCACCGGTAGCGGAGGGCTTCTCGGTACGCTGGATTTTGGCAGCCATAACGGCGTCGAGAGCGCGCCGGTCAGCACCAGCTTTGTGCCAAACGGGGCGTTGTCTATCGCCTGTACGCCGGGCGTGTCGCTGAGCATGAGCATTAATGGCGGGCAGAATTATTCATCCGTTCGCCGCATGAAGCGGTCCGGTGGAACAGAGCTGGTGCCATACCGGCTCTACAGCAGCAGCTCGCTGGCCGCAAACAGTGAAATTGGCGTCAACCAGGCGATACCGGTGACCTATACCAACAGCAATAACATCGCGCTACCGCTTTTTGGCGTAGCGCTACTGACCGGGTTTAGCCCGGCGGGAACCTATTCCGATCAGCTCACCGTGACCTTGTCATGGTAATAAAGGGAGAGTGTTGATGAAGCCATTTTTCAGACCCGTTTGTCTGGCGGGCGCGTTGGGAATGGCGGTTGCCGGCCAGGCGCAGGCGGCAGCCACCATTCTGCTCTGGCCTATCGACCCGTGGCTTGCAGCGGACGCCAACGCCACTGAACTGTGGATCCAGAACCAGGGAAACAGCGCCACGACGATGCAGGTCCGCATCGTGCGCTGGAAGCAGGAGGACGGACACGAGCGATATACCTCGCAGCAGGACGTGGTCGCCAGCCCGCCCATCGTCACGATTGGCACAGGCAGCAAGCAGCTTATTCGCCTTATCAAACAGGCTGCGGTTCCCGCGGGCGTCGAACAGGCTTACCGCATTATCGTGGATGAAATCCCCCAGCCTGATGCAAAAGCCGAACCCGCCATCGGCCTCAAATTGCAGATGCGTTACTCCATCCCTCTGTTCGTGTATGGACAGGGGATCCGAACCATGAAAGAGGGCGCGCATCACGCGCTGGCGGAACCCCAAAACCTGAGCTGGCGTGTGACGCGCGCGGAGGGGCAGCCTGTGCTGGAGGTCAGAAATCGGGGGGATGTCCATGTCAGGCTGAGCCAGGTGACGCTGGAGCAGGGAGGGCAGAAACGCACGGTAGCGGAAGGACTACTGGGTTACGTCCTCCCGGGCAGCACCCGCAGCTGGCCCATACCCGCTGGCGTTCGTCAGCCAGAGCGGATGAGCGCACAGATTAATGCCAGGGACGCACAATGGCAGTCGACGCCCGTCAACTGAAGCCGGCGATGATGATACTGCTTTGCGTCAGTTCCGCGACCCTGGCCGAGCCCGGCGACGACAGTTTGCCGCCGCCTCCGCAGGCGCAGACGATAAATGATGAAGCGGTTTTCCAGCTTGCCCTCGTGCTGAACCACTACGATACCGGTCTGGTCGTGCCCGTAACGCAGCGTAAAGGCGCTTTCTTTATCTCAAGCGCCGATTTGCTGCGCGCGGGGCTGCCCCCGGCGCATGTTCCTACCGGAGAGGTGAATCTCTCCTCGCTTGCTCAGGTTCGGGTCGAGTATGACAGCGCCGCGCAGCGCCTGCTGCTGACCGTGCCCCGTGACTGGGTGACGGCCCGCGTGACGTCTTTTAGCGGGCAAACGGCGCAGGCCAAACCGCACTTTGGCCGCGGGGCGCTGCTGAATTACGATCTCTACACTAACCACGCGGAGCATATCGGCGGTCAGGCGTCGCTCTGGCATGAGTTCCGCTACTTCAACGAGAACGGCTCGTTTTCCTCCACCGGTTACGCGCGGGAAAATTTCACCGGTAATGACGGCCAGCAGGAAGGGTATGTCCGCTATGATACGACCCTGCTGTTCACTCACGAAGATGACGCGATGAGCTGGAGCGTCGGGGACGTGATCAGCGATGCCCTGAGCTGGAGCTCCAGCGTGCGGATGGGGGGCGTAAGCGTAGGGCGGGATTTCTCCCTGCGACCTGACCTGGTGACGTGGCCGCTGCCCGAGTTCGCAGGGGAAGCCGCGGTACCTACCTCGGTCGATCTTTTTATCAACGGCTATCGCTCCGGTTCGACCCAGCTTCAGCCCGGCCCCTTCACCCTGACTAATTTACCCTATATCAACGGCGCCGGGGATGCGGTTCTGGTCACAACGGATGCGCTGGGACGCCAGGTCAGCACCACGCTCCCGTTTTACGTCACCAGCGACTTGCTTAAAAAAGGGCTGAGCGACGGCGCCGTGACGTTCGGCAGCCTGCGGCGTAATTACGGTATCAAGAATTTTGACTACGGCTCGGCGGCAGGCAGCGGCTCGTATCGCTACGGGGTGACGGACTGGCTAACGCTGGAAGGGCATGCAGAAGGGGCGCAGGAGCTGGCGCTGGGTGGCGCGGGAACGGTAATAAAACTCGGCCAGTTTGGCGTGGTAAATACCTCTTACTCGCAGAGCCGCATGCGCGGGGATGCGGGCGGGCAAATCAACTGGGGTTACCAGTACAGTACCAGCGAATTTAGCGTCGCCACTCAACACACGCGCCGTGACCGCGGCTTTGGCAATCTGGCCCTCTACGACCAGCCGACGGTGTATGACGAGAACAATAAACCCATCGCCAGCTTCAGCCGCAATACGGACCAGTATTCTCTGACCTTCAACCTGGGACAGTACGGCAACATCGGCGCGGCCTGGATCGGCGTGGAGAGTTTTGACAGTCAGAAAACCGAGCTGCTCAATCTCTCCTGGAGCCGCAACCTGTGGGGGGCGAGCAGCATTTACCTGGCCGGCAGCCGGGACCAGCAGCGGGGAGACTGGACGGTCGCGCTGTCGCTGCAGGTGCCGCTGGGGGCACGCGACAGCGCTGCCGTCACCGTTGAAAATACCCCGGATGCCGGCAGTACCCAGCGCATTAACTACAACCACTCTATGCCTTCTGACGGTGGTTTCAGCTGGAACATGGCCTGGGCCAACCAGTCAAGATCCAGCGATTATCAACAGGCTACGCTGGGCTGGCGCAATAACAACATAGAGCTGCAGGGCGGCGGCTATGGCGAAAGGGACACCATGACCTGGTGGGGCGAGGCGATGGGCGCAATTGTGCTGATGGACGGCGAGCTGTTTGCAGCGAATAAGATCAACGATGCATTTGTGGTTATCAGTACCGACGGCCACCCGGATGTGCCCGTCAGCTATGAGAACCAGCCCGTCGGTAAAACCAATAATAATGGCTACCTGCTGATCAGCGGGGTGTCGGCGTATTATCCGGCAAGCTACCGGATTGATACCCTGAATCTGCCGGCGGATACCCGTCTGAAAGAGACCGAACGGCGGATAGCGATCCGCCGCCACAGCGGCTATCTGGTCGATTTCCCGATGGAGCAGGAGCGGGTGGCAAGCGTCATTTTGCATGATGCGCGCGGCCAGGCGCTGCCGGTGGGAAGCCAGGTCCGACGGGTCTCGCGCAGCAATGCGGTGGTGGGGTATGACGGCATCGCATGGCTGGAAAATCTCAGCGATGTGAACCCGCTTGAGGTGATCGCACCTGATGGAAAACGCTGCAAGACCACTCTGACCGTGGGGGCCAATCCGGAGCACAAGCTAAAAACCTACGGGCCGCTGATTTGTCGGGAGGAGCCATGACGCGCCTGCTGCTGTTGATCCTGCTGCTTTTCTCCGGCGGCGGCTGGGCGGCGTGTACCGTCAGTACGGTTAATGCGTCGTTTGGCAGCGTCACTTCGTTCGCGCTCAGCGGAACCGGGGAAGTTCAAACCACCGGCACGCTGGTGGTGGCCTGCGATGCCGTGTTGAATCTGCTGACCAGCGACTCGGTAACGCTGACCTACACCGCGGCATCGGTTTCGGGCAACAGTCGGGCCACCATGAAACGCACGGATAATGCGGCCATCACGGACGTGATCCCCACCCGGCTGTGCGGGCTATCGGGGTGCGCGAGCAGCAGCGAGATACAGATAAGTAAATCATATACCTGGAGCGGGAATACCCTTCTGGGATTGCTGGGGTCAAAGCAGTACAACATTCCACTTTATTTCCGCACCGTCGCCGGGCAAAACGTGACTGCCGGGCCATATCAGGTGCAGTTAACCTTCAGCGTTAACTACAGCGTCTGCTCCGTGGGCGCGCTCGGCCTTTGCTCAATCAATCAGACGGGTACCGCGACAACCACCATCCTGTTAGATATGACCGTCACCAACGACTGCAGCGCCATGACCACGCCGGACGTCAACTTCAACAGCGCGCCGCTGGTGCAAAGTTTCCCTACCGTCTCGCAGGCGATTGCCGTCACCTGTACCAAAGGCAGTACGTATACCATCGGCATTAATAACGGTGCCAACGCGCTGAACAACGTGCGGCGCATGGTGAGCGGCAGTAACGCCATGAGCTACGACATCTATAAGGAAGCCACCGGTAACCGCTGGGGCGGCAGCGGCAGCGAGCGCTGGTCCAGCGCGACGTCGTCGCAGGTGAGTGCCGACGGTTTACTGCGCACCTACAACTACACCGCGAAAGTCCTGACCAGTCAGGCCACGCCTCCTGCCGGAACCTACACCGACACGCTGATTGTCGACGTGGCGTTTTAACCCCGCGCTTTTCCCTTTCGCAAATGTAAAGTTCCTGTGGGCTGTGCCGATAACACCGTTAATAAATCTATGAGAAGGTGTTGTATGTTGAACCGTATCCGCGTTGTCACAATGCTCATGATGGTGCTGGTCATTTTCGCACTTCTTCAGCTCATCTCCGGCGGGCTTTTTTTCTCGTCATTAAAACAGAACCAGGACAGCTTCGCGGCCTCGAACGATCTCCGCCTGCAGCAGAGTGAACTCACGTCGACGTGGGATCTGATGCTGCAAACGCGTATCAACCTGAGCCGCTCGTCCGCGCGCATGATGATGGACCCTAACAATCAGCAGAGCAGCGCGAAAACCGATCTGTTGAAAAATGCCCGTGCCACCCTCGCTGACGCCGCGAAACATTACGACGCCTTCAAAAAGATCGCCCCGCAGCCTGCTATGGAGCAGGTGAGCCAGAATATCGATGAAAAATACAATGCCTACCATACCGGTCTGACAGAGCTCATTCAGTTCCTGGAGAGCGGAAATATGGACGCCTATTTCGCGCAGCCGACGCAGGGGATGCAAAACGCACTCGGCGCGGCGCTGGGGGAATACGCGAAGGCCAGTGGCGATCTCTATCACTCGGCCTTTACGGCAAGTCAGAATGACTACCGCTTTGCGAAATGGCAGATGGCCGTAATGGCGCTGGCGCTGGTCATCGTGCTGGTCGCGGTCTGGTACGGCATTCGCCATATTCTGCTGAATCCTCTTGGGCGCGTCATTGCCCACATTCGTGAAATTGCCGGAGGCGATCTGACTAAAACGCTGACCGTTTCCGGGCGCAATGAGATCACCGAGCTGGCAAACAGCGTTGACCATATGCAGCGTTCGTTAATCGAAACCGTCGCCAACGTGCGTAACGGGTCGGAGGCTATCTATACCGGCACCAGCGAAATTGCGATGGGGAATAACGATCTCTCATCCCGTACCGAACAGCAGGCTTCCGCCCTGGAAGAGACGGCCGCCAGCATGGAGCAGCTCACCGCGACCGTGAAGCAGAACGCCGATAACGCCCGCCAGGCGTCTCAGCTGGCAGAAAGCGCCTCCGAGACGGCGCAGCGCGGCGGACGCGTGGTGGATGGCGTGGTGAAAACCATGCACGAAATCGCCGACAGCTCGAAGAAAATCGCCGACATCATCAGCGTTATCGACGGCATTGCCTTCCAGACCAACATTCTGGCGCTGAACGCCGCCGTGGAAGCGGCGCGAGCGGGCGAACAGGGGCGCGGGTTTGCCGTGGTGGCCGGGGAAGTGCGCAACCTGGCCAGCCGCAGCGCCAACGCGGCAAAAGAGATCAAGTCGCTGATTGAAGACTCTGTCTCCCGCGTGGATACCGGCTCCGTGCTGGTGGAAAGCGCCGGGGAGACCATGAATGACATCGTGAATGCCGTTACCCGCGTGACGGACATCATGGGGGAAATCGCCTCTGCGTCTGATGAGCAGAGTCGTGGTATCGACCAGGTTGCCCTGGCGGTATCGGAAATGGATCGCGTGACACAGCAAAACGCCGCGCTGGTGCAGGAGTCCGCTGCGGCGGCCGCTGCCCTGGAAGACCAGGCGAGCCGTCTGAAAATGGCCGTCTCGGCGTTTCGTCTCGCTTCACTCGCTGGAAACACGGTCACTCCGCAGGCGACGTACCGCGCGCCAGCCGCTGAACAGGCTGCGCTCCGTACGCGTACCGCGACGACCGGACAAGATGAAAACTGGGAAACATTTTGACTGACAATTAAACCGCGGCTGCTTGCCGCTTGATGGGAGCGTGGATGTTAAATCGTATTCGTATCTCGACCACACTGTTTTTGATTCTGATCCTTTGCGGTGTGTTGCAGGTTGGCAGTAACGGGTTGTCTTTTTGGGCGTTTCGCGATGGCTATCAGAATTTGCAGGAAGTTGAGGCGAGTAATCAGCAGCGCTCCGCACTGGCACAAACGCGTGCCGTGCTGTTGCAGGCAAGCACTGCGCTGAACAAGGCGGGAACCTTAACCGCGCTGAGCTATCCGCCGGATGACATTAAAGCGCTGATGGCCACCGCGCGCGACAGCCTGAAACAGGCTGACGCACAGTTTAAAGCCTTTACGGCGCAGGCCGCCGACAGCGAGAAAGAGAAAGCGCTGAAGGCCGCCATGAAGACGAACTTTGAGCAGTGGTACAGCGATCTGGACCACCAGGCGACGTGGCTTGAGAACAACCAGCTGTCGGACTTTATGACCGCACCGGTCCAGGCGTCTCAGGCAGCGTTTGACGGCAGCTTCAACGCCTGGCAGCAGGATATTAACCAGTCTGTACAGCGTGCCGGTGACCAGAGCCGTCAAAGCTATCACATGTCGGGCGTCATCTTCGCCGTGGTGGTGATTCTGGCAGGGTTGCTGACCGGCGGGGCGCTGCTCTGGTCGCGCAGAATGATTGTGCAGCCGCTGGCGATCGTCAGCAGCCACTTCGACAGTATTGCAAAAGGCGACCTGGCGCGTCCGGTGGCGGTGTTCGGCAAAAACGAAATTTCGGCGATCTTTGCCAGCCTGAAGGCGATGCAGGGATCGCTGCGGGAAACGGTGAGCGACGTGCGGCAGGGTAGCCATGCCATGCACACCGGGATCTCAGAGATTGCGGCAGGTAACAACGATCTCTCATCCCGCACAGAGCAGCAGGCGGCCTCGCTGGCGCAGACGGCGGCCAGCATGGAGCAGCTGACGGCGACGGTAAGCCAGAACGCCGATAACGCGCGCCAGGCGTCTGACCTGTCAAAACAGGCGGCGATGACGGCGAAGAAAGGCGGTGACCAGGCGTCCCATGTCGCCAGCACCATGCAGGAGATTGCCACCAGCTCGCAGAAAATTGGTGACATCATCAGCGTGATTGACGGTATCGCGTTCCAGACCAACATTCTGGCGCTGAATGCCGCTGTGGAAGCGGCGCGTGCCGGGGAGCAGGGGCGCGGGTTTGCGGTGGTGGCGGGTGAAGTGCGTAACCTGGCGAGCCGCAGCGCCAACGCGGCGAAAGAAATCAAGGTCCTGATCGAAGAGTCGGTCTCGCGCGTTCAGCAGGGCTCAACGCTTGTGGATACGGCGGCGAAAACCATGCACGAGATCGTCACCTCCGTGACGCGGGTTAACGACATTATGGGCGAAATTGCCTCGGCGTCGGATGAACAGCGTCGCGGCATTGAGCAGGTAGCCCAGGCGGTCAGCCAGATGGATCAGGTGACGCAACAGAACGCCTCGTTAGTTGAGGAAGCGGCAGCGGCAACCGATCAGCTGGCCAGCCAGGCGGATCGTCTTACCGGACTGGTCGCGGTATTTAATGTGAAAGAGCACGTTGAAGCAGTAACAGAAGTCGGGCGGTCGCAGGCCGTGCCAGTTGTATCCTGAATGTAATTAAGAAGGCGCTATGACATCACCAATGCCCCCTGGGCAAACGTCATTATTGTTGCAGATGACACAGCGCCTCGCGCTGTCCGACGCGCATTTTCGTCGGATATGTCAGTTAATCTACCAGCGTGCGGGGATCGTGCTTGCGGATCATAAGCGGGACATGGTCTACAACCGTCTGGTGCGGCGCTTGCGTACGCTGGGGCTGGATGATTTTGGCCGCTATCTGAGCATGCTCGAGGCGAACCAGAACAGCGCCGAGTGGCAGGCTTTTATTAACTCGTTAACCACCAACCTGACGGCGTTTTTCCGTGAAGCTCACCACTTCCCGGTTCTGTCCGAGCATGCGCGCCGTCGCACCGGGGAGTATCGCGTCTGGAGTGCGGCCGCCTCGACGGGTGAAGAGCCGTACTCGCTGGCGATCACCCTTGCCGATACGCTGGGAATGACGCCGGGACGCTGGAAGGTCTACGCCAGCGATATCGATACTGAAGTGCTGGAGAAGGCGCGTAACGGTGTTTATCGCCAGGATGAACTGAAAACGCTGTCGCCGCAGCAGCTGCAGCGTTATTTCATGCGCGGGACGGGCCCGCATGAAGGCCTGGTGCGCGTACGCCAGGAGCTGGCGAACTGCGTCGAATTCGCGCCCGTTAACCTGCTGGATAAGCAGTACAACGTGCCGGGGCCGTTCGACGCCATTTTTTGCCGTAACGTCATGATCTATTTTGATAAAACGACGCAACAGGACATTCTGCGTCGGTTTGTTCCGTTGCTCAAGCCTGACGGTTTACTGTTTGCCGGGCACTCGGAAAACTTCAGCAACCTCGTGCGTGAGTTTAGCCTGCGTGGGCAAACGGTATATGCGCTGAGTAAGGAAAAAGCATGAGTAAAATCAGGGTGTTGTCTGTCGATGATTCAGCGCTGATGCGTCAGATCATGACTGAAATTATCAATAGCCACAGCGACATGGAGATGGTGGCAACCGCGCCCGATCCGCTGGTAGCGCGGGATTTAATTAAAAAATATAACCCCGATGTGCTAACGCTGGATGTCGAGATGCCGCGCATGGATGGCATCGATTTCCTCGAAAAATTAATGCGGCTGCGGCCTATGCCGGTGGTGATGGTCTCCTCCCTGACCGGGAAAGGATCGGAAATCACCCTGCGCGCGCTGGAGCTGGGGGCGGTGGATTTTGTCACCAAGCCGCAGCTCGGCATTCGCGAAGGGATGCTGGCCTACAGCGAGATGATCGCCGAGAAGATCCGCACCGCGTCGCGTGCGAAGCTTGCCGCCCACACGCCGATGGCCGCGCCGGCGACCCTGAAGGCCGGTCCATTACTCAGCTCGGAAAAACTGCTGGTCATTGGGGCGTCAACCGGAGGAACAGAGGCAATTCGTCATGTACTCCAGCCATTGCCGCTTTCAAGTCCGGGTATTCTGATCACTCAGCATATGCCGCCAGGATTTACCCGTTCGTTCGCCGAACGCCTGAACAAGCTGTGCCAGATTAGCGTGAAAGAGGCGGAAGACGGCGAGCGCGTGCTCCCGGGGCATGCCTATATCGCGCCGGGCGACAAGCATATGGAGCTGGCGCGCAGCGGCGCTAACTATCAAATCAAAATTCATGACGGACCGCCGGTCAACCGGCACCGTCCGTCGGTGGATGTGCTGTTTCATTCGGTGGCAAAACATGCGGGGCGCAACGCCGTTGGGGTGATCCTGACGGGGATGGGCAACGACGGTGCCGCCGGAATGCTTGCAATGCACCAGGCTGGCGCCTGGACGATTGCGCAGAATGAAGCAAGTTGTGTGGTGTTCGGCATGCCGCGCGAGGCCATCAATATGGGTGGCGTGAGCGAAGTGGTCGATCTTAGCCAGGTAAGCCAGCAGATGCTGGCGAAAATCAGTGCCGGACAGGCAATACGTATTTGACTCAGGAGTATTATTTTATGGCGGATAAAGAGCTTAAGTTTTTGGTTGTGGATGACTTTTCCACCATGCGTCGCATCGTACGCAACCTGCTGAAAGAGCTGGGCTTCAACAACGTTGAAGAAGCAGAAGATGGCGTTGATGCGCTGAACAAACTGCAGGCTGGCGGGTTTGGTTTTGTTATCTCCGACTGGAACATGCCAAACATGGACGGTCTGGAACTGCTGAAAACCATTCGTGCCGATGCGGGAATGGCGTCTATGCCGGTTCTGATGGTCACTGCAGAAGCGAAAAAAGAGAACATCATTGCCGCTGCACAGGCGGGCGCAAGCGGCTATGTGGTGAAGCCATTCACCGCGGCAACCCTGGAAGAGAAGCTCGGTAAGATCTTCGAGAAACTCGGCATGTGAGGTGATGGAAATGTTGCAACCTGCTATGAAACCCGTTGAAGAACACTCGCCGAGCGATATCATCGTCCGCATCGGCAGCCTGACGCGCATGCTGCGTGACAGCCTGCGCGAGCTGGGTCTGGATCAGGCAATTGCCGAAGCGGCGGAAGCGATTCCTGATGCCCGCGATCGTCTGGACTATGTCGTGCAGATGACCGCTCAGGCCGCGGAACGTGCGCTGAACAGCGTTGAAGCATCACAGCCGCACCAGGATGCGATGGAAAAGGGGGCGAAAGCCCTGAGCAAACGCTGGGACGAGTGGTTTGAAAATCCTATCGAGCTGGCTGATGCCCGCGAGCTGGTGACGGATACTCGTCAGTACCTGGGCGATGTGCCGGGCCACACCAGCTTCACCAACGCCCAGTTGCTGGACATCATGATGGCGCAGGATTTCCAGGACCTGACCGGTCAGGTCATCAAGCGCATGATGGATGTTATCCAGGAGATTGAGCGCCAGCTGCTGATGGTTCTGCTGGAGAACATTCCGGAACCTGCAGCCCGTCCAAAACGCGAGAACGAAAGCCTGCTCAATGGTCCACAGCTCGACGCCACCAAGGCAGGCGTTGTGGCAAGCCAGGATCAGGTAGACGACCTGCTGGACAGCCTCGGCTTCTGATTGTTCTGATTACCCTCAGGCTGCGGCGTCAACCTGAGGGTATTTCGATTAGCGAAGATCCATCTTCACTGTCACGTTACCTTCAAAATGGCCCGGGGCAGGGGGGACATTAGTCGTGCCAACCGGCGCGGCCTGAATTTTAACCACTCCGTTTCCCTGCTCGTCCATTGTCACCGGAAACTCATAGGTACCATCCAGCGCGACGTTTTGACTGTTTTCATCATATACACGCACCCCGAGATCGTCCCTTTCCAGAAGTTTTGCAATGTACGGCGTACTGCTATCCGCCACGCCCTGATCTGCTGTGAGCGTAAGTTTTATCCGATCCGTGTTTCCCACTGCGTTATCATCACAATGATAGGCAATATCGACGTTTTTGAGGGCATATCGTTTTGGCGGTTGCCCCTTGCTGACGAATTGCTTGCTGACAATGCCGCCGAACTCAACCTCAATGGTGCTGCCTGCGTTGATGGTGCAGCTTAGCGGCGCAGAAAGCGTGCCGCTAAACCAGATATCAGAAACCTGGTCTGCCAGCCCGGGATCGCAGCTTCCCCCCGTGCCGAAATAAAGACAGGCATAGTTTTGCGCGACAATCATCGAAGGGATCACCTCCTGACCCAGGATGGGTTTTTTAATGTGGAGCATGATAGCAACGACGTTCCAGCGGAAATTACGCTTTATTGCAGCGGCATTGCTGGGCTGAGTGCTACTACTGCAAACGTTGGCATCTCCTTCCGTTTTGGCGAGTGCACTCTCGGTAGTGCTACGCATATTACCTCGGGTCGTCGGGTATTCATTGATAGCTAACGGGGTCAAAGAATTACCATCCGGAGAGTTGATTGCGTCAGCGTAGGCGGTGATATCGGCATCGATCTTTTCGGTCAAATAGCCGTAACCGTTTGTACCCGGACTCAGAGGGCTCCCGGCAAACGTTTTTTCATAGACCATGCTCGAAGAAAACATATTTCCGGGACAGTCGCAGTTGGCAACTATCACCGGGCCATTGCCGACCAGATGATTTGGCACATCATAGTCATGATTGGCAATATTTTCGCTGGACGAAAACTCATGATCGAACGAAGTGGTGTAGGTTTGCGGTGCACCGAAGCAGTTATAAAGTATAGTCACGGCACCCCTGCACGGGCTGGCTGTGGTCAGGCTCAATGCCGTGGCCAGGGAAGCCCAGACGGCCTGTTTCTTGAATATAGTTCTCATGTCCTTATTCCTGCTGACAAAGCTCGCTAACCGAGCGAATACCGTTAGGGCTTTCGGTTTGGTTAGCTGACTGTTGCGTAATGCTGGCGCGGCACTGTTGCCCTGTGCCGTTGCCCCATTTCACGGTGAGCTGTGCGGTCTCTCCAAGGCCTGCCAGATAGACGGTGCCGGTATCATCGACGATGCCGCTCATCACCGGGGCGCTACTGGTCGCGATAGCGCCGAACGGAACGGGGAGGCCGTTTGGACGCTTCAGGGTGACCAGCATCCTGTAGCCTGTGTGTGCGTCAAATCTGGCCAGCACCGCCGCGTTGCGCGAGGGAATCACGGTGATGGCGGTATCGCTGCTGTCCACATTTTCCGGCAGGCTCGAGGTATCAATACGAATATTGTTCTCCTGATACGGAGTGAGCGATGGAATGACTGCGTTACCCTGCCAGTCGGTCTTAATACCACGCTGGTTCAGGAAACGGACGTCGGGCGCGTTGTTGGCGTTCACGATAGCAAACTGGCTGCCTAAAGGTTGAGTCAGCGTGACGCCCTGAGGATGGGCAACAATACCGCCGCTAATGCCATAGTTAAGCTGCTGAGTGTCATCGGTGGAGGTGTAATAGCCTGCGGTCAGGTTTGCGTATTGCGAGTGGTAGCTGCCATAGACGCTGCTGATATTATCCCCGTCGTGGTTGGAATGGCTCTGCTGTAACGAGTAGCTCAAACGCTCGTCGTCGAGCAGCGTGCCGCTGAGGCCCACGTTTTGCCGCGTATAGCCATTTTTAGTATTGCTGATGTTATAGCTACTCCAAGCGCGTGGTAGCCATCTGGCGAGAGGAATGCTAAATCCCAAAGAGACCATCCTGTCAGGCTCTTCGTCGTTGGTTTTGCTGTACGTATAGGCCATGTGATAACTCGTGCCGGCAACGACGGTATTAAATCCAACCGACAGGCTGCGCTCTTTTTTAGATGTGCCCCAATAATCCTGCTGATAACCGTTAAGATACAGACTCGCCCCAGCAACGCTTTGGCTGACGCTGCCCTGAATGCGGTTGCGTTTATTGTAACGAAACGGCAGATCGTCTTCGTGGCCTTCACGCTTTTGGTTGGCGTCAGCGAAGCTGTAATATCCGCGGCTGCTGTATCGGTAGCTGCCGAGGCTGAAGTTGGTATCGGTCGAATCCAGTTTACCGGTATAAAGCAAACGCCATGACTGGCCGGCATGCTGGCTCTTATCGTCTAGCCGGGTGTCGGCCATAGTAACGTCAGCCGACAGTGAGCCCAGAGGTCCGAGTGCCAGACCGGTACCGGTATTGGCTGCGTTATAGTCTTTCGAGAGCGTCAGCCCCCCAAACCAGGTGAGAAGATTATTTAAGCCGTAAATCATACTTCCCTGGAAGAAGTCGGGTTCCTTTTGGTCGCTCCCGCTTTCAGCACGATAACGGCCTGCCGTAATTTCGTACTTCATACGCCCAGGCCGCAGCATAACCGCGATACTGGAATAGGGCTGCGTAAAGTGATGCTCGGTGCCGTCAGCCTCTTTCACCGTAACGTCCAGATCGCCGCTGTTGGTAGTGGAGTAGAGATCGTTGATCTCGAACGCACCCGGCGCGACATTTTGCTGATAGATGAGATAGCCATTCTGGCGCACCGAGACTTCCGCATTTGAACTGGCGTTGCCGCGTATGACAGGGGCATAGCCGCGTTGGCTATAGGGAAGCATCTCTTCATCCGACGCAAGGTTGACGCCTCGGTACTGTAAGCTATCAAATACATCGCCCCGCGTGTTGCTTTCTCCGGCTGTGAACTGCGCCTTGAGGGCGTCAACGTCATGCTGCAGGAAGGTATTGATGTTTTCCCACAGGTTTTCATTATCCGAATTGCTCCACGTTGAATAGTTGCGCGCTCTCCAGCCACCCAGGTTGGCGCCGGTGCGCAAATTCAGATACTGATTGGTGGCGCTACCGTCGCCGCTGTCCTTATTTATTGATCCTGAAAAAGCGTAGTCACTGAACAACACAGGGACACCATCGTCCCAGCGCGAGGGATCGATGTAATCGCGACCGGGACCACTTAGCGCGGCCTGAGGAATACTCAACGCTAATGTCATGGTTGAAAAATCAAGCCGCGCAGAGGCCTGGGGGATATAGTTGCCTATATCTTTAGGCAAAGCCTTATTGGCGGGTAATGTAAGCAAGGCGGGATAACGGTCAATAGCAATCCCCCATGTCCGCAGCATATCCGGGGTGAGCTGAGGTATCAGTGCCCCTTCCGAGGAGCTGACGTAAGCGATATTGGTGTTGCTCAGGCGGCGCTCGTTCACCTGCACTCGTGAAGAATAGGTGCCGGGTAGCTGAGCATTCGACTTTGAAAAGAGTGAAAGGTCGATATCCTGCCGGGCCAGCATATTCCCTTCAAGCGATGAGGGAGAAAAACGATACTCACGGGCCAGCGTCGAGACGCTTGCGAAGAGCAAAATACCGCCAAGGCAGCGAAGAAGCGGATTCGTTCTGAAGAGCCGCACGTATGACAAATCATTACGTCCTGTCATCATCGCCGTCTTTTAATCCTGCGCCAGGGTGGAGGTGTGTTTTTCGGAAGCGTTCCCGTAATCGGTTATACAGCGCCAGGTGACGCTAGTACTCTGTGCATTGGCAGGGAGAGGAATCTCAACGCGGGATTTAGGGGCAACCATGTCGGCCTTCTCCACTTTGTGCGTGCCCAAAGCAAGTGAATCAAAGACGCTGTAGAACGTCCCCGCATTGATGACAGTGAGCTGCTGACCATGACGAGCAAAGCGCAGGTTTTTGCAGGATTCAGAGGGGGTACCGCTGAGTCCGGCAGGGCGCCAGAACAGTTTCAGACGCGTTTTATAAATTAACCGTAGGACGTTTTTGTCATCCTCATCCGATGCCGTGGCAGGAACGGTTCGCACGTTCATATAGAACAGAGACTCTTTATCCCCGGGTAAGGTTGTTCCGTTCCAGCTAATGCGCAGGCTTTGCTCTTTTTGCGGATCGAGTCGAAAGAGCGGTGGTGTCACGATAAACGGTCCGTGCGTTTTACCATCACCCGTATCTGTCCATGACTGTATTAACCATGGAAGCTCTTTATCATTATTTTGTAAGGGCAGGGCAACTTCCTTTTTTGTGGCATCGTAGATTATGCGTGTGCGGCCTATCTGAACACCAGATGCGTTACAAACGGTGCTCGCAATAACAGGAATACATAATAAGACCTGGAGTGATATGCGCATGGTGAAACCTTTAATAAAGGAGGTTGAGAGGAATTGATAATAGTCCGAATCCGGATTCGGACTATTATCAGTTCATGACTCCTTAAATGTCATGACGGCTAAATATATATATTGTGAATATTAGTAATGCGTCTGTTAACGGTAAAGAATATTTACTGTCATATCAGCATCTGCTGGACCGGCGGTAACCGCAGCTGCAAATGATTTATAGCGGGCATTAAAATCAGCCTTAATGGTATCTGAGGATTTTGACGCCAGTTCGATGTAGACCTGCCCTTCAGCGCCGTCCATCGTAATGAGTTTATCATCTTTACCCGCCAGGCTGACGGCAACGCCGATGCCGGTGGCCGCGGTATCGCCCTTAGTGGTAATTGTACTGACGTCGAGTAATGTTTTGGCCCCGGTCAGGGTTGTTGGGCCGTTAAAGGTCAACTGTACAGCTGGCAGCCCATCGCTTTTTAACGGGCAGTTTGCAAGCGTTACGGAAAACGGCACGAGTGAGGTTTCCGTCCCAATATCAGTAAATAGTGATACAGGATAGGTACCCAATGGGACTGTACTGTCCGTGTCATTGTCACCCTCAATCGTGCAGCTTGATTCGATAATTTCACCCGTGAAGTGAATAGCGCCGGCATTCATTTCTGCGGCGAAACCATTCATCGACAGTGTTGCAAGGGTTAAGCCCGCAAAAATATTCTTTTTGAAATCCATCTTAAATGTCCCTTTAATTAAAAAGAAATATCTGGCATACATTTTGCTTTCTGGTGAAAGGTAAATTATGTCGCATGAAATTATAACATTTAAATTTCTTCTGGTAAGGGAGTCACAAAGCTAATGTTAGAGAGATTAATCCATTTTTGGATTGTCTGTAGTAATGGCTTATATACTTTTAATTGCTCTGGGTTATTGGATTTACATAGCTGCATCAATCCTGCAATACCTGGTGGATAAAATCGACTGCTATGTTAATTTTCTTTCTGAATATTTTTTTGAGTAAACGTTCTTTAAATCTGAGCTTAATTCCTTTTGTGATATGAAACGCATCATAAAAGCTGGTCCCTATTTGTTCAGTCATGACTTGCCCTCTCTTCGCTCACTCAAGGCGCGTAGGGCGGTCTTAAACTGGATAAAAAGACCCGGTTATAGGGGTTTTTCAGGCCATTGATGAAAGGCGGTGCTGGCATGATACCCGTGACATAATGGGCTGAGCATGCACTGTGGCAGAAGAGAACGACGACAAAACGGAAGCCCCCACACCCCACCGACTAGAAAAGGCGCGTGAGGAAGGGCAAATCCCCCGATCCCGAGAATTGACCTCCCTGCTGATCCTTATCGTAGGCGTGTGCATTATCTGGTGGGGTGGGGAGTCGCTCGCCCGCAAGCTGGCGGGAATGCTGTCAACCGGCTTACGTTTTGACCACAGCATGGTCAACGATCCGAATCTGATCCTCAGCCAGATTATTCAGCTTATTAAAGGGGCCATGGTCGCGCTGTTGCCCCTGATTACCGGGGTGGTGCTGGTCGCGCTGGTCTCGCCGGTGATGCTCGGCGGTCTGGTTTTTAGTGCCAAATCGCTGCAGCCGAAATTTTCCAAACTGAACCCGCTGCCGGGCATTGCGAAAATGTTCTCTGCTCAGACCGGGGCCGAGCTGCTCAAAGCCATTCTCAAATCGGTGCTGATGGGCAGTTCCGCGGGGTTTTACCTCTGGTACCACTGGCCGGAAATGATGCGTCTCATCAGCGAATCGCCTCTCACCGCGATGAGCAACGCGCTGAATCTGGTCGGGCTGTGCGCACTGCTGGTGGTGCTCAGCATTATCCCGATGGTGGGTTTTGACGTGATCTTCCAGCTTTATACCCACTTCAAAAAGCTGCGCATGTCACGCCAGGACATCCGTGACGAATATAAGCAGATGGAAGGTGACCCGCACGTTAAGGGGCGTATCCGCCAGATGCAGCGTGCCGCCGCCCGTCGCCGCATGATGGAAGATGTGCCGAAGGCCGACGTCATCGTCACCAACCCGACGCACTATTCCGTTGCCCTGCGCTATGACGAAAACAAAATGAGCGCGCCGAAAGTGGTGGCGAAAGGGGCAGGGCTGATCGCGCTGCGCATCCGGGAAATTGGCACGGAACACCGCGTGCCGATCCTGGAAGCCCCTCCGCTGGCGCGTGCCCTGTACCGCCATGCGGATATTGGACAACAGATCCCAGGACAACTCTACGCCGCCGTGGCGGAAGTGCTGGCCTGGGTATGGCAGTTGAAGCGCTGGCGTCTGGCCGGCGGTCAACGGCCTGTGAAACCTGAGAACCTTCCGGTGCCTGCCGCGCTGGATTTTATGAACGAGAAGGACACTGATGGCTAATCTGGTGGCAATGTTGCGCCTGCCCGGCAACCTGAAATCGACCCAATGGCAAATCCTTGCCGGGCCGATTCTGATCCTGCTAATTCTGTCGATGATGGTACTGCCGCTCCCGGCGTTCATCCTCGATCTGCTTTTCACTTTCAATATTGCGCTGTCCATTATGGTGCTGCTGGTGGCGATGTTCACCCAGCGTACCCTGGAGTTCGCCGCGTTCCCGACCATTCTGCTGTTTACCACCCTGCTGCGACTGGCGCTGAACGTGGCATCCACGCGTATCATCCTGATGGAAGGTCACACCGGGGCGGCAGCGGCAGGTAAAGTGGTGGAAGCGTTCGGCCACTTCCTGGTGGGCGGCAATTTCGCTATCGGTATCGTGGTGTTCGTCATCCTCGTGATCATCAACTTTATGGTCATCACCAAAGGTGCAGGGCGTATTGCGGAAGTGGGCGCGCGCTTTGTGCTCGACGGGATGCCGGGCAAGCAGATGGCGATCGACGCCGACCTGAACGCCGGTCTTATCGCCGAAGATGAAGCCAAAAAACGCCGTGCGGAGGTGACGCAGGAGGCGGACTTCTACGGCTCCATGGACGGTGCGAGTAAGTTTGTGCGCGGTGACGCCATCGCGGGCATTCTGATCATGGTGATTAACGTGGTCGGCGGCCTGCTGGTGGGCGTGCTGCAGCATGGCATGGACATGGGCCACGCGGCGGAAAGCTATACGCTGCTGACCATCGGTGACGGTCTGGTCGCGCAGATCCCGGCGCTGGTTATCTCCACTGCGGCGGGTGTGATTGTGACCCGCGTGAGCACCGATCAGGACGTTGGCGAGCAGATGGTGGGCCAGCTGTTCAGCAACCCGCGCGTGATGCTGCTGGCCGCTGCGGTTCTCGGGTTGCTCGGCCTGGTGCCGGGGATGCCAAACCTCGTCTTCCTGCTGTTTACGGCGGGGCTGCTGGGGCTTGCGTGGTGGATGCGTGGCCGTGAAACCAAACCGGCAGCGGAACCTGTTCAGGTCAAAATGCCGGAGAATACCCAGGCCGTCGAAGCGACCTGGAACGACGTTCAGCTGGAAGATTCCCTGGGAATGGAAGTCGGGTATCGCCTGATCCCGATGGTCGATTTCCAGCAGGACGGCGAGCTGCTCGGCCGTATCCGGAGTATCCGTAAAAAATTCGCGCAGGATATGGGCTTCCTGCCGCCGGTGGTACACATCCGCGACAATATGGACCTGCCGCCCGCGCGCTATCGCATCCTGATGAAAGGTGTCGAAATTGGCAGCGGTGATGCCTATCCGGGCCGCTGGCTGGCGATTAACCCCGGCACCGCCGCAGGGACGCTGCCGGGCGAGCAAACTATCGATCCGGCCTTTGGCCTGGCCGCTATCTGGATTGAAAGCGCCCTGAAAGAGCAGGCGCAGATACAGGGGTATACGGTTGTTGAAGCCAGTACCGTGGTGGCGACCCATCTTAATCACCTGATTGGGCAATTCTCGGCGGAGCTGTTTGGCCGTCAGGAAGCACAGCAGCTGCTGGACCGCGTCACGCAGGAGATGCCGAAGCTGACGGAAGATCTGGTCCCGGGCGTGCTGACCTTAACCACGCTGCACAAGGTGCTGCAAAACCTGCTCGACGAGAAGGTACCGATCCGCGATATGCGCACCATTCTGGAAACCCTTGCCGAACACGCGCCGATACAAAGCGATCCGCACGAGCTGACGGCGGTGGTGCGCGTGGCGCTGGGACGCGCCATTACCCAGCAGTGGTTCCCGGGAACCGGGGAAGTGCAGGTGATCGGCCTCGATACGCCGCTTGAGCGTCTGCTGCTGCAGGCTCTGCAGGGCGGAGGCGGTCTGGAGCCGGGCCTGGCGGATCGCCTGCTGGCGCAAACCCAGGAGGCGCTGGCGCGTCAGGAGATGCTCGGCGCGCCGCCGGTGCTGCTGGTGAACCACGCGCTGCGTCCGCTGCTGTCCCGCTTCCTGCGTCGTAGCCTGAACCAGCTGGTCGTGCTGTCGAATCTGGAGCTGTCGGATAACCGTCATATCCGCATGACCGCGACGATTGGAGGAAAATAATGCGTAAATGGCTTTGGATGTTGCTCTTCCCGCTGGCGGCGCAGGCTGCCGGGGGAGGCACCTGGCAGGCGAGCAGCATGGGGGTGACCCTCAGTAACCGCGGTGTTGCTATGTCGTCTAACCCGCTGGCGCCTTCAGAAGAGGTCTCCGGACAGATGGGCCTTGTGGTCTGGAACTACCGGCTGATTGGCCCTACGCCAGCGGGCTTGCGGGTGCGCCTCTGCTCTCAGACGCGCTGTACCGAAATCGACGGCGAAAATGGGACAACGCAGGCGTTCAACGGCGTACCGGCTATTGAACCTTTGCGTTTCATCTGGGAAGTGCCGGGTGGGGGACGTTTGATTCCGGCTCTGAAGGTGCAGAGCAATTCCGTCATCGTGAACTATCGCTGACGGTTGGATTACCAGGACTGCAAAAACAAAACCCGGCGATTGCCGGGTTTTTTGTATTACATGCGTTCTACGGTTTCGATACCCAGGGTATCCAGACCCAGCTTCAGGGTCTTCGCCGTTAGCTGCGCCAGCTTCAGGCGGCTGTTGCGAACCGATTCGTTTTCCGCAGACAGAATAGGGCAGTGCTCGTAGAAGCCGGAGAACAGACCCGCCAGGTCGTACAGGTAAGCACACATTACGTGCGGCGTACCGTCACGCGCGACAACCGTCAGCGTCTCTTCGAACTGCAGCAGACGCGCCGCCAGCTGTGCTTCACGATCTTCAGTGATGGTCACGGTGGCAGTCGCCAGCACGCTTTCGTCGATACTGGCTTTACGGAATACCGAGAGCACGCGGGTGTAGGCGTACTGCATGTATGGCGCCGTGTTACCTTCAAACGCCAGCATGTTATCCCAGTCGAAGATATAGTCGGTGGTACGGTTCTTGGAGAGATCCGCGTATTTCACCGCACCGATACCCACGGCGTTGGCCAGTTTTTCCAGCTCGTCGGCCGGCATGTCCGGGTTCTTCTCGGCCACCAGACGACGGGCGCGTTCCAGCGCTTCGTCCAGCAGGTCAGACAGTTTCACGGTTCCGCCCGCGCGGGTTTTGAACGGCTTGCCGTCTTTACCCAGCATCATGCCGAACATGTGGTGTTCCAGCGGAACGCTGTCCGGCACGTAACCGGCTTTACGCACGATCGTCCACGCCTGCATCAGGTGCTGGTGCTGACGGGAGTCGATGTAGTACAGCACGCGGTCGGCATGCAGCGTTTCGTAACGGTATTTCGCGCAGGCAATGTCGGTCGTAGTGTAGAGATAGCCGCCATCCTTTTTCTGGATGATCACGCCCATCGGTTCACCTTCCTTGTTTTTGTACTCATCAAGGAACACAACCGTTGCGCCTTCGCTCTCCACCGCCAGGTTTTTCGCTTTCAGGTCAGCCACAATGCCGGGCAGCATTGGGTTGTACAGGCTTTCACCCATTACGTCATCGCGGGTCAGGGTGACGTTCAGACGGTTATAGGTCAGCTGGTTCTGGGACATGGTGATGTCAACCAGCTTGCGCCACATTTCGAGGAAGTATTGATCGCCGCCCTGCAGTTTAACCACGTAACTACGCGCACGTTCGGCAAAAGCTTCGTCTTCGTCGTAGTGTTTTTTGGCTTCGCGATAGAACCCTTCCAGGTCCGCCAGCGCCATTTCACCCGCGTTTTCCTGCTGCTGTTTTTCCAGGTAAGCGATCAGCATGCCGAACTGGGTGCCCCAGTCGCCCACGTGGTTCGCGCGGATCACCTTGTGACCGAGGAACTCGAGCGTGCGCACTGCGGCATCACCGATGATGGTGGAGCGCAGGTGGCCAACGTGCATCTCTTTCGCCACGTTCGGCGCAGAATAGTCGATCACGACGGTCTGCGCTTCCGGCTGGGACACTCCCAGACGATCGGATTTCAGCGCCGCGTCAACGTGGCTTGCCAGGAATGCAGGCTCAAGGAAGATGTTGATAAAGCCCGGACCGGCGATTTCGGTTTTGCTGGCAATGCCGGAAAGATCCAGATGCGTCAGTACCTGCTCAGCGAGCTGTCGCGGCGGCATGCCCAGTTTTTTAGCCACTGCCATCACGCCATTAGCCTGATAGTCGCCAAACTGTACTTTTGCTGACTGACGAACCTGCGGTTCGCAATCCGCAGGGGCACCTGCGGCAATCAGTGCCTGACTGACTTTTTCGGAGAGAAGAGCCTGAATATTCACCTGGATACCTTACGTTTTTGATGCGGGCTTACAACCGCCCGCGCCAGTTAAAGAATTTAGGGCGGGAGTATACTGCAAATGCCTTCTGACGTCAGCAGTGCGGGGCCTGAAGATTGCTCAGAATCCAGGCAGTGAAGGTGTGCATAATCATGCAGTCGCAAAAAGCCGGTTTCTGAGGTTGGTCAAAACAGGTCAACAGAGTAAATTAGCGGCTTTGCGACATGAAAAGAGAATGACTTATGGCGAACTGGCAATCCATTGACGAACTGCATGATATTTCCGCAGATTTACCGCGCTTCACCCAGGCGTTCACAGAACTTGCCACCCGTCTGGGTTTGGATATTGCGCCGCTTGAGGCCGATCATATCTCTTTGCGCTGTCATCAGAATGCCACCGCCGAGCGCTGGCGTCGCGGGTTCGAACAGTGCGGCGAGTTACTGTCCGAGAATATCATTAATGGCCGCCCCATTTGCCTGTTCAAACTGCATGAGCCGGTGAACGTGGCGCACTGGCAGTTCAGCGTGGTTGAACTGCCGTGGCCGGGCGAGAAACGCTATCCGCACGAAGGCTGGGAACATATCGAGATTGTCCTGCCGGGTGAGCCGGAGACGTTAAACGTGCGCGCGCTGGCCCTGTTAGCGGACGAAGGCTTAAGCCAGCCGGGAATTTTTGTGAAGACCAGTTCTCCCAAAGGCGAGCGCGAGCGGTTACCTAACCCGACGCTGGCCGTTACTGACGGACAGGTTACGGTGAAGTTTCATCCGTGGACCATTGAGCAGATCGTTGCCAGTGAAGCATAAGAGATGTGAGTTCACGCCGGGACCGAAAACGAACGGTGTGTCATGATGTTTCGCTTAGTGGAATTTCAGGAGGATTAAATGGCGCTGCTGGAGATTTGTTGTTACAGCGTGGAGTGTGCCGTGACCGCGCAAAAGCACGGGGCTGACCGCATTGAACTGTGTGCGGCGCCCAAAGAGGGCGGGCTGACGCCTTCTTACGGCGTGTTGAAGTCAGCCCGTCAGGCCGTCACTATTCCCGTTCACCCAATTATTCGTCCGCGCGGCGGTGATTTTTGTTACACGGCGGGCGAGTTCAGTGCCATGCTTGATGATATCGCCCTCGTTCGGGACCTGGGGTTTTCAGGGCTGGTGACCGGGCTGCTGGATGAAGACGGCAATATCGATATACCGCGTATGCGTCAGATTATGAGCGCCGCGCAGGGGATGTCCGTCACTTTTCATCGCGCATTTGATATGTGTAAAGATCCGCTTCAGGCCTTTGAAACGCTTGGAGAACTTGGCGTGGCGCGCATCCTGACATCGGGTCAGCAGGCGTCAGCTGAAAAAGGACTGCAATTAATTACGGAACTAAAAGCACATTCTGGTGTTCCAATAATAATGGCGGGTGCGGGAGTACGCGCCAGCAATATGGAACGGTTTTTAAACGCTGGGGTAGAAGAGCTGCACAGCTCTGCGGGGAAATGGATACCTTCGCCCATGCGTTATCGCAATACAGGATTGTCAATGTCGACGGATGCTGAAGCGGATGAGTATTCACGCTATGGCGTAGAGGGAGAGTCGGTTGCGGAAATGAAGTCGCTGATTGAGCGCCATCACGTGTAGCAACGTACCGATTTTTACCGCGCATCATGTCGCCCAATATGATGCTTGCTTGTACCAGGCCCCTGCCAATTACACAGGGGCCTTTTTTTCTCCTTCATATTTCAAGCCGCAGCTGCGTTGGCCGCCTTGCTGCAACTTGAACTATTTCGGAGAAAACGTGCTACGAGTAGGCCGGGTAAGGCGCAGCCGCCACCCGACTAAAAGACTACGGCTTAGTCGCAATCAATACCGCACGCATCGGGGCCGGATAGCCTTCGATGGTTTTGCTGTGATCGGTTGGGTCGAGGAATTGCTCCAGCGATTCGGTGATCATCCAGTCGGTGCGGCGCTGCTCTTCGATTGAGGTCACGCTGACATCGGCAATCCGCACGTCCACAAACCCGCATTTCTCCAGCCAGTTCTTCAGCGCCAGCGCGGAAGGGATGAAGTAAACGTTGCGCATCTGCGCGTAGCGATCGCCCGGCACCAGAACGGCGTGTTCATCGCCTTCAATCACCAGCGTTTCGAGCACCAGCTCGCCGCCGCTGACCAGCTGATCTTTCAATTGCCACAGATGTTCAAGCGGGGAGCGGCGGTGATAAAGCACGCCCATGGAGAACACGGTATCAAACGCTTTCAGAGCTGGCAGCTGCTCAATGCCCAGCGGCAGCAGGTGCGCGCGCTGATCGTTACCCAGCAGCTTACGTACCGCTTCAAACTGGCACAGGAACAGCTGCATCGGGTCAATACCTACCGCCAGATGCGCGCCCGCGCCAATCATGCGCCACATGTGGTAACCGCTGCCGCAGCCCACGTCCAGAATGGTGCGCCCGGTCAGGTCGGAAAGGTGGGGCAGAACGCGATCCCATTTCCAGTCAGAGCGCCATTCGGTATTGATGTTCACGCCGTAAAGTGAAAACGGCCCTTTGCGCCACGGCATCAGGTTACGCATCAGCGTTTCGATGCGGTTGATCTGACCTGCCGGAAGCGGTTCTTCACTCTCGGCGGTGACGCTGTGCAGAAGATCCAGACGATGCGGGGTCAGTTCGGGCAGAAACTCCACTGCATTTGACCACTGCTTTAACAGGCCGTGCTGCTGGTCCCGCTGCCAGGCGGCAATCTGCGCGGGCAAGGTTTCCAGCCAGTGGGAGAGCTGGTTTTTGGCAATCAGCTGATAGAAGTTACTGAACTCGATCATGCCGGTTTCCCCGCTTTCAGCGCTACCAGCGAACCAAAGTTAAAGCACTGGAACCACAGTTCGCTGTGCTCAAAACCGGCTTTGCTCAGACGCGCTTTATGGGTTTCTATGGAATCTGTCAGCATCACGTTTTCGAGCATGCTGCGCTTCTGGCTGATCTCCAGCTCGCTGTAGCCGTTCGCCCGTTTGAAATCGTGGTGCATATTGAACAGCAGCTCGCCAACCTCGGCATCTTCGAAGCTGAATTTCTCCGAGAGCACCAGCGCGCCGCCAGGATTCAGCCCCTGATAAATTTTGTCCAGCAGCAGCTGGCGGTCTTCCGGTACCAGGAACTGAAGCGTGAAATTCAGCACCACCATCGACGCGTTATTGATTTCAATCTCGCGGATATCACCTTCCACCACGTCTACCGGAACAGGAGCTTTGTACGCGTCAATATGGCGACGGCAGCGCTCAACCATGGCCGGGGAGTTATCGACGGCAATAATGCGGCAGCCTTCGTGGTGAACGTTACGACGAACCGACAGCGTTGCCGCGCCGAGCGAGCAGCCCAGGTCATAGACCTGCGTGCCGGGTTGAACGAAGCGCTCAGCCAGCATGCCGATCATAGAGATAATATTGGAATAACCGGGAACAGAGCGCTGGATCATATCCGGGAAGACTTCGGCTACCCGTTCATCAAAGGTCCAGTCGCCCAGGCTGGCGATAGGCGCGGAAAAAAGCGTGTCGCGATCTGACATAACGTAAAAATCCGGGAAAAATAAAGTGGCGTATTGTGCGCTAATGGAGGGAGAAAACCAACTCCCACGGCATATACCACAGGTTAGCCAGCACCATCAGCAAAAGTGAACACCAGGTTGCACTCATGCCGGAACGACGCCAGCGGATTAAGCGATGGTGAAAGCCGTAATAGTGCATCAGGCGGCCAGCAATAAGCAGCAGGCCACAGATGTGCACCATCCAGGTTTCTGCGCCATTCATCTCCATAAACAGCAGCAGGATTAAGGCTGCGGGGATGTATTCAACCGCGTTGCCATGAATGCGGATAGCGCTTTGTAGCTCTGAAAACCCGCCGTCACCGTAGGAGACGCGGTAGAGCGTTCTGAGGCGCACAACATCAAATGAAAACTTAATCAGCAGTAATGCACCTAACACCGCATACAGCGCGCTGACCATACAAACTCCCTGTTTTTGGCTGATGGCACTTCACTATGATAGGGGGTGATATCAGAAAAGAGAAGATTGTTGTGGGATGGAAGGGGCGCTTCCCACGGACGGCACCGCAGCCTGCAAGGCCTGCCATAGAGCATCGACCAGTTCGGGGGCCTGGGCAATATCCGGCGTGTGCAAAAAGAGATACGGCGTAGTGGTGTGTTCCCACGCTGCCAGTTTTTCCAGCCAGACGGTGAACAGCGCCTGGTTTTGCGGGATGTTATCGCTGCCGATAAACCTGACCATTGGGTTCTGTGCGGTCACGATGGCGTGGACCGGCACTTTCGGTTTTTTACGCTGAGCTTCAACGATGGCTTCGCTATGCGGGATAGCGCTGTGCACCGGACGGCTGTCGAGGATCACCCGGTTAACGGAACGCTCAAGCAGGCCGCGATTGAGCGCTTTTTCCGCTTCGCCCTTAGCAAAAAACTCGGGATGCCTGACCTCCACGCCGTAGGTAAACTCCCGGGGCAGGGCGTCCAGAAACGTCCACAGTGCGGGCAGGTCGCGCGGGCCAAAGACGGCCGGAAGCTGCAGCCAGTACTGGCCGATGCGGTTTGCCAGAGGCGCCATCCGGGCAAAGAATTCATCGGTCAACTCACCGCAGTTTCGCAGTGCGGCCTGGTGAGAAATGGTCGCCGGAAACTTAAAGCAGAAGCGGAAGTCATCGGTCGTTTGTTCCCGCCAGCGCGCAACAATCTCGGCTTTCGGAAGCGCATACAGGGTGGTGTTACCCTCGACACAGTTGAAGTGTCGGGCATATTCCTCAAGGCCGGTGATGCCAAGGCGCACCCATTTCGGGTGCGACCACTGGGGTAAACCGACATACATCATAGCGCGCTGACAATCTCATCCGTGCTGCGCACGCGGCCGATGCGCGGGAAGATGTGGGTCATGCTGCCCTGATGCTGTTCTGCGGAGGCCGCGCTGCAGGCATCTTCGGCAATCACCAGATTAAAGCCGAGTTCCCACGCGTTGCGGGCAGTCGACTCCACGCCGATGTTGGTGGAAATACCGCACAGGATAATGGTGTCAATGCCGCGACGGCGGAGCTGCAGTTCAAGATCGGTGCCGTAGAATGCGCCCCACTGACGTTTGGTCACTTCAATATCGCTGTCGCGTTTACCCAGTGAGGCCGGGTACGTCCACCAGTTTTCCGGCAGGGCGCGTGCAGGAGCCTGGGCATCAACGGGCTGTTTTAACGCTTCGGCGTAATCAGCAGACCAGCCGACGCGCACCATGACAACCGGGGCACCGCTGGCGCGGCATTTTTCCGCCAGACGGGCGGCGCGGCTGACTACATCTTCCGCGGTATGCGGGCCGCCGGCGAAGGGCAAAATGCCTTCCTGTAAATCAATCACGACAAGCGCGGTTTTACTGGCATCAAGTGTTAACATCGTTACTCCCGTTAAATGAATCACTTCCGGACACCATACGACGTGATGGCCTGTTCCTGGGCGGATAATTTTGTTAATTTTTGTGAGAATGCGCAATAAGAGTGCAGCAAACGACCGCCAGGCCGTGGTTCACTCTTATCGTCCGGCGGAATTTCCAGTATAATAGCCGCCTTTTTTCATCCAGTTGTGACATACAGAAAGCTGCGACATAGTAGCCTGCATACCAGGCGACATTTAGCCTGCGGCTAATTAAGGGATATCTCATGCGTACAGAATATTGCGGGCAGCTGCGTCAGTCCCACGTCGGACAGCAGGTAACCCTGTGTGGTTGGGTCAATCGTCGTCGTGATCTTGGTAGCCTTATCTTCATCGATATGCGCGACCGCGAAGGTATCGTTCAGGTGTTCTTCGATCCGGATCGCGCTGATGCGTTGAAGCTGGCCTCTGAGCTGCGTAATGAGTTCTGCATTCAGGTCACCGGCACCGTGCGTGCGCGTGACGAGAAAAACGTTAACGCCGACATGGCGACGGGTGCCATTGAAGTGCTGGCGTCCGATCTGACGATCATTAACCGTGCTGAAGCGCTGCCGCTGGACTCCAACCACGTCAACACTGAAGAAGCGCGTCTGAAATACCGCTACCTGGATCTGCGTCGCCCGGAAATGGCTCAGCGCCTGAAAACCCGTGCGAAAATCACCAGCCTGGTGCGTCGCTTTATGGATGACCACGGTTTCCTTGATATCGAAACCCCGATGCTGACCAAAGCCACGCCGGAAGGCGCGCGCGATTACCTGGTCCCATCCCGCGTTCATAAAGGCAAATTCTACGCGCTGCCGCAGTCTCCACAGCTGTTCAAACAGCTGCTGATGATGTCCGGCTTCGATCGCTACTATCAGATCGTGAAATGCTTCCGCGACGAAGACCTGCGTGCTGACCGCCAGCCTGAATTTACCCAGATCGATGTGGAAACCTCCTTCATGACCGCTGAGCAGGTGCGTGAAGTGATGGAAGCCCTGGTGCGTAGCCTGTGGAACGACGTTAAAGGCGTTGAGCTGGGCGATTTCCCGATCATGACCTTCGCGGAAGCCGAGCGTCGCTATGGCTCTGACAAACCAGACCTGCGTAACCCGATGGAGTTGGTGGACGTTGCAGACCTGGTGAAAGCCGTTGAGTTTGCCGTCTTCTCCGGCCCGGCTAACGATCCGAAAGGCCGTGTGGCGGCCCTGCGCGTACCGGGTGGTGCAGCACTGAGCCGTAAGCAGATCGACGATTACGGCAACTTCATCAAGATCTACGGCGCTAAAGGTCTGGCCTATATTAAAGTGACCGAGCGTGCGAAAGGTCTGGAAGGTATCACCAGCCCGGTCGCGAAATTCCTGAACGCTGACATCGTGGAAGCGATCCTTGAGCGCACCGGCGCGCAGGACGGCGACATGATCTTCTTCGGCGCAGATAACAAGAAAGTTGTTGCGGATGCGATGGGCGCGCTGCGTCTGAAGCTCGGCAAAGACCTGAACCTGACCGACGAGAGCAAATGGGCGCCGCTGTGGGTTATCGACTTCCCAATGTTTGAAGACGACGGTGAAGGCGGCCTGACCGCGATGCACCACCCGTTCACCTCGCCAAAAGAGATGACGGCGGCAGAGCTGAAAGCGGCACCGGAAGAGGCCGTCGCCAACGCCTACGATATGGTCATTAACGGCTACGAAGTGGGCGGCGGTTCCGTGCGTATTCACAGCGGTGAAATGCAGCAGACCGTGTTCGGCATCCTGGGCATCAACGAGCAGGAGCAGCGCGAGAAATTCGGCTTCCTGCTGGACGCGCTGAAATACGGTACGCCTCCGCACGCGGGTCTGGCCTTTGGTCTTGACCGTCTGACCATGCTGCTGACCGGCACCGATAACATCCGTGATGTTATCGCCTTCCCGAAAACCACTGCCGCAGCGTGTCTGATGACCGAAGCGCCAAGCTTTGCCAACCCGGCCGCACTGGCTGAGCTGGGCATTGAGGTGGTGAAGAAGGAAGAGAAAAACTGATATGACATATAAGCTCCCCGTTTCGGTCCTGGTGGTCATTTATGCAGAAGACACGAAGCGGGTGCTGATGTTGCAGCGGCGCGATGACCCTGAATTCTGGCAGTCGGTTACCGGCAGTCTGGAAGAGGGGGAGACCGCGCCGCAGGCCGCCGCGCGTGAAGTAAAGGAAGAGGTCGCCATTGACGTTGCCCGCGAGCAACTGACCCTGAAGGACTGTCAGCGCACGGTGGAGTTCGAAATTTTTAGCCATTTACGTCATCGCTACGCGCCGGGTACCGAGCGCAATACGGAATCGTGGTTCTGTCTCGCGCTCCCCCATGAACGGGAGATCGTGTTTACCGAACACCTGACCTACCGCTGGGTGAATGCGGCGGATGCCGCCGCGCTGACCAAGTCGTGGAGCAACCGGCAGGCGATTGAAGAATTTGTAATTAACGCTGCCTGAAAAGGCGCGCTCTTTGAGGATATTTTTATGGCAGGTCATAGTAAGTGGGCCAACACCAAACACCGCAAAGCGGCACAGGATGCCAAGCGCGGTAAGATCTTTACCAAAATCATTCGCGAGCTGGTGACGGCAGCGCGTCTGGGCGGCGGCGACCCGGCGTCTAACCCGCGTCTGCGCGCGGCGGTTGATAAAGCGCTGTCCAACAACATGACGCGTGACACCCTGAACCGTGCAATCGCACGTGGCGTGGGCGGTGACGAAGACGCGAACATGGAAACCATCATTTATGAAGGTTACGGTCCTGGCGGTACGGCGGTGATGGTTGAGTGCCTGTCCGACAACCGTAACCGTACCGTTGCGGAAGTGCGCCACGCGTTCACCAAAACCGGTGGCAACCTGGGCACTGACGGTTCCGTTGCGTACCTGTTCAGCAAAAAAGGCGTCATCTCTTTCGAGAAAGGCGACGAAGATGCGATCATGGAAGCGGCGCTGGAAGCCGGTGCGGAAGACGTGGTGACCTTTGACGACGGTGCTATCGACGTTTATACCGCATGGGAAGAGATGGGTGCCGTGCGCGACGCGCTGGAAGCGGCAGGCCTGAAAGCGGACAACGCTGAAGTCTCCATGATCCCGTCCACCAAAGCGGACATGGATGCGGAAACCGCACCAAAACTGCTGCGTCTGATCGACATGCTCGAAGACTGTGACGACGTGCAGGAAGTGTACCACAACGGTGAAATCTCTGATGAGGTTGCAGCGACTCTCTGATGAGAGCGTATAAATCCGTTACAGGAGACGCGTGATGTCGATTATTCTCGGGATTGACCCAGGCTCACGCGTCACCGGTTATGGCGTTATCCGTCAGGTGGGACGACAGTTAACCTACCTGGGCAGCGGCTGTATCCGCACCAAAGTGGACGATCTGCCGTCGCGCCTGAAGCTCATTTATGCGGGCGTGTCGGAGATCATCACCCAGTTTCAGCCAGACTATTTCGCCATCGAGCAGGTTTTTATGGCGAAAAACGCCGATTCGGCGCTGAAGCTCGGCCAGGCGCGTGGCGTTGCCATTGTCGCTGCCGTGAACCAGGATTTGCCGGTATTTGAATACGCGGCGCGTCAGGTTAAGCAGACGGTGGTGGGTATTGGTAGCGCGGAGAAAAGTCAGGTGCAGCACATGGTGCGTACCCTGCTGAAGCTCCCTGCGAACCCGCAGGCCGATGCCGCGGATGCGCTGGCGATTGCGATTACCCACTGTCACGTGAGCCAGAACGCGATGCAAATGAGCGAGTCGCGGCTCAATCTGGCGCGAGGCAGGTTACGATAATGACAAATCAGGCTGGATGTTTATCCAGCCTTTTTTTATTATGTCGGCAGTTAATTTCTTCCAGAACGCAGGAGCGTCACGTGATAGGCAGACTCAGAGGCATCATCATTGAAAAACAACCCCCGTTAGTGCTGCTGGAAGTGGGTGGCGTGGGCTATGAAGTCCATATGCCGATGACCTGCTTCTACGAGCTGCCGGACGCGGGCAAAGAGGCGATTGTCTTTACTCAGTTTGTGGTGCGTGAAGATGCCCAGCTGCTGTACGGCTTCAACAACAAGCAGGAACGCACGCTGTTCCGCGAGCTGATTAAAACCAACGGCGTCGGGCCGAAGCTGGCGCTGGCGATCTTATCCGGCATGTCTGCACCACAGTTTGTGAATGCTGTTGAGCGCGAAGATCCTGCGGCGCTGATTAAGCTTCCGGGCATCGGTAAGAAAACGGCAGAGCGTCTGATTGTCGAGATGAAAGACCGCTTTAAAGGCCTGCATGGCGATCTCTTCACGCCGGCGGCCGATCTGGTACTGACCTCTCCAGGTGCGCCTGCGACGGATGATGATGCCGAGCAGGAAGCGGTTGCCGCGCTGGTGGCGCTGGGCTATAAACCTCAGGAGGCCAGCCGTATGGTGAGCAAAATTGCCAAACCGGACGCCAGCAGTGAAACCCTGATTCGTGAAGCGCTGCGCGCTGCATTGTGAGGTAAAGGATGATTGAAGCAGACCGCCTGGTTTCGGCAGGCACTATTCAGGCAGAGGATGTGGTGGATCGCGCGATTCGCCCAAAACTGCTTGATGAGTACATTGGCCAGCCGCAGGTTCGTTCCCAGATGGAGATTTTCATCCAGGCGGCAAAGCTGCGCGGCGATGCGCTCGATCACCTGCTGATTTTTGGCCCTCCCGGTTTAGGCAAAACCACGCTGGCGAATATCGTCGCCAATGAGATGGGCGTTAACCTGCGCACCACCTCCGGCCCGGTGCTGGAAAAGGCGGGCGATCTCGCTGCGATGCTGACCAACCTCGAACCGCATGACGTGCTGTTTATCGATGAGATCCACCGTCTCTCACCGGTGGTAGAAGAGGTGCTCTATCCGGCGATGGAAGATTACCAGCTGGATATCATGATCGGCGAAGGTCCGGCCGCGCGCTCCATCAAAATCGATCTGCCGCCGTTTACCCTGATTGGCGCAACGACGCGAGCCGGGTCGTTGACCTCCCCACTGCGCGACCGTTTCGGGATCGTGCAGCGTCTGGAATTTTATCAGGTGGCCGATCTCCAGCACATCGTTGGCCGCAGCGCCCGCTATATGGGGCTGGAAATGAGCGAAGAGGGCGCGTTTGAAGTGGCGAAGCGTTCCCGCGGTACGCCGCGTATCGCCAACCGCCTGCTGCGCCGCGTGCGTGACTTTGCTGAGGTGAAGCACAACGGTTCGATTTCCGCCGAGATTGCCGCCCAGGCGCTGGACATGCTGAACGTCGATGCCGAAGGTTTTGACTACATGGACCGCAAGCTGCTGCTGGCGGTGCTGGACAAGTTCTTCGGTGGCCCGGTCGGGCTGGATAATCTGGCGGCGGCAATCGGGGAAGAGCGTGAGACGATTGAAGATGTGCTGGAGCCGTATCTGATTCAGCAGGGTTTCCTGCAGCGCACCCCGCGTGGACGTATGGCAACGGTGCGGGCGTGGAATCATTTCGGCATTACGCCACCGGCGATGCCGTAATCCTTAATTCCCTCTCCCGGTGGGAGAGGGGCAGGGTGAGGGCATCAGTGCCCTCCATATTAATTTGCGGTCTTTTTCATCATACTGAAAATAAATAACACCGCAGCACTCAGCACCACGGACGGCCCAGCAGGCGTGTCATAGAACGCCGAGAAGGTGAGTCCACCCGTTACCGCAATCATCCCGACGATCACGGCTACGCCGGCCATCTGCTCAGGCGTACGGGCAAAACGACGCGCCGTAGCGGCAGGGATGATCAGCAGGGACGTAATAATCAGCGCGCCGACAAACTTCATCGCTACGCCAATGGTTAACGCCGTCACCAGCATCAGCAGCAGCTTAACGCGCTGCAGCTTCACGCCGTCGACAAACGCCAGATCCGGGCTGACGGTCATGGCCAGTAAATGCCGCCACTGCCAGAGCAGAATAGCGAGCACCACCAGCACGCCAATGGCTATAGCGATGAGATCCTCCGGCGTCACGGCCAGCAGGTCACCGAAGAGGTAGGCCATCAGATCCACGCGGATGTTCGACATCAGGCTGACCACCACCAGGCCCAGCGACAGGGCGCTGTGCGCCATAATGCCAAGCAGCGTATCAATGGCGAGGTGAGGACGCTTCTCCAGCCAGACCAGACCGGCCGCCAGCAGCAGCGTGACCACAATCACCGCGTAGAACGGGTTGACGTTCAGCAGCAGACCAAAAGCCACGCCCAGCAGGGACGCATGCGCCAGGGTATCACCGAAGTAAGACATTCTGCGCCATACCACAAATGAGCCGAGCGGGCCCGCGGCGCAGGCAAGCATAATCCCGGCCAGCCAGCCGGGCAGTAACAGTTCAATCATGAGTGTCCATTTCCCCGACGCAGTACGATTCGTCCCTGTAAATCATGGCGATGATTATGATGATGACGATAAATGCCAAGCTGCTCGGCGCCGCGAGGGCCGAACATGGAGATAAACTCCGGATGCATGGAGACGACTTCAGGCGTACCGGAGCAGCAGATATGGTGGTTGAGGCACAGCACTTCGTCGGTTTTTGCCATTACCAGATGGAGATCATGGGAGACCATCAGCACTGCGCAATCGAGCTCTCGACGTAGCTGGTCGATCAAATCATAAAGCGCAACCTGACCATTCACATCCACACCCTGAGTCGGCTCATCCAGTACCAGAAGCTGCGGGCTGCTCAGCAGCGCGCGGGCAAGTAAAACACGCTGAGTTTCACCGCCGGACAGTTTTTGCAGCGGCGCATCGACAAGATGGCCCGCCTGCACGCGTTTCAGTGCCGGGAGAATATCGGCTTTACGCGTGCCGGGGCGCAGACGCAGGAAACGGCTGACCGTCAGCGGCAGCGTGGCGTCGAGATGAAGTTTTTGCGGCACATAGCCAATACGCAATTTTTCCTCACGCTTAATCACGCCTTCATCGGGTGCGACCAAACCCAGCACCACGCGTACCAGGGTGGATTTACCTGCGCCATTGGGGCCGAGAAGCGTCAGAATTTTGCCGGGTTTCAGATCGAGCGACACGTCAGAGAGGACGCGGCGCTGGCCAAATGAGACCGAAATATTTTCAAGAGAAACCAATGTCGTCATGTCATTTTAAGCTTGAAGAAGTCAACGAATGTTATAATATCACACTCCACGCATTCACTACGATGATTAGTCGCATTATGTTACATAAAAATACGCTTCTTTTCGCAGCATTATCTGCTGCCCTTTGGGGGACAACCGCACAAGATGTTAACGCTGCGGTTGTCGCTTCGCTTAAGCCACTTGGATTCATCGCGTCTGCCATTGCAGACGGCGTAACGGAGACCCAGGTTCTGCTCCCTGATGGTGCATCTGAGCATGACTATTCCCTGCGCCCGTCAGATGTAAAACGCTTGCAAAACGCGGACTTAGTCGTCTGGATTGGTCCTGAAATGGAAGCGTTCATGCAGAAGTCAGCAAAACAGGTGGCGGGTGAAAAACAGGTCGCGATTGCCGACCTCCCCGGCGTGAAACCGTTGCTCATGAAAGGGGCGGATGACGACGGCGACGAACATGACCACCATGCTGCAGACGGTGAAAAAGGTGATGGAGATCACCATCACGGCGAGTACAACATGCATCTTTGGTTATCCCCAGAGATAGCGCGGCTTTCAGCGGTTGCAATCCATGACAAATTAGTGGAACTTATGCCGCAAAGTCGAGCCAAACTAGACGCCAACCTGAAGGATTTTGAGGCACAATTAGCCGCAACCGATAAGCAGGTGGGTAATGAGCTCGCACCGTTGAAAGGAAAAGGGTATTTCGTTTTTCATGACGCCTACGGCTATTACGAAAAACACTACGGTTTGACCCCGCTGGGCCACTTCACCGTCAACCCTGAAATTCAGCCTGGTGCGCAGCGTTTACATGAAATCAGAACACAGCTGGTTGAGCAGAAAGCGACGTGCGTTTTTGCTGAGCCACAGTTCAGGCCAGCGGTCGTAGAAGCCGTGGCCAGGGGAACATCCGTGCGCATGGGAACCCTTGACCCGCTAGGTACGAATATCCAGTTGAGCAAAGCGAGCTATTCGCAGTTCCTCAGCCAACTGGCGAACCAGTATGCGAGCTGCCTGAAAGGAGAATAACGAGGAAGTGAATACGTGCAACAGATAGCCCGCTCTGTCGCCCTGGCATTTAACAATCTGCCTCGACCCCACCGCGTTATGCTGGGGTCGCTTACAGTACTCACCTTAGCGGTCGCCGTCTGGCGGCCCTATGTGTACCACCCGAGTTCTGCCCCTATCATCAAAACCATTGAGCTTGAAAAGAGCGAAATCCGTTCTTTGCTGCCTGAAGCCAGTGAGCCTATCGACCAGGCGGCTCAGGAAGATGAAGCTATCCCGCAGGATGAACTGGACGATAAAACCGAGAACGAAGCGGGTATCCACGAATATGTAGTGTCTACCGGTGACACGCTGAGCAGCGTGCTGAACCAGTACGGCATCGACATGGGCAATATCAGCCAGCTGGCGGCTGCGGATAAAGATCTTCGTAATCTGAAAATCGGACAGCAGCTCTCCTGGACATTAACGGCGGATGGCGATCTCCAGCGTCTGACCTGGGAAATGTCCCGCCGCGAAACCCGCACCTACGATCGCACTGCAAACGGTTTCAAGATGACCAGCGAAATGCAGAAGGGTGACTGGGTTAACAGCGTTCTGAAAGGCACCGTGGGCGCGAGCTTTGTTTCCAGCGCGCGTGATGCAGGGTTGACCAGCGCTGAAATCAGTTCGGTGATCAAAGCCATGCAGTGGCAGATGGATTTCCGCAAGCTGAAGAAGGGTGATGAGTTCTCCGTCCTGATGTCACGCGAAATGCTGGACGGCAAGCGCGAGCAAAGCCAGCTGCTGGGCGTCCGACTGCGCTCTGAAGGTAAAGATTATTACGCGATTCGTGCCGAAGACGGTAAGTTCTACGATCGCAGCGGTACGGGCCTTGCGAAAGGCTTCCTGCGCTTCCCGACGGCAAAACAGTTCCGCGTTTCCTCTAACTTTAACCCGCGTCGTCTGAACCCGGTAACCGGGCGCGTCGCGCCGCACCGTGGCGTTGACTTTGCCATGCCGCAGGGTACGCCGGTACTGGCGGTAGGGGATGGCGAAGTGGTGGTGGCCAAGCGTAGCGGTGCCGCCGGATATTATGTCGCGGTACGTCATGGTCGTACTTATACGACCCGCTACATGCACCTGCGCAAGCTGCTGGTCAAACCGGGCCAGAAGGTGAAGCGTGGTGACCGTATCGCGATTTCCGGCAATACCGGACGCTCTACCGGCCCGCATCTGCACTATGAAGTGTGGATCAACCAACAGGCAGTGAACCCGCTGACGGCGAAACTGCCGCGCACCGAAGGCCTGACAGGTAAAGATCGTACTGATTATCTGGCGCAGGTGAAAGAGGTGATACCGCAGCTGAGCTTAAACTAAGCCCTCTGTTTTTGTTAAAAAAGCCGGCGCACACTGACGCCGGCTTTTTCTTTTGTGCGGGGACGACTGCCTCGCTACACTATCTGAATAAAATTTTGCGTCATCAGACCCTGGATCCAGCATGGAAACCAAAAAAAACAATATTGAATACATTCCTGAGTTTGAAAAATCCTTCCGCCATCCGCGCAACTGGGGCGCCTGGCTTGGTGTTTACGCCTTTGCGGGGATGGCGTTGCTGCCGGCTTCCGTCCGAGACCCGGTTCTGGGGAAAATTGGCCGTCTGGCCGGGCGTTTTGGCAAGAGCGCTCGCCGCCGCGCGCAGATTAATCTCTACTACTGTTTTCCTGAGAAAAGCGACGCCGAACGTGAGGTAATTATTGATGAGATGTATACCACTGCCCCGCAGGCAATGGCGATGATGGCGGAACTGGCGCTGAAAGGGCCGGATAAAATCGTCGATCGCGTTGACTGGAAAGGGCTGGACATCATCGAGGAGATGCGCCGCAATGACGAGAAAGTCATTTTCCTTGTCCCCCACGGCTGGGGCGTTGATATTCCGGCGATGCTCATGGCGTCTCAGGGCCAGAAAATGGCGGCGATGTTCCATAACCAGGGAAATAAAATCTACGATTTTGTCTGGAACACGGTGCGTCGTCGTTTTGGCGGACGTTTGCATGCGCGTAACGATGGCATTAAGCCCTTCATTCAGTCGGTACGTCAGGGGTACTGGGGCTACTATCTGCCGGATCAGGACCACGGCCCAGAGCACAGCGAGTTTGTCGATTTCTTTGCGACCTATAAAGCGACGCTTCCCGCGATTGGTCGACTGATGAAAGTCTGTCGTGCCCGCGTGATCCCGCTATTCCCGGTCTATGACGGCAAAACGCATCGCCTGAGTATTGAGGTCCGTCCGCCGATGGACGATCTGCTCACCGCGGACGACCACACCATCGCGCGTCGAATGAACGAAGAGGTGGAGATCCTGGTGGGGCCGCATGCCGAACAGTACACGTGGATTTTGAAGCTGCTTAAAACGCGTAAACCGGGTGAAACAGAGCCCTACAAACGCAAAGAGCTTTATCCGAGGAAATAAAAAAAGCCCTCTCCAGACGGAGAGGGCTTTTTAACACAAACGTTATTACTCGACGGTCATAACGCGCGTGGTGTTGGTTGAGCCGATGGTGCTCATCACATCGCCCTGGGTCACGATGACGATATCACCGGACACCAGATAGCCTTTGTCGCGCAGCAGGTTTACGGCATCGTGCGCTGCAGCTACGCCATCATTGGTGCTGTCGAAGTGAACCGGCGTCACGCCGCGGTACAACGCCGTCAGGTTCAGGGTACGTTCGTGACGGGACATGGCGAAAATTGGCAGGCCAGAGCTGATACGAGAGGTCATCAGCGCGGTGCGGCCAGATTCGGTCATGGTGATGATCGCGGTAACGCCCTTCAAGTGGTTTGCCGCGTACATCGCAGACATCGCAATCGCTTCTTCCACGTTGTCGAACTGCACGTCCAGACGATGTTTAGAGACGTTGATGCTTGGGATCTTTTCAGCGCCCAGGCAGACGCGCGCCATGGCGGCCACGGTTTCTGCCGGATACTGGCCCGCAGCGGTTTCCGCAGAGAGCATCACCGCATCCGTACCGTCCAGCACGGCGTTGGCCACGTCCATGACCTCCGCACGGGTTGGCATTGGGTTGGTGATCATCGATTCCATCATCTGAGTGGCGGTGATCACCGCGCGGTTCAGCTGACGTGCGCGACGAATCAGCGCTTTCTGGATACCGACCAGCTCAGGGTCGCCGATTTCCACGCCCAGGTCACCACGCGCAACCATGACAACGTCAGAGGCGAGGATCACATCGTCCATGGCATCCTGATCGCAAACGGCCTCCGCGCGTTCAACTTTAGCGACGATTTTAGCATCGCAGCCTGCATCACGTGCCAGGCGACGCGCATAGTTAAGATCTTCGCCGCAGCGCGGGAAGGAGACGGCCAGGTAGTCAACGCCGATCAGCGCGGCAGTTACGATGTCCGCTTTGTCTTTATCGGTAAGCGCTTCTGCTGAGAGGCCGCCACCCAGTTTGTTGATGCCTTTATTGTTGGAGAGCGGGCCGCCAACGGTGACTTCGGTGAACACTTTCATGCCCTGAACTTCCAGCACCTTCAGCTGTACGCGACCGTCGTCGAGCAGCAGGATATCGCCAGGCACCACGTCAGCCGGCAGGCCTTTATAGTCGATACCAACTTTCTCTTTATCGCCTTCGCCTTTGCCCAGGTTGGCATCAAGCAGGAATTTGTCGCCGATATTGAGGAAAACTTTACCCTCTTTAAAGGTCGATACACGGATTTTTGGACCCTGCAAATCGCCGAGGATAGCAACGTGGCGGCCCAGTTTTGCTGCAATTTCACGCACTTTATCGGCACGTAATTTATGGTCTTCTGGCGTACCGTGAGAGAAGTTCATACGCACCACGTTGGCACCGGCGGCGATAATTTTTTCGAGATTATTATCGCGATCGGTGGCCGGGCCTAAGGTGGTTACGATCTTGGTTCTGCGAAGCCTTCTGGACATGTAATACTCCGTTGACTGAAACAACTTTGGTGTTGCGTGAACATTGAATCGGCCTTCATCTGCTGCAAGGCAGCGGCGAGGGGACCGAATGCCGTAAATCGTTACATCGTCATTATTCGTGACGTATTCGTTATCAACTATCAGGGAACATCGCTCTTTATAAGCAATTCTTTATCAAAACGCGATTCCTTCAGCGCTTCCTTGACCCGCTTCAAGTTATCCCGGAATTTTGCCCCGCGACGTAGGGTAAAACCGGTCGCAAGCACGTCAATCACGGTGAGCTGGGCCAGTCGGGAGACCATCGGCATATAAATGTCTGTGTCTTCCGGCACGTCGAGGGTGATTGCCAGCGTTGCCTCACGCGCCAGCGGCGTGCCGGCTGTAGTGAGGGCAATCACCATGGCATCGTTTTCACGGGCCAGCTGCGCCAGCTCTACCTGACTTTTGGTGCGGCCGGTATGCGAAATCAGTACCACGACGTCATCTTCACTGCAATTCATACAGCTCATGCGTTGCAGCACAATGTCATCGGAATAAATAACCGGAACGTTAAAGCGGAAAAATTTATTCATGGCGTCATGCGCGACGGCCGCCGACGACCCGAGCCCAAAGAACGCAATTCGCTTGGCCTGGGTGAGTAAATCCACCGCGCGATTCACGGAGCTCATGTCCAGAGACTGACGGACGTGGTCAAGCGAAGCCATGGCCGACTCAAAAATTTTCGTGGTATAGGCATCAACGCTGTCGTCTTCATCCACATTACGATTAACATAAGGGGTGCCGTTAGCCAGACTTTGTGCCAGATGCAGTTTAAAATCAGGAAAGCCGCGCGTTTCCAGACTGCGGCAAAAGCGATTGACCGTGGGTTCGCTAACACCCGCTTCCTGTGCCAGAGCGGCGATGCTTGAATGAATCGCCTGAGCGGGGGATGCCATAATGACCTCGGCCACTTTCCGCTCGGATTTGCTAAGGTGTTCCAGTTGAAACTGGATTTTTTCCAGCATGTTCATGTTAACAGGACGCTCATGGGTGTAAACGATTTCATAAATTGATGAAATCGAGATTCGATTTAGCCGATATTACCCTTGTGGCTTCCATTAAGGGTAACAATCGACAAGATAATGTTGTTGTTTTTTTTCATTACTTGATCGATGTCGGGTTTTGCTATGACCCTGTTGCGCAAAGAAACGACGGTTGTTGCGTCATTAAGCCGTCGAAATCATCCGAAGGGTGAAAAATCGCGGTATCGCACGCGACGATAAGCGCTAATGGTTTCGGGAATGACGTAAAAGCAGTACAGTGCATTGTAATAAAATTACAACGATACCTGGCAGAAGTACCAGGTGATCCAACTGAGGAGAATGACATGGCGGTAACGCAAACAGCCCAGGCATGTGACCTGGTCATTTTCGGCGCGAAAGGCGATCTTGCACGCCGAAAATTGCTGCCTTCCCTGTATCAACTGGAGAAAGCGGGCCAAATTCATCCGGATACCCGTATCCTGGGTGTAGGGCGCGCCGACTGGGACAAGGACGCTTATACCAAAGTCGTCCGCGAGGCGCTCGAAACTTTCATGAAAGAAAAAATTGATGAAAGTTTGTGGGATACCCTGAGTGGACGCCTCGATTTCTGCAACCTGGACGTGAATGACGTCAGCGCATTCGCCCGCCTGGGCGCGATGCTGGATCAGAAAAACCGTGTCACCATTAACTATTTCGCCATGCCGCCAAGCACCTTCGGCGCCATTTGCAAAGGTCTGGGCGAAGCCAAACTGAACGCCAAACCGGCGCGCGTCGTGATGGAGAAGCCGCTGGGTACGTCGCTGGCAACCTCGCGCGAAATCAACGACCAGGTGGGCGAGTTCTTTGAAGAATGCCAGGTCTACCGTATCGACCACTACCTCGGTAAAGAGACGGTTCTGAACCTGCTGGCGCTGCGTTTCGCTAACTCCCTGTTTGTGAATAACTGGGACAACCGCACTATCGATCACGTGGAAATCACCGTGGCGGAAGAGGTGGGGATTGAAGGCCGCTGGGGTTACTTTGACCAGGCCGGTCAGATGCGCGACATGATCCAGAACCACCTGCTGCAGATTCTGTGCATGATTGCCATGTCTCCTCCGTCTGACCTGACGGCTGACAGCATCCGCGACGCCAAAGTGAAAGTGCTGAAGTCGCTGCGCCGCATCGACCGCTCCAACGTGCGCGAGAAGACCGTTCGCGGCCAGTACACCGCCGGGTTTGCGCAAGGCAAAAAAGTGCCAGGCTACCTGGAAGAAGAGGGCGCGAACAAGTCCAGCAACACCGAGACGTTCGTGGCGATCCGCGTGGATATCGACGACTGGCGTTGGGCGGGTGTTCCGTTCTACCTGCGCACCGGTAAGCGTCTGCCGACCAAATGCTCCGAAGTGGTTGTCTACTTTAAGAACCCGGAATTGAACCTGTTCAAAGAGTCCTGGCAGGAACTGCCGCAGAATAAACTGACTATTCGTCTGCAGCCGGACGAGGGCGTGGATATCCAGATCCTGAACAAAGTGCCGGGCCTGGATCATAAACACAACCTGCAGACCACCAAGCTGGATCTGAGCTATTCCGAAACTTTCAACCAGACGCACCTGGCCGATGCTTACGAGCGTCTGTTGCTGGAAACCATGCGCGGTATTCAGGCGCTGTTCGTACGCCGCGATGAAGTGGAAGAAGCATGGAAATGGGTCGACTCCATCACCGAAGCCTGGGCTGCCGATCAGGATGCGCCAAAACCGTATCAGGCGGGCACCTGGGGACCTGTCGCGTCGGTGGCGATGATCACCCGCGATGGCCGCTCCTGGAACGAGTTTGAGTAAGATAATCCGCTAGCCCGAAAGTGTTATTTTACCGGTAACATGATCTAACACAGCTAGTGGCACAATTTTCAACTTTTAAGCTCCGCGTGGATTCACCCGCGGAGCTTTTTTTATTACACTGCCGGAAGTGATTTTGCCCCTGAGCTCCGGACAGCAAGCGTTTCAGCGTTGTTAACAACTGCCAGCGACTTTGTAAACTCCCGAGCCCGGACAGATAAATGAGAGGAGCTTTTATGAATCCGACATTGTTACGCGTAACACAACGCATTATTGAGCGCTCGAAAGAGACCCGTTCGGCCTACCTCGCCCGGATTGAGCAGGCAAAGAGCAACACCGTCCACCGATCTCAGCTGGCCTGCGGTAACCTGGCGCACGGCTTCGCCGCCTGCCAGCCTGACGATAAAGCGTCGCTGAAAAGCATGTTGCGTAACAATATCGCCATCATTACCGCCTATAACGATATGCTCTCCGCGCACCAGCCCTATGAGGTTTACCCGGATATCATCCGTAAAGCGCTGCACAGCGTGAATGCGGTGGGCCAGGTCGCGGGTGGGGTACCCGCCATGTGCGACGGCGTAACGCAGGGTCAGGACGGTATGGAGCTCTCCCTGCTGAGCCGCGAAGTGATTGCCATGTCCGCGGCGGTGGGTCTTTCACACAACATGTTTGATGGCGCGCTCTATCTCGGCGTGTGCGACAAGATTGTCCCGGGTCTGGTGATGGCGGCGCTGTCGTTTGGGCATCTGCCTGCTATCTTCGTGCCGTCCGGTCCAATGGCAAGCGGCTTGCCGAACAAAGAAAAAGTGCGTATCCGCCAGCTGTACGCGGAAGGGAAAGCAGACCGTCAGGCGCTGCTGGAGGCGGAAGCCGCGTCCTATCATGCGCCGGGGACCTGTACGTTCTACGGTACGGCTAACACTAACCAGATGGTGGTGGAGTTTATGGGGATGCAGCTTCCGGGCTCGTCCTTTATCCAGCCGGATGCGCCGCTGCGCAAGGCGCTGACCGAGGCCGCGGCCCGTCAGGTTACGCGTCTGACCGGAAACGGCAACGAATGGATGCCGATGGGAAAAATGGTCGATGAAAAAGTCATCGTCAACGGGATTGTCGCGCTGCTGGCAACCGGGGGGTCAACCAACCACACCATGCACCTGGTGGCTATGGCGCGTGCGGCGGGCATTCTGATTAACTGGGATGACTTCTCCGAGATCTCTTCCGTGGTGCCGCTGATGGCACGCCTGTACCCGAATGGCCCGGCGGACATCAACCACTTCCAGGCCGCTGGCGGCGTACCGCTGCTGATGCGCGAGCTGCTGAAGGGCGGTCTGCTGCATGAAGACGTTAATACCGTGGCTGGCTTTGGCCTGCAGCGCTACACCCAGGAGCCGTGGCTGAACAACGGCGAGCTGGACTGGCGTGATGGGGCGAGCGCGTCTCTTGATGCGCAGGTTATCGCCACTATCGACAAACCTTTCTCTCCTCACGGTGGCACCAAAGTGCTCAGCGGTAACCTCGGTCGCGCGGTGATGAAGACCTCTGCCGTACCGGAAGAGAACCAGATTATCGAAGCGCCGGCGGTGGTGTTTGAAAGCCAGCACGACGTATTACCCGCCTTTGACGCCGGCCTGCTTGATAAAGACTGCGTGGTGGTGGTGCGTCACCAGGGGCCTAAAGCTAACGGGATGCCAGAATTACATAAACTTATGCCCCCACTTGGTGTATTATTGGACCGCCGTTTCAAAATTGCGTTAGTAACCGATGGACGCCTCTCTGGGGCATCCGGTAAAGTGCCTTCAGCCATCCACGTGACGCCTGAAGCTTACGACGGCGGTTTACTGGCGAAAGTGCGTGACGGTGACACGATCCGCGTGAACGGTCAGACAGGTGAGTTAACCCTGCTGGTCGATGACGCCGAGCTGGCGGCACGTCAGCCCCATATTCCTGACCTGAGCGCATCGCGCGTGGGGACCGGACGCGAAATGTTCAGCGCGCTGCGTGAGAAACTCTCCGGTGCGGAGCAGGGCGCTACCTGTATTACGTTTTAAGACGACTTGATTTTAACGATCTGGCGAGAGAAAACTCTGATGAAAAACTGGAAAACAAGTGCAGAATCAATCCTGACCACTGGCCCTGTCGTGCCGGTTATCGTGGTAAACAAGCTGGAGCACGCTGTACCGATGGCGAAAGCGCTGGTTGCGGGTGGCGTTCGCGTTCTGGAAGTGACCCTGCGCACCGCCTGCGCGATGGATGCCATTCGCGCGATTGCCAAAGAAGTGCCGGACGCCATCATCGGTGCGGGTACCGTGACGAACGCAAAACAGCTGGCTGAAGTGACCGAAGCGGGCGCACAGTTTGCCATTAGCCCGGGGCTGACCGAGTCGCTGCTGAAAGCCGCGACCGAAGGCACTATTCCACTGATCCCGGGTATCAGCACCGTCTCCGAACTGATGCTGGGCATGGACTACGGTCTGAAAGAGTTTAAATTCTTCCCGGCTGAAGCGAACGGCGGCACCAAAGCGCTGCAGGCGATTGCGGGTCCATTCTCTCAGGTACGCTTCTGCCCGACGGGCGGCATCTCTCCTGCCAACTACCGTGACTACCTGGCACTGAAAAGCGTCCTGTGCATCGGTGGCTCATGGCTGGTTCCGGCGGATGCGCTGGAAGCGGGCGACTGGGAGCGCATCACCAAACTGGCTCGCGAAGCGGTAGAAGGCGCGAAGCAGTAAGTCTCTCGTCGCATGAAAAACGGGCCTTTCGGCCCGTTTTTTTATCCCGTTACCTTAACGCTTGCTGCGGCCGCTTTGGCTCTCGCCACGGCGTCGTCAACGTTATCCCCGGTGGCTAACGCCACGCCAAGACGCCGGGTTCCATCAATCTCCGGCTTGCCGAACAAACGTACCTGCAACCCGGCACCCACCGCCCCGTCGACGTTATCAAACGTGACGTTCTGGCTGGTTAGTTGCGGCAGGATCACCGCCGAGGCGGCCGGGCCGTACTGACGGATACCCCCGACGGGCAGGCCGAGGAAGGCACGCACGTGCAGAGCGAATTCGGAGAGATCCTGCGAAATCAGCGTCACCATGCCGGTGTCATGCGGGCGAGGGGAGACTTCGCTGAAAATCACCTCATCACCGCACACAAACAGCTCGACGCCGAACAGGCCATAGCCGCCCAGCGCCAGGACGGTTTTACGGGCGATCTCCTGAGCACGTTCCAGCGCCAGGGCGCTCATCTGCTGCGGCTGCCAGGATTCGCGATAATCGCCATCTTCCTGGCGGTGGCCAATCGGGTCGCAGAAATGGACGCCGTCAACGGCGCTGACGGTCAGCAGGGTGATCTCGAAATCAAACTTCACGACGCCTTCGACGATGACGCGACCGGCGCCGGCGCGGCCGCCCTGCTGGGCGTACTCCCACGCCTTTTCCAGCGTGCTGCTGTCGCGAATAAAGCTCTGTCCTTTACCGGAGGAGCTCATCACCGGCTTAACGATGCACGGGTAGCCAATCTCGTCTACAGCCTGCAGGAATGCCGCCTTATCGCCAGCAAAACGATAGCTCGACGTGGGCAATCCCAGCTCTTCTGCCGCCAGGCGACGAATGCCTTCGCGGTTCATGGTCAGCTTTGCGGCTTTCGCGCAGGGCACCACGCGCTGGCCTTCCTGCTCAAGCGCGATCAGCGTATCGGTGGCAATGGCTTCAATTTCCGGCACGACAAAATCAGGTTTCTCGCGCGTAATCAGCTCGCTAAGGGCATCGCCATCCAGCATGTTAATCACATAAGAACGATGGGCGACGTGCATGGCTGGGGCGTCGGCATAACGGTCCACGGCAATGACTTCCACGCCTAAACGCTGGCACTCAATGGCGACCTCTTTCCCCAGCTCGCCCGATCCCAACAGCATCACTCGCGTCGCCGCAGGTCGCAGCGCAGTTCCTAAACGAATCATAACAATCCCCCTGAAAAAGTTGCGGGCAGTATAAACGAAAACGTTTGCGTCTGTCTTGTACACGCCAGGTGAGGGGGAGAAGAAATTTGCGCTTCTTTAGCCCGTCCAGACATTTCCTGACGCCTGCTCGCTTACGCTGTGGAACATATTCACCGTTAAGTGAGGAAAACTATGTCTGGCTGGCTAAATCAATTGCAATCCCTGTTAGGGCAGAAAACATCGTCTGGCGAGCGGGACCTGAGCAAACTGCTGGTACCCGGGGCGCTCGGCGGGCTGGCAGGCCTGCTGGTCGCGAATAAATCCTCGCGCAAGCTGCTGGCAAAGTACGGGACAGGCGCACTGCTGGCCGGTGGGGGCGCCATTGCGGGTACCGTCCTGTGGAACAAATACAAGGACAGGGTTAGGACCGCGCACAGCGATGAACCGCATTACGGCGAGCACACCTCGCCGCTGGATCTGCGTACCGAACGGCTGATCCTGGCGCTGGTCTTTGCCGCGAAAAGTGACGGACATATCGACGATAGGGAACGACTGGCGATCGAGCAGCAACTGCGTGAAGCCGGCGTTGAAGAGAAGGGCAGAACGCTGGTGGCGCAGGCCATCGAACAGCCTCTGGAGCCGCAGCGTCTGGCGCAAAGCGTGAAAAATGAGGAAGAGGCGCTTGAACTCTATTTCCTCAGCTGTGCCGCCATCGATATCGATCACTTTATGGAGCGGAGCTACCTTAACGCCCTGGGCGAAGCGTTAAAGATCCCACAAGACGTGCGCGAAGGCATTGAGCGGGATATCCGGGAACAAAAACAGGCGTTACAGGGATAGTTCTCGCCGTTGCGACCCTGTTTCGCTTGCATCATGCGTGGGTTTTGCCAACCTTATAGGGTGTAAAACAAAAAAGAAAGATGACATGCCACCGAAAGCCCGACGTATACCTTATGCGATCACCACGCATGGCGATACGCGTATAGACAACTATTACTGGCTACGGGACGATTCGCGCTCCCGGCCAGAGGTGCTCGACTACCTGCACGAGGAAAACGACTATGGCCGCAAGGTCATGTCCAGCCAGCAGACGCTTCAGGACCAGTTGCTGAATGAAATGGTGCAGCGTATTCCTCAGCGCGATATCTCCGCGCCCTGGACCAAAAACGGCTATCGCTATCGCCATATTTACGAGCCCGGCAATGAGTATCCCATTTATCAGCGTCAGTCGGTATTAAGCGCCGAATGGGACGAGTGGGATATTCTGCTGGATGCCAACCAGCGCGCTGCACACAGCGAGTTTTATACCCTGGGCGGTATGTCCATTTCGCCTGACAATGCGGTGATGGCGCTGGCGGAGGATTATCTCTCCCGCCGCCAGTACGGCCTGCGGTTTCGCAATCTGGAGAGCGGCAACTGGTATCCGGAAATGCTGGAAAACGTCTCCCCGGATTTTGTCTGGGCGAATGATTCCGAGACGGTTTACTACGTCAAAAAGCACGCCTCGACGCTACTGCCTTATCAGGTATGGCGGCACACCGTGGGAACGGACTCCGCAGACGACGAGCTGGTTTATGAAGAGAAAGACGAAACGTTCTATGTCAGCCTGCATAAAACCTCCTCGCGCCACTATGTGATTATCTTCCTTGCCAGCGCGACGACGTCGGAAGTTCTGCTGCTGGATGCCGAACTGCCTGACGCCCAGCCGCTCTGTTTCCTGCCGCGCCGCAAGGATCACGAGTACAGCCTGGATCACTTCCAGCATAGCTTTTATCTGCGCTCCAATCGTGAGGGCAAAAACTTTGGTCTCTATAAAACCAAAGTGCGCGATGAACGCAAGTGGGAGGTGCTTATCCCCGCGCGTGATCAGGTGATGCTGGAAGGGTTCACCCTGTTTACCGACTGGCTGGTGGTGGAAGAGCGCCAGCGCGGGCTGACCAGTATCCGGCAAATCAACCGCAAAACGCGGGAAGTGGTCGGGATTGCGTTCGACGACCCGGCCTATGTGACGTGGATTGGATTCAATCCCGAACCCGAATCATCGCGGCTGCGCTACGGCTACTCATCCATGACCACACCGGACACCCTGTTTGAGCTGGACATGGATACCGGGCAGCGCCAGGTGATTAAACAGACCGAGGTAAAAGGTTTTGAGTCTGAAAACTACCGCAGCGAGCACCTCTGGGTCACCGCCCGGGATGGCGTTGAGGTCCCCGTCTCGCTCGTCTATCACCAAGCCCATTTCCAGAAAGGCAAAAACCCGATCCTGGTTTACGGCTACGGGTCGTATGGCTCAAGCATGGACGCCGATTTCAGCAGCAGCCGGTTAAGCCTGCTCGAGCGCGGTTTTGTTTTCGCCATAGCCCATATTCGCGGCGGCGGTGAGCTGGGCCAGCACTGGTATGAAGACGGGAAATTCCTGAAAAAGAAAAACACCTTCAATGATTATCTCGACGTCTGCGATGCGCTGATTGAGCAGGGCTATGGCGATCCGCAACTCTGCTTTGGCATGGGCGGCAGCGCGGGCGGCATGCTGATGGGGGCGGTTATCAACCAGCGTCCCGACCGCTTTAAGGGGATTGTCGCGCAGGTACCGTTTGTCGATGTGGTCACGACCATGCTCGATGAATCAATCCCTCTTACCACCGGGGAGTTTGAAGAGTGGGGAAATCCGCAGGATGAGATGTACTACCGCTATATGAAAGAGTACAGCCCGTACGACAACGTGGAGGCGAAAGCCTACCCGCACATGCTGGTCACCACCGGTTTGCATGATTCTCAGGTGCAGTACTGGGAGCCGGCAAAATGGGTGGCAAAGCTGCGGGAGCTGAAAACCGATGACAATCTGCTGCTGCTGTGTACCGATATGGACTCCGGACACGGCGGGAAATCGGGACGATTTAAATCGTACGAAGGGGTTGCCCTGGAATATGCCTTCCTGATTGGCCTGGCGCAGGACACGCTGCCAGGCCGTGCGGAGGGTTAAGCGTCGCCCAGATAATGTTTCAGCGTTAAGCGCAGTTCCGGACTCATTCTGTCGAGGTTGTTATACAGCCAGCGCAAATAGCCCGGGTCTTTATCCGCTACCTCAGACACCGGCTTCCCGCGATATTTACCAAAGGTAAATGTGGTCAGTAACGCGGGGCGTCCGGTGATCGTCGCCATATCATCCGGTGTCCAGCCTGAGATATTCATAATATCAATCAGCAACGCGGCGGTGATATAGCAGTCATACAGGGCGCGGTGATGGTGAAGCCCCTCAGGGGTACGAACGCTGAGCTTGCGGGACTTGTACAGCGCCATATTGCTGTATTTAATGCCCGGCCAGAGACGACGCGCCAGCTTCATTGTGCAAATCCATTCGCCCGGCATTTCAGGTAGCACCCGGCGGTCAAAGCTGGCGTTATGCGCGACGTACCACGGGCTACCGTAGTAGTGCGGAATGATCTCTTCAATCCAGGGCTTATCCGCCACCATCGATTCTGTAATGCGATGGATAGCCATCGCCTGGGGGCTGATGGGGCGATCGGGACGCACCAGATGGCTCATTGGGTTGACGATTTTACCATCAACCACGTCGACAGAGGCCACTTCCACTATTCCGCCCTGAAGATCGCAAGTTTCGGTATCGATGACGCGCAGCATTGAAAACTCCTGAGCTTAAAACGCCTAGCCTAAAGGAATGATATCGCCTTGCCAACCCTCTCCGCCGAGCGTGCCGGTCACCAGAAGCTCGCCCTTATCCGCGCGGACGATCAGCTGGCCTTTATCATCCCATAGCGCGCTGCCGCCGCAGGCATTCGCCATTAGCACCGCAATAGCATATTTATGCGCGAAGCGCTGCAGGTTACTGATGGACTGCCGCCAGCGATTATCCCCCACCGACTGGCAGCTGGTAACAAGCGTTGCTCTGGGATCGAGATTGGGAGAATCGGGATGTGCATCAATGATGCTAAGGTGCTTGTCCCCCGGCACCAGGCTGGCTCCGCGCCCTTGCGGATAGCGCAAAATGCGATGGCAAGCAGGCGAAAACAGCACAAGACCTTTCTGTCTCTGCCCATCCTGTTCCAGGGGGAGTCCTGCAATAACGGTAATCTGGTAAAAATGTGCCGCGTTAAGCAGCGGCTCCAGCTGCGCGTCATCGGGTGGGGGAGGTAGCGTCGGCGCGCCAGAACCCGTTAAGGAGAGTTCAGGGAAGACCAGCAGATCGCACCCCTGCCGTGCGGCTTCGGCGATGAAGCGCAGGTGGTGCGTAACATGGTCATTCACACTCTGATGCAGCCCGCCATACTGGGCTGCCGCTATGTTCCAATGTGACATCGTGACTTCCTTATACACTGAGTCGCAGGGATTTAAGAATACACCTAAATTTATCAGGGTTTTCTTATCCTGCCAGATTCCGTGTAAGGAAGTGTAACGACTCGTTAAGCTTATTTAACTTTAGGTTCGTACGGTAAACGGGAGAGGTTAACCGAGGCGAGACGGTGGGCGATTAATCTTTCGCGAAACCAGTCGCGCAGATGGGCGGGTTGTTCCCGTTCAACGACTTCAGCCACGACAGGCATGTTGTAACGCTCTTTGAACGCGACGCCAGCGGCAGCGAGATCGACATTCACTTTATCCATCTCGTCCTGCGGAAGGGCGGCCAGATTGATCTTCATTACCTTCTCCTTTTTCTGCGGCGGCAACGTTACCGCGATTGCACGACGATGACAAGCGGAGGCAGGATGATCCTCGACTCGTTTATTATACAGCGTTATTCTTTAGCATACAGACATAACAAAAAGGAATGATTGCGATGGGTTTCTCCGCCTCCCGCGCGGTATGCGCACTGGTTTTTGTGGCCTCGACAATGATGGCGCCCTCCGCGCTGGCACATGCACATCTTAAACAGCAGAGCCCGGCAGCGGACAGCGTGGTGAGCGCTCCGCAGGCACTTACGCTGAATTTTTCAGAAGGCATCGAACCGGGGTTTAGCGGTGTGGTGGTAACGGATGCGCAAAAGCAGGTCATCAAAACGGGAACCGCCACGCGCGACGAAAAGAACAAGGCGCAACTCACCGTTCCGCTGGAACAAACGCTGACGTCAGGAACGTACCAGGTAGACTGGCATGTCGTCTCCGTAGACGGCCATAAAACCAAAGGCAGCTATCACTTTAGCGTGAAATAGCATGCTGGCGCTGTGTTATATCGGGTTGCGCTTTATCCATTTCGGGGCGCTGATGCTTGTTTTTGGCAACGCGCTTTACAGCGTCTGGTTTGCGCCTTCCTCTCTCCACCGCCTGATGTCCCGGCGATTTCAGCTGCAGCAGAAAGTGGCGGCCTTAATGAGCCTGGCGGCAGCGCTCGTGATGTTTATGCTTCAGGGCGGACTGATGGGTAACGGCTGGGGAGATGTGTTTGCCCCGCAGGTCTGGTACGGCGTAATGAGGACGCAGTTTGGCGGCGTCTGGCTGTGGCAAATCATACTCGCTGCGACCACGGTCGGCGCAGCATGGCTCGCACCGCTGAAAGGTTCGCGGCTGCTGTTGCTTACGATGGGCCAGCTTATCCTGCTGGCTGGGGTAGGGCACGCGGCAATGAACGACGGTCCGATGGGGGCGTTGCAGCGTCTTAATTATGCTTTTCACATGATCTGCGCCGCAACCTGGCTTGGCGGATTACTGCCTCTGCTGTTCTGCATGCGTCTGGCCAAAGGACGCTGGCAGAATGCCGCCATTTATACCATGATGCGCTTTTCGCGCGTGGGCCATTACGCCGTCGCGGGCGTGCTGCTCAGCGGAGCGATCAATGCGCTCATGATACTGGGTGTCCATATTCCCTGGCAGGCTGGTTACGTACAGTTTTTGTTGTTCAAATGTGCGCTGGTGGCGTTGATGGTGGTAATTGCGCTGGCAAATCGGTATTTTCTGGTGCCACGGTTTCGTCCGGAGAGCGGGCGAGCACAACAGATTTTTATCAGGATGACGCAGGCAGAAGTGGTGCTGGGAGCGCTGGTGCTGGCAACGGTCAGTCTGTTCGCCACCTGGGAACCCTTCTGATAAGGTTAAATATCATATGAAAAAGACAGTACTTTCTCTCATCTTGCTGGCCTGTACGGGGAGCGCGCTTGCCGCACCGCAGGTTATCACCGTCAGCCGTTTTGAAGTGGGTAAGGACAAATGGGCTTTCAATCGCGAAGAGGTGATGCTGACCTGCCGTCCGGGCCATGCGCTGTATGCGATCAACCCGAGCACGCTGGTGCAATATCCGCTGAATGATATCGCAGAGCAGCAGGTAGCCAGCGGAAAGAGCAGCGGACAGCCGATTAGCATTATTCAGATCGATGACCCGTCGCATCCGGGACAAAAAATGAGTCTGGCACCGTTTATCGAGCGCGCCGACAAGCTCTGCTAACGTTCGGGTTTCCAATAAAAAACCGCAGATGCTTGCGAAAGCACTGCGGTTTTTCACATTTAATGATGCTCTGGCGCTTTTTTTCCGACCGCTTTAGCTGTGGACTGGAAAACCTGGCGTCGTCATCTATTCTTAAAAGGCAAGGCGACTTAGCCTGCATTAATGCCAACTTTTAGCGCACGGCTCTCTCCCAAGAGCCATTTCCCTGGACCGAATACAGGAATCGTATTCGGTCTCTTTTTATCTGTATGTTTTTTAAAGCATTTTTCGGTGCTGACTCGACATCATCCGAAACTTTCTCGAACTTTCCATATCCTGTCTAAACCATAACATACTCAGGACCGCGTGCGTCCAGGGTTTTTTTGGGATCTTTGTTAAAATTTTGTGGCCGAGCGACCGCCTTCTGACGTTCGAAAGGGCAACCCTTAAGTTAAATAATGAACGCGCTGAATTTGTCTTTGTGTTGGACAATGTACTCAGGGAAGTTTTCAACCGTTAGCTCTTGCCTGATTAACGTCCTGTCCCGCCCCCAGATATCTTCCGCGTTTTTAATGACCTTCATGATGTGTTCCGGGTTGTTAAACTCAGGGAGATCGTATTCAGTATGGGAAATGGTCGACATTTTTTCTGAGATGCGCTCGGGTGTCATCACCCATGAGAAATGCCACCCACCATTTTCAATGATGCGGTTGTTAATCTTGAACCAGTTCCACTTTAGCCAGGACCAGTTTTTAACACTTCGGGTGCGTTTAAGATTCCTGAATGATTCAGGTTCACCGCCAAAGAAGTTAACGAGATTTTTATACTGGGTGGCTCTCGGTAATTTACATTTTCTTGGCGTGTTATCTGTATTAAAAACCTGCAGGTTAAACTGATAATTATAAAAATTCTGATAAATAGTTGTGCAGAGCTTTTTGGGGTTTATCGATGCTACTACCTGAGGTGAAAATATCTCGTCCACATCGGAAACTAAAATCAAATCATCATCGCTGGCATGGGACAAACCCTGCATGATGGCATTCCTCTGCGCGGCTTCATTTGCCCACGCATCCACTACCATTCCCTCTGGCAAACCCGGGATCACCTCTCGGGCCGGATGTGATTCTTCAGCGGCTTTCGTAATCGGTTCTTTATCATGCACAACGTAGATAATTTTATCTTTAAACTGACTGTATTTATTAATGTCAAAATGCAGCTGCCTCTTTTTACCGGTAAAGGTATGCGTTGACTCAACGATAACGAAGCGATCGACAACGTCCGCTAGCGTGTTCAGCCTGATTTCGAGAAGCATATCTTCATCGTAATATAAGAAGCAGTCATAGATCATTACCGAAGTCCCTCATTTTTGCGCCCACATTGCGCTTTTTCCAACGCATTCGCCGGTATCATTTCGCGCAATGCTAACTGAGCGCACTCGCCCTGCGCAATAGTACGCTGCTTTATTATTCATCCTATAAATAGATTGCATCCACTATCCAGTGAGCGAAGACGCCAGCCAGGCTAAAAGTGGGACTTAACGGATACCTCTATTTCATCAAGCAGCTCAAAGCGGCGGCGGTATTCGGCACGTTTTTTACTGGCGATCTCTTCAAGCGATTTACGCTCCATCTGTAGCGGCAGCTGCCAGCAGAAGGCCGAGAGCTTTTTACCGTCCAGCGATGCCCAAAATTCATCGTAGCTGGCATGGAAATGGCGACCTTTGCTCAGGCGATACCGCAACGCGCGGAAAACGTGACCCTCATCGCTGACGGCAAAAATCGCCCGGACGGATGACTGCGCAGCCAGCTGGAAGAGGACTTCCATCAATACCCGTTTGGGGAAAAGACCATGACAGGCGCGGGTGGCCTGTTTAATGACGTCTCGCGATACGCAGCGGCGGGGTCCCTGAAGCCCGCCAATCACCATGACTTGCTGACCATTGCTGCGCGCGACGCTAAAGGTCAGGCTGGCCAGCAGCGTGTCCTCGTTGTCGCGTAGCCACAGCGTGCTTTCGCCTTCGCGCTCGGCTTTCCCCGCAGAGGAAGCATTGACCGTATAGGTTACACCGTCTTTTGCATGGAACTGCGCAACGGCTTGTTCCTGCGGGCTGGTCAGGGCCTGGGCGAGACCGCTCTCTTTCAGGCTGTCAATCCAGTAATAATGGTTAACGATAGCGTCGGCGCGATCGTTAGCCGTCAGGCCGCGCATCAGGTACTGCCGGTGGGTCTTGCTCGGCAATGTAATTTGAGAGGCCAGCAGCCTGTCAAAATCGTCGCGACCCGAAAGGGTTTCCAGCATGCGATGTGTAGAAGACCAGAACACCAGCGAACGTAACAGGAACTTCAGGCGATATTCGCGTTTGCGCCAGATCGGCCCCGGAACGCGTTTGCCGTTCACCAGCTCGGAAATAATATTTGTGCGATGCGGATAGAAAACATCGTTATGCAGGTGCGTATTAGACACGTGAAGACCCCTCTTTTTTTCTGCCCTTATTCTAAAGAGCCAGGAAAAGGGGATTAATAGCGCGAGGATCTTTATTTCTGTTTGGTTTACCGTTTGTTTGATTTCGTGATGACCACGCCTGTCCGTCGACTTTTCTGCGGCAGCTATACTGTTTAAAGGAGGTGCTATGTATCAGCGAATTGAAGGTGGAATGTGGCGTCACGTCTGGGTTGTCAGCGATATACACGGTTGCTACCAGTGGCTTATGGATGAACTTAAACGCCGTCATTTTAATCCGTATGAGGATTTACTTATTTCTGTCGGGGATATGATCGATCGTGGCCCTGATAGCGTTAAATGCCTGCAGTTAATTAATGAAAAATGGTTTCGTGCCGTGCGGGGAAACCATGAGCAAATGGCGCTCGACGGTCTGGATAATAACGATTTTTCTCTCTGGATGATGAATGGCGGAATGTGGTTTTCGCATCTTGAACGCGATCGGCAACAGCTTGCGCTGTCGTTGCTTGACGCCTGTCGCGACTTACCTCATATCATCGAGATAACCTGTGCGAACGGTCTTAATGTGATTGCCCATGCTGATTATCCGGCCGCGGAATACCGCTGGCAAAAACCGGTCAGTGACCAGCGCATCTTATGGAACCGCGATCGGTTGATGGGGTTTATGGTGGGTAAAGGAGAGGGCATCAGCGGCGCGGATCATTTCTGGTTCGGACATACGCCCGTCGACAGAAGGTATGATTTTGACAATCTCCACTACATTGATACGGGTGCCGTATTTGACGGTTACTTTACGCTGGCGCAGCTGCAGTAATAAATAACCCGCCTTCGGGCGGGTTCTCTTTAGGTCAGGCAAGACGCATGACCCAGGCATCGGTTTTACTATCGTAATGCTCACGGTAAAGGACTGAATGTTCGCCATCAAGTATTGCCGGGACGCTGGTGTCTGCATCCCATGCATCAAGCTGCATGCACAAATCCGGGTCGGATTTGCAGGGAATACTTAACGTTCGATCGCCTTGTGCTTCGCCGCGCAGCTCTGCGTCGTCGATCTCAAAAGCGCCAATACGCACGCTGGTTTTCGTCATAGTGCTCTCCGGGTCGGTTGTCAAAAATCTGGTATGACCAGTGTGGCCACCCATTTTTGATCGTAGACAAAGAGAGCAAAATCGCCAGTAAAAAAATGCGCTTTTTATCAATCCGTGCGATCGTTACCGGTAAACAGCCGACCGTCCCGAACCAGCTCGCGTGGATAGCTGTTTTTCAGCCTTGAGCCGACCTTTTTTGCCAGGCCCAGCGGGTATCCCTGATACGTTACAATCACTTCATCGCCTGATGGCGTGCTCTCCGGATAGACATCGCGACCACGGTACCACTCTTCGGCTTCCTGATGCGTCAGGGCAAAGGTATTGTCGCGTCCGGCAAGGGCGATTACGGCCTCATGCTGCCAGCGATACCCTTTATTATGCACTTCCGCCAGGCGGATCCCGATTCGGGAAAAACGGACCTTTCCGATGAGCGGCTCGATCTGTGCCGGGAACAGCCATATCTCTTTATCACGCATCCAGGGGCGCAGGCTCTCATCCCAGACCAGTCCCGCTTTTTTAGCGGCGGCTTCAAGCTGTGCCGTTTCTCGACCTTTAAGGGGGGCAAACGGGAAGTTACCGACCTTGAATTTAGGTGCGGGCAGGGGAGCCACCGCCTGCGTTTTACGCAGACGCGCCACAAAGAACCCTTCGCAGTCGTAAATCTGCGGGAAAACATGGAGGAATCCCTCCGGGGTGACAGCCTCCTGTGCTGAGGCGAACAGATCGTCGAGCGGCAGAAACTCGACTGCATCCGGATATTGCGCTTGCAGCCACAGGCAGACATCTTCGTTCTCATCGCGGTTTAAGGTGCACGTCGAATAAACCAGCGTGCCGCCGGGGCGCAGGGCATGGAATGCGCTGTCGATCAGCTCTCGCTGCGTGGCCGCGATCTCAAGGTTGCTCTCAACTGACCAGTTTTTTAACGCATCGGGATCTTTACGCACCACCCCTTCGCCTGAGCAGGGGGCGTCCAGCAGAATGGCGTCGAAGGCTTCCGGCAGGGCGGCGCCAAACACGCGTCCGTCGAAGTGCGTCAGGGCAACATTATGAATACCGCAGCGGCTGATGTTGGCATGCAACACCTTCACGCGGCTGGCGGAAAACTCGTTGGCGAGGATCGCCCCTTGATTACCCATACGGGCGGCAATTTGGGTGGTTTTTGAGCCGGGCGCGGCGGCAACATCCATTACGCGATCGGGCGCGTTGCCCTCTGCGAACAGGGCGGCAACCGGCAGCATCGAGCTGGCTTCCTGAATATAGAACAGACCGCTCAGATGTTCAGCGGTACTGCCCAGCGGCAGTGAAGCTTCGTCATCGCGTTCTATCCAGAACCCCTCAGCGCACCACGGTACCGGCGTAAGCTGCCAGCCGTACGGAGCGACCAGCGCCAGAAAATCATCGACGCTGATTTTCAGCGTGTTGACGCGAATACTCCGGCGTAACGGACGCTGGCAGGCGGCGATAAAATCGTCTAACGACAGGTGAGAAGGAAGCGCCTCGCGCATCTGCGCCAGGAATTGTTCAGGAAGAAATACGGAGTTTTGAGCCACGGGCACACCACAGGGAAAAATTCAGGTGCGCAGTGTAGCATAAAGGCTCCGGTGCGTTGACACCGGAGCCTGTCAGATTAACGCGGCAGGGCGGTTCCCCATTCGCGCCACTCTTTTGGTTCGCTCTCGAGCAGCAGGAAGTGTTTACCCGGCTGCGCTTTTGGCGCCAGCGGCGTTCCCGGCGGCGTGGCAAACGCGATACCGCCGCGAATGAACTGGTTGAAGGTGCCGGTTTTCACCACGCCTCCCGTCAGGCCAAAGTCCAGCGAATAGCCGGATGCCAGCCAGAATACCGAGTTATTTCGAACCAGGTGCTGGTAACGTTCGCTAATACGTAATGCCACCATCACGCGGTCGGAGAGCGTACCGAGCGTCAGGCCCGTGACCGTACCCACTTCAATACCGCGGAATAGTACCGGAGTGCCGATGTTCAGCGAGCCCGCTTCCGGTACTTCCACCACGATGCTCAGGCCGCCAAGGTAGCGCGAGTCGGTGATCGTGGCTTCCTGCAGCTCGAAATCACGGCGGGCATTGCCCTGGCCTGGCTCAACGTTGATGTACGGCTGCAAAATGGTGTCGAGGTGCTCAACGCCAGCGGCCGAGATCTGCGGCGTGACCACCGAGAAGCGCGAGCCGGTGCGGGCGAAGGTCTGCACATATTCCGGGTAGAGCACGGCAGTGGCCTGCACCTCGTTGCGCGAGGTGATCAGCGTCAGCTTCTGGATCTGCCCGATATCAATGCCCAGATAGCGGATTGGCATGCCTTCCGCCAGCTTGCCGGCATCAAAGGCGTGCAGGGTAATCTGCCCACCCACCGCGCGGGCGGCGGTCTCGGACGGGAAGAGAATACGCTTATCGCCTTTACGCAGATTCGCGCCCGCACCGCTGAGGTTATCGAAGCTAATCGCCCCCCGCAGCGCGCGTGACAGCGGAGAGGCCTGTACGGTTAGCCCGTTACCGTTAAGCTGAACTTTCGCGCCGCCTTCGGCCCAGAAGACGCTGTTTGGCGTCAGCAGCTTGCGGTACTCCGGCTTGATATGCAGTTCGATATCGAACGCGTCCGCACGCGGGCGAACGGTGATCACTTCCCCGACTTCAAACTTGCGATACAGCACCACGGAACCCGCCTGTACGTCCGGCAGCGTCTCGGCGCTTAAGGTCAGCGTGGTGGTAGGAAGATCGCTCAGGCTGTTTTCAACCGCTTTCTCCAGGTTGGCATACAGCGGATAGCTGTCGCGAACGGGGCCTTTATCCCCCGGCAAAATGCGGATACCGCCGTTAACCCATTCGCTGGCGCTGGCGCCGAGGAACTCCACGCCGTCCAGACCCACCTTCACGTCGACGCGACTGTTCACCACGAATTTGCTGTCGCCATGCACCAGGTCGCTGTATTGCGGATCGATAGCGACCGAGAAAGTCACGCCATTCGCTGAGAGCTTACGCTCCAGCACCTGACCAACCTGCACGCCGTGTAAAATTAACGGCTGTCCGGCTTCGATACCGTAACTTTCTGGCGCATTCAGCGTGACCGTCACTACGCCCGGCTTTTGCAGCAGGGCTTTATCAGCCGGGGCAATCACGAAGCTATTGCTGGGTTCACCTTCGCCGGGGATGAGCTCAAACGTATTGCCGGTCAACAGCGTGCTGAGGCTGGCATCGTTCAGAGAGAGCTTTGGACTGCGCATTTCGATACGCGTTTTCTCGCGCAGGAGATCGACCACGCTCGGGTCGACCGTCATTTCGCCGGTGACCGAGCCGCCCGGGTTGAGGGTCATTTTGGTGAGCTGACCAACCTGCAATCCCTGATACATCAGCGGTGTTGAACCCGCTTTTAGCCCTTTAGCATCGGGCAGGGCGAGTTTGACGATCACGCCGCGCTGGCTGTGCGCCAGGTCAGCGTACAATCCAAATGAATCATCAGCGGTGGCAGGGCTTGAGTTTTCCGGCGAGTCAAAGGCAATGGCACCATTAACCAGCGCGGCCAGACTCTCCAGCTTCACTTTCGCACCGCTCAGGCTGAGATCCGCGTCCACGCCGGACACGTTCCAGAAGCGGCTGCCTTTTTTCACCAGATTGGTGAAGCGACGCTCGATCAGCACGTCAATGGTGACGCCCTGTTTATTTGGGTTGATCGCGTAATCGTACACACGGCCAACCGGGATTTTGCGGAAATAGACCAGTGAGCCACTGTTCAGAGAACCGAGATCCGGCGCCTGCAGATGGATCATTAAATCGCCGTTATTGAGGCGGTACTTCGGCTGTGTATCCAGGGCAACAAAGTGATCCTGCGGCTCTCCTTTACCCGGCATCATGCCAATATAGTTACCGCCCACGAGCGCATCCAGCCCGGACACACCGGCCAGAGAGGCTTTTGGCGTCACCAGCCAGAACTGCGTTTCGCTGCGCAGGGCATCCTGCATGTCAGATTTAATACTGACCCGCACCTGAATCTTGTTCAGCCCTTTTCCAAGAGAGATGTCCTGAACCGTACCCACTTCAACCCCCTGGAAGCGAACGGGCGTTCGCCCGGCGACGATGCCGTCGGCGGTCTGGAAATCAATGGTGACGGTGCTACCGCGATCTTCATAGCTCGTCCAGATAAGCCAGCCTGCAATCATCAGGGCGATGACGGGCAGCAACCAGAATGGCGAAATGCGGCGTTTTGTTTTAATTCTCGCTTCAGTCGGCGAAGCGGGGGTTTCCTGACTCATGTGCATCCCAAAGTAAGCGGCTATCCAGCCATTCCACAGCAAGAATAGTCAATATCACCGCAGAGCCGAAATAAAAAGCCGCGGGTCCCATTGTAAAAGCAAGTAACTGGTCGCGATTGATGAGAGACATCATCAGCGAAATTACGAACAAATCTAACATTGACCAGCGGCCAATCCAGGTGACGAATCGCAGAAGCAGAATGCGGGTTCGTAAGCCTTGTTCACACTTTAAGTGAATGCTGATGAGCAGGGTAATCATCACCACCACTTTGGTAAAGGGAACCAGAATACTGGCAATAAAAACGATCGCCGCCACCCCGACATTGCTGTGCGCAAGGGAGATAATCCCGGAGAGGATAGTATCCTCCTGTCGTCCGCCATTCACGTAAATGATGGAAATAGGCAGCATATTGGCGGGGATCAGAAACACCAGGGAGGCGATCAGCGCCGCCCAGCATTTTTGCAGGCTGTTGTTTCGACGCAGCCTTAATGGAATGTGGCACCGCGGGCAGCGTCCGCGCGGGTCGGGTAACCCGGTATAGTGGCAACCCAGACAGACGCGCAGATTTTCATCGGGACGGGTGGCGGGGCGCTGCGGGTAAAATCGCTCCCAGAGCTGCTCAACGTTCAGGTGTATCAGCGTCAGGATGCTCAGCAATACCAGACAGATGAAGGCAAAGAGTCCGATGCCGGGCTGCAAAAAGGCATAGTCCTGTACCTTTATTGACGCAACGCCCACGCCGACCAGATAAATATCCAGCATCACCCACTCTTTGAGTTTATCCAGCATCAGCAGCACCGGGCGAAGGTTCATGCCGAGAATATTGCCAAACCAAAGATAGGCAATGGCGGCGACCAGCACCAGCGGCGCGCCAACGGTGCAGAACAGCACCATGGCGGCGGTGATGGGATCGCCCTGACGGGTCATCTGCCAGATACCCTGCAGCACGTTGGCGTCAATGCGCACGCCAAGCAGGTAGAGTTTCAGCAGCGGTTCGCTCCAGGCGAAGGGCATCAACAGCAGCATGGTGACGGCCATGGCGGCGAGGCGGGTCAACGACCAGTCGCGACCATCGCGAATTTTAGCGTCGCAGCGGGGACAAAAGGCACTTTGGTGCGATTTCATCTTCGGCAACATAAAAAGCGTATCGCACTGGGGGCAACGCTGATAATGTGCACGAGGCAAAGCTTCGCTTACCGTATGGACAGTTATCTTTCTCGTCGGCGTAATTTTGGTTGTTTTTAAGGCCATCAGCTGCGCACAAATAAGTATTGTTGAAAGTTATAATAACTCATGAACGGATTCATCTTGAGCATGAGCGCATTTAATGCTTATTTTAATAGGCTATGCGGTAAATTTGTAAGACAACTAAGTGATTGAATAATGAACAAAACAGAATTCTACGCGGATCTGAACCGCGATTTTAAGGCATTGATGGCGGGTGAGACCAGCTTCTTAGCCACTCTGGCAAATACTAGCGCATTGCTGTTTGAACGTCTCTCTGACGTAAACTGGGCTGGCTTTTACCTTCTGGAAGGTGAAACGCTGGTGCTCGGTCCGTTCCAGGGCAAACTGGCCTGCGTGCGTATTCCGGTAGGGCGTGGCGTATGCGGCACGGCGGTAGCAGAGAATCAGGTCCAGCGTGTGGAAGATGTCCATGCGTTTGACGGACACATTGCCTGTGATGCTGCCAGTAATTCTGAAATCGTTTTGCCGCTGGTGGTCAAAAATCAGATTATTGGCGTTCTGGATATCGACAGTACGGTCTTCAGTCGCTTTACAACCGAGGACGAACAGGGGCTGCGCGAGCTGGTGGCGAATCTGGAAAACGTACTCGCTGCAACCGATTATCAAAAATTCTTTGCGAGCGTCGCAGGATAATCAACGGATAACGTAGCATTTACTGATAGCGTCATTATAATGACGCCTGTTCATGCCTGCGCTTGTTGGCAACGTCCGTTGTAATCAGGAAATTTCATGGAAAATCAACCTAAGTTGAATAGCAGTAAAGAAGTTATCGCATTTCTGGCCGAGCGTTTCCCGCAGTGCTTCAGCGCGGAAGGTGAAGCTCGTCCCCTGAAAGTCGGTATTTTTCAGGATCTGGTGGCGCGTGTTGAAGGGGAAATGAACCTCAGCAAAACTCAGCTGCGTTCCGCCTTACGTCTTTATACTTCAAGCTGGCGTTACCTGTACGGTATCAAACCAGGCGCTACCCGCGTGGACCTCGACGGCAACCCTTGCGGTGAGCTGGACGAGCAGCACGTTGAGCACGCGCGCAAGCAGCTTGAAGAAGCCAAAGCACGCGTTCAGGCACAACGTGCAGAACAGCAGGCGAAAAAACGCGAAGCCGCCGCGGCAAACGGCCAGGAAGAAGCGCCTCGTCGTGAGCGTAAACCGCGCCCTGCGCCGCGCCGTAACGATAATAACGATCGCAAACCGCGTGCAGACAAACCAGCAGCAAAAGCCCCGCGTGCCCCTCGTGAAGAGCCGCGCCATACGCCGGTTTCTGACATTAACGCCCTGAGCGTGGGTCAGGCGCTGAAGGTAAAAGCGGGTAACAATGCTATGGACGCCACCGTACTGGAAATCACCAAAGATGGCGTTCGTGTACAGCTGACTTCTGGTATGTCAATGATTGTACGCGCAGAACACTTGTTGTTCTGAAACGGAGGCCAAGCCTGGCATGAACACTTTTTTTAAGCTCACCGCGCTGGCGGGTCTGTTTGCTATAACAGGTCACGCTTTTGCAGTGGACGATATCACGCGTGTTGATCAAATTCCGGTACTCAAGGAAGAGACGCAGCACGCGACGGTGAGCGAGCGCGTGACCTCACGTTTTACCCGCTCGCACTATCGTCAGTTCGATCTCGATCAGGCCTTTTCGGCCAAAATCTTTGACCGCTATCTGAACTTGCTGGATTACAGCCATAACGTTTTGCTCGCCAGCGATGTCGAGCAGTTCGCTAAGCGCAAATCCGAGGTGGGTGACGAGTTGCGTTCAGGCAAGCTGGATCTGTTCTACGATCTCTACAACCTGTCGCAAAAGCGTCGTTTTGAACGCTATCAGTACGCGCTGAAAGTGCTGGAACGTCCAATGGACTTCACCGGCAACGACACCTTTAATCTGGATCGCAGCAAAGCGCCCTGGCCAAAAGATGAAGCCGAGTTGAATGCGCTTTGGGACGGCAAAGTTAAATACGACGAACTGAGCCTTAAGCTGACCGGCAAAGACGAAAAAGAGATCCGTGACACGCTGACGCGTCGTTATAAATTTGCTATTCGTCGTCTGGCGCAGACCAACAGCGAGGATGTTTTCTCACTCGCGATGACCGCCTTTGCGCACGAAATCGATCCGCACACCAACTACCTCTCTCCGCGCAACACTGAGCAGTTCAATACCGAAATGAGCCTGTCTCTGGAAGGTATCGGCGCGGTTCTGCAGATGGACGATGATTACACGGTGATCAATTCAATGGTCGCGGGTGGCCCGGCATCCAAAAGCAAAGCGATTAGCGTAGGCGATCGCATTGTGGGTGTTGGACAAACCGGCCAGAACATGGTCGATGTGATCGGCTGGCGTCTCGATGACGTGGTTGCGCTGATCAAAGGTCCGAAAGGCAGCAAGGTACGTCTGGAAATTCTGCCTGCCGGTAAAGGCACCAAAACCCGTATTGTTACCCTGACCCGCGAGCGTATCCGTCTGGAAGACCGCGCGGTGAAAATGTCGGTGAAAACCGTGGGTAAAGAGAAGGTAGGTGTCCTGGATATTCCTGGCTTCTACGTGGGGCTGACTGACGATGTGAAAGTTCAGCTGCAGAAGCTTGAAAAGCAGAACGTTAGCAGCATCATCATCGACTTGCGTAGTAACGGCGGCGGTGCGCTGACGGAAGCGGTTTCACTCTCTGGCCTGTTCATCCCATCTGGCCCGGTGGTTCAGGTGCGCGATAACAACGGTAAAGTGCGTGAAGATGCCGACAACGACGGTGTGGTCTACTACAAAGGCCCGCTGGTGGTCCTGGTTGACCGCTTCAGTGCCTCCGCGTCTGAGATCTTTGCCGCTGCAATGCAGGACTATGGCCGCGCGCTGATCGTCGGTGAGCCAACCTTCGGGAAAGGCACCGTTCAGCAGTACCGCTCTCTGAATCGTATTTACGATCAGATGCTGCGTCCGGAATGGCCTGCGCTGGGCTCGGTTCAGTACACCATTCAGAAATTCTACCGCGTGAACGGCGGCAGTACGCAGCGTAAGGGCGTCACGCCGGACATCATCATGCCGACTGGCACCCAGGAGACGGAAACCGGCGAGAAGTTTGAAGATAACGCGTTGCCGTGGGACAGCATCAATGCCGCGACTTACGTGAAGGCGGGTGATATGACCCAGTTTGGCCCTGAACTGCTGAAAGCGCATAACGACCGCATCGCGAAGGATCCGGAATTCCAGTACATCATGAAGGATATTGCACGATTCAATGCCCTGAAAGATAAGCGGAATATTGTTTCTCTGAATTACGCACAGCGTGAGAAAGAGAACAACGAAGACGATGCAACTCGCCTGGCGCGTATCAACGATCGCTTCAAGCGCGAAGGTAAGCCTCTTCTCAAGAAACTGGACGATCTGCCAAAAGATTACCAGGAGCCGGATCCGTATCTGGACGAGACGGTGCATATCGCTCTCGACCTGGCGAATCAGGAAAAAGAGAAACCTGCCGTACAGCCCGCTCCGGCAAAATAACCTCCTGACAGGCACAAGAAATTGTGCCTGTTTCTTTTTGTTCTGCATCCTTCCGTCAGTCAGATTTCCAATTGTGTAAAGTTGTGTCTTTCTGGTGACTTACGCCCGTTTGATGCTTGAAAATAGCCGCAATACCCATACGATGTGGGTAATCGCATAGTGCGTTTTGTTAAACTGAGGTAAAAAGAAAATTATGATGCGAATCGCGCTCTTCCTGCTCACCAACCTGGCGGTTATGGTGGTTTTCGGGCTCGTGCTAAGCCTGACAGGAATTCAGTCGAGCAGCGTTCAGGGTCTGTTGATTATGGCGCTGCTGTTTGGTTTTGGTGGCTCGTTCATCTCCCTGCTGATGTCGAAGTGGATGGCACTGAAATCGGTGGGTGGTGAGGTTATTGAACAGCCGCGTAACGATATGGAACAGTGGCTAATGAATACGGTGGCTCAGCAATCCCGTCAGGCAGGGATCGCCATGCCGCAGGTGGCGATTTACCATGCCCCGGACATTAACGCTTTCGCCACGGGCGCCCGTCGCGATGCGTCACTGGTTGCCGTCAGCACCGGATTGCTGCAGAACATGAGCCGTGACGAAGCCGAAGCGGTTATTGCCCACGAAATCAGCCATATCGCCAACGGTGACATGGTGACCATGACCCTGATTCAGGGCGTGGTAAACACCTTCGTGATCTTCATCTCCCGTATTCTGGCGCAGATCGCGGCAGGCTTTATGGGCGGAAACCGTGACGAAGGTGAAGAGAGCAACGGCAACCCGCTGATCTACTTCGCCGTTTCGATGGTTCTGGAGCTGGTATTCGGTATTCTGGCCAGCATCATCACCATGTGGTTCTCCCGCCACCGTGAATTCCACGCGGATGCCGGCTCGGCGAAGCTGGTTGGTCGTGAGAAGATGATTGCCGCGCTGCAGCGCCTGAAAACCAGCTATGAGCCGCAGGAAGCGAACAGCATGATGGCCTTCTGCATTAACGGTAAGTCCAAATCGCTGAGCGAGCTGTTTATGTCTCACCCGCCGCTGGATAAACGTATCGAAGCGCTGCGCAGTGGGGAATACCTGAAGTAACGCTAAGACCCTTAATAAGCCGGGCAGGAGAACACTCCGCCCGGCTTTTTTTATGCCTGAACTCTGGGCTGGGTCACACGCAGGCCGCTGACGACCGCCGCGAGCGAGGCAAGGGCTCCCGCGGTGAGAAGCGCAACATGGTTGCCGTTTTGCCCGGCGAGGTTAAACATCAGGGCGACCAGCGCTGCGCCGCTGCTTTGTCCCAGAAGGCGCGCGGTTCCCAGCATGCCGCTGGCACCTCCGCTGCGATGGCGCGGCGCGGAGGTGATGATGGTGTGATTGTTAGGGGACTGGAACAGGCCAAACCCTGCGCCGCACAGGATCATGCGCCAGATGATGTCCAGATCGGTTGGCGATGACGGTAGCAGAGCCAGCGCGAAAAGGCCTGTCGCCATCACCGCAAGCCCCAATGCTCCCAGTAAACCGGCATGGACGCGTTCAATTAAGTAACCTGCCAGCGGAGCCATCACCATGGTCGCCAGCGGCCAGGGGGTTAACAGCAGGCCGGTCTCCACTTCTGAACGGCCGACCACGCTCTGCAGAAAGAAGGGCAGAGAAACCAGGGCCAGCATTTGGGCGCAGAACGAGCAGACGGACGTGCAAATGGAGAGGGAAAACAGGGGGATACGTAGCAAGTCAACGGGCAGTAAAGGCACAGGGAGAGTGAGCTGGCGGCGAACAAAGAAGAAGCCGATCGCCAGCAGGGCGATAAGCTCCACACCGGTAAGCATCAGGGACTGTCCCTGCGCAAAGCCGCTCAGCGCCGTAATCAGCAGGCCAAAGGTCAGGGCATTCATCACCGCACTCGCCACATCGAAGCGCGGCATGGTGCTTTTAGGGCCGTTAGCGGGTAGAAAGCGCAGGGCAAAGAAGATGGCGACAATACCCAGCGGCACGTTAATGGCGAACAGCCATTGCCATGACGCAACGGAAAGGATCGCCGCCGCAATGGTTGGTCCGGCGGCGGAAGAGACGGCGACAATAAACGAGTTTATCCCCATGCCGCGCCCCAGATGGCGTTGCGGATAAATTAAGCGGATCAACGCCGTGTTTACGCTCATGAGCGCCGCGCCGCCAAAACCCTGCGCTATGCGGGCAAGCGTCAGGGTATGCAGTGAATCTGAAAGGGCGCATAACAACGACATAAAGGTGAAAACCACCAGACCGCACTGATACACCCGACGGTAACCGAACATATCGCCCAGGAAAGAGAACGAGAGCAGGGAAACCACGATCGCAATCTGGTAGGCATTAACTATCCATATCGAACTGGCGGGAGAGGCGTGCAGGTCGCTGGCGATGGTTGGCAAGGCAACGTTCGCGATTGCGCCGTCAAGGACGGCCATTGAGATACCGATAATGATGGTGGCTATCGCGCCATACCGCTGGGGTAAAGGCAGGCCATCGGAAAGGGTCTTTTCCATTAAGATTAAAAAAGCTCAGCGTGAAATTATTCTCAGGATAACTATTTTAGCATTGTTACAGCCGCGATATGTCGCAGATTTGTAACGAAGTAAACGCGGATTGATTGCAGGTGACATGACGGGAACTTATAATAAAAACCGGTTCTGATTTTTATAAAACACTCTCTATGAGGTGGTAAATGGCTATTGCGGATTTGGATAAACAGCCAGATTCTGTTTCTTCCGTGCTGAAGGTGTTTGGCATCTTACAGGCGCTGGGAGAAGAGCGTGAAATAGGTATTACAGAGTTGTCGCAGCGCGTGATGATGTCTAAAAGCACCGTATATCGCTTTTTGCAAACCATGAAGTCGCTGGGCTATGTCGCCCAGGAAGGCGAATCTGAAAAATATTCTCTGACGCTGAAGCTGTTTGAACTGGGTGCCCGCGCGCTACAAAATGTTGACCTGATCCGCAGCGCTGATATTCAGATGCGCGAAATCTCTCGTCTGACTAAAGAGACCATCCATCTCGGTGCGCTGGATGAAGACAGTATTGTTTACATCCATAAAATCGACTCCATGTACAATCTGCGCATGTATTCGCGCATTGGTCGTCGCAACCCGCTCTACAGTACCGCAATTGGTAAGGTTCTGCTGGCGTGGCGCGATCGTGAGGAAGTGAAGCAGATCCTCGAAGGCGTTGAATACAAGCAAAGTACCTCACGAACCATTACCAGCACAGACGCACTGTTAACGGTGCTGGATCACGTACGCCAGCAGGGGTATGGCGAAGATAATGAAGAGCAGGAAGAGGGGCTGCGCTGCATAGGCGTTCCGGTGTTTGACCGCTTTGGCGTGGTGATTGCGGGCTTAAGTATCTCCTTCCCAACCTTACGCTTCTCTGAAGAGCGTTTGCATGAGTATGTGGCTATTCTGCACACTGCCGCACGTAAAATTTCTGCACAGATGGGATATCACGAATACCCGTTTTAATCCCTCTTCGTAAAAAACGCCGCATCTGATGCGGCGTTTTTTTGCGTCATAATCAGACTGATTAGCCATTATCAATCACGACGGATGTTTTACGCAGTACAGGGCAGTGGGTTAAGCCAACGATCCCGCTGTCAGTATGCAGATACTGGGCTGTGCTCATTCCTTGTGCTGTTAAATATTTACACTGAATGCCTAACCCGGCTGCGTTTTCGGTGCTCCCCACGAGCACGCCATAGCCCGATAACAGAAGGCCAATCCAGACAAGGGCGAGTACAATAATTGTTCGAACAATAAAGCGCATCATTACCTCTTTTATCGTTGTTATCGTAATGCTAGCGTAATGTGTTTACGTGATGAAACAAGTGAATGATTCTGAAAAAAAGCGTGATAGAGGCACAGTTAGTCCTTGTTTAAGATAAGCGTGATAACCTCGCTACATCAGGTTTTAAGACGGAGTGTGGAGTGAAAAAAATACGCTGGGTGATTCTGGTTATCGTGCTGATAGCGTGCGTGGTGTTATGGACGCAGACGATCAATGTGATGTGCGATCAGGATGTACAGTTTTTTAGCGGCGTTTGCGCAATCAACAAGTTTATTCCGTGGTAAGAGACATTTTTTCTCAACGTGATTTCCTTCCTTCGCGCCAGTGGTAAAATAGACGTTTTTATTGAGGTGGTGAAATGGGTGAGTTACTGAATTCAGGGCTGCTGAATATAGCATCCCTGATGATTTCTTTGGTTGTTCTGCTCGTGGGTCTGGTCATTTGGTTTTTCGTGAACCGAGCCAGCTCCCGGACTAACGAGCAGATCGAACTGCTGGAAGCGCTGCTCGATCAGCAAAAACGTCAGAATGCGCTGCTCCGTCGTTTGTGTGAGGCTAACGAACCGGAAGAGAAAGACGCGCCGAAAGACGCGGTCGTCGAAGAAAACAAAGACGAAGATGACTTTATCCGCCTGGTGGCTGAGCGTTAATCTTTTTGTCCTGGGAGGTGGCTGTGGTCTGGAAAAACCCCTGGTATGACCCCTCCCTGAAACATCATACCCCGAACGGTTTTCGTAATACCCTCCCTGTCAGACATCAACCCGGCGACATTGACCGTTGGCGTAAAGCGCGTAAAGAGGCCGGTTTACCGAAACCACCTGCGCTGGGTTATGAAGATTTTATCCAACATTGGTGGCAACCTGTAGAGCTCACGCAACCTCATGGAGATGGGGTGTGGTGGCTCGGACACGCGAGCGTGTTGCTGCAGCTGGACGGTAATATCATCCTTACCGATCCGGTGTTTTCACGGCGCGCTTCTCCGCTCCCTTTCCTGGGACCACAGCGCAAAACGCCTCCCGTACTGTCTGTCGAGCAACTTCATCAGCTTGATGCGGTCGTCATCTCCCATAACCATTACGATCATCTTGATGACACGACCATTCGCCGAATTCTCAAGCGCTTTCCCGACGTTAGTGTTTTTGTTCCCCTGGGTCTGGCCGACTGGTTTCGTCGTCGGGGAGCAAAACGCGTAGTTGAGCTTGACTGGTGGCAGAGTTTCACCTGGCAGGGGATGACGCTGACCGCCGTACCGGCACAGCACTGGAGCATGCGCACGCCATGGAACCGCAATCGTTCCTTGTGGTGCGGCTGGGTGATGGAAGGACGGCATCACCGTTTCTGGTTCAGCGGTGATACAGGCTATTCACCTGAGCTGCTGTTGATTCCTGAACGCCTGGGCCAGATAGATGTTGCCGCGTTACCGATTGGTGCCTATGCCCCACGATGGTTCATGGCTGTCAATCATATGGATCCGCAATCTGCGGTGGCATTGTGGCAGCAGCTGGGCTGTCCACTGACGTTTCCCATCCACTGGGGCGTATTTGAACTGGCAGATGAAGCGCTAGATGAACCTGTGCAGGAGTTAACTAACGCGCTCGATAATTTAGCACCAGTTAATCATTCTTTCAGGATACTGAAAATTGGTGAATATTTATCCTTATAAACGAAGCGTTAAATTGTTGCATATATTCTTGATGTAAACGCTCGCAGGAATGTTTTATTTTTATCGAAACGTTTTGCTTGCCTTCTTTTGATGCAGAGTCATAAAAATTTCATTATTTTGGTGCATAACGCTGTTTATTAACTGGTGCATTTTAATACAGACGGAAGTGGTTTTTTAACAGTGTTTTTTCTCTGAAACAATTTGGTCGCGTTACAATGATTTAAGCATAAGTTTTCACAAATTGTTCTAACTCAATCAAGACGTAAGATTTCTTTTCCCGGTTGCTGGACGGTTCGTAATGATTGAGCTATGTTAAAAAAGTCTTAGATTACAGCGGTTGTGCAAGCAATGCTGGGTCTTTGTTACGCAGCAGGGCTGTCTGTACGTGATGCGCATAATTGTGCAAAACCTGACAGGCACTGTTCGAATTTGTGCGGCGGATCGAGACATGTTTAAAAATGGCTTGCCATATTAAACATAGTGTGTGATAACACGTTTTGGGTCAAACGAGGTACAGTTCTGTTTATGTGTGGCATTTTCAGTAAAGAAGTCCTGAGTAAACACGTTGTCGTTGAATACCGCTTCTCTGCCGAACCTTATATTAGTGCCTCATGCAGTAATGTCTCAGTTTTATCTCAGTTAATGCCTGCGGGCTAAGAAAACACTCTAAGGAATTTTGCAAAATGGCAAAGATTAAAGGTCAAGTTAAGTGGTTCAACGAGTCTAAAGGTTTTGGTTTCATTACTCCTGCTGACGGCAGCAAAGACGTGTTCGTACACTTCTCTGCAATCCAGGGTAACGGCTTCAAAACTCTGGCTGAAGGCCAGAACGTTGAGTTCGAAATTCAGGACGGCCAGAAAGGCCCAGCTGCAGTTAACGTAACTGCTATCTGATCGAACCGCTGCTGACTGAAGCGCTTAGCACTTCACTCTCAGACATAAAGCCTCGCATACCGCGGGGCTTTTTTATGTCCCTTATCTTTCAAAATATTACCATTCGCGGTCTTGTTAGTAACTTGTTGCAAAGCTGCGAGGTTAGTAGCACTGTTTTGCCACCCATAACGCATCTTTTCCCGTTAAATCAGGGCGTTGTTTTACAGTCCTGGGGTTCAGGTGAAGAAGAAAATGATTACGACCGCTGGCAATTTCACGCCGGCGCGTTTTGCACTGCTCTGCTTAGCGATTTTTTGTAGTCTGGCTTTTTTGCTGGGCCGTGTTGCCTGGCTGCAAATCATCAAGCCTGACAATCTGGTAAAGCAGGAAGATATGCGATCCCTCCGCCAGCTGACGATTGATGCGCCGCGCGGCATGATAATGGATCGCGCAGGTCGACCCCTGGCGGTGAGCGTGCCTGTCCAGGCCGTTTGGGCCGATCCTAAAACGGTGCTGGCAAAAGGAGGCGTTGGCGTTGATGAACGCTGGCAGGCGTTGGCAAATGCGCTGCATCTCTCCCTGGGCACACTCTCGGCGCGAATTAACGCCAACCCGCAGGGGCGTTTTATTTATCTTGCCCGCCAGGTCGATCCCGCACAGGCAAAGTGGATCGATAAGCTGAATCTGCCCGGCATCAATTTACGCGATGAATCCCGCCGTTTTTATCCTGCAGGCCATGTGGCAGCGAACCTGATTGGCTTCACCAATATTGACGGGCAGGGCATTGAAGGCGTGGAAAAAAGCTTTAACGCGCAGCTGACCGGCAAGGCCGGAGTTCGGCAGGTAAGGGAAGATCGCTACGGTCGCGTGGTTGAAAACCTGACGGAAGTGGCACCCTCGCCAGCGCATAACATTCAGTTGAGTATTGACGAGCGGCTGCAGACCATTACTGAAGATGCGCTTGATAATGCCGTGGCCTGGAATAAGGCCGAGTCGGGTGCTTCGGTGCTCATTAATATCCCAACCGGGGAAATACTCGCGATGGCGAGCTATCCGGATTTCAATCCCAATAATCGGGAAGGTGCGACGATAAATGATTTTCGCAACCGCGCGATCAGCGATACGTTCGAGCCCGGTTCGACCGTCAAGCCGCTGGTGCTGATGACGGCCCTGCAGCAGGGTCTGGTTCAGCCCGACAGCGTGATTGACACTCATCCGTATACCCTGGACGGGCATCGTATCCGCGATGTGGGCTATTATCCTGAACTGACGATGACCGGGATCCTGCAAAAATCGAGCGACACCGGCGTGTCCCGACTTTCGCTGGCGATGCCTGTCCAGCACCTTATTGATACCTATCGAAACTTTGGTTTTGGTACGAATACGGGGCTTGGCTTAACGGGGGAGAGCGCGGGGCTGCTGCCCCAGCGTAAATACTGGAGCCAGCTCGACCGGGCGACCTTTGCCTTCGGCTACGGGTTGATGGTAACGCCGCTCCAGCTGGCTCACGTCTACGCCACGATTGGCGGCTTCGGGCTCGAGCGACCTCTTTCGATTACGCGTATCGATCCACCCGTTATCGGGCACCGCGTCATGCCGGAAGAGATTGCGCACGAGGTGGAGCACATGATGGAGAGCGTCGCGCTGCCCGGCGGCGGGGGCGTGAAGGCGGCCGTTCGTGATTACCGGGTGGCGGTGAAAACCGGTACGGCGAAGAAAATTGACGATAGCGGGAAGTACGTCGATAAATACGTCGCCTATACTGCCGGCGTTGCGCCTGCCAGCGATCCGCGATTTGCCCTGGTGGTGGTCATTAACGATCCGCAAAATGGCGCCTACTACGGCGGGGCCGTCTCCGCGCCTGTCTTCAGTGAAATTATGGGTAACGTGCTGCGTCTGGAAAATGTGAAACCTGACGGGCTACCGGCGGGTTCCGATCACCTAATCGTTATGCGTTAACCGGGCGTTTATAACCAGGGCGAATAGCGGTACACTTCGCCCTTTGATTATGCTCCGGAGTCACCATGTCCTTCAGCTGTCCTCTTTGCCACGCGCCCCTGACGCACTCAGATAAAAGTTATACCTGTCCGCAGGGGCATCAGTTTGATATGGCAAAAGAAGGCTATGTGAATCTTTTGCCGGTGCAGCATAAGCGTTCCCGCGATCCAGGCGACAGTGCTGAGATGATGCAGGCGCGTCGCGCGTTTCTTGATGCCGGGCACTATCTGCCGCTGCGGGAGGCCGTCGCGCATATGGTGAATGACATCCTGCCTGCTTCAGCCACCGCCATGCTGGATATTGGCTGTGGGGAAGGGTACTACACCGCACGATTTGCAGAGGTTGCCCGTGAGAAGGGTCTAAACACATTCGGTCTGGACGTGTCGAAAGTGGCCATTCGTGCGGCGGCAAAGCGTTACGCGGAAGTGATGTTCTGCGTGGCATCGAGCCACCGGCTGCCGTTTGACGATGCCAGAATGGACGCTGTTATCCGCATTTACGCGCCCTGCAAAGCGGAAGAACTGGCTCGCGTGGTGAAACCGGGCGGATGGGTGATCACCGTGACGCCGGGCCCGCGTCATCTGATGGAGCTGAAAGGTCTGATCTACGACGAAGTACGTCTGCATGCCCCTCATTCTGAACAGCTGGCCGGTTTTAGCCTGAAGCAGGAGCAAACCGTGGCGTATGATATGTCGCTCACAGGGGAAGAGGCCACCGCGTTGCTGCAGATGACGCCGTTCGCATGGCGGGCAAAACCGGAAGTATGGGAAACGTTAGCTGCACATTCAATATTTCACTGCCAGACGGATTTCAGCATCCACGTCTGGCAGCGCGAAGATTAACCGGCGAAGTGTGCCCAGAGGATCTGGGCACCAATGCCAATTAGCACAATCCCGCCCAGGATCTCGGCGCGTTTACCCAACAGCGGGCCGATAAACCGTCCGACCATCATGCCCAGCGTGGACATGATCAGGGTTGCACAGCCGATAGCCAGCGCGGTGGCGATAATATTGACCTGCAGGAATGCCAGACCGACGCCGACAGCCATCGCATCAAGGCTGGTGGCAATTGCCGTGGTGACCAGCAGCCAGAACCCGTGGCGGTGCAGCGGCTCCTCGTCTTCATCATCACCGCCGCGAAAACCTTCTATCACCATTCGGCCACCGAGGAACACCAGCAGGACGAAGGCAATCCAGTGGTTCCACTCCAGCACGAACTGGCTGGCGAGCATGCCAAGTCCCCAGCCGATAAGCGGGGTCAGCGTTTCGATCGCACCAAAAATCAGGCCGGTACGCAGGGCTTCTGAGAATTTAGGTTTGTGAAGCGTGGCGCCTTTTCCGATGGATGCAGCAAATGCGTCCATGGACATGCCAAAAGCGAGGAGGATCGTAGCGGAGATATTCATAACAGCGTCCAGACCGGGGATATCCATATGACACATCACTGCCCCCAGTAAACAGCAGTTGATGTATCTATGGTCTCGCCTGATCCCAATGCACATAAGATGTGCAGTAAGCGATCCGTACGCGCCACGTTTTTCAACGAGTATGTTGACACGTACATTTCCTGTAAACAGGAAATCGGCTACTCCCCAACGACGGGCGCAACCTTAACATATTTTGAGAATATAAAACAACAATGAGGAGGCATTATTTAAAACGTTTGTTGATAACGATTTTCATTTGTCTTTAAGCGTGAAGATATCGTTAACAAATAGAGATCAAATTAACGAATGGGATATAGCAACGGCTATATTTCTTGCGCAAGACAAACGCAGAATATAGCCGTTGCTATATATCTAAGCTATTGAGTTTTCAGGAGTAAATTGTATATCTTTTCCAGGTCGTCAATATTCTTCACCCGAATAAGCAGGCGGCGTTGTTCTAATTGCATCACCAGCACGCCGTCTTCCGACAAATTCATCTCTTTAATACGGTTATATTCTATCCATACATTGGCGAAGAAAAATCCGCGTGATTTAAAAATGATTTTCGGCGTACGGATCCAGAACAGATAAACAGCCATTAATGCCAGCGCACATAATAACCATGTGGTTAATATTGCACCATGGCTGGTGACGTTATTGTAAATAAGAATAACGATGAGACCCGCGAAGATAAACGCATCCACGCGCCCGCGTCGCAGAAGGGGAAGGGAGAGCAGCGTCTCGCCGTGACGGCGCGGCATGATGAACTCGTCATAGATCGCGTAAGCCAGAAGGGCAGCAATAAATAGAACCAGTACGATGTCCGTGACAGTCATTCATCCTCCAGATAAAAAAAACCGGGGGCAAGCCCCCGGCCAATAGCGTTGAAACTTAGAGACCCAGCAGGCCGACAGCGTAGCCCGCGATACCGATGATGAAGAAGCCAACGATAATCCACAGCGGGTTCACTTTCTTACGCAGCAGCCACATGCAGGCGAAGGTTAACAGCAGCGGCACCAGGCCCGGCATCAGCTGATCCAGAATCGTCTGCACGGTGGTGACGCGGGTCTGACCATCCTGACCGGTGATGGTCGATACCACCAGTGGGATGTTCACGTGCGTCCACTTGTTAACCAGTGCTCCCATGACAAACAGGCCCAGGATTGACGCCCCCTCAGTCAGTTTCTGCAGGAAGCCGCCGCCCATGTCCTTAACGATGTCCACCCCTTTACGGTAGCCGTAGGCCACACCGTAGTAACGGGTCAGCAGACGCACGGCGTTAAACAGGATGAAGAACAGCAGTGGGCCAAGCAGGCTGCCGCTCATCGCGATACCTGCCCCCAGCGCTGCGAAGACCGGACGCACGGTACCCCAGAAGATAGGGTCACCGACACCGGCCAGCGGACCCATCAGGCCGACTTTAATACCGTTGATGGCACCATCGTCGATCTCTGCGCCGTTTGCACGCTGTTCTTCCATCGCCAGCGTTACGCCCAGAACCGGAGCCGCAACGTAAGGATGAGTGTTAAAGAATTCCAGGTGACGCTTGATCGCCTGACGGCGCGCTTCGTTGTTTTCCGGATACAGGCGTTTGATCGCCGGAACCATGGAGAAGCAGAAGCCGAGCGCCTGCATACGTTCGAAGTTCCATGAACCCTGAAACAGGTTAGAACGGATGAACACGCCGCGAATATCACCCGGAGTGAGTTTTTTCTCGGTGGTAGTTTTTGTCATATCAACCATTTCGCTCACCTGTTAGTCCAGTTCGTTATCGAGATCGTTGTTACCAGCAGCCTGCGCTGGGGCACCCGCGACGCGGTTATATTTCGGGCTGAGCTGGATGTAGAGAATCGCCATTACCGCACCAATAACACCCAGTGCAACCAGGTTGAAGTTGGTGAAGGCAGCGGTCACGAAGCCGAGGTAGAAGAACGGCATCAGGTAGCCTGCGCGCATCATGTTGATGACCATCGCATAACCGACGACCACGATCATACCGCCCGCGATATTCAGACCGCCGGTGACCACTTCAGGAATGGCGTTTAGCATGCTCTGCACTTCGCTGGTACCGACAGAGATCGCCACTATAACCGCCGGGATCGCGATACGCATCGCCTGCAGGAACAGGGATGAAACGTGGATCCACGACAGTGCCGTGAGGTTGCCGTTTTCGGCCGCCTTATCCGCCGCGTGCTGGAAGGCAACGGTGATAGTACGAACGATGATAGTCAGCACCTGGCCTGCGGCTGCCAGCGGGATCGCCAGGGCGATACCTGCACCGATACTCTGGTGACCGGCAATAACCAGAACGGTAGAAATGATAGAGGCCAGCGCGGCATCGGGCGCAACCGCCGCACCGATGTTCATCCAGCCCAGGGCGATCATTTCCAGGGTACCACCGATGATGATACCGGTTTTCATGTCACCCAGAACGGCCCCAATCAGCGTACAGGCCACCAGAGGACGGTGGAACTGAAATTCATCAAGTACGGATTCCATACCCGCAATACATGCGACCACGAACACCAGCACAATCTGAAGAGTGGTAATCTCCATTGTACTTCTCCTATTACATAAGCATTATGTGAAAAACCGGCGCGGGCTTATTTCCCAACTTTGCCGATCAAATCCATCATTTTCAGTTTCTGGTCCGTGGAAACCTTACGGGCTTCCAGCTCAATACCGCGCGCATTCAGCTTGTTGAATGCTTCGATATCTTTCGCATCGACTGAAATGGCGTTGTTGACCTGCGTTTTGCCCTGACGGAATGCCATACCACCAATGTTAACGGAGGTGATTTTCACGCCGCCTTCAACAATGCGCTCAACGTCTGTCGGGTTAGTGAACAGGAGCATCACGCGTTCGCCCGCGTATTTCGGGTTGTTGTAAACGCGAATCATCTTGGCGACATCCACGACGTGCGCGGTAACGCCAGGAGGAGCAACCTGAGTCAGAAGGGTTTTACGTACGGTATCAGCGGCCACTTCGTCGCTGACCACGATGATGCGTCGAACATTGGTCTCTTTGGTCCAGCGCGTGGCAACCTGACCGTGGATTAAGCGGTCATCAATACGCGCAAGGCCGATCACCATGTAATCGTTCGGGCCCATTGGTTTTGCCGGTGCAGCTGCTTTTGGTGTCGCAGCAGGCGCAGGGGCAGGTTTTTCAACCGGCTGTGCTTTCAGGGCTTTTACCCCTTCGCGACCGGTTTCAACGGCCAGCGCAACCAGCTCATCGAAGGACGGATTGTCGTCTCGCGCCATGAGGGTTTCCACCAGCATGGGGATGTTAACCCCGGCGACGACTTCATAATGCTCTTTATCGACGACAATGCGGCTGGCGGCATTGAACGGGCTGCCGCCCCATGTATCAACGAGAAACAGCACGCCTTTGCTGGTATCCAGCTTCGCGAGTTGAGCGTTGTATTTCTCTATCAGCGTCTCGGCGTTTTCACCGGGAACGAAATCGATCCAGCCGACGTTTTCCTGCTCGCCCAACAGCATCTCTGCCGTTTTGAGTAGCTGCTCAGCAGCCCAACCATGTGTGCCTATGACAATAGCAATGGTCACTTGCTACCTCCTTTTATTATCATTAATACGCCTGCCAGGCAGCCGTACTGAGAATCGTATTGGCGAACCGAATCGATTCAGATAAGGGTTAGAGTTCAAAAAAACTAAGACTTCCGCGAATTATTTTAGATAGTGAAAAAATAATTTATGTGATGAAGATCCGTAATTTAGCCTCGCGTTAGAGATTTATCCGTAGAGTAAAGCCGCTGTGTTACAGAACTTTGCAAAGGAACGTAAATCTTTGCTAAAAACACATTGTCTCTGATATGTTTAGCCTCCGTTTAATTGTTCAGGAGTATAGGGCTACAGCCCACTATATGGACCGTCACCGACGTCAGTCATCTGCCAGGCCATTTCGCGCCTTATTCACCGGCGATCCTCGCCACGTATCGACTCTGTCTACCTCTGTTTTGCCCACGTTGAGTGGGGCACCGTTTCGTCATTCCTTTAGCAGGAGCTTGTCATGGAATTCTTAATGGACCCGTCAATCTGGGTGGGATTGCTCACGCTGGTAGTGCTCGAGATTGTTCTCGGCATTGATAACCTGGTGTTTATCGCCATCCTTGCGGACAAACTGCCGCCAAAACAGCGTGATAAAGCGCGTCTGATTGGTCTCTCGCTGGCGCTGGTCATGCGACTGGGGCTGCTCTCCGTCATCTCCTGGATGGTCACGTTGACCAAACCGCTGTTCTCCGTCATGGATTACACCTTCTCAGGGCGTGATTTAATCATGCTGATCGGGGGGATATTCCTGCTTTTCAAAGCGACGACGGAGCTACACGAGCGGCTGGAAAACCGTCAGCACGATGATGGGCACGGTAAAGGCTATGCCAGCTTCTGGGTGGTGGTGCTGCAGATTGTGGTGCTTGATGCCGTCTTCTCGCTGGATGCGGTGATCACGGCGGTCGGCATGGTGAACCATCTGCCGGTAATGATGGCGGCTGTCGTTATTGCAATGGCGGTCATGCTGCTGGCCTCAAAGCCTCTGACGCGCTTCGTGAACCAGCATCCGACGGTGGTCGTGCTGTGTCTGAGCTTCCTGCTGATGATCGGCCTGAGCCTGGTGGCGGAAGGTTTTGGCTTCCATATTCCAAAAGGCTACCTGTACGCCGCGATTGGCTTCTCGATCCTGATCGAGCTGTTCAACCAGATTGCGCGTCGTAACTTTATTAAGCAGCAGTCGAATCAGCCGCTGCGCGCCCGTACCGCAGATGCCATTCTGCGCCTGATGGGCGGTCGCCGTCAGGTGAACGTTCAGTCTGATTCCGAAAACCACAACCCGGTTCCGGTGCCTGAAGGGGCGTTTGTGGAACAGGAACGCTACATGATTAACGGCGTGCTCTCTCTGGCCTCCCGTTCGCTGCGCGGCATCATGACGCCGCGCGGTGAAATCAGCTGGGTCGATGCTAACCTGAGCGTGGATGAAATTCGCCAGCAGCTGCTCTCTTCACCGCACAGCCTGTTCCCGGTTTGTCGCGGCGAGCTGGATGAGATCATCGGCGTGGTGCGGGCGAAAGAGATGCTGGTGGCCCTGGAAGAGGGCGTCAACGTGGAAGCCGTTGCTGCCGCATCGCCTGCGATTGTCGTACCGGAAACGCTGGATCCGATCAACCTTCTCGGGGTGCTGCGCCGCGCTCGCGGTAGCTTTGTTATCGTTACCAACGAGTTTGGCGTGGTGCAGGGGCTGGTCACGCCGCTGGACGTGCTGGAAGCGATTGCCGGTGAATTCCCGGATGAAGACGAAACGCCAGAGATCGTTGCCGACGGTGAAGGCTGGCTGGTTAAAGGTACCACCGACCTGCACGCGCTCTCGCATACGCTGGGGCTGGAAAACGTCATCAACGATGAAGAAGACATCGCGACCGTTGCCGGTCTGGTTATCGCGGTTAACGGGCAAATCCCTCGCGTCGGAGATGTGATCGAGCTTTCGCCGCTGCACATTACGATCGTTGAAGCCAACGACTATCGCGTTGATATGGTGCGCATTGTTAAAGAACAATCTGCCCACGACGAAGATGAGTAAGCCGGCTTAGCGCAGCGGCATTAAGGGCACGATGTGCCCGTTATGATGCGCTGGCGGGGACGCGCTTCCCGCCAGCCACTTAGGAAAATCCCGTAGCGGCATAGGCCGCGCATAGAAAAAGCCCTGCAGAACAGGCACGCCATGGCGACGCAAATAGCGCGCCTGCTCCTCTGTCTCGACCCCTTCAGCAACCAGTTCAATATTCAGCCGCTGGCCCAGCGCAATAATCATATCCGTCACCGTTGAATTCACGGCGTCTGTACCAATGGCTGTGGTGAAGGACTGGTCAATTTTCAGCACGTCAGGATGCAGCTTTTCAAGCCAGGAGAGAGAGCTGTTACCGGTGCCAAAATCGTCGATAGCGAGCTTCACCCCTTTGCGATGCAGTTCGCGCACGATGCGATAATCCGCATCCAGCAGCGCATCCCGTTCCGTTAGCTCAATCACCAGCTGCTGGCGCGGACGGGCGCTGAACCAGAGGCGGTTCAGGTCCTGTATCAACACCGCGTCACGGAAATGGCTGGCGGCGACGTTAAGGCCGATGTGAAAACCGGCGCTGGCGGGAAAGTAGCCTATCTGGCGCACCGTTTCGGCGATCACATAGCGGGTCAGGGGGACAATCAGGTTATGTTCTTCTGCCAGAGGAATAAACACTTCCGGAGAGATCCATCCCTGACGCGGATTATTCCAGCGCAGCAGGATCTCCACGCCAGTGCACGCCTGGGTACGGGCATTCACCAGCGGCTGGCAGAAAAGCTCAAATTCCCGGCCCGCAATCCCCATATCGATCTCCCACGTGAAGCTCATCCGGTTTGCCGTTGCCAGCCAGGCGAGATAGCCCAGCAGCAGGCTCAGCATAAGCCCGAGAGGCAGCTGGGCTGGCAGGCTTTTTAAGGCTAACTCTCCAGGGCCTGGCCCGCTGACCGTAATGGTGAAAGGATTTCGGGTTGATGATTGCTGGAAAAGCGAGCCTTCCTCATCAAACGTCAGGCTGTCGCTGACGCGTTGTCCATAGCGCAGAAAGCGATCGCCTACGGTCAGCGCCACGTCATTGATGAGCGGGCGCTGGGGCTCCAGAATCATTTTGGCGATCAGATCGATATTAATGATCTCGATGATGCCTGCTTCACCGTCCTGAGAGACGGGATACCACTGGATCAATATCGGGCTTCCCTTAAGCAGCCACTGGTCGGCGGATAAAATCAGCTTCGTCGTGCTGGCGGGGAGTTCTTTCAGGAAGTCGCGCACAGGCACATTGCGGCTGCCGAAAATACTCGAGCAGTACAGAATACCGTCTTTAATCAGGGCGATGGAGCGTACCGTCTGCAAAATGGCTGCCTGCTTTCGCAGCGCGAGGTGCGCCTGCGGGCAGGGCTGCCCCACCAGGGGCTGCAGCACGCTGCGGCGGTTCTCTAAAGAAAGCAGGACGTTATCAAGGGCGCGAACGGTGTGGCTGGTAAAATCGAGGATCCGCTGTTGGTTAACATTGCGCTGCGAAATAAAGCGAATGCCTAACGTCAGGATGAGCGTGAGGAGCGCAACCGTCACACAGACGATAACGCGTTTTCGGCGATAGTTTTTAATGATCGTTTGTGCAGTTTGCATGAACGGTCGCCTGATAAGCCACCAGCCACAAAAGCCGGACGCAACAGTGAAAGTGTAGTGGGGAAAGCTGAAGGAGACGAGGAAGAAGAGGGAAATTCGCCCATCCGTTGCAGATGGGCGAAAGGCAGTATTAGTCGCACTGCACCTTAATGGCCAGGCCACCACGGGACGTCTCGCGGTATTTCGCGTTCATGTCTTTACCGGTTTCGTACATGGTTTCAATCACCTTATCCAGCGATACGCGAGGTTCGCTTGTACGGCGCATCGCCATACGTGAGGCGTTGATGGCTTTCACGGAAGCAATTGCGTTACGCTCGATGCACGGCACCTGCACCTGGCCCGCGACCGGATCGCAGGTCAGACCGAGGTTATGCTCCATACCGATTTCAGCCGCCACGCAGACCTGCTCAGGGCTTGCGCCCAGCAGCTCTGCCAGACCCGCCGCCGCCATGGAGCAGGCCACGCCGACTTCACCCTGACAGCCTACTTCAGCGCCGGAGATGGAGGCATTCATTTTGTACAGCGCACCGATGGCACCTGCCGCCAGGAAATAGCGGATGTAGATATCAGGCGTCACGGGCTCAATAAAGTGATCGTAATACGCCAGCACTGCCGGAACGATACCGCACGCGCCGTTAGTTGGCGCCGTCACGACGCGTCCACCGGCGGCGTTTTCTTCGTTAACCGCCAGGGCAAACATGTTTACCCAGTCGACCACGTTCATCGGGTCGTTGGAAAACTTGTCCGTGGTCACCAGCATACGGCGCAGGGCGGAGGCACGACGCGGCACGCGCAGTGGACCCGGCAGAACGCCTTCGGTGTTCATCCCGCGATCGATACAGGCGCGCATGGTTTGCCAGACGTTGGCAAAATAGTCTTCAATCTCTTTCTTGCTGTGCAGGGCCAGTTCGTTCTGCATCACCATGCCGGACAGTGAAAGACCGGTCTCTTTGCAGTACCCCAGCATCTCGGTAGCCGATTTGAACGGGTACGGTACGCTGACGTCGCCGACGCTATCTTTGCCAAAATGCTCTTCATCCACGATGAAGCCACCGCCGATGGAGTAGTACGTTTTGCTGTAAATCTCTTTTTCACCGCTGTAAGCGTGAATGGTCATGCCGTTTTCATGCAGCGGCAGGTTGTCGCTACGGAAACGCATGCCGTCATCCTGCGGGAAATCGACTTCCTGCTGGCCGTTTGCCAGCAGCAGGCGGCCGCGTGTTTCCACGTCGCGGATGAATGCCGGGATGGCATCAATATCAACGGTATCCGGCATATTGCCTGCCAGACCCATAATAATGGCGATATCGGTGTGGTGGCCTTTACCCGTTAATGACAGCGAGCCGTAAACATCCACGGCGACACGGGTAACGCTTTCCAGTAATCCTTTTTCGACCAGATCATCGACGAACTGTTTACCGGCCTTCATCGGGCCAACAGTATGGGAAGACGAAGGGCCAATTCCCACTTTGAACATGTCGAATATACTAATCACTTTCACACTCCTGACAGGGTTACCGGGGTTCCAGTAACGATGTTATAACTGCGCATAGTGTAAGAGGGAACACCGACCTCGGCTTAACTATTCACATGAATTAAACTAATGGTTGACGATGGGTTTTGCTAATAGCGCGACGCGGATCGCAAACCTGCGAAAAAGGATGGAATGTAAAGTATAGTCAAGGCTTCAGGCCGATTTGCAACGCCAGTTCACGAATAATGCCCGCCGTCATGCCCCAGACAAAATAATGCTGATACCAGGACAACCAGACCCGATGGTCATGCCCTCGTCGATGAATATCCAGCGGATGATAACGGCTTAGCCGGAGCGCCTCTTCAAGCGGCATTTCAAACACTGCAGAGACTTCATCGACGCTGGCGTGATACTGCAGGTCCGGCGGGATAATACCTACCACCGGCGTGACCTGAAAACCGGTGACGCTATCTACGGGCGGCAGCACGCCAATGACCTCCACCGTCTCAGGCGGAATGGCAACTTCTTCCTGCGCTTCACGCAGCGCGGCGGCAATCAGCGAGGCGTCGGAGCTGTCTACTGCGCCACCCGGAAAGGCGACCTGACCCGCGTGCTTGCGTAAATGGGGAGAACGCTGGGTGAGCAGCAGGCCCGGCTGCGCGCGACGCACGACCGGGATCAGCACGGCCGCCTGACGCTGATTCAGCGCCTCGCGGTTGACCTGCGGTCTTAGTAGCTGAAATCGAGATAAAAAATCATCCAGCGTCAGGTTCTCTTTTTCCACCCGTGATTACTCCAGTTGTTTCAGGATACGGTTAACTTTATCAAAGGTTTCCTGATATTCCGCGTCGACCTGGCTGTCGGCAACAATACCGCCCCCGGCCGAACAGTAGAGATTTCCGCTGCAGGCGGTCAGCGTGCGAATGGTGATGCTGGTATCCATGGTGCCGCACAGGCTGATATAGCCGATGCTGCCGCACCAGGCGTTGCGGCGGTGCGGTTCCAGTTCGTCGATGATTTCCATGGCGCGAATTTTGGGCGCGCCGGTGATGGAGCCACCCGGAAACGCGGCGCGGAGCAGATCGCAGGCGGCGCGAGAGGCGGGCAGACGCGCGGTTATGGTGCTGACCAGATGATGGACTGCCGGGAAAGGCTCGACGACAAACAGTTCCGGCACGCGCACGCTGCCCGGTTCGGCGACGCGGCCGATGTCGTTACGCATCAGATCCACAATCATCAGGTTCTCGGCGCGGTCTTTCGGCGAGGCGGCAAGTTTTTCCGCCTGCTGGCGATCGGCGTCGGGATCGGCAAGACGCGGCAAGGTGCCTTTAATAGGACGGGTTTGAATCGTGCCCTCGGCCAGATGAATAAATCGCTCGGGTGAAAGACTGAGTATTGCACCCTGTTCCAGACGCACAAACGCGCTAAACGGCGCCTTATTGCTGGCGTTAAGACGGGAAAAAGCCTGCCACTCGTCCCCCTGATACGTCGCCTGGAAACGCTGGGCGAGGTTAACCTGATAGCAGTCGCCGCTATGCAGGTACGCCTGAACGCGAGCGAATTTTTCGGCATACTCCGCTGCACTCATATTTGAGCGCCAGCCGGAGGTCAATGTGAACGTCTGTGCCGGTGCAGGCTGCTGCGATTCAAGCCACGCCAGACGCGCCTGCACGTCACGATGGCTCAGCAGGGAAACCGTTTTTTTCAGGTGATCGACAATTAACGCCCAGTCGTACAGCCCCACGGCCATGTCGGGCAGGGGAATATCAGCCTGCGCATGCTCGGGCAGCGCTTCGAAACGGCGACTCAGATCGTAGCCAAACAGGCCCAGCGCGCCTCCCTGAAAAGGGAAGTCCGGGTTCGGCGCGGCTGATAAGCCCAGCGCGTTAATGGCTTGCTGAAGCTGCGCCAGCGGATCGCCAGTTAAGGACAGGTCATCGGTTGTCAGCGTCTTTAGCGGATCGGCCACCAGAATGTCGAAGCGGCTGTAGGGGTGGTCCGCATGACCGGAGTGCAGCAGCATCGCAAACGGAAGATGGCTCAGGCGGGCAAACCAGTATTCAGCGGCGTCTGTTCGCCAGGGCAGGGTAATAACAGTGGGGAAGCGCATGTTCATGTGTGGCATACTACCGGGCAGCGTGAAATAATTAGCGCGAATAATTTAGCAGGAGTTGACGATGTTTGCAGGTTTACCTTCTCTGAGCCATGAACAGCAGCAGAAAGCGGTTGAGCGAATTCAGGAACTGATGTCCCAGGGGATGAGCAGCGGACAGGCGATTTCCCAGGTGGCGGAAGAACTGCGCGCCACGCATACCGGCGAGCGGATCGTGGCGCGTTTCGAGGATGAAGATGAAGAGTAATCGGGCTTAAACCGCCGCGATAATCTTAATCTCTACCTTGTATTCCGGCTTCATCAGCGTGGCCTGTACGGTGCAGCGTACAGGCGCGTGACCCGCCACAACCCACGCATCCCAGGCTTTATTCATTGCCGCGAAATCATCTTTGTTTGCCAGGAAAATCGTCGCATCCAGAATGCGGGATTTGTCGCTGCCCTGTTTTTCCAGCACCGCATCAATCTGCGCCAGAGTGTTAGCCGTTTGCTCGAACGCATCCGCATCCAGGTTAGCCGGTACGCCGGTGTAGTAGAGCGTCTGGTTATGGATAACCACATCAGACCAGCGGGCTTCGGCATCAATGCGCACAATTGTCATAAACGTTTCCTCGTTATTTTTCGTCGTCAGGCGGCAAGACTGCCATATTGTTCTCGTGTCGTCACTATTTGGGGTGGCACAGGAGAGGATGGGCTGACATAATCCCTGTGCAAAAATACAGTGAGAGAGCACCGTGGCAGACGATTTTTCCCCTGAAGGTCAATTAGCGCAGGCTATTCCCGGCTTCAAACCCCGTGAACCTCAGCGCCAGATGGCGCACGCCGTTGCACGCGCCATCGATAAGGCTCAGCCGCTGGTGGTCGAAGCCGGAACCGGCACGGGTAAAACGTATGCTTACCTTGCTCCGGCGCTGCGGGCGAAAAAGAAGGTGATCATTTCCACCGGATCGAAGGCGCTGCAGGATCAGCTCTACAGCCGCGATTTGCCCACGGTGGCCAAGGCGCTGAAATACAAAGGCCGTCTGGCCCTGCTGAAGGGGCGATCCAACTATCTCTGCCTGGAACGCCTTGAGCAGCAGGCGCTGGCGGGCGGCGACCTGCCGGTGCAAACCCTAAGCGACGTCATTATTCTTCGCGCCTGGGCGAACCAGACGGAAGAGGGCGATATCAGCACCTGCGCGAGCGTGCCGGAAGACTCACCTGCCTGGCCGCTGGTGACCAGCACTAACGACAACTGCCTCGGCAGCGACTGTCCGCTGTATAAAGACTGCTTTGTAGTGAAAGCGCGCAAAACGGCGATGGATGCGGATGTGGTGGTGGTGAACCACCATCTGTTCCTCGCGGATATGGTGGTAAAGGACAGCGGCTTTGGTGAGCTGATTCCGGAGGCGGACGTGATGATCTTCGACGAAGCCCACCAGCTGCCGGATATCGCCAGCCAGTATTTCGGCCAGTCGCTCTCCAGCCGCCAGCTGCAGGATCTGGCGAAAGATTTCACCATTGCCTACCGGACCGAACTCAAAGATACCCAGCAGCTGCAGAAGTGCGCCGACCGCCTGGCGCAGAGCGCGCAGGATTTCCGTTTACAGCTCGGCGAGCCGGGCTATCGCGGCAACCTGCGCGAGCTGCTGGCGGACAAAAACATCCAGCGCGCGCTGCTGCTGCTCGATGATGCCCTTGAACTCTGCTACGACGTGGCGAAACTGTCGCTTGGACGTTCCGCCCTGCTGGACGCGGCCTTCGAGCGCGCCACGCTGTATCGCGGGCGGCTCAAACGGCTTAAAGAGATCAATCAGCCGGGGTACAGCTACTGGTATGAATGCACTTCGCGGCATTTCACGCTGGCGCTCACGCCGCTGACGGTGGCGGATAAATTTAAAGAGGTGATGGCGCAAAAGCCGGGAAGCTGGATCTTCACCTCGGCAACCCTGTCGGTGAATGACGATCTGCATCACTTCACCGAGCGTCTCGGCATTGAGCAGGCGGAATCCTTGCTCCTGCCCAGCCCGTTCGATTACGAAAAGCAGGCGCTGCTCTGTGTTCCCCGTAATCTGCCGCTGCCGAACCAGCCGGGTGCGGCGCGCCATCTGGCCGCGATGTTAAAACCGATGATCGAGGCCAACAACGGCCGCTGTTTTATGCTCTGCACCTCTCACGCTATGATGCGCGACCTCGCCGAGCAGTTCCGAGCCACCATGACGCTGCCGGTGCTGCTGCAGGGCGAAACCAGCAAAGGCCAGCTGCTCCAGCAGTTTGTCAGCGCCGGAAATGCCCTGCTGGTAGCCACCAGCAGCTTCTGGGAAGGGGTGGACGTGCGCGGCGATACGCTCTCGCTGGTGATCATTGATAAGCTTCCGTTTACCTCCCCGGACGATCCGCTGCTCAAGGCGAGGATGGAAGACTGCCGCCTGCGCGGCGGCGATCCGTTTGACGAGGTTCAGCTCCCGGATGCGGTCATTACCCTTAAGCAAGGGGTAGGGCGCCTAATCCGTGACGTCACCGATCGGGGCGTGCTGGTCATCTGCGATAACCGGCTGGTGATGCGTCCTTACGGGGCAACCTTCCTTGCAAGCCTGCCGCCCGCGCCGCGGACGCGGGACATAAAACGCGCGGTGCGTTTCCTGGCAAATCCAACGGCGGAGTAATTTACCCCGGAGTATGCTAAGATGCGCGCCATTTTGTGACTGACCCTTGCGAGAGCGCGACGACTGATGCGAATTCTGGCTATTGATACCGCGACAGAGGCTTGCTCTGTCGCTCTGTTGAACGACGGTGCTGTTTCTGCCCATTTCGAAGAGTGCCCCCGGGAACACACCCAACGCATTCTGCCCCTGGTAAAAGCCATTTTAACCCAGGGCAACACCTCCTTAACCGACCTCGACGCGCTGGCCTTTGGCCGTGGCCCCGGAAGCTTTACGGGCGTACGTATCGGGATTGGCATTGCGCAGGGGCTGGCGCTGGGCGCCGAACTGCCGATGATCGGCGTCTCTACCCTCGCCACCATGGCGCAGGGAGCATGGCGCATGACCGGGGCAACGCGCGTGCTGGCCGCGATTGATGCCCGCATGGGCGAAGTTTACTGGGCCGAATACACCCGCGACGAGCAGGGCGTGTGGCACGGTGAAGAGACGGAAGCCGTGCTTAAGCCGGAAGCGATCACTGAACGACTGAAGCAGCTGTCAGGCGAGTGGGCAACCGTCGGCACCGGCTGGCCAGCGTGGCCTGAGATGGCGAACGACACCGGGTTGACGCTGGTGGACGGCAACATGCTTCTGCCGGCTGCGGAAGATATGCTTCCGATTGCCAGCCAGCTGCTCGCAGCAGGCAAAACCGTGGCCGTTGAACACGCGGAGCCGGTTTATTTGCGAAACACCGTTGCGTGGAAGAAACTTCCGGGCCGCGAGTGAATCTCAGTAACAGGAACTGAGAAAAAGGAGTCGCATCATGGCGGTCCAGACTAAAGTAGTACGCCTTATTATGGCAGGCGCAGTTGCCATAGCACTGAGCGGATGCGTTTCCGTTCCTGATGCGATTAAGGGCACCAGCCCGACGCCACAGCAGGATCTGGTTCGGGTGATGAATGCCCCTGAGCTGTACGTCGGCCAGGAAGCGCGCTTTGGCGGTAAGGTGATAGACGTACAAAACCAGCAGGGGAAAACCCGCCTGGAGATCGCAACCGTTCCGCTGGACAGCGGCGCGCGGCCTGTACTGGGCGAGGCCTCTCGCGGGCGTATCTACGCGGACGTGAGTGGTTTCCTCGATCCGGTCGATTTTCGCGGACAGCTGGTGACCGTTGTCGGGCCGATTACCGGCGCCGTACAGGGCAAAATCGGCAGCACGCCGTATAAATTTATGACCATGCAGGTCAACGGATATAAGCGCTGGCGGTTAGCACAGCAGGTGATCATGCCGCCTCAGCCGATCGATCCGTGGATGTGGGGTCCGCATCCTTATCGTTACGGCTACCCGGGCTGGGGCTGGTATAACCCGGGACCTGCACAGGTACAGACGATCGTTACTGAGTAACTTACTGTTATTGTTACAAAAGAGACAGCGGCTCAGCCGCTGTCTCTGTTTTTTACGGATAAAACGAAAAAAAAGAGTGACGCGCTTCGCAACCTTAAATCTGAACAATTAATAAACTGGTACGCTGAGTTAATATAATGTTAACAAACTGTTTATTATCGGGGTTGTGATGACGACGAACACTCATTTCAGAGGTGATGCATTGAAGAAGGTTTGGCTTAACCGTTATCCCGCAGATGTTCCTGCTGAGATCAATCCTGACCGTTATCAATCCCTGGTGGAATTATTTGAGCATTCGGTAAGGCGCTACGCGGACCAGCCCGCATTCGTGAATATGGGCGAGGTGATGACGTTCCGTAAGCTGGAGGAGCGCAGCCGGGCGTTTGCGGCGTACCTGCAGGAAGGGCTGGGGCTGCAAAAAGGGGATCGCGTCGCGCTGATGATGCCGAACCTGCTGCAATACCCGGTGGCGCTGTTCGGTATCCTGCGTGCCGGGATGATTGTCGTTAACGTCAACCCGCTGTACACCCCGCGTGAGCTTGAGCATCAGCTTAACGACAGCGGCGCGGTCGCGATTGTCATTGTGTCTAACTTTGCCCATACGCTGGAAAAAGTGGTCGACAAAACCCAGGTGAAACACGTCATCCTGACGCGCATGGGGGACCAGCTCTCTACCGCCAAAGGCACGCTGGTTAACTTTGTCGTCAAATACGTCAAGCGTCTGGTGCCAAAATACCATCTGCCGGACGCTATCTCCTTCCGCCGCGCGCTGCATGCGGGCTATCGGATGCAGTACGTCAAGCCGGAAGTGGTCTCAGAAGATCTCGCCTTCCTGCAGTATACCGGTGGCACCACCGGCGTGGCGAAAGGCGCTATGTTGACCCACCGCAACATGCTGGCGAACCTTGAGCAGGTCAACGCAACCTACGGGCCGCTGCTGCATCCCGGCAAAGAGCTGGTCATTACGGCGCTGCCGCTGTACCACATTTTCGCACTGACCATGAACTGCCTGCTGTTTATTGAGCTGGGCGGTCAAAACGTGCTGATCACCAACCCGCGCGATATTCCAGGGCTGGTGAAAGAGCTGGCGAAATACCCGTTCACCGCCATGACCGGGGTAAATACTCTGTTCAACGCGCTGCTTAATAACAAAGAGTTCCAGCAGCTGGATTTTTCCACGCTGCACCTCTCTGCGGGCGGCGGCATGCCGGTCCAGCAGGCGGTTGCCGAGCGCTGGGTGAAGCTCACCGGTCAGTATCTGCTGGAGGGCTATGGCCTGACGGAATGCGCGCCGCTGGTCAGCGTTAACCCGCATGATATCGACTATCACAGCGGAAGCATTGGTCTGCCCGTTCCTTCCACTGAAGCGAAACTGGTCGACGATAACGATAATGAAGTTGCGCCGGGTGAGCCGGGTGAGCTGTGCGTCAAAGGTCCGCAGGTGATGCTGGGCTACTGGCAGCGTCCCGACGCGACCGACGAAATCATCAAAGACGGCTGGCTGCATACCGGTGACATCGCGGTGATGGATGAGGAAGGCTTCCTGCGTATTGTCGATCGCAAGAAAGATATGATTCTGGTCTCCGGCTTCAACGTCTATCCGAATGAGATCGAAGACGTGGTTATGCAGCACAGCGGCGTACTCGAAGTGGCAGCGGTCGGCGTGCCTTCCGGCAGCAGCGGTGAAGCGGTGAAGATATTTGTGGTCAAGAAAGATCCTTCTCTCACCGAGGAAGCGCTGATAACGTTTTGTCGTCGTCAGCTGACGGGCTATAAAGTGCCGAAGCTGGTGGAATTCCGCGACGAGCTGCCGAAATCCAACGTCGGGAAGATATTACGACGAGAATTACGTGACGAAGCCCGTGCCAAAGTAGACAATAAGGCCTGAGCTTCACGTTAATCGTCCAGACGCCGGTTAAGCCGGCGTTTTTTATGGGCGCAAACAAAAGAGAATCCGATTTGAATTACCAGATGATCACGACCAACGACGAGCTGGCTTCGCTGTGCGAAGTGACGCGCGACTTTCCTGCCATTGCCCTGGATACCGAGTTTGTCCGTACCCGAACCTATTATCCGCAGCTGGGTTTGATTCAGATGTACGACGGTAAACACGTGTCGCTGATCGACCCTCTCGGCATTACCGACTGGACGCCGATGCGTGACCTTCTGCTCGATACCGCCGTGACGAAATACCTGCACGCGGGCAGTGAAGATCTGGAAGTCTTTCTGAACACCTTTGGCATCATGCCTCAGCCGCTGATTGATACGCAGATCCTCGCGGCGTTCAGCGGTCGTCCACTGTCGTGGGGTTTTGCCGCCATGGTGGAGGAATATACGGGCCTGACGCTGGATAAGAGTGAATCCCGCACCGACTGGCTGGCGCGTCCGCTAACCGCACGCCAGCTGGAATATGCGGCGGCAGACGTGTTTTACCTGCTGCCGATCGCCGGACAGCTGATGAAAGAGGCGGAAGCCTCCGGATGGCTCGCTGCTGCGCTGGACGAGTGCCGAATGACCCAGCAGCGCCGTCAGGAAGTGGTGGATCCGAAAGAGGCATGGCGCGACATCAGCAACGCCTGGCAGCTGCGCACGCGTCAGCTGGCATGCCTGCAGCTGCTGGCAGACTGGCGCTTGCGTAAAGCGCGGGAGCGCGACCTGGCCGTTAACTTCGTCGTCCGTGAAGAGCATCTCTGGGCGGTGGCGCGCTATATGCCGGGCAGCCTCGGCGAGCTTGACAGCATTGGGCTTTCGGGCAGCGAGATCCGTTTCCACGGTAAAACCCTGCTGGCGCTGGTCGCAAAAGCGCAGGAGCTGCCGGAAGATGCGCTGCCGGAACCGCTGCTGAACCTGATGGACATGCCGGGCTATCGCAAGGCTTTCAAGGACATCAAAGCGCTGGTGCAGGCAGTTGCAACCGAAAGCAAACTGAGCGCGGAACTGCTCGCCTCACGTCGTCAGATTAACCAGCTGCTGAACTGGCACTGGAAGCTGAAGCCGCAGAATGGCGTGCCGGAAATGATGGCGGGATGGCGCGGGGAATTGATGGCCGATCGCCTGAATACGCTGCTGGAAGGCTATCCGCGATAAAAAATATGCCGGGTGATAAACCCGGCATATTCCCCCGGTGGCGCTGCGCTTACCGGGGCTATGAAATCACAAACCTACGGACGCGACTCTTCCGCTTCCGGGAGCGTCACGTTCAGCTCCAGAATCGAAATATCCCCGTCTTTTTGTTCCAGCTGCACCGTCACCATCTCCGGGTCAATCTGCACGTACTTACAGATCACTTCCAGGATGTCCTTGCGCAGCTGCGGCAGGTAGTGAGGCTCGGCGTCGCTACGACGACGCTCCGCAACGATAATTTGCAGACGTTCTTTTGCGATGTTGGCGGTGTTCTTTTTCCGCGAGAGAAAAAAGTCCAGTAATGCCATAACTTATCCTCCGAACAGGCGTTTGAGGAAACCTTTCTTCTCTTCTTCAATGAAGCGGAAAGGACGTTCTTCTCCCAGCAGACGGTCAACGGTATCGGCGTAAGCTTTACCTGCATCTGCCATTGTATCAAGGATCACTGGCTCGCCCTGGTTAGAGGCGCGTAACACGGACTGATCTTCCGGGATAACGCCGACCAGCTTAATGCGCAGGATCTCAAGCACGTCTTCCATGCTCAGCATGTCACCTTTGTTCACGCGGCCCGGATTGTAGCGGGTGAGCAGCAGGTGTTCTTTAATCGGGTCTTCGCCATTTTCCGCACGACGGGATTTAGAGGCGAGGATCCCCAGAATGCGGTCTGAGTCACGCACGGATGAAACTTCAGGGTTGGTGGTGATGATCGCTTCATCAGCGAAGTACAGTGCCATCAGGGCACCGGTTTCGATGCCGGCAGGGGAGTCGCAGACGATGAAGTCGAAATCCATTTTTTTCAGATCGTCGAGCACCTTTTCCACCCCTTCACGGGTCAGGGCGTCTTTGTCACGCGTCTGAGATGCCGGGAGAATGTAGAGGTTCTCGGTGCGCTTGTCTTTAATCATCGCCTGGTTCAGCGTGGCATCGCCCTGAATGACGTTCACAAAGTCATACACGACGCGACGCTCACATCCCATGATGAGGTCGAGGTTACGCAGACCGATATCGAAGTCGATAACGATGGTTTTCTTTCCCTTCTGGGCCAAACCAGTAGCGATGGCCGCGCTGGAGGTGGTCTTGCCAACGCCTCCTTTACCCGAAGTAACAACAATAATGCGTGCCATAGAAATTCCTTGTTAAAAAGGGATCAATTCAACGGTTGAACGGTCAACGCGTCGTCTGCCAGAAGCAGGCGAGCCGCTTTGCCATAAAATTCGGCTGGGATCTTGTCGCTCAGCCAATATTCACCTGCGATGGACACCAGTTCCGCCGTCAGGTGAGTACAAAATATTTGCGCATCTCGATCGCCACTTGCACCTGCGAGCGCACGTCCACGCATCATACCGTATACGTGAATATTGCCATCTGCAATCAGCTCAGCGCCAGCACTGACGTGGCTTGTAACAATCAGATCACAGTTTGGTGCATAAATGCGCTGACCGGAACGAACCGGCACATCAATCATTCGCGTTTTTGTGACGGTAGTAACGTTTTGCACCGCAGGAGGGGGCGTTTCGACGGCAACGGGGGCCGCACGCGAGGCTTTTTCTTTGCCCTCATTCAGAAGGGGCAGCCCCGCACGCTCAATTTCCGCTTTCAGCTCAGAATCTTTGCAGCCGCTGATGCCCACGATACGCAGTCCGGTGGAGGAGACGGCCTGCTGGAGAAGTTTCCAGTTAACCGGCGCCTCAAGATCGCTGACGTTGATAACAACAGGGGCGTGCTTCAGAAAGGCGGGAGCCTGGGCGATTTTGTCTTCTAACGCCTGACGAATAACCTCGGGTTTTGCATCATGCAAATGTACCACTGATAAGGTGAAGCTACTGCCTTTAAGCTCGATGGGCGTGTTTGACATCCTGGCCTTACTCAATTTGCTATTAACCGCAACCACTCGCTGCGATATTCCGAAGAGTATCAGGCATGTTATAGTCAGGAGTATATTGAGGCAAGCAACCACCCATTAATTCAGAGTAAAAACATGTTTTGTGTGATCTACAGAAGTACAAGCCGTGACCAGACCTATCTTTATGTCGAAAAGAAAGACGATTTTTCACGCGTGCCTGAAGAATTAATGAAGAACTTTGGCCGACCACAGCTGGCTATGCTGCTGCCGCTTGATGGTCGTAAGAAACTGATTAATGCCGATCTGGATAAAGTGAAAACGGCCTTAGCCGAGCAGGGCTATTATTTACAGCTTCCACCGCCACCCGAGAATTTATTAAAACAGCATCTTGAGGCGAACGGTAAAAAATAGCCTCAACTGTTTTTGCGCACAACACATCAACCGTTTAGGGGTCGACCATGTATCAACATCATAACTGGCAAGGCGCATTACTGGATTATCCCGTCAGCAAAGTGGTTTGCGTAGGCAGCAACTATGCAAAACATATTCAGGAGATGGGCAGCGCGACGCCAGAAGAGCCGGTTCTGTTTATTAAGCCTGAAACGGCGCTTTGCGATATCCGCCAGCCGCTGGCGCTGCCGCAGGGGCTCGGCTCGGTGCATCACGAAGTGGAACTTGCCGTGCTGATTGGTGCAACGCTTCGCCAGGCCTCAGAAGAACATGTTCAGAAAGCGATTGCCGGATACGGCGTGGCGCTGGATCTGACCCTGCGTGACGTGCAGGGCAAAATGAAGAAAGCAGGGCAGCCGTGGGAAAAAGCCAAAGGGTTTGATAATTCCTGCCCGATCTCGGCGTTTGTGCCGGTGAGCGAATTTACCGGCGATCCGCAGGATACGCCGCTCAGCCTGAAGGTTAACGGCGAGATCCGCCAGCAGGGCACCACGGCAGACATGATCCATAAGATTGTGCCGCTGATCGCCTACATGAGCCGCTTCTTTACCCTGAAACCGGGTGATGTGATCCTGACCGGCACGCCGGAAGGCGTTGGTCCGCTCGTGAGCGGTGACGAGCTGGAGGTCGGTTTTAACGGTCTGTCGCTGAAAACCCGCGTGCTGTAATCTCCTCTTGCCGCCTGAAGAGGGCGGCAAAACTTGCAACAACGTGCCAGACTCGTTATAAGGTGCGCTTTCTTTTGACGTGTGGACATCCTGATGAACGACATCCCTTTCTGGCAAAGCAAAACTCTCGACGACATGACTGACGCGGAATGGGAATCATTGTGCGACGGCTGCGGGCAGTGCTGCCTGCACAAGCTGATGGATGAAGATACGGATGAAATCTACTTCACCAACGTTGCCTGCAAGCAGCTAAACATTAAAACCTGCCAGTGCCGCAACTATGAGCGCCGGTTTGAATTTGAGCCGGACTGCATAAAGTTAACCCGGGATAATCTGCCGACGTTTGAATGGCTGCCGCATACCTGCGCGTATCGCCTGCTGGCGGAAGGGAAAGGCCTGCCTGACTGGCATCCGTTGTTAACCGGTTCAAAAGCGGCGATGCACGGCGAGCGTATCTCTGTGCGCCACATTGCGGTGAAAGAGTCCGAGGTGCGTGACTGGGAAGATCACATCATGAACCACCCGACCCGTTGAGATTAAAAAAACCGCCGAAGCGGGTTTTTTATTATGCGCGGTTGTGTCGGGTGGCGCTGCGCTTACCCGACCTACAAAACCGTAGGCCCGCGCAAGCGAAGCGCCGCCGGGCAACTTAGCGCCCAAATAGATCGCGTTTCTTCGGTTTGAACGGCTGGGCAATCAGCACCAGCAGCGCCACGATGAAGTAGGCGGCAAAAATGCCCACCAGCCACTGCGGCATCTCCAGCGTCAGGAATTCCCACTGGCGAACGGAGCAGTCACCGGATGCAACGAACACCTGCGGCAGCCATTTATCCAGCGGCAGCCAGCTCGGGAAGCGGGCGGCAAAATCGCAGGTCATAAACGGCGACGGATGCAGCTGCATCATGGTGTGCTGCCAGGAGAGTTCAATGCCTTTCCAGGCGCTGTACAGCCAGATCGCGATAGCGGCATAGCGAAGCGGCGACTTCGGCGCAATTGCGCCCACCAGGCCCGCCCCCATAATGCCGAACAGCGCGCAGCGTTCATAAATACAAAGCACGCAAGGTTTCAGTCCCATTACGTGCTGGAACCACAGCGCGACCATTTCCAGCGCAAAGGCGGTCAGGGCCATTAACAACCACGCTCCGCGACCGCGGGAGCACTGGTTTAAAAATCTCAACATAATCATTTCCCTGGAACATGCTTAGAAAGCGCAGTGTAAACGAATTCGTTTATCGCGCCACCTGTACCTGGCGAAATAAAACGTAATTGGATGTTTATCGTGCGAAAAGGCAAACGGGCAGCGAACTGCCCGAGATGCATAGTTTACTGCGCCGCAAGTATACCCGCTTGTATCAACCATTGCGTACAGGGAATGAGGGTAATTTTGACGCAAAGCAATCCCACGATCGTGAGCACCAGCGTGTAGGGCAGCGCCATCCACACCATCCGGCCATAAGAAAGACGTATGAGCGGCGCGAGAGCGGAGGTCAGCAGGAACAGGAAGGCGGCCTGGCCGTTTGGCGTCGCCACCGACGGAAGGTTGGTGCCGGTATTGATCGCCACTGCCAGCAGCTCAAACTGTCCGGCGCTGATAACGCCTTGCTCCATAGCGGCTTTGGCCTCGTTGATGTAGACCGTCCCGACAAAGACGTTATCTGAGATTGACGAGAGCAGGCCGTTAAACAGGTAAAACAGCGAAAGCTGAGCATCCGGTGACGCCTGTAATACAAAGGCAATAATCGGCGCGAAGAGATGCTGGTCGATAATCACCGCCACGACCGCAAAGAACACCGCCAGCAGGGCGGTAAACGGCAGGGCTTCGGTAAACGCTTTACCGATGGCATGTTCGTCCGTCACGCCGGTAAAGGTGGTGGCGAGAATAATGACTGACAGGCCTATCAGCCCCACTTCGGCAAGATGAAGCGCCAGCGCGGCGATAAGCCAGACGCCGATGATCCCCTGAGCAATCAGGCGCAGCGTCTCCTGGCGGGTCCGCTGGCGTCGGCTTTGCAGATCGAATTTATGCAGTTCCTGACGTACCGGCTCCGGGAGTTGGGCCCCGTAGCCAAAGAGGCGAAATTTTTCCACCAGCAGACAGGTCGCCAGCCCGCAGATCAGCACCGGTACGCTGACCGGGGCCATTCTCAGGAAGAAATCACCGAAGTGCCAGCCCGCCGCTTTGGCAATGATCAGGTTTTGCGGCTCGCCCACCATGGTCATCACGCCGCCCAGCGCGGTACCGACCCCAGCGTGCATCATCAGGCTGCGCAGAAACGCGCGGAACTGTTCCAGCACGTCACGGTTATGCGCATCGACGTGGCTGTCATCCTGCAAATCTTCACCCGGACGAGAGGAGGCCACGCGGTGATAAATCCCGTAAAACCCCACCGCTACGCTTATCACTACCGCGACCACTGTCAGCGCGTCCAGGAAGGCCGACAGGAAGGCGGCGGCAAGGCAAAACGCCAGCGAGAGGAACATTTTTGACGGAATGCTGAGCAGCAGGCGCGTGAAGATAAACAGTAGCAGCTGTTTCATGAAGTAGATGCCCGCCACCATAAACATCAGCAGCAGAAGCACTTCGAGATTTGACGCCAGCTCTGCTTTGACATGCTCGGCGCTGGTCATGCCGATGACGACGGCTTCAAACGCCAGCAATCCGCCCGGCAGCAGGGGATAACATTTTAGCGCCATGGCCAGGGTGAAGATAAACTCTGCCACCAGCAGCCAGCCGGCGATAAAGGGATTCACACTAAAAATGATGGGATTAACGACCAGGAAAACCAGCAGTATCAGCTTATACCAGTCAGGAGACTGACCTAAAAAATTGCGCCATAGCGCGCGCCCAAAAGAAATTTCCACAACAGACGTCCTTCCCGTCAAGTAAGACAAAGCATCAGTATACGCAAAAAATGCGGCCTGGAGGCGGATAAGGCGGCATTGTAAATTTCACAAAAATGAAACGGCGATCCCTCTTTTCTCTCTTTGCCGCGCTACCTGCCACTGGCTGCCTCTGGTATGATGAGTCCAATTTGCTAAAGCTGTGTAATGGAAATCTCACTATGGTCATTAAGGCGCAGAGCCCGGCGGGTTTCGCGGAAGAGTACATCATTGAAAGCATCTGGAATAATCGTTTCCCTGCGGGGTCCATTCTTCCGGCTGAACGCGAACTCTCTGAACTGATTGGCGTCACTCGCACCACGCTGCGTGAAGTGCTTCAGCGGCTGGCGCGCGATGGCTGGTTGACGATCCAGCATGGTAAGCCTACGAAAGTAAACAACTTCTGGGAAACATCCGGGCTGAACATTCTTGAAACGCTGGCGCGTCTCGACCATGAAAGCGTGCCGCAGCTCATTGATAATCTGCTCTCCGTTCGCACCAACATCGCGACGATCTTTATTCGTACAGCTTTCCGTCAGCATCCGGAAGACGCCCTTGCGGTGCTGGCCAGCGCGAACGAGGTGGAAGATCATGCCGATGCCTTTGCCACCCTCGATTACAACGTGTTTCGCGGCCTGGCGTTTGCCTCCGGCAACCCGGTTTATGGCCTGATCCTCAACGGTATGAAAGGGCTCTATACCCGCATTGGCCGCCACTACTTTGCCAATCCGGAAGCCCGCAGCCTGGCGCTGGGCTTCTACCATAAGCTGAGCAAGCTCTGTACCGAAGGCCTGCACGATCAGGTTTATGAGACGGTGCGCCGCTACGGTCACGATTCCGGTGAAATCTGGCACCGTATGCAGAAAACGCTGCCGGGTGATTTAGCGATTCAGACCCGCTAAAAGAAAAACCTCTCGTATGAGAGGTTTTTTTTCGTCGGGTGGCACTACAGCGTGTTCAACCGCGCCGGGCAGCGTTCCAGCAGCTCGACGCTGCCGTCTTCATTCTGCTGCTCCAGCTGCACGTCAAAGCCCCACAGGCGATGCACATGCTTCAGCACCTCTTTACGCCCTTTATCCAGCGGCGCGCGATTGTGCGGGATATAGCGCAACGTCAGGGAGCGGTCACCGCGCAAATCGACGTTCCATACCTGAATATTCGGTTCAAGGTTGCTCAGGTTGTACTGGGAGGAAAGGCGAGAGCGGATCTCACGGTATCCCTCTTCGTTATGGATTGCTGAAATCTCCAGATAGTTGTTGCGATCGTCGTCCAGCACGGTGAAGAAGCGGAAGTCACGCATGATCTTCGGCGACATAAACTGGCTGATGAAGCTCTCATCCTTAAAGTCGCGCATCGCAAAGTGCAGCGTTTCCAGCCAGTCTGACCCGGCGATATCCGGGAACCAGTACTTGTCTTCTTCCGTCGGCGACTGGCAGATACGCTTAATGTCCTGGAACATGGCAAAGCCAAGGGCATACGGGTTAATCCCGCTGTACCACGGGCTATTGTAGGGCGGCTGGAACACCACGTTAGTATGGCTGTGGAGGAACTCCATCATGAACCGCTCGGTGACTTTCCCCTCGTCGTACAGATGGTTGAGGATAGTGTAGTGCCAGAAGGTCGCCCAGCCTTCGTTCATCACCTGCGTCTGCTTTTGCGGGTAAAAATACTGGCTCACCTTGCGCACGATACGCAGGATCTCACGCTGCCACGGCTCCAGCAGCGGGGCGTTCTTCTCCATAAAATAGAGCAGGTTTTCCTGCGGCTCGGACGGATAACGACGCGCTTCGGCGATCGTTTTTTCCTCCTCACGCTTCGGCAGGGTGCGCCACAGCATGTTCACCTGGCTCTGCAGGTACTCTTCGCGGCTTTTCTGCCGGGCTTTCTCCTCCTGCAGGGAGATTTTCTGCGGACGTTTGTAGCGGTCCACGCCATAGTTCATCAGCGCGTGGCAGGAGTCGAGCAGTTTTTCCACTTCGTCCACGCCGTAGCGCTCTTCGCAGTCGGTAATGTATTTACGGGCGAATATCAGGTAATCGACGATGGAGCTGGCATCCGTCCAGCTGCGGAACAGATAGTTATTCTTGAAAAAGGAGTTGTGCCCGTAGCAGGCGTGCGCCATCACCAGGGCCTGCATGGTAATGGTGTTCTCTTCCATTAAATAGGCGATACACGGATTGGAGTTGATGACGATCTCATACGCCAGACCCTGCTGCCCGTGCTTATACAGCCGCTCCGTTTCAATGAATTTCTTACCAAAAGACCAGTGCGGATAGTTAATCGGCATCCCGACGCTGGAGTAGGCGTCCATCATCTGTTCGGACGTAATGACTTCAATCTGATGGGGATAGGTATCCAGGCGGTACAGTTTTGCGACCCGGTCGATCTCGGCGAGGTAAACATCCAGCAGCTCGAAGGTCCAGTCGGGTCCATCGCTCAGACGTGTGTTGTCCTTGTTCAGGGAATCAATAGTAGCCATTAGCGCGCCCTCGTTGTGGGTGCTCTCTCTGTCTGGAGAGCCTCCTTTCAAGCATAGATCAACGTGTTAAAAAGCGTGCTGGGGCAGAAATTTTTTCTTTGCGATTTCGCGTTTTTGATACGGCAAAAAAACGGTGTCCATCAGCATTTTATGCTGGTTAAAAATAACGCGCAGCAGGAGATCCCAAATTAGCACTATCCCCTGATGCTGGGGGATGTGTGAGGTAAGTCACCATAAAAAAGTCGTATGTTGAATAATATTTTCAGCTAGGTTATCAATCTGTAATTAGAAGATTGTTCTTTTGCACATAATGGAGTGGCTATGCGTGTTGTCATACTGGGAAGTGGTGTCGTTGGGGTAACCAGCGCCTGGTATTTAAGTCAGGCGGGACATGACGTCACCGTTATCGATCGTGAGTCAGGCTCTGCGCTGGAAACCAGCGCGGCGAACGCCGGGCAAATCTCTCCCGGCTATGCGGCACCGTGGGCTGCACCGGGCGTTCCGCTGAAGGCGATTAAATGGATGTTTCAGCGCCATGCGCCGCTGGCCATCAGCCTTGACGGCACGCAGTTCCAGCTGAAGTGGATGTGGCAGATGCTGCGCAACTGCGACACCCGCCACTACATGGAGAACAAAGGGCGCATGGTGCGCCTGGCGGAATACAGCCGCGACTGCCTGAAAGCGCTGCGCGCGTCGACGGGTATTGAGTATGAAGGCCGCCAGGGCGGGACGCTGCAGCTGTTCCGCACCGAGCAGCAGTACGAAAATGCCACTCGCGATATCGCCGTGCTGGAAGATGCCGGTGTACCTTACCAGCTGCTGGAAGCCAGCCAGCTAGGCCAGGTTGAACCGGCGCTGGCGGAAGTTGCGCATAAGCTGACGGGCGGCCTGCGCCTGCCGAATGACGAAACCGGCGACTGCCAGCTCTTTACGCAGCGTCTGGCGCAGATGTGCGAGCAGGCAGGGGTGAAATTCCGGTACAACACCTCTGTCGACAAGCTGCTGTCGGAAGGGGAAAAAATTTACGGCGTGAAGTGTGGCGAAGAGGTGATCAAAGCCGATGCTTACGTGATGGCGTTTGGTTCATACTCCACCGCCATGCTGAAAGGTATTCTCGATATTCCGGTCTACCCGCTGAAGGGCTACTCGCTGACCATTCCGGTAAAAGAAGAGAGCGGCGCTCCGGTGTCGACCATTCTGGATGAAACCTACAAAATCGCCATTACCCGCTTCGATAACCGCATCCGCGTAGGCGGCATGGCGGAAATCGTCGGCTTCAACACCGAGCTGCTGAAACCGCGTCGTGAAACGCTGGAGATGGTCGTGGGCGATCTCTTCCCGCGAGGAGGTTTTGTTGAGCAGGCGACGTTCTGGACCGGCCTGCGTCCGATGACCCCGGACGGCACGCCGATCGTGGGCCGCACGCCGTTTAAAAACCTGTGGACCAATACCGGACACGGCACGCTTGGCTGGACGATGGCCTGCGGATCGGGCCAGCTGCTGAGCGACCTGATTTCAGGGCGCACGCCGGCAATTCCGTTTGACGATTTAAGCGCCGCGCGCTATCAATCGGGGTTTACGCCGTCGCGTCCACAGCACCTGCACGGCGCGCATAGCTAAGGAGTTGTCATGTCCCGTCCTGTTCTGGCCCAGCTGAACCTGCAGGCCCTGAAGGATAATCTGCAAATTGTTCGCCGGGCGGCGCCTGGTTCGCGCGTCTGGTCTGTGGTGAAAGCGAATGCCTACGGCCACGGTATTGACCGTATCTGGAGCGCCCTGAGCGCCACCGACGGCTTTGCGCTCCTGAATCTGGAAGAGGCCATTCTGCTGCGCGAGCGCGGCTGGAAAGGGCCGATACTGCTTCTGGAGGGCTTCTTCCACGCGGACAATCTGCCGCTGCTGGATAAATATCGGCTGACCACCAGCGTTCACAGCAACTGGCAGATTAAGGCGATTCAGGATGCGAAACTCCACGCGCCGCTGGATATTTACCTCAAGGTGAACAGCGGCATGAACCGCCTGGGCTTCCAGCCTGAGCGCGTGCATACGGTCTGGCAGCAGCTGCGCGCCATGAAAAACGTGGGTGAAATGACGCTGATGGCCCATTTTGCCGACGCGGAAAAACCGGACGGCATTGCCGATGCCATGGTCCGCATTGAGCAGGCGGCAGAAGGGCTGGACTGCCCGCGCTCGCTGTCAAATTCGGCGGCCACGCTCTGGCATCCTGAGGCACACTACAACTGGGTGCGTCCGGGGATCGTTCTTTACGGTGCGTCACCCTCGGGCCAGTGGCAGGACATCGCCAACAGCGGCCTGAAGCCGGTGATGACCCTGCGCAGCGAAATCATTGGCGTGCAAACCCTGAAGGCCGGCGACACGGTGGGCTACGGCAGCCGCTACCGGGCAAAGGGCGAGCAGCGGATTGGTATCGTGGCGGGCGGCTATGCCGACGGCTACCCGCGCATCGCGCCGACCGGCACGCCTGTCTGGGTCGATGGGGTTCGCACGGGAACGGTGGGCACCATATCAATGGATATGCTGGCCGTTGACCTGACGCCATGCCCGCAGGCGGGCATCGGTTCACCGGTCGAGCTGTGGGGTAACGAAATTAAGATTGATGACGTTGCTGCCGCTGCGGGTACGGTGGGGTACGAATTGATGTGCGCGCTGGCACCGAGAGTGCCGGTTGTGACGGTGTAACGAGTATTAGTGTCGGGTGGCGCTAGCGCCACCCGGCAAAAAAACCGCTACTCCGCTTCATCTTCCATCGGCCTGACGCCGACTTTTCTGACCGCGTTATCTTCTTTCTCCGCAACCGTCCAGATCATCCCGGCGAACTCCACCTGGTCGCCGACGACGGGGGCCGCCCCCAGCAGTTGCTGAATGATTTCCCCCAGCGTTTGCTGCTTGTCGCGGTACTCCAGCCCTTCATCCAGGCCGTAAATCAGCGCCACATCGGCAAACTTGGCGCTGGCTTCCAGAATAAAATCGCCGAAGAAACGCTGGTCCAGCGCCACCGGAGGCGACTGACTGAACAGTTTGCCCAGCGCGGGCAGGTCGCGCTCGCGGCCAATCACGCAGAGAATATCCCCTTCGCGCAGGCGGGTGCTGCCTGTAGGGTGCAGCAGGACATTATCGCGGAACAGGGCGGCAATGCGCGTTTCAGTCGGCATGTGCAAATCGCGCAGCGATGCCCCCACGCACCATTTGTCAGCGCTCAGCTGATAGACAAACTGTTCCCAAGGATTCTCTGGGTGAATATCGAGCCCCACGCGAGAGACCGGCCAGCCCACGGGAGGCACCACGACTTTGGCTTTCTTCGCCGCCCACCCGAGGGAGGTTCCCTGGAACAGCAGCGAAATCAGCACCACGAAGAAGGCCACGTTAAAGAACAGCCGGGCGTTATCCAGACCGGCCATCATCGGGAAGACCGCAAGAATAATCGGTACCGCGCCGCGCAGGCCCACCCAGCTGATAAAGACCCGCTCGCGCAGGTTGAAGCCGCGAAACGGCAGCAGTCCTGCAAATACCGACAGCGGACGGGCGAAGAAGATCATCCACGCGGACAGCAGCAGCGCCGGAACGGCGATCGGCAGCAGGTCCGAAGGCGTAACCAGCAGGCCCAGCACCAGGAACATGCCAATTTGTGCCAGCCAGGCCAGGCCGTCGAAGTTCTGCAAAATGGCATGACGGTTACGGATCGGTCGGTTGCCCATCAGGAAACCGCAGAGATAGACGGCGAGAATGCCGCTGCCGTCCAGCGCGGTGGTAACGGCAAAAATAAGAATGCCGCCGCTCAGCGCCAGCAGGGGGTAAAGCCCCGCGGGCAGGGAGATGCGGTTGATCATTTGCTGTAAGAGGTATCCCCCCGCCAGGCCAATAACAATCCCCAGCCCGAACTGCTGCAGGATATGCCAGACGAACATCCAGCTCAGGCCCGTCTCGTGCTGCTGAATCATCTCAATCAGCGTGATGGTGAGAAACACCGCCATCGGATCGTTACTGCCGGATTCAATTTCAAGCGTGGAGCCGACGCGTTCGTTAAGCCCTTTTCCGCCGAGCAGGGAAAACACCGCTGCCGCATCGGTTGAGCCAACAATCGCGCCAATCAGCAAACCTTCCATGATGTTGAGATGGAAAAGCCATGCGGCCATCATTCCGGTGAGGCCGGAGGTTATCAACACGCCAACCGTCGCGAGCGACAGCGCGGGCCCTAACGCCACACGGAAGGAGCTTGCCTGGGTGCGCATCCCGCCGTCCAGCAGGATCACCGCCAGCGCAAGGTTACTCACCATGTAGGCGAAAGGGTAGTTATCGAATGGGATACCGCCAATACCATCAATGCCGGCCAGCATGCCGATGGCGAGGAAAATGACAAGAATAGGTATGCCGAGACGCGATGAAAATGAACTTAATAAAATACTGCTGGTTACAAGGACCGAACCCAGAATGAAAAGGCTGATTATCGCTGCGGCATCCAATGTTCTCTTACTCCCACCTCAATGTTAACGCTGTTACTAAAACCCTAACATATTAACGACGGCAACAGCGTTTTATTAAGGGGGTATAACGGCTTTTTTATGCCTTTATGACAGGATGGCCGCTGATGGTCAGCCGACTGCCTGAATCATTGTGGATCAGGGAGGCGTGCGCCCCCAGCGCCAGGGTCACGGTTTGCTGCTCATGGCCGAAATCCAGACCGGTGATGACCGGAACATCCAGCCGCGAGCGAATGAACTCAACCATGGTTTCCAGGGAGTAACCCGCGTCATAGTCATTCGGGGCTGAGCCGCTGAAGCTGCCCAGCACAATTGCGGACTGGCGCTCAAGAATACCGGCATGATAGAGCTGCAACAGCATGCGCTCGACGCGGAACGGATGTTCGTTGATATCTTCCAGCACCAGAATGCCGTCCTCGATTTGCGGCATCCACGGCGTGCCGATAAGCGAGACCAGCATGGCCAGGTTACCGCCCCAGAGCTGACCTTCACATTCCCAGTGTGGTCCATTGCCTTGCCACTCCACGCTGTAGGTGGAATTGCGCAGCGCACGCCAGAAGTGTTCCACGGTAAACGCATCCAGCTCCGGTGCGCCGAAGTTACCGGCCAGCATTGGGCCGCTGAAGGTGATAATGTCATACAGCGCCAGCAGCCCAAGCTGGATGACGGTGAAATCGCTGTGGCCGCAGATCAGCAGCGGATCCTGCTGCTGACGCTGTGCCAGCCCCTGCCAGTCAATGCTCTCCAGTAACCGGCTCGCACCATATCCGCCGCGCACCGCCAGCACAATCCGGTTTTCGCCCGTCAGGCTCACCAGACTATTGATATCATTCAGCCGCTGCGCTTCGGTACCGGCAAAACGCTGCTGGCGGCGGGGGATAATTGTCTGATTTTCTACCTGGTGGCCCGACTCCAGTAAACGCTGAACGCCCCGCTGCGCCGCTTCCTGGTTAATGCAGTAGCCCGACGGCGCGATGAGATGAAACTGAGACATGGCAAATCCTTGCTGAATGAGAAACTAATTGTCTATATCATGCCGCTTATTCGCCGCCTGCTTCAAGAGCGGCGCACCGCAATGACCGGCTATAAGGATAGATGACGTGAAATTGAGATGGTTTGCTTTTTTGATTGTGTTGCTCGCTGGCTGTAGTTCAAAACATGATTATCAAAACCCGCCCTGGAATCCGGAAGTGCCGGTGAAGCGGGCCATGCAGTGGATGCCGATCAGTGAGCAAGCCGGGAAGGCCTGGGGCGTCAGTCCGCGCCTCATCACGGCGATCATCGCGGTGGAGTCAGGCGGTAATCCCACCCTCGTCAGCAAATCCAACGCGGTGGGCCTGATGCAGCTTAAAGCGTCAACGGCGGGGAAAGAAGTTTACCGCTATATGGGCTGGAGCGGCCAGCCGTCGACCAGCGAGCTGAAGAACCCGGAACGCAACATTTCAATGGGCACGGCCTATCTGAGCATCATGGAGCATGGCGTGCTGAAGGGCATTAAGGATCCGGAGGTGATGCAGTACGCGCTGGTGGTGTCTTACGTTAACGGTGCCGGCGCGTTGCTCAGAACCTTCTCTTCTGACCGAAAAGAGGCGATTGAAGAGATTAACGGCATGGACAAAGACGAATTCTTTGAACATGTGGCGAAAAATCATCCGGCACCACAGGCGCCTCGTTATATCTGGAAGGTACAGAAAGCGATGGATGCCATGTAATGCCGCAGACGGGCGGCGGTCACGCTGCCCGATTTCTTCACAGGACTTTATTTGCGCGTTCCCGCGCCTCCCGCTCCAGGGAATAGATAATACGCTGAAGCTCACGCTCTGCGCCTGGCCCGACGTTCAGGAAGCGGAAGCTCAGACGCGGCGTGGTGATGGTTTCGTTTTTGCTGTCCACGACGGTGCGGTCGCTGATGGCAATCAGCTGCGCATCGAAATAGAAGCGACCCCAGCCACCCATATCCAGTTCAATTTGCGTAAACCGCATGCCCTCTACCAGCCCGTCGGGTTTCGGCGTATCCATCAGTGCGCCCATGCCGCCAAGCGACAGATCGAAGAGGCGAAAGCGGATCTCTTTTTTGTCCGGCATTTTGGCCTTACAAAAATAGGCGGGATGGAGCGGGGCGCTGATGCGGAAATATTCACGACGCTGAACAAACCAGAGATTGGTCGGAAGGGGGGTCACAAAAGCCGGAAGTCCCTGGTATTCGCTTAGTTCCAGTCGCGGCAGGACAAACTCCACTTTGGCCCCCTGCGTTTCGGCCATCACCGCGATGTTCTCCGCTTTCAGCGCCGCGCGGTTTTCGTACTCCTGACTGCCTAAATCAATCACCAGCCGATCCTGCGAGGCGTCAAGGATCTTGCTGATGAACTGATTATTCGACCAGCTGATGCGCAGCGGCACTTCACCTTTTTGCAGGTCGCGTAATACCCCTAATACAGCCAGCGGATTTTGCTTGAGGAACTGCTCACTGTAATGACTCACGCCGGATGGCTCCTTGATTGATGACAGACTGTCTTAGCGTTATCGGCAATCTGCAATGAAACTTAATACAAACCGGTGAGTTTTTTTTGCCTGTTTAACCAAAGATAAGTCGGTGAGATGAAAATGGTTTTCCGGCGATGACCTATACTTAAGTTAGCTGTGCAGAAGGTTTTCTGCGCACGCGTTAAACCTGCAAGAGGGCATCGCTATGGGTATCATCGCCTGGATTATCTTTGGTCTTATTGCTGGCGCTATCGCTAAACTGATCATGCCGGGAAACGATGGCGGCGGTTTTATTTTGACCTGTGTACTCGGGGTCGTTGGTGCGGTTGTGGGCGGCTGGCTGGCGACGATGTTTGGTTTTGGAGGCAACATAAGTGGTTTCGACCTGCACAGTTTTCTGGTCGCTGTCGTGGGTGCCATTGTGGTGCTGGGCATATTCAGGTTACTGCGACGAGCATAAATTCACATAAACGGCTCTCTGAGGAGGGCCGTTTTTTTGCCTGCGTATTGATTTGTTAATCTAAATGATAATAATTGTCGTTCCGTATTGCATCTAACAACAAGACGACATTATGAATACCTCACGTTTTACGCTATGCGCCCTGGCAGGCGCCGTCACGCTCGCACTGCATGTTCCGGCATTCGCCGAAGAATCCACTATCGTCGTCACCGGCTCAGAGCAGGGCAGCGCGCTGCCGGCCTGGACGAACAGCGCCACGAAATCGGCCGTTGCCGAAAGTAAAACGCCGCAGGTCATCACGACCGTCTCTGCGCCGGAAATAGAAAAGCGTCATGCGAATTCCGTGAATGAAATCCTGCGCTATGCTCCGGGCGTCTCAACCGAGGTGCGGGGGAATACGTCATACATGAGCGAATACAAAATTCGTGGCTTTACCGTCGACCAGGAGTTCTACAACGGGCTGCAGCTGCCCTATAACGTTACCGGCAATACCAAAGCGCGAATCGATCCGCTGTTGATTGACAGCGTTGATATCCTGAAAGGCCCCTCATCGGTACTTTACGGCGGCGGTTCACCGGGCGGGCTGGTGAATATTCAAAGCAAAAAACCGCAGCGTGAAGCCCGAACCGAAATCGGCGTTAACACCGGAAACCGTAATCTGAAAGAGGGCTATCTCGATTCAACCGGGCAGGTTGCCGACAGCAACTGGAACTACCGTCTGCTGGGCAAAGCCACGGAAAACGACGATCAGCCGCACACCACCCGGTATGAAAACTACCTGGTTGCGCCGTCCGTCACCTGGCAACCGGACAGCAAAACCCGCCTCACCCTGGACGCGCTGGCGCAAAACACCCCGAGCCTGACGCCGTCTAACCCGCTGCCGCTCGCCTACCTGCGCTCGAAATACGCGGGCAAGCGCGACTACGCTGGTGATGAGTGGAGCGGGTTTAAGCAGCGTCAGTGGATGCTGGGCTACAGCTTTGAACATGAATTTGACAGCGGCTGGGGCTTTAATCAGAAGGCGCGCTATTTTGATGTCGATACCCATCAGCGCAGCGTCTATGCAACGGGGACGGGAAGCGAGGCGTATCAGCTCAACCGCTTTGCCTACACCACGGATGAAGATCTGCAGAGCTTCAACATTGACAACCAGGTGACCAAAACCGTTGCGCTGGGCGAGTGGAAACACCACCTGCTGGCCGGGTTTGACTACCAGAAGCTGAACTCCCACTTCCACTACCGCTACGCGTCGGCCACCCCGGGTATGGATATGCGTCAGCCAGACTATTCGCAGATCCAGGAAAGCGCGCTGGGGCTCTACACTGCCCAGAAAAACCGCCTCAGCTATCAGCAGAACGGCTATTACTTACAGGATCAGGTAGAGTTTGGCGGCCTCAATCTGTTGGGCAGCCTGCGCTACGATGATTACCGCTCCGTCACCACCAACTACCTGCAAAACGGTGATAAGGCCTGGGTGTCGCAGGATCGCGTCACCAAACGTCTGGGCGCGCTTTACGCCTTCGATAGCGGAATTTCGCCGTTTATCAGCTATTCCGAAGGTTTTGCGCCGGTGTCGCCGCAGGGCACGCTTGTGGCGAAAGACGTTAAGCCAACCACCAGCAGGCAGGTGGAGGGTGGGGTAAAATATCTGCTGGCCGACTACGCTACCACCTTTACCGCCTCGGTGTTTAACATCCGTCAGAAAAATGTCGTTACCTCCGATCCGGGCTTCCTGAACTATCGTCAGACCGGGGAAGTGGAATCTAAAGGGGCAGAGCTCTCCGCCATTAGCCGTCCGACGGACAACCTGACGCTGATTGCCAACTACGCGTACACCCACGCGATCAACAGGGAAGATGACAAGTACAAAGGTAAACGTCCAACGCAGGTGCCGGAGAATACCTTCAACCTCTGGGGGGATTACACCTTTGAAAACACCGCGCTGAAAGGGCTGATGCTGGGCGCAGGCGCCCGCTACACCGGTCCGATGGAAATCTCTCCGGCAAACGACGCGGGTAAGCTGGGCGGCTCCACCCAGTACGATCTGGCGGCTTCATATCGGATGGGCGAGATCCTGCCTTCGCTGGCAGGGCTGACGCTTAAGGCCAGCGCGCAGAACATCACCAACAAAGAGACGCTGACCTGCTACGATGCGACCAACTGCTGGATTGGGCGTGACAGGACGTATCAGCTAGGGGCGAGTTACAGCTTCTAGGTAACTCCCTGTGAGTTCAAAATGTAGGCCGGGTAAGGCGTAGCCGCACCCGGCATTACTCCCTTACTGCGCCGTCGCTTTTACCGGCGCAGCCTCATCATTCGCCGCAGGCCGATTCTCCGGCACGCTGTCGCAAGGTTTCTCTTTCGGGCAGACCCGATCCAGCATTTTCAGCGTCACGCCGTTGCTCCAGCCGAAGCCGTCCTGCAGCGGATACTCGCCGCCGCCGCCGCCCGTACCGGTGGTCGACACGTCATACTTCTCAACCAGTTTCTTTTCCCGGTCATAAGTATGCTGAACGTTCTTCAGGAAGCGCCAGGTCACGTCCATCGAGACCTTCTCTTGCCCGTAATTCTGCAGCCCTTCCGCAGCCACCCATTGCAGGGGGGCCCAGCCGTTTGGCGCATCCCACTGCTGGCCGCTGTTTACGGTGGTTGTCGCTATCCCGCCCTGTTTCAACAGGCGCGACGAGGTTGCCGCGGCGACTTTATCGGCACGATCCTGCGCCGCCGCCTTCACGTAAAGCGGGAGCAGGGCTGCGGCGGTGAGCTGATTGCGTACCTTCTTGCTCTTCAGATCGTAATCCGCGTACCAGCCCTCTTTATCATTCCACAGGTGGCTCTCGATGGCTTTTTGACGCGCCGTAGCCAGCGCTTCGTATTTACTTGCGCTGGCGGCGTCGCCGCTCTCCTGGCTTGCCCGCGCCAGCAGTTTCTCCATCTTAAACATCAGGGCGTTCAGATCCACGGGAACAATGCTGGTGGTCCGGATGGTGCCGAGCTTTTGCGGGTCGTCCATCCAGCGGGAGCTAAAGTCCCAGCCCGAGGCCGCGGCGGAACGTAAATCACGATAGATCTCGGTCGCGGGTCGGTTAGGGTTACTTTTGGCAGTATTCACATCGTCAAGCCAGGACTCCGGACGCGGGGTATCGCGGTCGTCCCAGTAGCGGTTGAGGATAGCGCCGTCGTCCAGCTTCACCACGCGCTTGTTGGCCTGGCCCGGCTGAAGGGCATCAACGCCGTCCATCCAGTAGGCATACTCTTTTTCCATCTGCGGACGATACTTCTTCAGCGCATCGCTGTCGTGGGTTGCCAGCAGTTCCACCATCAGCGAGAAGAACGGCGGCTGGGATCGGCTCAGGTAATAGCTGCGGTTGCCGTTGGGAATGTGGCCGAAGGTGTCAATCTCATAGGCAAAGTTATCCACCATGTCGCTGATTTTGTCCCAATGATCGCTCTCTGCCAGGCCCAGCATGGTGAAATAGCTGTCCCAGTAGTAAACCTCGCGGAAACGTCCGCCTGGCACAACGTAAGGTTTCGGTAACGGCAGAAGGGAATCCCATTTGTTGCTGGCTTTATCGGTGGTGCGCGTCAGCACGGGCCAGAGATCGTCAATGTGCTCACGTAAACTTTGTCCAGCAGGCGGAACATATTTTTCCCCTTCCGCAGGGAGCGTAAAGTTCATCTCGACAAAGTGGCGTAAGTCAAAGCTGGACTGCGTGTGCTGCATCCGGTAGTCCGCCAGAATCATCAGCGGGTCGCTTTTGGGGACGGCATCAGCAAAGGTTTTCTGATCGGGAAACAGTTTGGCGCTTTGCACATCGTTAAACAGAGGGCCCAGCAAAATATCGGGTGAGGTTGTCTGGGCTGCGGGGCTATCGTCGGCATATCCCAGTGTCGTTACGCCGAGCAGCGCGCCGCCTAGCGCAAGGGGCAAAAACGCGGGGCGTAGTGTACGAGGTCTTATCATCAGTTCGTCTCCTGTCTTCACTAAACAGCGTGACCGCTGTTGTCAATCACCTGAAAACCTTAGACGAATATTGCCCGCTTCGCGTTAAATATTGCCGGTCTTTCAGACCTCTTCCGCGGTCTGGCTGGCTTCCCGCAGCGTGCCCGGCGCATGTCCAATAATGCGCTTGAATGCCCGGCTGAAGGCCGCCAGAGAGCCGTATCCCAGCCGCAGCGCGACGGTTTCAATGGGTTGATTTTCATGCCGAATGTACTGAATCGCCAGCCGCATTCTCAGCTCGCTGAGATATTTTGCCGGAGTGGTTCCCGTCGCGGCCAGAAACCGTTCGGCGAACACGGAGCGGGACGTGCCCGCTTCTTTTGCCAGATCCGCGACGCTCCAGTTCAGGCCTGGCTGCTGGTGCATGGCGTAAATGGCACGGCTCAGGCGCGGGTCGCGCAGAACCTGCACCCAGCCGGTGGCTTTACCGCAGCCGCCTTCAACCCAGCCGCGCACGATTAATGCCGCCACCACGTCGGCAAGGCGCGCAAGGATCCCGGCATACCCGGCCTGACGCGCCGCGGATTCCCGCTCCATCGCCGCCAGCAGCGGATGAATTTCCGGCCAGGTGGACATCAGCCGGCTGACCATCATCACTTCCGGCATCGCTTTGATCAGCGGCTGCATCCCGCCCAGCTCAAAATCCATGCACCCGCTAAAGATGAGGGTATTCTCGCTTTCCGGGCAGGGCTCGCAGGTGATAGCACACACCGAGCTGCAGATAGGCTCGCTCGGGAAGGCGTTGATGGGCGTAATGGTGGCCTGCTCGTCAGAGAGCAGCGCGTGGGAATTCCCGCCGGGAATAAAGAGGGCGTCGCCACCGCTCAGTTCGAACGTTGCACCGCTCTCCATGCGCAGCAGGGCGCTACCGTGGCTCACAAAATGGAACTGTGCCCGGCCGGGCGCCTGATGAAACGCGACGCCAAACGGCGCGCTGGCCTGGATCCGCCGATATTTCACGCCTGAAAGACGCATGCCGCGTAAAAGTTCGCTGATCAGATCGGGTGACTGTACGGTCATGGCACAACTCCGGACGAATAATCAATAAGTGGAGATTATATGTCATAGATCGTCCAGGGTGAACCTTCTATTCTTTTGCGACACTAGTCACATTTTTATAACGGGAGATCAACAGATGAGTTCATGTGTCGCGGCGAGCGAGGCGGTAGCGCCTGCTAAACCCGCCTGGCGGGCCGTCTATTCTCTGGGGCTGGGGGTATTTGGTTTAATTACGGCAGAATTTCTGCCGGCGAGTTTGTTAACGCCCATGGCCGCGAGCCTGGGCGTAACCGAGGGGATGGCCGGACAGGCCGTCACCGCCACCGCGCTGGTGGCGCTGGTCACCGGGCTGCTGATTACGCCAGCCACCAAAAGTATTGACCGCCGCTGGGTGCTGATGTTTTTCTCGGTGCTGCAAATTATCTCCAGCCTGCTGGTGGCCTTTGCGCCCAACCTGCACGTCCTGCTGATGGGGCGTCTGCTGCTGGGGGTAGCCATCGGGGGATTCTGGGCGATGTCGACGGCGACCACGATGCGTCTGGTTCCGGCAGATAAAGTGCCGAAAGCGCTGGCGGTGATCTTCTCCAGCGTATCGATAGCCACGGTGGTCGCGGCGCCGCTCGGCAGCTATCTGGGCAGCCTGATCGGCTGGCGCAACGTCTTTATACTCTGCATTCTGCCGAGCATGCTGGCGCTGCTGTGGCAGCTCTGGTTGCTGCCGTCCATGAAGCCGGAGAGCAGCGGCAGCCTGAGTACGCTGTTCCGCGTGCTGCGTCGTCCGGGAATGATCGGCGGCATGCTGGCGACCATTCTGATCTTCAGCGGCCATTTCGCCTTCTTTACCTACCTGCGTCCGTTCCTGGAGACGGTGGGCCAGGCGAGCGTGGAGACCATTTCTCTGATCCTGCTGGGCTTTGGTATCGCCAACTTTGTGGGCACTTCTGTTGCAGGGCATCTGCTGGCACGCAATCTGCGCCTGACGCTGGCGCTGGTACCGTTTGCGATGGGCATTCTCGCGCTCATGATGGTCGCCTTTGGTCATCTGGCGATGCTGGACGGGCTGCTGGTCGCGCTGTGGGGCTTTGCATTTGGTCTGGTTCCGGTGGGCTGGTCAACCTGGCTTGCCACTACCGTTCCGGATGAAGCCGAAAGTGCAGGAGGGCTGCTGGTGGCCTCAATTCAGCTGGCAATCAGTGCCGGTGCGGCCGGGGGCGGGGCGGTCTTTGACCTCAACGGTGCCAGCGGCGTGTTCGCGGGAAGCGGTTTCCTGTTAGTAACGGCGATGGTGATTGTGTTTATGGGCGTGAAAGTGAAAGCGGATTGAATTATTTGCCGGGTGGGCGCATGCGCCACCCGGCATCAGGCTTACAGCCCTTTCTTATCCATCAGCACCGCCAGATCCACCAGGCGGTTAGAGAAGCCCCACTCGTTGTCATACCACGCCAGGATCTTCACCATGTTCCCGCCTATCACCAGCGTGGAAAGCCCGTCGATAATTGAGGAGCGTGGGTCGCCCTGGTAGTCGCTGGAGACCAGCGGTTCATCGCTATAGCCCAGAATGCCTTTAAGAGGCCCGCTGGCGGCCGCGTTGCGGAATGCGTCATTCACCTCTTCGGCGGTTACATGACGGCTCAGCGTTACCGTTAAATCCACAATCGACACCACTGGCACCGGCACGCGCAGGGAGTACCCGGTCAGTTTGCCGTCAAGGGAAGGGATCACTTTCCCCAGCGCTTTCGCCGCACCGCTTGAATAAGGCACAATCGACAGCGCCGCCGCGCGTGCGCCGCGCAGATCTTTTTCCGGCTGATCGTGCAGCGCCTGGCTGTTTGTGTAGGCGTGCGTCGTGTTCATCAGGCCATGCTCAATCCCGAACTGCTGGTGCAGCACCTGAGCGGCCGGCGCCAGACCGTTCGTGGTGCAGCTCCCGTTGCTCACCACCGCGTGTTTGGCGGGATCGTACTGCTCATGGTTGACGCCCATCACAATCGTCAGGTCGTCGTTTTTCCCGGGAGCGGAAATGATGACGCGCTTAGCGCCGCCGTGGGTGATATGCACCGCCGCTTTCTCCCGCTCGGTAAAGAAGCCGGTGGCCTCAATCACCACGTCTACTCCAGCTTCACGCCACGGGATATTCGCCGGATCGCGTTCGCTAAATACGGCGATCCGCTGGCCGTCTACCTGCAGCGCACCGTTACCCGCTTCAACGGGCGCGGGCAGCGTGCCCAGAAGGGAATCATGTTTCAGCAGATGGGCGAGGGTTTTACTGTCCGTCAGATCGTTAATGGCCACAATCTGCAGATCCGGGTTGCCCAGCGCCGCGCGCAGGAAATTACGTCCGATACGGCCGAAACCGTTAATACCGACCTTAACCATGGTGCACTCCTTATCTCTGTTGTCTGGAGTCACTGTAGGCGTCGGGCAGGTTGGCGTAAACGACAAAAAAGGATCAGATTACGCCATCTTGCGGCAGTGGAAGCGCTGGCGGTACTCGCCGGGCGTGAGGTGAAGCTGTTTCTCAAAGATGCGGCGCAAGTTAATGCTGGTGCCAAACCCGCTTTGCTCGGCAATGCGCTCAAGGGAGTCATGGGTCTGTTCAAGCAGCTGACGGGCCGCGGCCAGGCGCGCTTCGGTCACATAGCGGGCGGGAGAGACTCCCGCGTCGCGGGTAAACACGCGGGTGAAGTTACGCGGGCTCATTGCCGCTTTCTCGGCCAGATTTTCCACGCACAGATCGGCGGTGAGGTTCTGCAGGATCCAGGTTTGCAGTTCGCCTATCGGACCGGATGTGCTGGGCTGCTGAAGGCTGTAGCGGCTGAACTGCAGCTGCCCGCCGGGACGGCGCAGGTACATCACCATATCCTGCGCGACGTCGCGGGCGAGGGTAAATCCGTAGTCGTCCTCCACCAGCGCCAGGGTCAGATCGAACCCGGAACTGACGCCGCCGGAGGTCCAGATGGGGCCGTCCTGAATGTAAAGCGGGCCGCCTTCGACCCGGATTGACGGATACTGTGTCTGCATTGTCTCCAGCAGCCGCCAGTGGGTGGTCGCGCGGCGACCGTCCAGCAGGCCGGTCTGGGCCAGCAGCATCGCGCCGCCGCAGATAGAGGCTACCCGCCGGGCGTGCGGCGCAGCGAGGTGCAGCCAGTCCACAACGGCCGTGCTCTCCTGCTCGTTCATGCCGCGTCCGGTGATGATAATGGTATCCAGCGGTTCACGCGGATCCAGCTCCGGCAGGCGATAGTCCGCCAGCAAATTCAGGCCGGACTGGCCGTGGATCACCTGGTGAGGCTGCGTGGTGGCGATGATAATCCGGTAGCGGGGCTGCGCAAGCCCTTCCGGATGCAGCCGGTTGGCCTGCATCAGAATGTCGGCGATACCGGCGGCTTCAAACAGCATGCCGCCGTCGGGAACAATAATCAGGATCTTTTTCATGTCCTGAAAAGTACCTTTATTGCAGAATAAGTCAAGGAGCGCATGACCCCCACGTTTCTGGCAAAGCAAAGCGATTAATGTTCTTTGTTATTTCAGGCGTTTTCCCCGATCGTCAGAGAATTATCTCTGGCGAAACGGCGTCTGAAGGAATGAGTCAACGAAGCTCCCTCTATTTACATCCGCAACAACGCGAACAAATCCGCCACCACGCATCGGGTTTTTTATGGCGAAGCGAGCTGCCCACGTGGCTGCTGATTATCACTATTTATGCAGGCTGGTTTACCACGCTGGCGTTCTGGCAAACGCTGGGCCTGCTGCCCGCCACGCTGCTGCTCATCGGGTTTACCGCCTGGTACATGTCGCTGCAGCATGAGCTGATCCACGGGCATCCCACCCGTTTTGCCTGGCTGAACCAGCTGTTTGGCACGCTCCCGCTGGCGGTCTGGTATCCGTACGGCCTGTACCGGGACTCCCATCTCGCCCATCATCGGCACCATAGCCTGACCCATCCGGTGGATGACCCGGAGTCGTACTATTTTACCGACGAGAGCTGGGCGCGCTTTTCTCCCTGGCAGAAACGGCTTATCAGGGCCCGGAATACCTTTGCCGGACGGCTGATGCTGGCACCGCTGCTGGATATCCTTCAGACGCTGGGCAGCGCCGCGGCGGCATTTCGTCACCTTCACCTGCGCGCAATGATGATGTGGCTGGTGCACCTTTTGCTGCTGGTGGCACTCTTCGCCTGGATGACGCACGTCGGTTTTTCTCCCTTCTGGTTCGTGCTGGCAGTCAGCTATCCGGCGCTGGCGCTGACCAAGATCCGATCGTTTTTCGAACATCGCGCGGCGGACGATCCGCTGGCGCGCTCCGTCATTAACGAGGCCGGGTTATTCTGGCGGATACTGTTTTTGAATCTCAACTACCATTCAGTGCATCACGATCTGCCGGGCGTACCCTGGTACGGGCTGAAGGCGATCTACCAGCAAAACCGGGAGGCGTACCAGCAGCGAAACCACGGTTTTCTCGTCAGAGGCTACGGTGAATGGCTGCGTCAGTTCTGGGTGAGACCCGTCGACGTCACCGTTCACCCAGGAAAACAACAGGGGGAAGGGTATGAGTAACCTGCTGGCGTTTCCCATGTATGCTGTGGATCGCGCCGACACCCTTGCGCTTTGGCTGGCGGTAAAAGGGCTGCTGGCTGCCCGCGGTGCGTCCGTCGATCGCGATCCCGGCTGGCCGGAGTCCGATCTGCTGACCCACTGGCGACAGCCTGCGCTTGTCCTCAGCCAGACCTGCGGTTATCCGCTGGTCACGCAGCTTCCGGACGTGCAGGTGGTCGGCTGTTTTCACTACGCGGCCCCGGGCTGCGAAGGGTTCCAGTACCGCAGCTTTCTGGTGGTACGCGAGGAGGATCGGCATCTCACGCTGGCGGATTTTCGCGGACGTCGTGCGGTATGTAATTCTCCGGATTCGCAGTCCGGCTACAATGCGCTGCGAAAAATAGTCGCTCCCCTGGTGAGCAACACTCCATTTTTCGCGCAAACGTCCTTCAGCGGCAGCCATCGCCAGTCGCTGATCGATGTCAAACGCGGGGCAGGGGATATCGCGGCCATCGACTGTGTGACATGGGCGTTACTGCAGCGTCACGAGCCGGAAAGACTGACGGGGCTGGCGGTGATTGACCATACCCCTCTGACGCCGGGGCTGCCGCTCATTACCTCGCCCCACGCCTCGCCTGAGACCCTGAACGCCCTTCGCGATGCGCTCCGCGCGCTGGTGAGTTTGCCGGAATATCGGGCCGTGCGCGGCGCGGTGCTGATTGACGGTTTTAGCGTGGTGACGCGCCAGGCCTACGCCTCATTGTTGGCGTGATAAATCTCCTGCGCGTCGGTAAAACAGCGCAGCGCCAGCGAGGAGACGGGCTTCTGCCTGCGCATAATCAGGCCGACAGGGGCCTCAATATTCGCGTCGGCGATGGGGACAATCCTGAAATTACTGTTCAGATCTTCCAGACCGTTATTCAGCGGCATCACGGCGCAGCATACGCCGCTTTGCACCGCCTGGATGATCTGAAACGTGGAGTCGCTCTCGAAAACGGACGCCGGTTCGATGCCTGCAGACTTAAAGCTGGCCTCCATATGCGCCCGGTAATGCATCCCTTTAGTCAGAAACCCCAGCGGAAAATCTGTCAGATCGCGCCAGGTCAACGTCTCCTGGCCGAGCTGGAAATGGCGGACGTCGTGCAGCAGGCCCATCTTGGTTTTGGGTAGCTGGATAATATCGAACAGGCTGGTGTCGATGCTGTTGAGGTAGCAAATTCCCAGCTCAAGCTGATTGCGGCTGACGCCGTCGGCAATCTGTGCGGAGGACATGGAATAGAGGCTGTAGGTCAGCTCCGGATATTTTTGGGTCAGCAGGCGAATAAAGATCATCGGATCCACGCTCGCCAGCGGCACCATCCCGAGACGTAGTTCGCCCACCACCTGGCCTTTGCACAGCGCCGCTTCCGCCTGCAGCCCGTCGTGCGCGGCCAGCAGCGCGCGTGCCCACGCGAGTATGCGTTCACCCTCCGGCGTAAACCCTTCAAAGCGCTGTCCTCGAACAATCAGCACCAGCCCCAGCTCCTCTTCCAGGCTGCGGATGCGCATGGAGAGGGTCGGCTGGGTGATGTTGCACTGCGAGGCCGCCTTGCCAAAATGGCGGGTCTCGTCGAGCGCGATTAAATATTTTAACTGTTTAATATCCATCTTTTTCTCTGCGCGAACTACCTTACAGCATGCGGATCTCTTTAGAGCGCAGGGTGATGCGAACCGGAACGGATTTATACGACGGCGTACCGCTGTCCTTATCCAGATAATCCAGCGGTACCAGCACGTTGGCCTCCGGATAATAGGCGCCGACGGTCCCCGGCGCGATGTTGTACGCCACCACGGTAATGTCTTTCAGACGCTGAACGCTGCCGGGGAGGGCGGTTTCGATATCCACGCGGTCGCCATGTTCCAGCCCTGACTGCGCCATGTCGTCCTCGTTCATGAACAACACGTCGCGGCGGCCAAATACGCCACGGTAGCGGTCGTCAAGGGCGTAAATGGTGGTGTTGTACTGGTCGTGGCTGCGCAGCGTGATTAGCCGCATAACATGCTCACCTTCGCCGCTGGCGTTCTCGTGAACGCCGTCGAACACCGAGAACATCGCTTTTCCCGTCGCCGTTGGCCAGATGCGTTGCGTGGGCGGCAGCGGCATACGGAAGCCGCCGGGAACGCGGATCCGCGCATTGTAGTTCTCAAAGCCCGGGATGGTCTGCTCGATCAGATCGCGGATGCGGTCGTAATCCTCAATCAGCATCAGCCAGTCCACGCGGGTTTCCGGCAGTGTGGCTTTCGCCATGCCGGCGACGATAGCCGGTTCCGAACGGAGTAACGGTGAGGCGGGTTTCAGCTTGCCGGATGAGGCATGGACCATCGACATCGAGTCTTCGACGGTAATGGACTGACGACCGGTAGCCTGAACATCCAGCTCGGTACGGCCAAGACACGGGAAAATAAAGGTCTCTTTGCCCACCAGCAGATGGGTGCGGTTCAGCTTGGTGCCGACGTGCACGCTCAAATCCAGGTTACCCATCGCTGGAAAACCACGTTCGTGATCGGGCATCGCCACCGCAAAATTACCCCCGAGGCAGATGAGCGCCTTCGCGCGGCCGTCGATCATCGCCTGCGTGGCCTGCACCGCATCGTGTCCATGGTGAGACGGCGGCTCAAAGCCGAACACGTCCTTCAGACGGTTCAGGAAGGCCGGCGTGGGTTTCTCGCTAATCCCGACGGTACGGTTCCCCTGAACGTTTGAATGACCGCGCAGGGGGCATATTCCCGCACCGGGCTTGCCAATATTCCCGCGCAGCAGCAGCAGGTCGGCGATCAGGCGGACGTTCGCCGTGCCTTTATTGTGCTGGGTAATGCCCATCCCGTAGGTAATGATGGTGGCATTTGATTTCGCATAGGCGTCGGCTACCGTTTTGAGGGCCGCCTGACTGAGACCTGACTCGCGTTCGATCTCGTCCCAGCGGGTCTGTGCGATATCGGCGGCGAAGTCCTCAATGCCCTGGGTGTGTTCGGCAATAAATGCATGATCCAGCATGCCACCGCGCTCGGCCTCCATTTCGAGAAGGTGTTTGGCAATGCCTTTCAGCGCGGCGGCATCGCCTCCGGCCTTCACCTGGAAATAGGTTGAGGCAATATCCGTAGAGCCGTAAGTTGCCATTTCAATCACGCTTTGCGGATCGGCGAAACGTTCGAGGGCGCGCTCGCGCAGCGGGTTAAAGACGATAATCGGCACGTTGCGGCGGGCCAGCTCGTGGAGGGTGCCCATCATTCGCGGATGGTTCGTGCCGGGGTTGTGACCGATGGAGATAACCAGCTCGGTCTTGTCGAAATCATCCAGCGAGACGGTGCCTTTCCCGATGCCAATCGAACGCGGCAAACCGACGCTGGTGGCCTCGTGACACATATTAGAGCAGTCGGGGAAATTGTTGGTGCCGTATTCGCGAGCGAACAGCTGGAACAGATACGCCGCTTCGTTAGAGGCCCGCCCGGAGGTATAGAACTCAACCTGGTCCGGTTCAAGCCCGCGCAGCACTTCGCCGATGCGTTCAAACGCCTCGTCCCAGGCGACGGGCCGGAAGGTATCGCTTGCCGGGTCATAGCGCAGGGGATGCGTGAGTCGACCGTAACCTTCCAGCTCAAAGTCCGATTTTGCCAGCAGCGAGGAGACGCTGTTTTCGGCCAGAAACGCGGGGGTAACGCGTTTGCTGGTGGCTTCCCAGGTCACCGCTTTGGCGCCGTTCTCGCAGAACTGGAAGGTCGATTTGTGTTCTTTATCCGGCCACGCGCAGCCCGGGCAGTCAAAGCCGTCAGGCTGGTTGGTGCGCAGCAGCGTCGCGGGGGCATCAAGGGTATCCATTTGGGTACGTACTGCAATGGCCGTCGCTTTCAATGCGCCCCAGCCGCCGGCAGGACCGTCATAGTGTCTGATACCCGGCACCGAGCGTCTTTTCTTGTTCATACCCACTCCTGATTTGTTCGGTCACACAACGTCTGAACCCCTAAAAGCGCTGCAAAGAGCGATAAGCGAAAGCAATGACGACCGGATGGCGACGCGCGTGCGGTACGAAAAGATGCTTTAACTTAAATTCTTTTTATTACAGTTGTTTATAGGGTCTGGTGTTGAAACATTTAAAGAAATTATAACGATTTTTTATCATTTTAATAATAAATCTTATCTATCGCACGGTAAGCAAGATAGATGGGGCGAGCAGGAGAAGATGTAGCACCAATAAAGTTTCGAATGAAGCCTTTGAGCGGTGACAATAAAAAACATTCACAGCTGGCGGGCTATCGCGGGCATTTTCGGCTGCGATAAGGTCAGGAAGGTTAATTCAGGCTTAATGATTAATGGATAAAATTTAGGCCTGACGGGACAAATGCCATAACGAGAAATATAAAGTTATTTTTAGTCGTGAAATTAACATTCTGCAACCTAAGTGAAATAGTTACATTCGACTCTTAGAGTCCGATCGATATTAAAGATACCCTGTTAGTGCAACAAATAATTCATCGTTGATATATTCTGCTGACCTCATCAATACGCAAATTCTACTAATTATGGTAGTGGCGATAATAGTGGTATTGCGTTAATGAAAGTATTTCTCTTTTGTATTTTTGGTATATAAAACATTAAGTTGCAGTGTATTCTGGTAGGAAAATAAGAGGGTTTGGGCTATGTCGGGTTTTTTCATAGGATTAATCCTATAATTTTCCGACTGCTTCATTTAGCAACAGTTACGCAACGGTAAATATTGAATTGAGGCAAAGCTCATGTAAACTTGCTTACCGTTTGTCAAAATATGTCAGGAAGACGCTGGGCCTTATTCTGAAGGGCTCGTGCGGTAGCTATGCCCTTAAAATAGTAACGCCCCGAAAATATCCTGGCTATTTTAACAATAGCACTTAAGTCAAACTTCACCCCCTTATCTTCATCATCGAAATATCGCTACGGAAAAGCATATGAAAATGCGCGTACTGTTTTCACTTCTGTTTGTAATGGCGGTGGCGGGCTGTAAAGCGCCGCAGAAACCTGTGATCAACGACGATACGATCGAGACCAGTCAGGTCAACGGCGTCACCTTAACCCACCGTCACGCTGTTACCCCGCCGGCGGAGTTCACGCCGGTCAACGAGCCGTATCGTGCTATGTATCCGGCCTCTCTGATGAGCCGCCCTGACTTCGGCGGTAAAGTTATCCGCACTCTTGATACCGGAAAAACGTACGTGGTGCTGGGTCAGGTTGAACACTACTGGATGGCGCTTGCCGATGAAGGTAACGAGCAGCTGATTGGTTACGTCCCGATGCGCGCCGTGATCAAGGCCGACCTGTACGACGCCGCCGTGCGTAAACAGGCTATTCGTCCGAAGACGCGTAAAAAAGCGACCTGTGTCGATGTCGATGGTAACAGCAAAGCCTGCAAAGACAGCGCTAATGGTACCTGGATCCTGAACTAAACGGCTTTCATGAGCGCATTTTTATGAATAATAAAAATTTTCATAGGCTGTGGTTATTCTTTTACGCGGTGATTTTCGCCCTGGTCAGTGGTTGTACGTCGTCTTCACACAGCGACCCCTCCCGCTACAATCTGCAGTTTCAGGCTCATCCACAAATCAATGAATCTGCGCCGCTTAAGGTCCGGGTGTTGTTGCTGAAATCCGATGCGGATTTCATGTCCAGCGACTTTTACTCCCTGCAGAACAACGCGTCAGCCACGCTTGGCGCGAATCTGCTGAACAGCGACGTGTTTTTCCTGATGCCGGGACAGCTGTCTAAAACCCTCAGCGGGCAAAGCTCTCCGGAGGCCCGCTACATAGGCGTGATGGCGGAGTATCAGGTGCTGGATGGCAAAAAATGGCGCGTTTCACTTCCTCTGCCCGTGCCTGGCGAAAATCATATCTACCAGTTCTGGAAATGGTCCGCAGATGAACTCCAGGCCAACGTTTTTCTCGACGTGAACGGCATTCGGGTCATCAGCCAGTAACGCGCTTCAAAACAGGAAATACATCATCATGACGAAAGCAGAAAAGGTCGTCTGGACCGAAGGCATGTTCCTGCGTCCACACCATTTTCAGCGGACTGAAAGCTATCTGCTCAACCATGTTCGTGAATGGGGCGCGCTGCAGCGATCGTATCTCTGGGGCTTTCTTGACGTTGAACTGGATGAAGCGATGCTTCGTCAGGGATGCATAGCCCTGAGCTACTGCAGTGGGTTGCTGCCGGACGGCACCTTTTTCCAGGTCCGTAACGGGCGCAACGGCCCTGTACCGCTGAAAATTCCTGACAATCTCACTAACGAAAAGGTGGTGCTCGCGCTGCCGGTTCGTCGTGGCGAGAGAGAAGAGGTGATTTTCAGCGAAGAGCCTGCCTCGCTGGCGCGCTTTATCGCTTTCGAGCAAGAGGTGGAAGACGACAACGCAATGTCGGTGGGAGATGCCACCGTTCAGTTTGGCCGCCTGCGTCTGACCCTGATGCTGGAAAAAGACCTCACGGCAGAATGGACCGCCATCGGCGTGGCGTTTGTGACGGAGAAACGTAACGACAACCACGTGCGGCTCGACAACAGCTACATCCCGCCGATGCTCAATGCCAACAACAGCCCGCAGATCTACAGCATGATCAACGATCTGCACGGCTTGCTGGTACAGCGCAGCCAGCAAATTGGCGGTCGTTTGCGCCAGCCCGGTCGCTTTAATACTTCTGAACTGATTGAGTTCACGCTGCTGTCGCTGGTTAATCGTCATCTGGGCGAGGTGTCTCATTTAAAAACCCTCCCGCTGCTGCATCCGGAAACGCTCTGGCGCGGTTGGCTGCCGTTTGCGACCGAACTTGCCACCTGGACGTCGCAGCGGACCGCCGAAAGCGTGCTGCCGATTTACGATCATGACGATCTGGCAAACTGCTTCAGCAAGCTGATGCTGATGCTGCGTCAGGGGCTGTCGCTGGTGATGGAAGACCACGCGATTCAGATCCCGCTTAACGAACGCTCTCACGGCCTGAACATCGCCACGGTGCCTGAAACCAGCATGGTGCGTGAGTTCGGCTTCGTGCTGGCGGTAAAAGCCAACGTGCCGGGCGAACACCTGCAAACCCATTTCCCGGCGCAGATGAAGGTCGCACCGGTGTCGAAAATCCGCGATCTGGTTCAGCTTCAGCTGCCGGGCATTATGCTGCGGGCCATGCCGGTCGCGCCGCCGCAAATCCCGTGGCATGCCGGCTACAGCTACTTCGAGCTCGAGAAGGGCAGCGAGCTGTGGCACGAGATGGATAAGTCCGGCGCATTCGCCCTGCACCTTGCAGGGGAGTTCCCGGGGCTGGATATGGAGTTTTGGGCCATCCGTAGCCCGACAGAATAATAAAGCGAGCGCTTAATATGCAGGAACGACAGGACACCGGCAGTGATGCCGCGTTTACCGGGGCCAGTAGCAACAATCAGCTGGTGGCGGCCGCCAATCCGCTGCTCAATGCGATTCCGCAGATCCGTCATTCGGTCTCCCATGACGATCAGGTGGCGTTACGCCAGCGCCTGATCGATGAAATTCGCCGTTTTGAAGTCCGCTGCCAGCAGGCAGGGCTGCCCTACGAAGTGATCGTCGGGGCACGTTACTGCCTGTGTACGGCGCTCGACGAGGCCGCCGCGCTCACCCCCTGGGGCAGCAGCGGCGTCTGGTCCAGCAACGGTCTGCTGGTGACGTTCCATAACGAAACCTGGGGCGGCGAGAAGTTCTTCCAGCTGCTGGCGCGCCTGTCGCAGAACCCGCGCGAGCACATTCTGCTGCTGGAGATGATCAACTACTGCCTGCTGCTGGGCTTCGAGGGACGCTATCGGGTTCTGGATAACGGCCGCACCCAGCTTGAGACCATCAAGCAGCGGCTGTGGCAGATGATCCGCGGCGTGCGCGGCAGCTATCCGCCGCCGCTTTCTCCCCATCCGGAAGATCGTCCCGTGCTGCGTAAGCTCTGGCGGCCGATGGTTCCCCTGTGGGCCTGCGTGGCGCTGGCCGGGTTTATCGCCTGTCTCTTCTATATCGTGCTTAACTGGCGTCTTGGCGACAGCACCAACCCGGTGCTGGCGAAGATTTACCAGTCCCAGCTGCCGGAAACCACTATTCAGCAACCGGCCCGTCAGCTACCGGCGGTGCTTAACCTTCGCGGTTTCCTGAAGCCTGAAATCGAGGCTGGCCTGGTGGCGGTGAAAGACGAAGCGGATCGCAGCGTCGTTATCCTGAAAGGCGACGGGCTGTTTGCCTCTGCCTCGACCGTCGTGCGCGACCGCTATGAACCGGTCATCAACCGCATTGCGCAGGCGATGAATAACGTCAGCGGCAAAATTCTGGTGGTGGGCTACAGCGACAACGTGCCGATCCGCAGCGCGCGCTTTGCCTCCAACTATGAACTCTCTCTGGAACGCGCCCGCTCGGTACAAAAAATGCTGCAGGGAAGCCTCTCTCAGCCTGGCCGCGTGAAAGCGGAAGGGCGGGGCGAGATTAACCCGGTAGCGCCGAACACGACGCCTGAAAACCGCGCCCGTAACCGCCGTGTGGAAATTACTCTGCTGGTGTCGCCTGAAAACACTCAGGCCGAGCTGAACGGATTGCCGCAAGGAAACTAAGGAATGCTGACTACACTTCTTTCCATTTTGACCAACCGCATTCTGTGGAGCTTCCTCGGCGTAACGGCGCTGGCGGCGGTGATCTGGATGATTGGTCCTCTGTTGTCCATCGTGGACACCCGACCGCTTGAATCAGAACAGAACCGTATTATCAGCATTGCCGTGGTCTATCTGCTCTGGGCACAGGGCCACATTCTGCCGCGCCTGTACAATGCCTGGCTGAACCGCAAGCTGATGGACAAGCTCAAGGAGAATACCGCCAGCCCGGAAGCCGCGGATCCGCAGAAGCGGCTGAACAGCGAGGAGCAGATCCTCGCCAGCCGTTTTGATGAAGCCGCGCAGATGCTTAAAAAAGCGCACTTCAGCAAAGCGGGCCAGGGCGCCCAGTGGACGCAGCGCTTCAGCACGCAATATCTCTATCAGCTGCCGTGGTACGTCATTATCGGCGCGCCGGGATCCGGTAAAACCACGGCGCTGGTCAACTCCGGGCTGCAGTTCCCGCTGGCCGACCGCTTCGGTAAGACCGCGCTGCGGGGTATTGGCGGCACGCGTAACTGCGACTGGTGGTTCACCAACGAGGCCGTGCTGCTGGACACCGCGGGTCGTTATACCACCCAGGAGAGCGAGCAGGCGCAGGATGCCGGTGAGTGGCTGCAGTTCATGGGGTTACTGCGCAAGTACCGCCGCCGCCAGCCGATTAACGGCGTCATCGTCACGATCAGCATTTCGGACCTGCTGACCCAGTCTGCCGAGGCGTCCCGCCAGCAGGCGGTGAACCTGCGCCAGCGCCTGTCCGAGCTGCATGAACAGCTGGGTATCCGCTTCCCGGTCTACGTGATGGTGACCAAGGCCGACCTGCTTAAAGGCTTTCGCGCCTGGTTTGCCGACTACGATAAAGCGCAGCGCGACCAGATCTGGGGCTTTACGCTGCCGTGGGAGCAAACCAAACACGCCGATTACGACCTGATGGGCAACTTCCAGCAGGAGTTTTCTCTGCTCCAGCAGCGCCTCGATGCCGGGCTGCCGGAAACCATGCTGAAAGAGCATGACGCGAAGACCCGCGCGGAAGCGTATCTCTTCCCGCAGGAGTTCGCCGCGCTGCGTCCGCTGCTGGCGGACTACCTGAGCACCGTCTTCGCCCGCTCCAACTTCGAAACCGAGTTCTCTCCGCGCGGGATCTACTTCGCCAGCGGGACGCAGGAAGGCATGCCGTTCGACCGCGTGATGGGCGAACTGAACCGCGCGCTGTCGCTGCCGGAAGGGGGAGAGGCGGATAACTGGGATTCGGTCAGCAAAGAAGCGCCTATCCCGGGGGCAAAAGGCCAGAGTTTCTTCATTAAGAACCTGCTGCAAAACGTCATCTTCCAGGAAGCCGGGATCGCAGGCGAAAACCGCTGGTGGGAGCTGCGCAACCGGGCGGTGATCTGGTCCGGCTACGCGGCGCTGCTGGCCCTGCTGGTGATCCTCGGCGGTCTGTGGCTGACCAGCTATGCCAAAAACAAGGCCTACCTGGAAGAGGTGGATGCGAAGGTGCCGCTGCTGGACCAGCAGAGCAAAGCCTTACAGAGCCAGACCCAGCGTGACCTGTTCGATCTGCTGCCGCTGCTGAATAGCCTGGTGGATCTGCCGAAAAGCGACGCGTTTGATGTCAACGATCCGCCGGTATCCCGCCGTATGGGACTCTATCGCGGGGATGACGTCAGCGACGCCTCGCAGTCGCTGTACCAGAAAGCGCTGGATCAGATGCTGCTCCCTGCCGTTGCCATGCACATCACCACCTGGCTTCGTAACGACAACGGCAGCGATGTGGAATACAGCTATGAAGCGCTGAAAGCCTATCAGATGCTCTATCAGCCGAAGCACTACGACGGTAAATTCCTGCATTCGTGGGTGATGCTCAACCTGCAGCGGAATCTGCCGCAGAACGTCACGAAGGCGCAGCTGCAGCAGCTTGAATGGCACCTGACGCAGCTGCTGGAGCCGAAGATTCAGGCCTCGCCGTACGCGCAGGACGAATCGCTGGTTGCCCGCGAAAGGGCGATGATCGGCCAGCAGCCGCTCTCCACGCGGGTGTACGGTCGCCTCAAGCGCCTGCTGGAGCATGATGACAACCTGAAGCCGGTTTCCCTTTCCGACCTGGGCGGGCCGCAGAGCGAGCTGGTATTTTCCCGTAAAAGCGGCAAGCCGGTCAGCGAAGGCGTACCGGGGCTCTATACGCCGGACGGCTACTGGAAAAGCTTTAACGGCCAGATTGACAGCGTAACCACCGCTCTGCACGAGGACGACGCCTGGGTGCTGGGGGCCGCGACGGCGCAGGAGGATAAACAGCAGATCGACAACGCCGTGCGCCAGCTCTACATGCGCGACTTTATCGCAAACTGGGATCGCTTCCTCGCCGACATTCAGCTCAATAACAGCGCCGATCTTTCCCAGCGCATCAACACCGCGCGCCTGCTCTCGGGCGCCAACTCGCCGCTGCGCCGTCTGGTGCAGAACCTGAGCCAGGTCCTGACGCTCTCCCGCGATACGCCAGCGCCGGAAGATGCGGGTAAAGCACAGGCGCAAAGCAACCGCGCCACCCGCACGCTGGAAGCGCTGTTTAGTAATAATGACAATGCGCCGACGCAGGCCGCCGCGGTTACCCAGGCGCCGGAACAGCTGGTGACCGACCACTACGCGCCGATGATTGAGCTGGCCCAGCCGCTGGAGAAGGGCGGGAAGACCATCGTGTTTGACGATTTTCTCAAGCAGGTGGATGAGCTGTATCGCTACCTGACCGCCGTGCAGGATGCGGCCAACAGCGGCATGCCGGCGCCGGGCGGGGAGGCGATCAGCCGCCTGCAGGCCAGCGCTGGTCGTCTGCCGGGCGGGCTGCAAACCATGTTCAGCAACATGGCGGTGGGCGCCAGCAGCGATACCCAGCGTCGTGACCTGGAAAACGTACGGAAGCGGATTAACGTTGAAGTGGGCGGGTTCTGCCGCCAGGCAATTGCCGGTCGCTACCCGCTGGTGCGCAGCGCCAGCACCGAGGTCACCCCTGACGATCTCGCGCGCATGTTTGCGCCGGGGACCGGGCTGATGGATACCTTCTTTCGCGATAACCTGACCAGCAAAGTGGACACCACCCAGGCAAACTGGCGCTTTATGCCGGGCATCGACGGTAAAACGCTGCCGGGCAGTGAAGGGCTGCTGAGACCGTTCCAGCAGGCCCAGTCGATTCGCGACGCCTTCTTTGCTAACGGCGCAACCACACCGTCTTTCAAGGTTACGGTTCGCACCGTGCGAATGGATAACTCCATTCTGAACCTGACGCTGGACGTTGACGGCCAGCTGCTGCGCTACAGCCACGGCCCGCAGGCCGTGCAGATCATGAACTGGCCGGGGCCGGGCGGCACCAACCAGGTGCGCATGCAGCTGGGTCTGGCTAACGGCAGCACGGCGACGCTGGTGACCAACGGTTCCTGGGCGCTGAACCGCTTCTTTGATAAGGCGAGCACCAGCCCGGGGGCGGGTAGCCTCAGCCGTCAGGCCACCTTCAACGTCGACGGACATCAGGTCACGCTGGAGTTTGCGCCAAACAGCATTCGTAACCCGTTCCAGCTTCCCCGTTTCTCATGCCCATAACCGCAAGGACAGCCGTATGACGAATACCCCTGCGATGAACCGCTACAGCTGGTATGGCAAGTTACCCAGCGCCGGAGATTTTTTGCAGCGTCGCTTTCCTGACACTTTACAGCGCCAGTGGTCACACTGGTTCCAGGTCGGTCTGCTGGCCTGGCAGCAGGAAGAGCAGCGCAGCGGCGAGCGCCAGTTTCAAAAAGCGCCAGTCTGGAATTTTGTGGTACCGCCCATGCTGGGCAGCCAGATGATCCAGATGGGCTGTCTGCTGCCCGGCCGCGACAGCGTTGGCCGACAGTATCCTGTTTGCCTTCAGCTGAGCTTCGCGCCGTCCGAATGGTCGACCAGCCTGCTCAGCCAGGCCGAAAGCTGGTATCAGCAGATTGGGCGCCTGGGGCTGCACGCGGTGCGCAACAGTTTTTCCGCCTCGCAGCTCGACGAAATGCTGATGACCATTCCGGCGCCGCAGCCGGTCGAGCCGCAAAAGCGTTCCGACATACTTGATGTGATTGGCTATGACGAGGACGGGCAGAGCACGCTGGGCTGGCCTCAGGCGGCTGAATGTTTTGATCCTCTGCGTCAGACCAGCTACTGGTGGACCAACCGCTGCGACGGCTACCCGCTGTACACCCACGTGCACAGCGGTAACTTTACCGGGCAGCTTTTCACCCTGCTGTTCGACCCGGCAGGGGGCGCTCGTCCGGGCCGTCACGGTCTCTATCCGCCTATGTTTGAATAAGCAGGGATCTCATGAATATCGAAGAATTTCTCGCGCCAATAAGCCCCGAAAAACCCTGTGGCGAAAACCTGGAGTACGACGCCGAATTCCAGAGCATGAATCAGGCAAGTCTTGGGAAAGCGGAACAGCAGTTTGGCGACACCATTATTCCGGCAGAACCAGCTGACTGGAACACGGTGGAAAAATACGCCACCAGCCTGCTGACCCGCACCAAAGATCTTCGCGTCCTGCTGGCGTTAACCCATGCCTGGACGCGCCGTCGCGGGCTTGCGGGCTACGCGGACGGATTGCTGCTGGTGCAGGAGGCGATCGCCCGCTACTGGGAGACGCTCTATCCGCTGCTGGAAGAGTATGGCGAAACCGACCCGTTCTACCGCATTAACGCCCTTGCGGGGCTGAGCGATAAGTCCGACCTCACCATCGCCGTACGAAACGCCTCGCTGCTGCGTTCAAACGGCGATGAAATTTCGCTCCGGGATGCTCAGGCCCTGCTGGACGGCAGTAAAACCGAATGCCCGGACTATCCCGGCGGGCGTCCACGGCTGATTGACGAGCTGGCCCGCGGCGACCAGCCGGGGACCGCAGCGGTTATCGTCATCAACGAACGGCTGCTGGCCATTCGCGAGCTGCTCACCGGGCATCTCGGTGAAAGCGGCGTGCCCGAGATGGAGCAGTTGCTTAAAACCGTCGGACTGGTAGCAAGCGCGTGTCAGGTAACCGACATCAGCAAGCTGCTGCCGAACCGTGAGGCGCATGCAGAACCACAGGCAGAGCAGCCGTCGTCCGCAGCGCAGCCCGCTCAGCCGGTCACCGACTGGCGCAGCGTGCAGGTCACCAGCCGCGCCGACGCGCAGCTGATGCTGGAAAAAGCAAAACAGTATTTTGCGCAGTACGAACCGAGCCACCCCGCACCGCTGATGATTGAACGGGTGCAGCGGCTGTCAGAACTCAACTTTATGGACATTATTCGCGACCTGGCGCCAGACGGCGTTAACCAACTGGAAAACATCTTTGGGCGCCGCGAATAGCGCGTCCAGGCATTATGACGACAGGCATGGAGCCTGCCGTTTCACCTTCACCGCGCATCTTTGATGGAGAACATCATGGCAATGAGTAACAGTGGGCAGAAATTCATCGCACGTAACCGTGCCCCCCGCGTGCAGATCGAGTACGACGTAGAGATCTACGGTGCAGAACGTAAGATTCAGCTGCCGTTTGTGATGGGCGTCATGGCCGATCTGGTCGGCAAACCGGTTGAAAACCTGCCGGCCGTCGACGAGCGTAAATTCCTCGAAATCGACATCGACAACTTTGACGAACGCATGAAGGCGCTTAAGCCGCGCGTGGCGTTCCAGGTGGATAACACCCTGACCGGCGAAGGTAAGCTCAACGTAGATCTTACCTTCGACAGCATGGACGACTTCCTGCCTGATGCGGTGGCCCGCAAGGTTGAGCCGCTGAACAAGCTGCTGGAAGCGCGTACCCAGCTTTCCAACCTGCTGACTTATATGGACGGTAAAAACGGTGCGGAAGAGCTGATCGCAAAAATTCTGCAGGATCCGACGCTGCTCAAATCCCTGAGCCAGTTGCCGAAAAATGACGAAAGTGCGAAAGGTAGCGAGGAATAATCGATGAGCAACCAGACTCAACAACACGAGCAGCAGGCGGGTCAGGCGTTCAGCCAGGATGAATTCAGCGCGCTGCTGAACAAAGAGTTCCGCCCGAAAACCGACCAGGCGCGTTCCGCCGTCGAAAGCGCAGTCAAAACCCTGGCGCAGCAGGCGCTGGAAAATACCGTCACCTTCTCGAACGATACCTACCGTACCATTCAGAACCTGATTGCCGGTATCGACGAGCAGCTTTCGCAGCAGGTAAACCAGATCATTCACCACGAAGAGTTTCAGAAGCTGGAGAGCGCCTGGCGCGGTCTGAGCTATCTGGTGAACAACACTGAAACTGACGAGATGCTGAAGATCCGCTTTATGAGCATCTCCAAGCAGGAGCTGGGCCGTACCCTGAAGCGCTTCAAGGGCGTGGGCTGGGACCAGAGCCCGATCTTCAAGAAGATCTACGAGCAGGAGTACGGTCAGTTCGGCGGCGAACCGTTTGGCTGCATCGTCGGCGACTACTACTTCGACCACAGCCCGCAGGATGTTGAGCTGCTGGGTGAAATGGCGCGCATCGGCTCTGCGGCGCACTGTCCGTTTATCACCGGTACCGCACCGGGCGTGATGCAGATGGAGTCCTGGCAGGAGCTGGCTAACCCGCGCGACCTGACCAAGATCTTCCAGAACACCGAATACGCCGCCTGGCGTTCGCTGCGTGAATCCGAAGATGCCCGCTATCTGGGTCTGGTGATGCCGCGCTTCCTGTCGCGCCTGCCGTACGGCATTCGCACCAACCCGGTCGACAGCTTTGACTTTGAAGAGCAGACCGACGGCGCGAACCACAACAGCTACTCCTGGGCGAACGCAGCGTATGCGATGGCCGCTAACATCAACCGCTCCTTCAAAGAGTACGGCTGGTGCACCTCGATTCGCGGCGTGGAGTCCGGCGGGGCGGTGGAAAACCTGCCGTGCCACACCTTCCCGAGCGATGACGGCGGCGTAGACATGAAGTGCCCGACCGAGATCGCCATCAGCGATCGTCGTGAAGCCGAGCTGGCGAAAAACGGCTTTATGCCGCTGGTTCACCGCAAAAACTCCGACTTTGCCGCCTTCATCGGCGCGCAGTCGCTGCAGAAACCGGCCGAGTACCATGACCCGGATGCCACCGCCAACGCGCGTCTGGCCTCTCGTCTGCCGTACCTGTTCGCCTGCTGCCGTTTTGCGCACTACCTGAAGTGCATCGTGCGCGACAAAATCGGCTCTTTCCGCGAGCGCGAAGAGATGGAACGCTGGCTGAACGACTGGGTGATGAACTACGTCGACGGTGACCCGGCTAACTCCTCCCAGGAGACCAAGTCCCGTAAACCGCTGGCGGCTGCAGAAGTGCAGGTGCAGGAGATTGAGGACAACCCGGGATACTACGCCGCGAAGTTCTTCCTGCGCCCACACTACCAGCTGGAAGGTCTGACCGTTTCTCTGCGTCTGGTATCTAAACTGCCGTCGCTGAAGACGAAAGACGCGTAAGAGCAACATGCGTTTTGTGAGTTTTTCCCGGCGGCGCCACGCTTGCACGGGCCTACGATGAAACGTGCAACCCATTGATATTTTTTCTCAATGTAGGCCGGGTAAGCACAGCGCCACCCGGCAAGAAAGACGGCTAAGTTGTTAATGCCGTCCTTAACAAGTTCCAGAATAACGCACGGTAATAATGACTTCACATTCGTTCCGTTATTGCGGGGGAATGTAAGACTGTCAAATGACACGGGTCATTTGACATGAGGCAGAGGTAAAATATGGACGGTTTTATTCAGCCCCATGCTTTCCTGTTTGCCATATAAGTGCTTTTTCGAAAGCAATATTGTTCATCCACGAAGAGTAGATATTATGGCTATTGATATGTTTCTGAAGGTCGAGGGTGTTACGGGCGAATCTAAAGATTCTAACCACACCGGCTGGACTGATATTACCTCCTTCTCCTGGGGTGCTTCCCAGCCAGGTAATATGAGCGTTGGCGGTGGCGGCGGTGCCGGTAAAGTTAACTTTAACGACCTGCACGTTAACGCGCTGATCGACAAATCCACCACCGCTATCCTGAAACACTGCGCCAGCGGTAAACACCTGACCAAAGTTGAGCTGTCCGTCTGTAAAGCCGGCGGCCAGCAGGTGGAATACTCCCGCATCACGCTGGAAGATGTGCTGGTCACCTCTGTTCAGTACACCGGTGCAGACAACGGCGATACCGTTGGTGTGACCTATGCGTTCCAGGCTGCGAAAGTGAAACAGCAGTACTGGGAGCAGACCACGTCTGGTGGTAAGGGTGCTGAAAGCAGCGCTGGCTGGAACATCAAAGAAAACAAAGAAGCGTAATTGCGTATGTGGCCGGGGAGTTTCCCCGGTCATTATCAACCGGGAAGGAAGATAGCATGGCAAGTTTGCAGGAAGGAGGCGCCCGTCCTCTCACCATTGGCGAAATAGCACTGGCGCGCTCGGTTTTTGGTGACGCAATAAAGTATTCAGAAGTTAAAGTCCATAATAAAAGCTATTTGCCGTTTAATATGCAGTCGACAGATGTCGCGATGACCCCCAATGGTGAGCTCTATTTTCGCGAGCCGCATTATCGGGATGACTTTTCAATAGAGGTTCCGCGATATAAACACTGGTTTATTCACGAAATGGTGCATGTATTGCAGCATCAGATTGGAATGAATGTTCGAACCCGAGGCGCATTCAGTTGGGCAGCAAGTTATAATTATTCTCTGCCCCCCGATAAAAAACTATCGGACTTTGGTATGGAGCAGCAGGCTTCTATCATTTCTGATTTTTATTATTTGATAAATTACGGTCTGGGTGATTTCCGAAACATTGCAGGTTTTGAGGGAATTATCGGGCCCGACCTGAAGGATAAATACCTGCAGGTATTATCGTTGTTTATTCAAAATCCTAAAGACCGGCGGGTATGGTTATGAAACAGTTACTCAGTGTTGTAGCAATCGCATTAACGGTGAGTGCCTGTGTATCTCATCCTGCACAATATCAGTCGCTTTCGGTTACGCTAAAGAACAACGAACCCTGCTTTGCTATTCCCGCTAACTCCGGGTTAGACGCGCCTGTCACCAGCCATTCGCCCACCATAATGAAACGCGCGGGAAATGAGTGGAAAGCGGTATCGCCGCCGTCAACGTTTAGCCCTGAAGTGACGTTAACGACCCAACAGTGTCACCAGTGGCAGGGGATTGCGTGGCAAGCCGGAGAATATGATGTTGCCCTGAAGGTGTCAGGGAAAAACGATTCTGTTCGCTATGCGGCCCGCTTCACCTTACAGGAAGGTCCTTCAGGCCAGTTTAAGCTTACGCAGACTGAATAGAATGTGTTAACCCCAAACGCCGCCGTTCTCGCCCCGAGAGCGGCAGCGTTTGAGCGCTAATCATACCAGCAGGAATACGCCATGCGATTCACGATTATTTCTACAAAACCCGGTCATCAGCCGCCGCAAAGCAGCTGTGATTTTTACGCCCCGGGCGGCACCATTGGGCGCGGTACGGATAACAATCTGGTGTTGCCGGACAATGACCGCACCATCTCTCGTCTGCAGGCCATTGTTCACGTTGACGCCCAGGGCGAATGCCGCGTGACCAACCGTGGCAGCGTCACCCGCGTGGTATTAAATGACATTCCGCTGGAGCGAGGGCGTCAGGTTGAGCTGCAGGATGGCGACATTCTCGGTATTGATGACTACCGTATCGAAGTGACCGAACTGATCCACGATACGCAGCCCGTGAGCCGCATGGCGGCCAGCATGCATCAGCAGGCGCGTCCGGCAGCCGCGTCCGCGCCCGCTCCGCACCCGAAGCCGGCGAGCACCGCACCGCGCGGGAAGGCCGAGCCGACCGCCGTGCCAACGGAAATCTGGGATAGCCTGATGCAGGAGTTCTCCATCTCCGACAGCATCTCCAGCAACCGTACAAAACCGCAGCCAGCTGCATCGCACGATCCATTCTCCCAGCCAGCGGCCCCGGAGCGTAACGCTGAAGATCCGCTGGCGATGTTCAACGACAGCGATCCAAAACTTGAGCGTAAGAACGTTGACCCGGACACGCTGTTCAGCGACGAAGCGTTGTTCAATAAAGAGAGTATTTTTGATGACGTCACCCCGTCAACGCTGGTGCCGCCGGGAGAGACGAGCCCCGCTAAGCCAGAAGACGAGGCGACGGATGAGCTCGATCCGCTGGCCCTGTTTGGCGGCAAGGCCAGCGCGCCAGCCGCGCGTAATGACGACCCGCTCGGGCTGATGGGCGGCGCGCCGTTAACCCATCCGGATGACATAGTCGCCGAAAAGCCTGCGCCAGTGCCGGAGCCTGAGCAGGAAGAGGACGTGCTGGCCGATTCTCCGCTGTTCGCCCCTGAGCCGCAGGAAGAACCGCGCGCTGAAGAAGAGCCCGCGCGACCGGATTACGCAGGCTTCACCATGCCTACGCCGCAGGCCGTTGCCCGCAGCAGCGCCCAGGCCCCTAAGGGCCGTCTGCGCATCGACCCGGTCAATAACGCCGCCGCCCCAGCCGCCACGGCAAACAGCGGCGAGAAGGGCGAAGTGCTGCAGGGCGAGCTTCTGGAGGCGCTGCTGGAAGGCATGGGCCTGAGCGAAATGCAGCCCGTTCCGCAGTTTGACCGTGAAAATATGCGTCAGCTGGGACAGATCCTCGGTATGTTCTCTCAGGGAACGGTGGCGCTGCTTTCCTCGCGCTCCATCCTCAAGCGCGGCGTAAAAGCCGATATGACTATGGTGCTGGACGATGCCAACAACCCTTTCAAGCTGTTGCCGACCGGCAAAACCGTGCTGATCCAGATGTTCGGCACTCCGATGCCGGGCTTTATGCCGCCGACCAAATCCGTGCGCGACGCGCTGATCGATCTGCAGGCGCACCAGCTGGGCATGATCTCCGGCATCCGCGCCATCATTGCCGCGATGCTGCAGTCCTTTAACCCGGAGCAACTGGAAGAGCAGGCGAAGCAGAACGGCATGACCTCGCGTCTGGCGCTGCCGGGCAGCCGTAAAGCCGCCCTGTGGGACTATTTTGTTCGCAGCTATGGCGAGACGGCGGGCGAGATTGAGGATGACTTCCACACCCTGTTCGGCGAGGCCTTCCTTCATGCGTACGACATGGAGGTGAATCAGTACAAAGACTCACAGAGCGGATCGGAAGACAAATGAATATCGCAACGGCTTCTCTCTCCCGCCAGGGGACGCGCGCCAGCAACCAGGATCAGACGGGAGAAACCATAGGGGAACGTTCAGCCTGCTTTGTCGTCTGCGACGGCATCGCGGGCCTGCCGGGCGGTGAGGTAGCTGCAGAGCTGGCACGCAACAGCATTATCTCCCGCTTCGATGGCGACAAACATCTTAATGCGCAGCACATCCGCGACTACGTGCAGACGGCGAACCGCACCATCCTCAGCGAGCAGCAGGCCGTTCAGGACTATCGCCGGATGGGCACGACGCTGGTCAGTCTGTTCATTGACCGTGATTACGGCCTGGCCTACTGGGCGCATGCCGGAGACAGCCGCCTGTACCTGTTCCGCCGGGGATGGCTGTGGCATGTGACCACCGACCACAGCCTGGTGCAGCAGATGAAAGATGCCGGACACCAGACCGACAACCTGAACAGTAACCTGCTCTATCTGGCGCTCGGGATTGAAAACGGCGGGCCGGAAGCGAGCTACAGCGACGTGGTGCAGGTTGAAGACGGCGATGCATTCTTACTCTGCACCGACGGATTCTGGCACGGCGTCAGCGAAGAGCAAATGAAGCAGTCGCTGCATATGGTCAATACGCCGCAGGAGTGGCTGACCTTAATGAACCAAATCATTCAAAAGAATGGTGAACAGGAAGGGAATGCTCAGGATAACTATACTGCCCTGGCGGTATGGATGGGCAACCCTCAGGACACCACTTTGCTGCACACCCTCTCTGACGCAGCACAATTTCTTCCCTGCGGAACTGATTAGACACACAAGGAACGATATGAAACTTTGGCTATCGGGTTTGGCACTTCTGGCGGTCACCTCCACCGCGCAGGCTGAGAATTTCCGCATCGTGCAGTCTCCTGCACAGAAGCTGGATATCTGGATCGACAACATTAAAGACAACACGCCGCAAAGCTGGTGTAAGCCTGAGGTGGCGCTGCGCATTGTGGCGAACGGCAAGAAAGACGTCTCCGTGCTGGAGAACTTTGTACCGCGTCTTGGCTCACTGCTGGAGCACCAGTGCAGCAAAGTGAATAAACTCAGCTGGACGCTCAACGATCCGGCAGGTACCACGCTGGCGCAGGGCACCGCAGGCAAAGCGCAGGACTGGGCGCTGGTGGTGAAACAGGAGCAGGCCACGCCTGCCGCAACCGTCACCGCTGCCACAGCCAGCGGCACGTTAATGCCGCCAGATCAAAATGTGGCTTCCCGCACCGTTGCCGCCGACCGTACGCCGTGGCAGGAGTTTACGCTTCAGGACGGCTGCCACCTGCGCACTTTCTGGGAAGGGGGCGCCTCTGCTCCGGCGCTCTTTATTCCGGATTCTGACACCACCCGCTGCGGCAACGGCAGCTGGCTGAGCGGACACACCGTAGTTTCGCAGTCCCGCAACGGCGGACAGAAAGAGATGGCGGTGACGTACATCCACGGTTTCCCGGTGACCGGACTAAATCAAAGCGCCGACCCGGAAAACGCGCTGATCACCTCCGTCAACAAAGAGCGCATGGTATTCAGCACCCCAAACAGCGACCAGAGCTGGATGATCCTGCCTTACGATAACAGCCTGAACAGCTGGAAGAGCAACGGCACCGTAGCGGTGGAGATTTCCCGTGAAATCGCCAGCGATGACGCAAAACTGCAGGCGCGGATCGCGGCGGTGAAAAAAACGTGGAGCGCCTGGGTCGCACCGGGTACTCCGCTGAATATCGTTCTGATTGACACCCTGCGTCCTCAGCTGCGCGATCCGGCAGTCGGCGCATGGCGCGCGGCGAATTAAGGAATGGCTATGAATACGCTTTATCAACACCTGGCGGGCGAGTCGCTCAACGATGCGCTGGCGCGTCTGGAAGCTGAAATCAAAGCCCGTCCGGCGGATGCCGACCTTCGCGCTGCGTTTGTGCAGTTTTTAACCCTCAGCGGCAACTGGACGCGGGCTCTTACCCAGCTGAAAAGCTGGCTGGCGCTGAAGCCTCAGGCGAAACCTACCGTCACGCTGCTGGAGCAGTCCATTCAGGGCGAGCAGCAGCGCGCGCAGGTAATGGCGGGACAGGCGCGACCGGCCATGCCTGAAACCCAGTGGCCGTGGCTGACTACCCTTGCCGCGGCGCTGAGCGAGGACGGCGAGCGCGCGCATGCGCTGCGTCTTGAAGCCCTCGAACAGGCGCAAGCCACTGCGGGTCACATCACCCTCGAAAACGAGGAGACGCAGGCTTTTGACTGGCTGATGGACGGCGATGCCCGTCTCGGCCCGGTCTGCGAAACCATAGTGAACGGCCGCTATTTCTGGCTGCCGTTTAACGCTATCGCGGAGATCCGTTTCCAGGCGCCTGCCAGCGTCACCGATCTGGTTTGGCGTCACGCGCTTGTGCGCCTGACCGACGGTACGGAGCAGGTGTGTCAGATCCCGGCGCGTTATCCTTTTGCTGCCGATGCCGCTGATGCGGTCAAATTAGGCCGCACCACCGAATGGCAGGCGCTCGACGAAGACGGTACCCTTTACGAAGGCAGGGGCCAGAAAGCCTGGCTGAGCGAGCAAAGCGAAAGCCCGCTGCTGTCCTTGAGCCTCGTGACGTTTGCGACGGATGGAGCCGATGAGTAATCCCGCTGGCGAAGGCGATCTGCTGCGCAGCGGCTGGCAAGCCCGCAGCAAGCAGGAGAAGGTGGGGGCGCGCGACAAGATGCAGCCCTCGCTGCTCGATCGCCTCACCGATGACGACCCGGAAAAAAAGCGCGAGTCGGCCAACAGCAATCTGATCACCCACGCCGCCCTGCGCCGCAACGTCCTGCGGGATCTGCAGTGGCTGTTTAACACCATCAACCACGATGCCTCCGGCGATTTGAGCGCCTTGCCGCACGTGAACCGCTCGGTGGTCAACTTCGGCGTCTCGCCGCTGGCCGGGAAAAGAATGTCGGACATCGAATGGCACGATATTCAGCGCAAGCTCACCGAGGCCATCATTAATTTTGAGCCGCGCATTTTGCCGCAGGGGCTGCAGGTTCGCTGCGTGTCGGATACCTCCTCGCTGGATCTGCACAACGTGCTCTCCATTGAGATCAAAGGGCGTTTATGGTGCGTGCCGTACCCGCTGGAGTTTCTGTTTCGTACCGATGTCGATCTGGAAAACGGCCATTTTGAACTGAATGATGCGGGGTAATCATGGAAAGTAAACTGCTCGAATATTACAACCGTGAGCTGGCCTATCTGCGCGAAATGGGGGCCGAGTTTGCCGAACGCTACCCAAAAGTCGCCGGACGGCTGGGCATGCGCGGCATCGAAGTGGCGGACCCGTATACCGAACGTCTGATGGAGGGCTTCGCCTTCCTGACTTCCCGCGTGCAGATGAAAATGGACGCGGAGTTTCCGCGCTTCTCCCAGCGTCTGCTGGAGATGATCGCGCCTAACTATCTCGCGCCCACGCCGTCGATGGCGATTGCGGAGATTGAGCCCGACAGCAGCCGGGGCGACCTGAGCAAAGGCTTTATTGTCCCGCGTGGCACCATGATGGACAGCCTGGCGCTGAAAAAAACCGGCGTGACCTGCAGCTATACCACGGCGCACGAGGTCAACCTGCTGCCGCTGAAAATCGACAAGGTCGAGCTGGGCGGCGTCCCCGCCGATCTGCCGCTGGCGCAGCTGGGACTGAGCCAGCGGGGGATCGGCAGCGCCCTGCGGATCCGCATTGCCTGCGACGGCCCGCAAAACCTCGGGCACCTGGATTTCGACCGCCTGGAATTTTTCCTCGGCGGTCCGGACATTGAAGCGCTGAAGCTGCTGGAGCTGGTGATGGAGCACCACGCCGGGATCGTCTGTCAGACGGTCAGTCCGCAGCCGCAGCGACAGCTGCTGGCGTCAGATGCGCTGCGCCAGGAGGGCTTTGAGCCTGACCAGGCGCTGCTGCCGGACGATCTGCGCAACTTTGACGGCTATCGCCTGCTTCAGGAGTACTTTGCGTTTCCGGCCCGCTTCCGCTTCATCAGCCTGAGCGGTCTGAGCACGCTGATCCAGCGCTGTGAAGGCGAAAAAGCCTTCGACATCTTCATTCTGCTGGATAAGTCGGATGAACAGCTGGAGCGCGTGGTCGATGCCAGCCATCTGGCGCTGCACTGTACGCCGGTCATCAACCTGTTTCCAAAGGTCGCGGCGCGTCAGAAGCTGAATGACGGTCAGCATGAATACCATCTGGTGGTCGATAACATTCGTCCGCTGGATTATGAAATTTACGCGGTCAAAAAAATTTATGGCAGCGCGGACGGTCAGCGTGATGACCAGACGTTTCGTCCGTTCTGGAGCACCTGGAGCGGCGATGCGGGCAACTACGGGGCCTATTTTTCGCTGCGACGCGAGCAGCGCGTGCTGTCCGAGCACGCCCTGCGCTACGGCACCCGTACCGGCTATATCGGCTCGGAGGTGTTTGTTTCGCTGGTGGATGAACAGCATGCCCCCTGGCAGGATAACCTGCGCTATATCTCTGCCGAGGTGCTCTGCACCAGCCGCGACCTGCCGCTAATGCTGCAGCAGGAGCTCGGGCAGTTCATTGTGGCGGACTCCATGCCGGTGAAATCCCTCACCCTGCGTAAAGGGCCGACGCCGCCGCGTCCGGCGCTGGCGGAAGGGTTCAGCACCTGGCGGCTTATCAGCCAGCTGCAGATGAACTACCTCAGCCTGATGGACAGCGAAAACGAAGAGGGGGCGGCCGCGCTGCGCCAGCTGTTAGGGCTTTATGCCAACCTGGCCGAAACGCCCGTTGCGCGTCAGGTGGAGGGCGTTCGCCACTGCGTGCTGGAGCAGGTTCACCGCCGCGTGCCTGAACCCGGCCCGGTCGTGTTCGCCCGCGGGATCGGCATTACCCTGACGGTGGATGAGCGAGCCTTTTCCGGGGCCAGTCCGTGGCTCTTCGGCAGCGTGATGGAGCGCCTCTTTGCCCGTCTGGTCTCTATCAACAGCTTTACGGAGTTCACCCTGAAAAGTCAGCAGCGCGGCGAGATTGGCTACTGGGCGCCGCGCATGGGTAAAAGGGCGCTGATATGAGTGACGCTGCCACTGCACCGCTGCGCGTGCATCGCCTGACCAGGCTGTCGGACGCGTTCTGGCACGGCGTCCGGGAGACGCCCTGGCGCTACGATCTGTTTCAGCTCTTAAGGCGCATTGATGCCCAGGGCGGCGAGCGCTACCCGCTGGGACGCGCGTCGCTGCCGAAATTTGAACCGCTGCGCATCGGCCAGCAGCCGTCGATGAGCTTTGCGCCGTCGACGCTGGCCCACGTACGTCAGCGGGAAGAGAGCGGGCTGCACGAGGTGTCTATCCTCAGCTTCGGCCTGTTTGGCCCGAACGGCCCGCTGCCGGTCCATATGACCGAGTACGCCCGCGAGCGTATTTATCATCATCAGGACACCAGCCTCAGCGCGTTTGCCGATCTGTTCCATCACCGTCTTGCGCTGCTGTTTTACCGCGCCTGGGCGGATGCGCAGCCTACCGTCTCCCTGGATCGTGCTGATAACAAGCGCTTTGAGGGCTATCTGGCGTCGCTGATTGGCATGGGCCAGCCGGGGCAGATGAACAAAGGCAGCCTGAGCTCGCACGCGCGCTTTACCCACGCCGGGCACCTGACCCGCCACGGGCGGGATCCCGAGGGGCTGGAGAAGATCCTGCGCAGCTATTTTAAGGCGCCGGTCAAACTGGTTAGCAACGTGCCGCAGTGGATGCCCCTCTCCACGCGCGAGCAGGCGCAGCTGGGAGCAGGACGCCGCATGCCGCGCATGGGTGAATCGGCCTTTCTCGGCGTCGCCGTCCGCGACGTGCAGCATAAGTTTCGCATCGAGATTGGCCCGCTGAGCGCGGAGGAGTACAACCGCTTTTTGCCGGGTGAAGCGTGGGTCACCGAGCTGCGCGACTGGGTGCGTCAGTACGCTGGGGTAGAATTTGAATGGGAAACGCGGGTGATCCTGCGCGAAGACGCGGTGCAGGGCACCACGCTCGGCAGTCATGGGCGATTAGGCTATAACACCTGGCTGGGCATTCAGCCGCAGCCTGTCCCGCGCGGCGATCTGGTGTATCGCGCAGAGCGGTAATCCTTCCGTATACCGAATCATTGTTAATGGAAACTAACATGTCAGAAATTAGCCGTGCCGTGCTTTTCGGCAAACTGGATACGCTGTTATTTACCTCTCTGGAAAGCGCCACTGCGTTCTGCAAGCTGCGCGGTAACCCGTACGTTGAGCTGGTGCACTGGCTGCATCAGCTGATGCAGCAGCAGGATGGCGATCTGCAGCAGGTCATCCGCCACTTTGCCCTCGACGAACAGCAGCTGACGCGCGATATCGTGGCCGCGCTGGATGTCCTTCCGCGTGGCGCCAGTTCCGTTTCCGATCTCTCCGAGCATATCGACAGCGCCGTGGAGCGCGCCTGGGTCTTCGGCTCGCTGAAGTTTGGCGTCAGCCGCATTCGCGGCGGCCATTTGCTGATCGGCATGCTGAAAACCTGGAACCTGGCCAACGTGCTGAAAAGCATTTCGGCGCAGTTTACCCGCCTTAACGTCGAGGTGCTGATTGAGCAGTTCGATACCATCTGCGCCAACAGCAAAGAGACGCAGCAGGCCGCTGCCGCCGTCGACGCACCGGCGGGTGCGGTACCGGCTGCACAGGGGACGCTGGCCCAGTATGGCCAGGACCTGACCGCCCGCGCCCGGGAAGGGAAGATTGACCCGGTTGTCGGGCGCGACGAGGAGATCCGCCAGATGGTGGATATCCTGATGCGTCGCCGTCAGAACAACCCGCTGCTGACCGGGGAAGCCGGGGTCGGCAAAACCGCCGTTGTTGAAGGGCTGGCGCTGCGCATCGCCGACGGCGACGTCCCGGAGCCGCTGCAAAATATTCAGCTGTGGCTGCTGGATATCGGCATGCTGCAGGCCGGCGCAGGCATGAAAGGCGAGTTTGAAGCCCGTCTGCAGGCGCTCATTAACGAAGTCCAGTCCAGCGCCACGCCGATTATTCTGTTTATCGATGAGATCCACACCCTGATTGGCGCTGGCGGCCAGCAGGGGACCGGCGATGCGGCGAACCTGCTGAAGCCAGCCCTGGCGCGCGGTCAGCTGCGCACCATCGGGGCCACTACCTGGGCAGAATATAAAAAGTACATTGAGAAAGACCCGGCGCTGACCCGTCGTTTCCAGACGGTGCAGGTGCACGAGCCGGATGAAGCGAAAGCTATTCTGATGCTGCGCAGCACCGTGTCGCCGCTGGAGACGCACCATCAGGTCCTGCTGCTCGACGAGGCGGTCAGCGCGGCGGTGAAGCTGTCGCATCGTTACATCCCGGCGCGTCAGCTGCCGGACAAAGCCGTTGCGCTGCTCGACACCGCCTGCGCCCGCGTCGCGGTCAGCCAGAGCGCGCCACCTGCGCAGCTCGAAGACTGCCTGCGCCACCTTGCCGCGCTGGACGTGGAAATTGAGATTGCTGAACGCGAAGCGCGCGTGGGGGCCGGTGACGCCGAGCGCGTGACGACGTTACGCGCAGAACGCGACGCGTATGAAACAAAACGCGAAGCCCTGGCCCTGCGCTGGGAAGAAGAACGCAGCCTGGTGCAGGAAATTATTCGCCTGCGCGCGGCGCTGTTCGCGGCGGGTGATGAAGATAGCGCCGATCTGCGCAGCCAGCTGGCGGAGCAGCAGCAGGCGCTGAACGCCCTTCAGGGCGATGAACCGCTGCTGTTTGCGGCTGTAGATGAAAACGTGGTCGCCGCGGTGGTCTCCGACTGGACCGGGATCCCGCTGGGCCGGATGGTGAAAAACGAGATCGACGCGGTGCTAAACCTCGCCGACACGCTCAACCAGCGCGTTATCGGCCAGCGTCACGGTCTGGATCTCATTGCCCGCCGCGTGAAAACCTCGCGGGCGAAGCTGGACGATCCCAACAAGCCGGTGGGCGTTTTTATGCTCTGCGGACCGTCCGGGGTCGGTAAAACCGAAACCGCGCTGGCGCTCGCGGAATCCCTGTACGGCGGCGAGCAGAACGTTATCACCATCAACATGAGTGAGTTTCAGGAAGCGCACACCGTTTCCACCTTAAAAGGTGCGCCTCCGGGGTACGTAGGGTATGGTGAAGGCGGCGTGTTAACCGAGGCCGTGCGACGCCGTCCTTACAGCGTGGTGCTGCTGGACGAAATTGAAAAAGCGCACCCGGACGTCCACGAGATCTTCTTCCAGGTCTTTGATAAAGGCTGGATGGAGGACGGCGAGGGGCGCCACATTGATTTCCGCAACACCATTATTATTCTGACGTCTAACGTCGGCACCGACCTGATCAGCGCCATGTGCGCCGATCCGGACCTGATGCCGGAGCCTGAGGCGTTAAGCAGTGCCCTGCGCCAGCCGCTGCTGGAGGTCTTCCCACCGGCGCTGCTGGGCCGCCTGCTGGTGGTGCCGTATTACCCGCTCAGCGACGAGATGCTGGGGCAGATTGTTCGCCTGCAGCTCAAGCGCATTCAGCGTCGTCTGGAAGAGAATCACAGCATTATTTCTGAGTTTGACGACAGCGTGGTGGAACAGATCGTTCAGCGCTGTACCGAGGTGGAGTCCGGGGGACGCATGGTGGACGCTATTCTGACCAACACTCTGCTGCCTCAGATGAGCCAGATCTTACTTACCGCCAGCCGCAGCGACGAGCAGTACCGACGTCTGCACGTCACCTGCGAGCAGGGCGAGTTTCACTGTCAGTTTGCCGCGTAATAATCATCAAGAGAACTGTAAAAGATGACGGATAATGATAACAATCGGACTGTCCCAAACGCGCTCCCGGTCGGGTACCGCTTCAACGAGTTTGAAATCAAAGAGGTGATCGGCGGCGGGGGTTTTGGCATCGTCTATCGCGCGTGGGATCACCAGCTCGAACGCACTATCGCTATCAAAGAATTTATGCCTTCCTCGCTCGCCGTGCGCGGCGACGACATGACCCTGGTGCTGCGCAGCGAGCGTTTTGGCAAAGCGTTTTCCGCAGGCCTGAACAGCTTCATTCAGGAAGCCCGTCTGCTGGCGCGCTTTAACCACCCGAACCTGCTGCACGTCCTGCGCTTCTGGGTGCAAAACGACACGGCCTACATGGGGACGCTGTTTTACAGCGGCACCACGCTTTCGCGCCTGCGCGAACAAAAGCCGGAGCTGATTAACGAAGCCTGGATCCGCCGCACGCTGCCGATGCTGTTTGGCGCGATCAAGACTATCCACAACGAAGGCTACCTGCACCGCGACATCTCTCTGGATAACATTCAGATCCAGGATAACGGCCTGCCGGTGCTGCTTGATTTCGGCTCCGCGCGCCGCACCATCGGTAATCTCTCCGACGAAACGGAAACCATGCTGCGCCCGGGCTTTGCCCCGATTGAGCAGTACACCGACGACAACGAAAGCGAGCAGGGCCCGTGGACGGACATTTACGCCCTCGGCGCGGTGCTGCGTACGCTGATTGTGGGTTCTCCGCCGCCGGTCAGCGTGGTGCGCTCTATTCAGGATACCTGCAAACCTCTGGTGGAAATCATGCCGCAGGGCTATTCGATTCCGCTGCTGCAGGCCATCGACCGTGCGCTGGCGCTGCACATGGAGGATCGTCCGCAGTCAATCGACGAGTTCGCCGCGCTGATAGAGATGCCGGTCGCCGGTATCAACGACGTGCTGACGGCGAAAAAGCCCGGCACGATGCTGGTTCCGGTTGAAGACGAGAAACCGGCTTCGCTGCTCGAATGGCGCCGCTACAAGATCCCGGGCATGGTTGCCGCAGGCGTGCTGGTAGGGGTTATCGCCGGGGCGATGCTGTTCAGCGGCGGTAACGATGCCCCTGAGCAGGCTGCACAGACACCGGGCGAGACGCGTCCAACCGAAACCGTCGCGAACACGCCAGACGTGAAGCCGGAAACGGCGAAGGTGAGCGAGCAGGTGACGGCACAGCAGACGCCACCGCCTGTCGAGAGCCCGATTGCGTTGGTCTATATCCGCATCCTCGATGGCGAAACGCTGAAAGTGAACGGCGAGCAAAAAGCGCTCCGTCCAGCGACCAACGGTTATGCGTCGCTCAAGCTGCCGGCCGGAGAGGCGAAGATTGAACTGCAGGGCAACGGAAGAACGCGTGGCCAGACGCTGGATATCACCAGGCCGGGCACCTGGCTGGTGAATCCGTAGAATTACGCTCAGTCACAGATGCGAACCTCTTTTCTGAATCGCATAAGCTAGATGGAATAAAGATTATGCTCAACCGAATTACCGTTCAGCTCCCGGTGGAGGGGCTTCTGTTCTGGAAACTGACGGGCCGCGAGGCGATGTCCGAGTCGTTCGCGCTGACGCTGACCGTGCTCGGCACGGACGCGCGCATCGACCGCAGCAAGCTGCTGGGCCAGCCGGTCACGGTGACCATCCCGACGCAGAACCTGCTGACGTCCCGCTATGTTAACGGCAAAATTACCCGCGTGGCGGTCAGTGCCGTC